>CACMGJ010000017.1 GCA_902613175.1 Halieaceae bacterium | reverse complement strand
CAACGAACTTGGCTATTACCCGCTACGATTCGCTCGCGGTGTCAGACTTGGTGGTTACCACCACTTAAAGCCGCCTCATCGATTAATCACCTTCGCGCTGCAGGCATTGCTGTTCCCTCAGACATCAGCGGCAATGATCGAGCGCTAGAACGATTGGTCTTATCGGTTGTCGATGGAAAAGCGGAAGCGCGCTCGGTCGTAACGAACATGGTTGAAGCGATGTTGTCGACCGACATGTCTGTGGCTGATGCGTCAGGCGTGCTTCAAGGCTTCGAACTCACAGATAGTGTCGAGGCGGTCGCAGTCGCCCTTGAGGAGCGATTGAGTAATCAGGCTGCTGGAAGTGGCTCGTTTATCGCCTTACTTCAGTTGCATCGAGCCATTGCCGTGCTCTTACAGCGATTACGTAACGGTTCCGTTCCGGCAAAGGAGTCGACGTGCTACGAGATTGCAAGTTTGATTGTGAACGCAAGGCGCAACGATGTAGCGGCTATAAATCGAAGCCTTGAGGTCATGGGGGTTTGAACTTGACTTGGCAACCAAGCCAGTCAGCCATAGGCTGAGAGCATGAGTGAAGACAATAAACAGGGCATCCTCTCACTGACGATTAAAGATCGTGCTGTGTTATTCGCGGCCTATATGCCCTTCGTTCGGCACGGCGGCCTTTTTGTCCCCACTAACAAGAAGTATGAGCTCGGAGAATAGGTATTTATCCTACTGGCACTCATGGACGAGCCCGAGAAAATCCTGATCAACGGACAGGTGGTATGGGTTGCTCCCAAAGGTGCTCAGGGTAATCGGCAGGCTGGGATAGGCGTTCAGTTCTCCGAAGCGGACTTTGCTGTTGCCACAAAAATTGAAGAACATTTAGGCACTGGTTTTGTCTCTGACCGTCCTACCCATACGATGTAAGACTCGCTGTATTGCAATAGCATTAGCTTCACGATTCTTGCCATGGATTTGGTCTCTCCCGATTGAATCAATTCACCTAATGTGACAACATCCGCGCCCTTAGGTCAGGAACCACCGACGCACTCGCATGAGTGATCGTTTACGCGGAAGTGGCGAAATTGGTAGACGCGCTGGATTTAGGTTCCAGTGTCTTACGACGTGAGAGTTCGAGTCTCTCCTTCCGCACCAAATTCCTTAATGGATTACTGCCCCATGACGGGGCTCTTAAGTGTTTTAAGTTAGGAGACAAAGATGCGTGTCTCGGTAGAAACGACATCGGGTTTAGAGCGTAGATTAACAGTAGGTGTGCCATCGGAGAAAGTGGATTCCGCCGTCGATAAGAAGTTAGCAGAAGCGGCCAAAAACGTCCGCCTGCCTGGCTTCCGCCCTGGCAAAGTCCCCATGAGCGTTATGAAGCAGCGGTTTGGTCCTGGAGTGCGTCAGGAAGTTCTGGGTGACGTCATTAATCAGTCATTCCAAGAGGCCGTGATTGGTGAAAATCTGAGACCCGCTGGCCAGCCAAGCATCGAAGCCAAGAGTGTCGAGAGTGGGAAGGATGTTGAATACGTTGCGACATTTGAAATCTACCCCACTGTCTCCCTAAATGAAGTCAAAGACTTTGAGGTCACAAAGCTTACCTGTGACATCGGCGAGAGCGACGTGAACGACATTATCGAGGTATTCCAGAAGCAGCAAGGACAACTGGTCGATCTCGATCGCGCTGCGGAAGAGGGTGACACGCTAACCATCGATTTCGAAGGGTTTAAAGACGGTGAGGCCTTTGATGGTGGGGCTGGAACAGATACCGCGCTGGAGCTTGGTTCAGGCCGAATGATTCCTGGGTTTGAGGACGGGCTAGTTGGTGCCTCTGCCGGCGATGAGCGCATACTTGAGCTTACCTTCCCAGAGGATTATCACTCCGAGGAGCTCAAAGGCGCTGCAGTCGAGTTCAAAGTGACCGTGAAGGCAGTGAAATCAATGGAGCTGGCGGAACTCAACGCCGAACTCTTCGCCTCCTATGGGGTAGAGGGTGATGATGTCGAGACTTTCCGAGCCGAAGTTCAGAAGAATATGGAGCGAGAGCTCAAGGGCGCGATCGATGCGCACGTTAAGCAGCAGGTCATGGATGCCATCATAGAGGCGCACCCAGAGCTTGAGATCCCGCAAAGTCTGATTGCACAAGAGACAGACGCACTCCGAGGCCAGATGTTCCAGCAGTTTGGCGGTGGTGTAAGCCCAGATATGGATCTTAAAAGTATTCTCCCTGACGAGATGTTCAGCGAGCGCGCTGAAACGCGTGTTCGATTGGGCTTGTTAGTGAGCGAGCTTGTCCAAGACTTGGGCGTACGTGCTGAACCAAACAAAGTGCGTGAGCTGATCGAGGAGATTGCCTCCACGTATCAGGATCCAGAGGAAGTCATCAATTGGTATTACGAAGACAATAATCAATTGATGGGCATTGAGTCGCGTGTGTTGGAAGACGCGGTAGTGGAAAAGTTGCTTGAACAGGCTAAAGTCACTGAAGAGGCAACGGGGTACCAGGACGCATTACAGCGGACCCGCGCAGCCACACAGCAATAAGCGCTGCGAGTTAACTAGGAGAGTAGGGATGTCGTACGGCTACGAGACAGGAAACGAGAAAGCATTGGGTCTAGTTCCAATGGTGATTGAGCAGACCTCACGTGGTGAGCGCTCGTTCGATATCTATTCTCGCCTGTTAAAGGAGCGCGTCATTTTTATCGTGGGCCCAATTGAAGACCAGATGGCAAATCTTGTCGTGGCTCAGTTGCTCTTCTTGGAGTCTGAAAACCCTGACAAGGATATCCACCTATACATCAACAGCCCGGGCGGATCTGTGACTGCAGGTCTGTCGATTTACGACACGATGCAATTTATCAAGCCTGAAGTCAGTACCATGTGCGTCGGCCAAGCCGCATCAATGGGAGCTTTCTTGCTGAGTGGTGGTGCTAAAGGTAAGCGGCTCATACTGCCAAATGCTCGCACCATGATTCATCAGCCAAGTGGCGGTGCCCAGGGGCAGGCGAGCGATATTGAGATTCAGGCCAAAGAGATCCTCTTCTTGCGCGAGCGACTCAATCGAATGCTATCTGAGCACACAGGTCAGCCGATGGACGTAATTGAGCGCGATACCGAACGTGACCGATTCATGAGTGCAGAGCAGAGCGTTGAATACGGTCTGGTAGACCAGGTCATTACATCACGCTAACGCCTTTTTGTAGAAACTAGATCTGTCGCCTTGCAATAGGCGTAGAAACCTATCATCTTTGTGGTACGAAGATAGGCAAAACACAGGGTCAGACGCAATGACGGGTGACGGCACCAGTGACGAAAACGGAAAACTGCTTTACTGCTCTTTTTGCGGCAAAAGCCAGAACGAAGTCCGTAAGTTAATTGCGGGACCATCCGTTTTTATCTGTGACGAATGCGTTGACCTCTGCAACGACATCATCCGAGAGGAAATTCAGGAAGCTGCGGCGCCAGAAGCGTCTGACAAGCTACCAGTGCCTCGCGAAATCAACGAAAAGTTGGACGAGTACGTGATAGGGCAATCCAGAGCCAAGCGCGTGCTGTCGGTAGCTGTCTATAACCACTACAAGCGATTGCGCATCGGCGAAGGGCAAGCCTCAAATGTAGAGCTGGGAAAATCGAATATCCTTTTAGTGGGTCCGACGGGTTCTGGTAAGACACTGCTGGCCGAAACGCTGGCCCGATTATTAGACGTACCTTTCACGATTGCTGATGCAACCACACTTACTGAAGCGGGTTATGTGGGTGAGGATGTCGAAAATATCATTCAGAAGCTGTTGCAGAAGTGCGATTACGATGTTGAGAAGGCTCAAATGGGTATCGTATACATCGACGAGATCGACAAGATTTCTCGGAAGTCCGATAACCCGTCTATCACGCGTGACGTGTCGGGCGAGGGGGTCCAGCAAGCACTTCTAAAGTTGATCGAAGGAACTGTGGCCTCAGTGCCGCCGCAAGGTGGCAGAAAGCATCCGCAACAGGAGTTCCTGCAGGTTGATACCAGCAACATTCTTTTTATCTGCGGTGGCGCGTTTGCCGGGTTGGATAAAGTGATTCAAAACCGCTCAGTGAAAGGCGGTATTGGCTTTTCGGCAGACGTAAAGGGTCAATCAGAGCAGAAGAAATTCGCCGAGAGCTTGCATGACCTTGAGGCTGAAGACCTAGTTCAATATGGATTGATTCCTGAATTTGTCGGACGTTTGCCAATGATTGCGACGTTGGAAGAGTTGGACATCGCTGCGCTAATGCAAATTCTGACCGAGCCCAAGAACGCGCTTACCAAGCAGTACCGTAAAATGTTCGACATGGAAGGGGTAGAAATCGATTTCCGCGAAGACGGATTACGTGCCGTGGCTACCAAGGCGATGGAACGAAAGACTGGTGCGCGGGGCTTGCGGTCTATTCTGGAGAATGTCCTGCTTGAGTCCATGTACAACATCCCATCGCAGACTGGTGTTGCCAAGATCGTGGTGGACGAGTTGGTCATTAACGGCGACTCTGAACCTCTGCTGGTCTACGAAACACAAGACGAGACGATTGCTGCTCAAGACGCATAAAGTGATGCGACTCGGGGCTTGAGATTGGTGAAAAAGCCCCCATCTCTACCCTAAACATTTGGAGATGATTATGAGCGATACATCCGCCCTTCAGTTACCGTTGCTCCCACTTCGTGACGTAGTGGTTTATCCCCACATGGTGCTTCCGCTATTCGTCGGCCGCGAGCGATCGATTGAAGCGCTGGAACGCGCCATGGCGGGTAATAAGCACGTACTGCTGGTCGCTCAACGCCACGCCCCTGATGATAATCCCGATGTGGACGACCTGTACCAGGTAGGCACCGTCTCCACGATTCTTCAACTTCTCAAATTGCCTGATGGCACGATTAAGGTGCTGGTAGAGGGCAGTGAGCGCGCGGCTATTGAGGCTATCGATACGGGTGAAACCTTTTCGATGGCTACAGTGCGGCAAATCGAGTGTGAGGATCTCGATGATGCCGATACTGATGCGGCGATTCGCGAGACGGTAGATCACTTCGAAAAATACGTGAATGTCAGCAAGAAGGTGCCCAGCGAAGTACTGACATCGCTTTCCGGCATTGATGAGCCCGGTCGGCTTGCCGACACGATAGCCGCGCATATGTCGGTGGATTTGCAGGAAAAGCAAAACATTCTAGAGATGTCTGCGGTTAAGGCTCGACTCGAGCACTTGATGTCTCTCATGGATTCAGAGATCGATCTGTTCCAAGTCGAGAAGAAAATACGCGGTCGCGTTAAAAAGCAGATGGAAAAAAGCCAGCGTGAGTACTACTTGAATGAGCAGATGAAAGCCATTCAAAAAGAGCTGGGGGAAATGGACGACGCACCTAATGAGATCGATGAGCTTCAGAATCGTATTGATGAAGCCAAGATGTCGGATGAGGCCATTGAAAAGGCGAATTCCGAGCTGAGTAAGCTCAAAATGATGTCACCCATGTCGGCTGAAGCCTCGGTGGTGAGGGGCTACATTGAGTGGTTGGTTGGTGTTCCTTGGGCAAAGCGTAGCAAGGTTAAGCACGATATCAAGCGGGCTCAGACCATCCTCGATCAGGATCATTACGGACTGGAAGAGGTAAAAGACCGTATTCTTGAGTACCTGGCCGTTCAAAAGCGGGTCAGAAAGCTTAAAGGCCCAGTACTTTGTCTCGTTGGACCTCCCGGGGTAGGTAAAACTTCATTGGGTGAGTCTATCGCTAAGTCGACTAATCGTAAGTTTGTTCGTATGGCCCTCGGTGGTGTGCGTGACGAGGCTGAGGTTCGAGGACACCGGCGTACCTATATTGGCTCGATGCCGGGTAAGTTGATTCAAAAGATGGTCAAGGTCGGGGTTCGTAATCCGCTGTTCTTATTGGATGAAATTGACAAGATGGGCATGGATCATCGCGGGGACCCTGCATCAGCAATGCTCGAGGTGCTCGATCCGGAGCAAAATCACGCCTTTAACGACCACTACCTTGAGGTGGATTACGACCTGTCGGATGTCATGTTTGTTTGTACCTCAAACACCATGAGTATTCCCGGCCCATTGTTGGACCGTTTGGAAGTAATTCGAATCCCAGGGTACACGGAGGACGAGAAGCTCAGCATCGCGCGTAAATATCTTCTGCCCAAGCAGGTCAAGGTAAACGGGTTAAAGCCCGCTGAGATTAGCGTTGCGGACGAAGCAATTCTCGATATTGTCCGTTACTACACACGCGAAGCCGGTGTTCGAGCGATGGAGCGGGAGCTTGCAAAGGTTTGCCGTAAAGTCGTTAAAAAGCTAGCACTGGAGGACTGGCAGTCCGGTACCGAAGTCACCTCTGAGAACCTTGAGGACCTGCTAGGTGTGCGCAAGTTCACCTTTGGTGTGGCTGACGAGGCTAATCAGGTTGGCGAGGTCACGGGTCTCGCATGGACGTCGGTAGGTGGTGAGCTCCTCACGATTGAGGCGGCATCGGTCAGTGGTAAGGGACGTCACGTTCGGACAGGTAGTCTTGGCGATGTCATGCAAGAATCGATTCAGGCTGCGATGACAGTCGTTCGCTCGCGCTCGCAGGGTCTGGGTATTCCAGCCCAATATCACGATACGCACGACCTCCATATCCACGTGCCGGAAGGTGCAACACCGAAGGACGGCCCAAGCGCCGGCATTGGAATGTGTACCGCGCTTGTTAGTGTCGCCACGAATATTCCGGTGCGCGCTGACGTCGCCATGACCGGAGAAATCACCTTACGAGGAGAGGTTCTGGCCATTGGTGGACTTAAAGAGAAACTGCTCGCTGCGCGCCGCGGTGGCATCAAGACGGTCGTCATTCCACATGAGAATGAGCGTGATCTCGCAGAGGTGCCGGACACCATCAAGGATAAGCTCGATATCAAGCCTGTGAAATGGATTGATGAAGTACTTGAAATCGCCCTTGAATCGTCACCTCAACCATTGAGCGACGATGAGTATCTGGCCGGCACAAACGAGGCAAAAGTGGCGGGTTCAGAGGGGCAAGAAGAGGGTGAAGCGCGAGCTACCTCTCATTGACACGATTTAAGTCTGTTTGAGCGAAAAAATTAAGAAATTTTTACATTTCTGGATTGACCCTGATTGTCCGCAAAGGTAGCCTAATCCTGAGTTTCAGGCATTTTACTAAAGCATATACCGAGGATTTATTGTGAATAAAAATGAATTAATTGATGCTATCGCTTCAGAAGCAGATCTCCCAAAGGCAGCTGCTGGTCGTGCACTTGATGCAACAGTCGCAGCTATTACTTCAGAGCTCTCTAACGGTGGCAACGTATCTCTTGTAGGTTTCGGAACGTTTTCTGTGAAGCCACGTGCAGCACGCGACGGTCGCAACCCACGCACGGGTGAGACAATCAAGATTGCTGCGTCAAACACACCTGGCTTCAAAGCAGGTAAGGCGTTGAAGGACGCGTGCAACTCGTAATGGTGTAAAATCTCAGCTGGGGCTGAGAATGAGAAGGGCGCCTCGTGCGCCTTTTTTTGTGGCAACTAATTTCTTCAAGGTAATAACAGGGTAAATCTAATGCTTCAGAGCATGCGAGAGGGCGTGAAGAGCCCATGGGTATTGGTGGTTATTGGTTTAATCGTGTTGTCGTTTGTCCTAACGGGCGCTGAGTCATTAACGTTTGGTGGTGCTCAATCGGGCGCGGCTAAGGTGAATGATCGCGAAATCTCTTTTAACGAGCTCCAATTTGCGATTGAACAGCAGCGCCGCCAGTTATCCGAGATATACGGTGATCAATTAGATCCAAGCTTGCTTGATGACGATCTTCTGAGGCCCGGAGTCTTAAATAATCTGATCGATCGCGCGCTTCTTGAGGATTACGCAACTGCGCTTGGTGTCACCGCGTCTCCCGAGGCAGTACGCCGCAGTATTATTGGTAACCCAACATTTGAAGTGGACGGTAGCTTCTCCGCTGACTATTACCGTGATGTGTTGCGCTCCAATGGTCTATCGGCAGATCAATATCGCGCAGAGCAGGGTAATACCGACCAACTTATCAAATTGGAGTCGATCATTGCTGATGCGGACTTCATAACGCCTGTAGAGGCGAGAGCAGCCATTGACGTCGTAGTCGAGCGCAGAGACGTACGCTTCTTGGTTGTGCCAGACGCGGCGCTCTCCGCCGCTTCTGACGTTGATGACGCGACTATTTCGGCATTCTATGAGACTAATCCGGGGCTATTTGCCCAACCCGAGCGTCTTAGTGTGGAGTTTATAGAGCTAAATCCGGCTCAATACGCTTTGCCTGTGGAGGATGCGGAGTTGGAAGCACAGCTCGCTGACGCTCTTGCTGACTATGAGACCAAGGCGCAGTCAGAGGTGGCACACATCCTATTGATTCAGGATGGTGACGAGACAGACGAAGCCTATGCTTCACGAATCGATGAGGTAGGGTCTCGACTCGCCGCCGCGGAAGATTTTGCAGCAATTGCAGCTGACGCCTCGGATGATATTGGTTCATCCTTCGTCGGCGGTGACCTAGGTTTCACAGACGGCTCGGTTTTTCCCGATGCAATGGAAGATGCTATTGCTTCTTTGGAAGTGGGTGGTATTTCGTCCCCCGTGACAACGGATGCCGGGACTCACTTCATCTTGGTTAAAAGCCGGTCTGCGGCTGAGCAGGTTCCGGATGAGCTTCTACGTGCCGAAATCACTGAAAGTCTGCAGACTGCACAGACACAGCGAGATTTACTGATCGCGGTTGATCAACTCCGTGATCTCGTCTTTACCTCAAGCGGTTTGGCGACTGCTGCCGAGCAACTCGGTGTGCCAGTATCGATCTCTCAGCCATTTTCGCGCGATGAAGGCGAAGGCCTCTTTGTGGAATCATCGCTTCGGAACGCAGCGTTCTCGGAGGATGTTTTGATCGACGGCAACAATAGTGACGTGATCGAGTTATCGGGTTCTCGCTTTGTCGCCATGGCTGTCAAGGAACGTCTGCCCGAGGGAATAAAACCTTTAGCGGAGGTTCGTGACGGTATCGAGGCACAACTCGCGTCCGAGGCCAAGGATCGTGCTATGACGACCTTGGTTGATGAGGTCAATGCATCGCTCTCGGCAGGTGAGACACTTGAATCCGTTTCATCGGCTAAGGGGTACGAATGGCGGGTTGAGTTGGCTGCTACGCGGCAAAACGTCAATCTACCCTCAGCGGTGCTGCAGTCGGCATTCAGTAAGCGGTCTACAGACACTGAAACCGTGAGTGCCGTTCGACTCGATGACGAAAGTTATGCGCTTGTTCAACTTGCAAGGACTCAAGCCGGTCGCGAAGACACCATGGTGGGTGTCGAGAGGGACGCTTTACTGCGCGAAGTATCAGACGTCAGTGCATCACTGCTAAGGCAGGAGTTCATGGCTGATTTGAAACGAAGAGGCGATGTTGTCATTCGCTAGAGTGACTGTTTGTGGCTGACGACGCATTTGCGCGACTCGTGCGCAACGCTGGGTCTGTTTCGGCGGTAGGAGATTCGCCGGCAATATTCTCTGGCAGTGTCAACGGTCGTCAGCCTTACCCGCTTGATCAATGGAATCCCAGTAATTGTGGCTTTGTGGATATAGCCATCGATCGCGATGGGCGCTGGTTTCATGAAGGATCTGAAATAAAGCGGGTCGAGCTGGTATCGCTGTTTGCTGGACTATTACGACGTGAGGACGATGGCGCCTATTACCTCGTTACCCCGGCAGAAAAGGTGGAAGTCGCGGTGGCGTTACATCCACTGATGGTCGTAGACGCTACGCGCGTCGATGATACAACGACAGGGCAAAGTCGCCTTGGACTTATCCTCAATTCAGGCGGTGTTTTCTACCTCAACGACGAGACTGGACTGACACAAGAGCCAGCGGCTGCCGGCGCTGCGTTCATATCACTACCGAATAAGCTCACTGCATTGTTCACGCGTGCGGCGTGGTATCGCCTGGTAGACATGGCTGATGACCATGGATGCGTCGAGAGTGGTGGTCAAAAGTACTCCCTGCTTTAACTCTGCAGCTAAAGTAGGGAGCTTTGGTGTTACATATTGGGGTAGTTCGGCCCACCCAAGCCTTCAGGGGTTACCCAGCGAATATTCTGTGAGGGATCCTTAATATCGCAGGTCTTACAGTGAACGCAGTTCTGAGCATTAATCTGAAAGCGCGGTTCGTCACCATCTGTGATTACTTCATACACTCCCGCAGGGCAGTAGCGTTGAGCGGGCTCGTCGTAGGTCGGAAGGTTGACCTGGATCGGAATCGCGGTGTCAACCAGCTGCAAGTGACAGGGCTGATCTTCTTCATGATTGGTATTTGACAAGAAGACTGACGACAAGCGATCAAAGGTCAGCACATTATCGGGCTTCGGATAATCGATTTTCTTCGATGACGCGGCGGGCTCAAGACAGGCGTAGTCAGGCTTCTTGTCGCGGAGTGTGAACGGCATATTGCCCCGCATAATGGTCTGGTCAAACCACACCGCAGCGGATCCTAAAAGCGCTCCGAACGTGTGCATGTAACCTGCAAAGTTGCGACTCGCTTTTAATTCCTTGCCCAGCCAAGAGTCTGCAACCCGCTGCTCGAAGCCCACTAGATCAGTAGCCGGGGTTTCGGACATAAGGGCTGTAGCAACTTCCTCAGCTGCCAATATGCCGCTCTTCATGGCTGTGTGATTGCCCTTGATCTTGACCGCGTTGAGCGTGCCCGCATCACAGCCAATGATGAGTCCACCGGGGAAGTTCATCTGGGGTAGTGAGTTAAGTCCACCTTTTGCCAGCGCCCGAGCGCCATAGGCAAGGCGTTCAGCACCCTCGAGATACTTTGCAGTCTTGGGGTGAGTCTTCCAGCGCTGGAACTCTTCGAAAGGACTGACGTGAGGGTTCGAATAATTGAGGTCGGTAATTAAGCCTATATAAACCTCGTTGTTCTCGGCGTGATACATGAAGGCGCCACCGGAGGAGCCGCTCTCTGATAGCGGCCACCCCAGTCCATGAATGACCTTACCTTCCTCGTGAAGTTCGGGCTTGATTTGCCAAACCTCTTTAATGCCAATGCCGTAGTGTTGCGGGTCTTTCCCTTCATCAAGCCCAAAGTGGGCGATCAATTCTTTACCCAGATGACCACGACATCCTTCAGCGAAGAGCGTGTACTTCGCGTGTAGTTCCATGCCCGGCATGTAGGAGTCTTTCTGTTCTCCCTCCGCACTGATACCCATGTCGCCAGTGGCAACACCTTTTACCGAGCCATCATCATTGAATAACAGTTCGGCAGCGGCAAAGCCCGGGTAGACCTCGATGCCCATGTTTTCTGCCTGCTCGGCAAGCCAGCGGCAGACGTTGCCCATGGAAACGATGTAATTGCCATCGTTGTGAACAGGCGCCGGTAGGAACAGATTTGGAATTTGCGCAGCCGATTTGCCGGAAGTGTAGTAGTAGAAGACGTCCTTGGTCACTTCGGTATTCAGTGGTGACCCCAGTGATCGCCAGTCTGGCAAGAGCTCATCGAGTGCTGTGGTTTCAAGAACTGCACCTGAAAGAATATGAGCACCCACTTCAGAGCCTTTCTCAACTACGCAAATACTGACCTCGCGCTCGTGTCCCTGCGCCAATTGACTGAGCTTGATGGCCGCCGAAAGACCCGCAGGTCCCGCCCCCACAACCACTACATCAAATTCCATGGATTCGCGTTCCACTAGTCACCTCCAATTAACTATCGCAATAGGCCACATCGACACAAAATGTGCATCACCTATAGCTTTTTTGAACTCGCGGTATGTTAAAGTATCGCGCCTCGCAAATGTAGTAATGCGGGCAACAAATTGATCTCTGATCGGCTACTATTTTCAAACACGTTAACTTTCAGTGGAGTTGCTATGAAGGTACTCGTCGCAGTTAAACGCGTTGTGGACTACAACGTGAAGGTGCGCGCCAAGGCCGACGGCTCTGATGTTGAGCTCAACAATGTCAAAATGGCGATAAACCCATTCTGTGAAATTGCAGTGGAGGAAGCGGTACGTCTTAAGGAAGCAGGCACAGCGTCTGAAGTTGTTGTTGCATCCATTGGCGACAAAAGCTGCCAGGAGCAAATTCGCACAGCACTCGCGTTGGGCGCAGACCGTGGCATCCACGTTGAAGCTGAAGGTCGTCCTGAGCCGCTAGAGGTTGCCAAGCTTTTGAAGGGAGTGATCGGCTCTGAATCACCTGATCTGATTATTCTGGGCAAGCAGTCTATCGATGGCGACAACAACCAGACAGGTCAGATGCTCGCTGCGCTTACCGGTATGGGGCAGGGCACGTTCGCTTCCGAAGTCAACGTAGGTGACGGTACAGTGCAGGTAACCCGTGAAATTGATGGCGGTCTGCAGACGGTTGAGCTCAAGCTCCCCGCGGTAGTAACGACCGATCTTCGCTTGAACGAGCCTCGGTATGCATCTTTGCCGAATATTATGAAGGCGAAAAAGAAGCCTTTAGAAACTGTTTCACCGGCTGATCTAGGCGTCGATATCCAGTCGCACGTGACCTTAGTGGGTGTGAAGCCACCTGCGGAGCGGTCAGCGGGTATAAAAGTTGAATCAGTTGAGCAATTAGTCGATAAGCTCAAGAACGAAGCGAAGGTGATCTCATGAAGACGTTAATTGTTGCAGAACACGATAATCAAACGCTCAAAGCAGCCACATTGAATGCCGTAGCGGCCGCACAGCAGTTGGGTGGCGACATCGATATTTTAGTTGTGGGTAGTGGCTGTCAGGCAGCGGCTGACGCAGCTGCAGCGGTTCCTGGTGTGGCTTCAATATTACTAGCTGATAACGCCGCTTATGAAAACCAGCTCGCCGAAAATGTGAGCCTCGTGGTTGCAGATGTAGCAGCGGGATATGATGCCGTATTGGCTGCCGCCACAGCCAACGGCAAAAATGTGATGCCTCGCGTTGCTGCTATGCTGGACGTGGCGCAGATCTCTGACATCACAGCGATTATCGATGCCGATACCTTTGAGCGTCCAATCTATGCAGGCAACGTTATTGCTACTGTTAAGAGCTCGGATGCCAAGAAAGTAATCACCGTACGAACCACTGCGTTTGATGCAGTACCAGGTGAAGGCGGGAGCGCGTCCGCACAGGCAGTTGATGGTGCTCATGACGCTGGTGTTTCTAGCTTTATCGGTGAAGAAGTTGCGGTCTCTGATAGACCTGAACTTACCTCTGCATCGGTAGTCATTTCAGGTGGCCGTGGTATGCAGAATGGCGATAACTTTTCAATGCTTGAAGGAATAGCCGACAAGTTAAATGCAGCCATCGGTGCGTCGCGAGCAGCGGTCGATGCGGGCTTTGTCCCCAACGACTATCAAGTTGGTCAGACTGGCAAGATTGTCGCCCCCGACCTCTATATTGCGGTGGGTATTTCTGGTGCGATTCAGCACCTCGCCGGTATGAAGGACAGCAAGGTGATTGTGGCAATCAATAAAGACGAAGATGCGCCCATCTTCCAGGTTGCAGATTACGGTCTTGTTGCCGATTTGTTTGCGGCCCTTCCTGAACTCGAGTCAGCGCTTTAAGCTTGTCTCATAACTGCCTGTTTTCCGGGGGATTTATGGCAAAAAGTAGTTTTGATGACAGCACAGCCGATGCGGTTGTCGCCGTTGTAATTGTGTCGGTGGTTGTATTGAGTGTTGTGGAGTGGCTGTCGGGCCTTCCCGCCTAAGCGATAACAAGGTTCACCACGGTTAAGACGGTGAAAATGAAAATCACCGTAAAGATAATGCCGGCTAGGATAAACCAGCCGGCGTTTCCTTCTTCAAAGTCTTGTTCGCGGTTCTTTTGACTTTGCACGCCAAAAGCTGCGGCGAGCGTGCTCTGTAGGATCTGTTTAAATTTCGATGACATCGGGTTTCCATATCTATATATGGATACTCTATTTTCATATATGGGTTATGCAAGTGTAAGAATCTTTTTACAAGATTTCTGTTACCCTAGCGGCGTCAGACGGAGGAACTCATGGTCACCATCACCGAATCAGCACGTGTTTATTTAAAAGAACTGTTAGATAAGCAGGCGGATGCGCTGGGCGTTAGAGTCTTTATCAACAATCCCGGTACACCACGGGCTGAGACCTGCATTGCCTATTGTCGCGAAGGTGACATGCAGGCAAGTGATGAGCAGCATGACTTCGAACATTTCAATGCATGGATAGAGAACCGGAGTATACCCTTTCTAGAAGACGCGGTCGTTGATTACGCAAAAGATCGAATGGGCGGCCAGCTTACGATAAAAGCACCTAATGCGAAAATGCCGCGCGTCGATGCTGATAGCCCTATTGAGGATCGCATCAACTACTTACTCTACAACGAGGTAAATCCCTCGCTTGCCTCGCATGGCGGTGACGTTTCGCTTGTGGAGGTCACTGAAGATAATATTGCCATTCTGCGCTTCGGCGGGGGGTGTCAGGGCTGCAGTGCTGTCAGTATCACCCTCAAGGATGGCGTCGAGAAAACGCTGACCGAGCAGATTCCTGAATTGGCCGGTGTTCGGGATATGACTGATCATACAGACCGCAGTAACGCCTATTATTAGGCCTCTCGTCGGTGCCTTAGCGTAGATCGCAAACATTCAGCGAGCTCACGCAAGCTGGTCTCCGTGGTATCCCAATCCATACAGGCGTCTGTCACTGATACGCCGTATTGCAGATCTCTTAAATCCGCGGGGATATCCTGACGTCCTTCGTGAAGATGGCTCTCTAGCATCAGTCCAATAATCGACTGGTTACCCTTCAGTATTTGGTTGCTGATGTCACGTGTCACCAGTGGCTGAACCTTGTGATCCTTGCTTGAATTAGAGTGACTACAATCAACCATGATGTTGGAGGGCAGACACGCTTTTGCGAGCGCAGCTTCACATTTCGCAATATTAACGCTGTCGTAGTTGGGCCCGTTACTGCCACCACGAAGGACAACGTGTCCGTAAGGATTACCGCGGGTCTCAAAGATTGAAACCACACCTTCAGAATTAATCCCAAGGAAGCGATGTGGATGTTGCACTGACTTCAGCGCATTAATCGCAACATCTAGACTCCCGTCGGTACCATTTTTGAATCCAACCGCTGACGAGAGACCACTGGCCATCTCTCGGTGAGTCTGTGACTCGGTTGTTCGAGCGCCGATAGCTGACCAGCAGATTAAGTCCTGGAGGTATTGTGGCGTGATGGGGTCGAGCGCCTCAGTAGCGGTCGGTAAACCCATCGCCAGAAGGTCACGCAGGAGCGTCCTTCCCAGCTTGAGGCCGGCCTCAATGTCAAATGAGTCATCAAGTGATGGATCATTAATTAAGCCTTTCCAGCCTGTAGTCGTCCTGGGCTTCTCAAAATAAACACGCATGATGATGTAAAGCGTATCGTCAAGCTCGTCTGACAACCCTTTTAGCTTAGCCGCGTAGTCGATTGCGGCGTCACGATCGTGAATAGAGCAGGGTCCCACAACGACCATGAGACGGTGGTCTTTGCGATCAAGAATATTTCTAACAACCTCGCGAGATTCTCTGACAAAGCTGAAAATCGACTCATCAACAGGCACAGATGAACGAAGTGCCACAGGTGCTGTTAGAGCCTGCTGCGACGCGACATTGACGTTGTGAATGCTTGATTGGCTCATTACTTCTATGGGCTCAAAAAAATGAGAGCGGAGCATACCCCGAACAAGTGGCGTAGTCATGAGTACAACGGGATGATTCGTAATTTAATCGACTCAAGGCTTGCTGTATAACATCCCCATGACTATGACAGCTGTATCGCCCCTGCCGAATATCGCCGCTATTTCAGGCGCAGTCGGCGACGGCGTCACCGTGATAACAGCGACACAGCGTTTAGCACGCTACCTAGTCAGCGAGTCGGCTCAGTACCGCTCTTCGGTATCTCGTTTTCCCAAGATCCTATCCCTGGACGCATGGCTTCGCCACGAATGGCAGCAGCAGGCGGAGACGAGCGATCCCCCTAGACGCTTGCTCGTTAGTTCTGAAGTAGAGGCACTTTGGCGAGAGGTAATTTCGCGGTACGAGTCACAAACCGATGCGTTTAGTTTGTTGCAGCCTGAGGCTGCTGCAGCGTTGGCGACGAGATGTCGAGCATCGCTAAAGGATAATCGGGTGCCAGTGGCATCTGAGCAGGTGCGCACGTTATTTGCCTCGGAATCAGATACCGCGTGTTTTCTCAAGTGGCTTGATCGAGTGGATATTCGCTTAAAGCAAGAAGGCTGGGTGATGCCGGAAGACCTTCCTGAGCTGATAGCGACTGAGAAAAAGGAGCGAGACTCAGAGGTATGGTTTCTTT
Organism: Halieaceae bacterium; assembly: GCA_902613175.1. Classification (GTDB taxonomy): domain Bacteria; phylum Pseudomonadota; class Gammaproteobacteria; order Pseudomonadales; family Halieaceae; genus Luminiphilus. Next base: position 29,798 of record CACMGJ010000017.1, on the reverse strand, counting down.
CGGAAGAGGCACCCGTACCTTCGGTAGAGGCTGCTCTGTCGAGCAGGTTCAAGGTGACTCGCTGGTTTCACTCTGAATCCATTGATGGCGTTATCTCTACGGCGGGATACCCAACTCGCGAGGCAGAGATAGCAGCGGCAGCGAAATGGGGCTTTCACCAGCATGAGAACAGTCGGGTGAGTGCCATAGTGCTCGCTGATTATCAGCGCGACAGGCCGGTGTTAGAGCATGAGTTACGTGATTTGTTCGGTAGCTCGGATCAGGTGTTCACCGATCTTCCGGTTAACTTCAGTCGCGGCATAGAATTGGCCAAAGTGCCCATGTTTCGTGACGCTCTCTTGCTCTTGGGCCTTATTGGTCAAGGGTTGGGACGCGCTGAAGTAACTGCGCTACTTCGCTCGCCGTTTTATGGCTGGCTAGACACTGACCGCAATGACAAAGCCGCGGTCATTGCGCACCTTTTCAATTCAAAACGGCGCGTATTTGAACTGCGACATGTCCTGGAGGCCTTAGGCAAAGTGGTGCCAAAGAGCCCTCTAGAGATGGCTTTGTCCGCGGCACGCGTTGATAGGTTGTCATTATTGCGCCTGTCTGGCTGTGAATGGAGAGCGCGGGTATCGACTCTGTTACGGGTAGCAGGCTGGCCATCGGCCTCTGGATTGGATTCTGTGGAATATCAGCAGCTGGAGTTGGTTGATGGGCTATTTGATGAGATTGAGGCCAATTCACTCGATAATGAGCCGTATCCGTTAACCCTTTTCGTCTCGCGCCTCCGCTCGGTGCTATCCGAAAAGCTTTTTCAACCGCAGACAGACGTGGGGAAGCTACAGGTGATGGGTCTGGCCGACACCATGGGTTTGTCCTTTGAGGCTACTCGCATAGTTGGAGCGACCTCCGAATCCTTGCCGCCCAATCCTGGCTTGTTGAGTTTTATTCCCTGGCAGATCTGTCGGTCTTACCAGATCAGCAAGATTGATGAGGAGGCTCACTATACGGTTGCGGCGAGGCTGATTGGGCAGCTGAGTTCAGCAGGAGACGTATCTTGTACGTATCACCGAGTATCAGACGGTACGGCAAAACTTCCCAGCCGGTTTTGCGGCGTAGGTCGTGACGAGGCACCCAGTGAGGTTCGTGGTGATCGCGTTACTATTGTGCGTCTTGAATCGATCGACGATTCCGTAGGTTTGGCTACGAATCTTCCCAACCAGCAAGCAGGGGGGATATCGCTGCTCGAGCAACAAGCGTCTTGCCCGTTGAAAGCACATCTGAATCATAAACTAGGTATCAGACCCTTGGAGGCTGAAGCCGAAGCACTTACGCCCGGCGAGCGAGGTGGCGTGCTTCATGAGGCGCTAAAGCACTTGTTTAGCTCGCTGAAAAACAGTGATCAGATCAAAGCATTAACTGGAGCGGATCGTGAGGTGCTTATCGAGGCGGCAGCCGATGAAGCGGCGAGGAGTTTGAAAGCATCAGTAAGAGAGAGAGTAGGGCTGTCTACGCTGGACTTGGAGCGTCAGAGACTGAGTGGCATTTTGGGGGCCTGGCTCGATGTTGAAGGCAGTAGAGACATTAGTTTCACCGTGGAGTTAAGCGAAGCACCCCTCGAGTGGAAGTGTGAAGGGATTAATCTATCGCTGAAAGTCGACCGAGTGGACCGCCTGAGCACAGGGCAACGGATTGTCATCGACTACAAATCGAGCGCCGGACAGTCCGCAGCAGATTGGTCGCAAAGCCCACTCAAGTCGCCTCAACTTCCGTGTTATAGCCAGGTCATCGCCAACGTGGAAACAATCGCCATTGGTCAGGTATCAATGAACGAGCCCGGCTATTTGACGCTTGGCGCCGATATTGGGCTTGATGATGCCGATAAGAAGAACAAAAAAGCCATGGATCGCGCTGGTGTGACCGAGTTAGCTGGCTTGAACGATCAGTGGCTAGCCGATCTGAGGTCCTTGGTAAGCGCTTTTGTCGATGGCAGCGGCACACCGGCACCATCACCCAGTGCGTGCCGTTATTGTCACTACGACGCCATTTGCCGAGCTCATGTAGTGTCCGATTGGGATGCTGAAGAGGAGTTGTCGGGTGAGTGACGCAGCCGTCCGTCATGAGGTCCTAGATACCGCAAAAAGCTTTTGTGTCACTGCGCCGGCGGGTTCGGGAAAGACTAGCCTGCTGACGCAGCGGGTTCTTGCGTTGCTTGTCACCGTGGAACGTCCAGAGCAGGTATTGGCGATTACCTTTACCCGTAAAGCAGCGGCAGAGATGCGCGAGCGTGTGATGGAGGCACTCGCCGCAGCTGCGCAGGGTACTCAGGCAGAGAATGAGCATGAGGCCCGAACCCAGTCACTGGCAGATGCGGTCTTGGCGCATTCGAGAGCCTTAAACTGGAGCTTGACTGCAGAGAGCTTGAACATCCGTACGATTGATGGACTAGCGGCGCAATTAAATCGTGTAATGCCCGTGTTGAGTGGGCTTGGCGGTGGTATCACCGTGACAGATGATGTGCTGCCGCTTTATCAGAAAGCGACGTCAGAGTTATATGAGCTCGTTGGCGAGGAATCGAGTCGAGGCGAGGCGCTGCGTCAATTACTGCTGAGTATGGATAACAATTGGCAGCGCTGCTCTGAATTGCTCATTGAGTTGCTGGGTCGCCGAGCTGATTGGTTACCAGAGTTGGGTCAGCATACCGATCCTGAGGGCGCGAGCCAGCGACTTACCGCAACCGTTCAGGCAGTTATCTCTGAGCGCCTGTCAGTCCTTACACAGACGATCGACGCTCACTGGCTGTCAGAGCTTGAGCAACAGGCAAACGCCGCTATGGGCCGTTTGAACGCTTACGTAGAGAGTGGACTGGTGGAGCCTCAAAAAGTTGATATCCCGGCAGCCCCTATTCAACTCGGCAACGAACCGGCTCAGCTGCGTAGTTGGCAATGGGTAGTGCGTTGGATTCTCACAGGCGATGAAAAGCCCAGAAAACGTCTCGATAAGAATAACGGCTTTCAGGCCAAGGTTGATCAAACAGCGAAGGACGACGTGCTGGGACTTATTTCGACGCTTGAGGACCGGACAGTCTGGTTGGATTTACTGATAGAAATCGCTTATTTGCCAAGCACAAAAAACGATGATCAAGAGTGGCAAGGGGTGCTTCACCTATCTCGTGTGTTGCCGACCCTCGCAGCTCAATTACTGACCGTTTTTCGATCGAGAGGTGTGGTTGACCACACCCACATTGCCATGTCTGCTGAAGCGGCGCTTGGAACCGATGAAGAGCCTACAGACCTTGCACTTCGACTCGACTATCAACTAGCGCACATTCTGGTGGATGAGTTTCAGGATACCTCTAAAGGTCAATACCGCTTGCTTCAAAAACTTTGCCGAGGCTGGTCAGAGCACAACCACATGAACCCTAGGCATCCGCGCACGTTATTTATCGTGGGTGATGCAATGCAGAGTATTTATGGGTTCCGTTATGCAGACGTGGAGCTGTTTCTTAAAGTACGGGAGGAGGGTATCGCGGAAGTTCTGCTTAACGACCGATCACTGTCGCGCAACTTTCGCTCTCAAGCAGGCGTGATCGACTGGGTAAACCAACAGTTTTCCTCGATTGTCCCCATGTATGGGGATCGCCGACTCGGCGTTGTACCCATGACCATAGCCGAAGCGACGCGATCTCCAGGTCTTGAGCAGGCCGTTGAAATTCATAATTTTCCCGATGATCAAGTGCTGGAGACAAACTTTGTATTTTCGAAAATTTGCGAGCTGCTGAGTCAATCGAGTGACAGCACCATTGGTGTGTTAGCAAGAACTCGCTCCTCGCTCGAGCCCATATCCAGAATGTTGCGCGATAATGGGATAGACATCGTCGGTTCGGATCTCACCTCGTTCTCCCGCAGAGCGGCGGTCATGGACCTGGTGTCGTTAAGCCGCTATCTAGCTAATCCAGCCGATACCGTGGCACTGGTCGCTTTGTTGCGCAGTCCAATGGTGGGCTTAACCCTCAAGGATCTAGGCTTACTGATACCCATATTGGCTCGATACTCGCTGACCGCTTCGGTTGAGAAATTAGTAGACGGCAGCGTTGAGTTATCAGCGGATGGCCAGAAGCGTGGGCTGTTTGCCCTGAGAGCACTTCTATGGGCTGAGGGCAAGCGTGATCGTTTAAACCTTGTCAACTGGGTCGAGGAAACCTGGAAACGCCTCGGTGGGGATCTCATCTTGCCTGAAGAGGAGCAGTCGGACACGCGTGCCTTCTTCCACCAATTAAGGGATCAGGAAGCAGGGGGGGCGGGTTTAGATGCCGACCGTTTAGTTACCTGGCTAGAAACAAAACACGCGACCATTGAGTCAGCTACAGCGCGTGTTGAGTTGATGACCTTGCACCGGAGCAAAGGACTCGAATTCGATCATGTCTTTATTGTAGGCGCAGGGAAAACCGGTCGATCTAGTAAAAAACCCCTGTTGCGGTGGAATCGAGATGAGCAAAACGGACTTTTGATCGCCGCACGGCCTGCATCTGACGCAGAAGACACGCTTTACGACTACCTGGGGTTTGTTAACAGGCGTAAGGAGGCTCAAGAGCTCATTCGCCTCTACTATGTCGGGATAACCCGAGCACGCGAGAGTTGCAGAGTGACTGCTACGTTGTCGTCCGAGTCTCACTGGCCGCCAAGAAACACCGGCAGCTTTTGGTCTAACTTCTGCGCCGCAGCGCCTCAGGTTCAATTTCATCCACCAGACGAGAGTCAAAGCAAGGTCGTGGTAGAGCCGGGGCATAGCCAACTGCTGCGGGTGGTTGAAACGCCGGACAGGCTCTTGAGCGAAACTGCCGAGGCATCGCCTGCGTCTGCATTGAGGTCAGGAAATCTGCAGAGTAGGCGCAACGGAACAGCGCTGCACCGTGGCCTAGAGTTACTGGCGCTACAAGATCCGCTGCCAACTGAATGTCCTGACTCTATATCACGAGCGATGAGATTTCAGTTGACTGAGCTTTCTAGTCCCAGTGCCGATATCGCGGAGGAGCTGAAATCACTGATTATCGATGTGAACCGTGTGCTTGGTGACGAGGTGGGTCGCTGGGTCCTAGCGGCCCATCACCACGACGCACAGTCAGAGCTCTCCCTTTTCGTGGCGGAGACACAAAAGCAACTTGTGGTTGATCGTACGTTCATCGATGCACAAACGGGTATCCGCTGGATTATCGATTACAAGACCAGTCGCCCAGCACAAGAGGAGTCATTGACTGACTTCTTGAGCGAGGAGGCGACTCGCTATCGAGATCAATTACTAAGATATCGATCTGCGATGCAGCTCTACGATCAGTCTCATCACCCGGATGTGATTGATACTCGGGTTGCACTTTATTTCTCGGGGTTAGCAGAATTATACGAAGTGCCGATCTACGAGGGATAACGCATAAAGCTTGGCGTTAATGACCCCAGCATGATCAATAAATTCAACTCAGAAAATGCAACTCCGAGCAGCTAGCCTTCGTCTTTCCAGCCCCTCACAGCACCAAAAATATCTGCAGGTGAATCGCCCGTGTGACGCCCTTCCTGTTTGAGCTGCGCGACGATGGCGGGGGAGTGCCAGCGAAGGAAGGGGTTAATGAGCAGTTCTTGCCCGATGGTCGAAGGCACTGTGGGTAAATCGCTGTCACGCCTTCGCTCGCAGGTCTGAATATGGGCCATTAAATCGGTATTCGTAGGTTCAACTTTACGAGCAAAGCTGAGATTGGCCATGGTGTACTCGTGCGTGCAGTAGACCTTGGTCCCGCTGGGTAGCTCGCTCAGTTTCGCCAAAGATTGCTGCATCATGGGAAAAGTGCCTTCAAATACCCGACCACAGCCACCTACGAACAAGGTATCACCGCAAAACAGTGTCCCATCCTCTGCGTTGTAGTAGGCAATGTGATCCAGGGTGTGCCCCGGCACTTCCATGACCTCGAATTCATACCCAAGAACCGTGACCTGAGCCCCTTCAGTCATTGTCTCGTCAATGTCCGCAATTTTGGGGTTATTGGGACCAATAACTCGACATCCAGTAGTGGTTTTCAGCGCGCCAACACCGCCTGTGTGATCAAAGTGATGATGGGTGATGATGATGGTATCGAGTACGAGGCCTTGCTCCTCTAGAGTCTTGAGCACTGGGGTTGGATCGCCCGGGTCAACGACGGCGGCTCGGCCTTCATGGACGATCATCCAGATGTAATTGTCGGAAAATGCAGGGATGGGGGTGATATTCATAGGATTTCTCGTTACCTAAGCTATTTGCAGTCAACTCGGGAAACGATACCCTTGGTGGATGGGAAATCAAGCTGCTAAAAAGCACCACATTACGACTCGAGACCATTTGCACGAGTGGTATACGTCTGCGCCTGTGGGCCGCCGGTTGCGACAGCAAGTGGTCGATGAGCTAGATAGCCAGCTTGAGCGCTTATTTGGTTATCACACGCTATTTCTAGGCGTGCCACCTGATCTATCAATCAAAGATGTCGCGCATTCACAGAACAAACTGGTGGCCTCTAGTAATGGCGCTGTGGTTGAAGGCGCACAAAGCGTTGTTTGCACCGATGAGTGGCTCCCTTTTGGTACTGAAACGATTGATACGGTCGTTGTGTTTCATAGTCTTGAGGTTGCAGGTGAGCCTCACCAGGTGCTGAGGGAAATACACCGCGTACTTGTTCCCAACGGCAATGTGATCATTGTGGGCTTTAATCCGGAAAGCTTTTTTGGATTGGGCTGGTTAATGGCTAGATTCATATCGCCTCGAAAATGGCGTGATCTCCAACTGGAGCGCATACCCAAGTTGATGGACTGGTTGTCACTCTTGAATTTTCAGGCGGATAAACCCAAGCATAAGCTCGTGTTGAGGCCTATTGGTAAAGGTGCGCTGTTCCGCTGGATGGCACGGCTCGATGATTGGTTGATTGATCACCGCGTACCCATGGGTGGCGCATTCGTTTTGCATGCGAAGAAACAGGTGGGTGCAGGCATTAAAGGGCTTCAGCGCCGGCGTGTACGGCCCCGTCTGGTGCCTATTCCCGTGTCGAGGCCGGCTGTCGGCGCCGAGACACATCAGCGCTCTGGAAACAACCCATTGAATGAAAACAGTTGAGGTCTTCACTGACGGGGGCTGCCGTGGCAACCCGGGCCCTGGCGGATGGGGGGCTGTGCTCCGGTTTGGCGGCCACGAACGGGAGCTTCGTGGCTCTGAGGAGAACACGACCAACAACCGAATGGAGTTGCTCGCCGCGATCAGTGCCCTCGAGGTAATGACGGAACCGTGTGCGGTTGTCCTCACGACCGACTCTACCTATGTAAAAGACGGTATCACCCGCTGGATTCGCAACTGGAAAGCCAATGGCTGGAAGACGGCCGCCAAAAAGCCGGTTAAAAACAAAGATCTATGGCAAAGACTGGACACTGAGTGTCTAAGACATAAGGTTGATTGGCGCTGGGTGAAAGGACATGCGGGGCACCCTGAAAATGAGCGTGCCGACGGGTTGGCGAACTTAGCGATGGACGAATTAGGAGTTAGCTAGCATGCGTCAGGTCGTACTGGATGCGGAAACAACGGGACTTGAAGTAAGCCAAGGCCATAGGATCATTGAAATTGGCTGCGTTGAGATCGTTGACCGGAAGCTTACCGGTCGCCATTACCACCAGTACATTAAGCCCGAGCGTGCCATTGATCAAGGCGCGCTGGAAGTTCACGGTATTACTGAAGAATTCTTGGCCGATAAGCCCGTCTTTTCGCGTGTTGCGGACGAATTTATGGACTTCATCCGGGGCGCTGAGTTGATCATCCACAACGCGCCCTTCGATGTCGGCTTTATCGATGCTGAACTGAAGCTACTGGATGCGGACGCTCGCCTTGTTGCATCTGAGTGCAAGATTACCGATAGCCTACAATTGGCCAGGGCAAAACATCCGGGACAGCGAAATAATCTGGATGCGTTGTGCCAACGTTACGCCGTCGATAATAGCAACCGAACTTTGCATGGTGCGTTGCTCGATGCTGAGATTCTGGCTGATGTTTATCTGCTGATGACGGGTGGGCAGACCACGCTTGGCCTATCCGCAGATGACGATGTGACCGGATCTACCGCAGGCAGTGCAGGTACGATTCGGCGACTCCCAGCCGACAGGCCCAAGTTGAGGGTCATTTCTGTGACAGACGACGAGGCGCGAGCCCATGAGGCTCGTCTAGATAAGTTGTCGGAGATTGCTCAAAACGGTGTAGTGTGGCGTCGTTGACACCACCCCCCCCCGGTTTTTCAGAGCGTGTAAATAACCGCAGTCAGACCTACGGCAGTCAGTACGATGGTGTAGGGCACTGCCATGACAACCATGCGCCCGTAGGATAGACGAATCAGCGGCGCAAGCGCTGAGGTCAGAAGGAATAGGAATGCTGCTTGTCCGTTAGGCGTCGCCACGGAAGGCAGGTTGGTTCCGGTGTTAATGGCCACTGCCAGCTGATCAAACTCCGCGCGTGTTATCACACCGTTATCCAATGCCGTTTTGACCTCGCCGATGTAGACGGTTGCGACAAAGACGTTATCCGAGATCATCGACAAAATACCGTTCGCAAGGAAGAACATCGCGGGTCTGACACTGCTCTCCATTGCCAATACGGCCTCGATGACCGGCGAAAAGAGGTGTTGTTCGTGAATGACTGCCACAATGGCAAAGAACACGACAAGTAGAGCTGTGAAGGGAAGTGCCTCTTCAAATGCATGCCCTAGCTTGTGCTCTTCTACGATGCCGTTAAAAGCAGTTAGCAGCACGATAATCATAAGACCAATCAGACCAACCGCCGCCAGATGCAGCGCAAGACCGATGACTAGAACACCTGCGACTAATGCCTGCATCACCAATCGGGCATTGGACAGTGGTGTCGCTTTCGCATTTTCCTGAGCCTGAAAGTCTTCCAGAACCGAGCGGACCTTTGGAGGAAGCTCTGTCCCGTAACCGAAGATTTTGGTTTGCTCAAGGAAGAGGCAGGTTAGTAATCCGGCTACCAGCACGGGCATTGTGATGGGTGCCATCAGCCAAAAGAACTCCATGAATTCCCATCCAGCCACTGTCGCAATCAAGAGGTTTTGAGGTTCGCCAACAAGTGTGCAGACGCCACCGAGTGCCGTACCTACCGCGCCGTGCATCAGGAGACTTCGTAAAAAAGCTCTGAACTGCTCAAGATTCTCTTCATTCTCCGCTTTGACTGCATCGTCGGTCGTGTGGTCGTGTTGCGAATCATCAAAGTCGGTGCCTGACGCCACCTTGTGATAGACAGTAAAAAAGCCAACACCAACACTTATGAGTACCGCGGTTACGGTGAGCGCATCCAAAAATGCAGATAGGACTGCTGCAACAAACGAGAACAGGACTGATAACAGCTTTTTAGATGTAACTCGGAGCAAGATTTTGGTAAAGATGAAGAGCAACAGCTCTTTCATGAAGTAGATGCCTGCAACCATGAACATCAGCAGCAAGATCACTTCAAAATTGGCTTCTGCTTCGTGGAAGACCGTGTGTGGGTCGGCCAAACCAATGGCAATGGCCTCTATCGCAAGGAGGCCGCCAGGTTGCAGGGGATAACACTGCAGGGCGAGGGCAAGTGTGAAGATGAACTGCCCAATCAGCACCCAACCGGTGACAAAAGGTCCCGCCAGGTATAGCAAGATCGGGTTGATGATCAAGAAAGCGATGATCGTTTTCTTGTACCAATCAGGGGAGGCCCCAAGGAAGTTTTGCCAGTAAGGGTTAGCTACCGCAGTGTTCATACAACGTTGTCCTTTTATAATGTAATGTCAGCGCCCAGAACGCCCATAATTATACGCATTGGGGCACAGAGTGGACGTGTGTTTGGTGCACTCAGGTTATACGAAGCAAACTAAGAAATAAAAGACGTTTTGTACCTACCTGTCGATCAGTTCGCAGATTGCTTGAGTAGGCTTGTATGGCCCCCTAGTATGTCCTTTCAAGGAGAGTCAGTATGTTGAATTTTACGCGTCCCACGTCGACAGCTTCGGCTACCGACCTGGTGTGGCCATTTCAGGGGCGCCATTTAGTGAGCGAGCTGATGGGGTCGCCTGGAGCGCCTATTCCGCTCGGTCAGTTGATGAGCGACTTTCCAGCAGTGACCGATATCACGCCTGTCGGCTTTCTTGATGACAAACCCGTATTTGCCTGCGCGGCAGAGACAGCCAATCTGGACGTGATGAAATACACCAGTGGTAACTTGTTTGCGCTGATCGGCCGGATGGCTGGTGAGCAATTTGACGTCATTGGTAGGGCGTATCAACTGTTGTGCTGGGAAAGAGATCATCGTCATTGTGGCCGGTGCGGTGAAGAGACGTCGCTGGCAGACAAAGGCCAGAGCCGCGCCTGCGAACCCTGTGGTTTGAGTGTTTATCCGCGGCTATCACCGTGCGTGATCGTACTCGTGACGCGCGATGAGGAAATATTGCTGGCGGCGGGAGCAGGCGCTAACCGACGTTTCTACAGTTGCCTTGCGGGCTTTGTGGAGCCGGGGGAAACCTGCGAACAAGCAGTGCAGCGCGAGGTGATGGAAGAGGTTGGGTTAGAGGTGAATGACATCCAGTACCACGGTTCTCAGCCCTGGCCATTCCCGGGGCAATTGATGCTGGGGTTCACAGCAAAATGGCGCAGCGGGGATATTAATATCGACCCCGAGGAAATTGATGAGGCGATCTGGTGTAGGACGGATAATTTACCGCCTGTGCCACCTCCGTTCTCGATAGCGGGACAGCTTATTACCGGTTTTTTAAAATCATTGTCTTAACTTCATTGCCGGACTCGGCATCCAATTAGTAAAAGGGTATCTCGTGGAATTTTTATACGAATTAGGCCTGTTCGCTGCACAAACCCTGCTCATTGTATTGGGCATTGTCTCCATCATTATGGTGATCGCTGCCAGTGCCGGGCAAAAGAGTAAGGGTAGAGACGAAGGTTTTATCGAAGTGCGATCAATCAATGATCGATTCGATGGATATACCGCTGCGATCAGAGAACTATCAGACACTGATGAAGTCGCGAAAGCGCGAGCGAAATTAGACAAAAAGGCTGAAAAAGAACGTGTAAAGGCGGATAAGGCACGTGCGAAAAAAGTTGGTAAAACGGCTGATAGCCCTAGCGACATAGCGAGCGAACGCCCGCGTACTTTCGTCCTATGCTTTGAGGGCGACATGATGGCCTCTCAAGTGGAAGCCTTGCGTGAGGAAATATCGGCGGTGCTTCCTAATGCGCAAGCCGGTGATGAGGTTCTATTGAGGCTGGAGAGCCCTGGCGGTGTCGTACACGGATACGGACTTGCTGCGAGCCAGCTCAGCCGAATCAAAGAAGCGGGTGTGACACTGGTCATTGCTGTGGACAAAGTAGCTGCTAGCGGGGGTTACATGATGGCGTGCGTGGGTGATCGCATCTTGGCAGCACCTTTCGCTGTCCTTGGCTCCATTGGTGTCGTTGCGCAGATGCCTAATTTTCATCGATTGCTGAAGAAAAATGATGTCGATGTTGAGCAGTTCACTGCTGGCGAGTTCAAGCGCACAATCACTATGTTTGCTGAGAATACCGATAAGGGTCGCCGCAAGTTTGAATCCGAATTAGAAGACACCCATGGTCTGTTTAAACAATTTGTTTCGGATAATCGGCAAGGCATTGATATTGATAAGATTTCTACAGGTGAAGTCTGGTATGGCCAACAGGCAATTGACGTTGGCCTGATTGACGAAATATCAACCTCGGATGGCTACCTGCAGCGGCTGGCTAAGGATCGAGACTTGATCGAAGTCCGATATAAGCGTAAGCAAAAATTGGTCGAAAAGATGGGTTTCGCTGCTGAAGCAACGGCTGACAGGCTTTTTCTCCGGCTGTGGAAGCGCGTCAACGAGACTCGCTTTTTATAAAAACCGCTCCGTAGGGAGCAGCATGACTGGAAACGCCATGGCACACCGCATCGACTTTGAGAGCTTATTCTCGCTAAAAGGGCGTATCGCGTTAATCTCAGGCGCATCGAGTGGATTGGGTGAACACTTCGCTCACGTGCTGTCGGGAGCAGGTGCACATGTTGTCGTTGCCGCTCGACGTGCAGATAAGTTGCTGTCGCTGGTGCAAACGCTGCGCGATCAAGGCGGGATGGCAGACGCCATCACCATGGACGTCACGTCACGGGAAAGCGTGCGGGACGCGTTTGAGGCCTTTGATGTACGGTTTTCGCAGCTAGATATCCTCGTAAATAACGCAGGTATCGCCAATCCACCCCTGTGTTTTGTCGACGCGACGGAAGACGAGTAGGGCCTCATTCTTGAAGTTAACCTCACTGGTGCATGACGTGTTGCGCAAGAGGCGGCGCGGCGCATGAAGCAGCAGCGCAGTGGCAACATTGTGAATACGGGGTCTATTTACAGCCATGTGTCCGGTACTCATAAGGCCGATTACAATGTATCGAAAGTCGCGATAGATCAGCTCACTAAAAATATGGCGCTTGAACTCGCACGTTCGGGGGTCCGCGTGAATTCTCTATGTCCCGGCTATTTCGAGACGGAGATCAAGGAGAAGGAGTTTGCGACCGAGCAAGGCCGAGCCTATATACAGCGGCTCGTGCCGCAACGGACCGGCGAGTACCATGAATTGACGGGACCTCTTTTACTTCTCGTCAGTGGCGCAGGTTCGTACGTCAATGGCGCATCGCTCGCAGTAGACGGGGGCTCTGTACTGAGTCCGGTGTAGTCGCTTAGGTCTCGCTACAGTCAAGAGAAAACTGTTAAAGAACAGAGTGATGTAAGGCTCAATCAAAGGGCAGCCGCTAGTGCATAGCAGCGGCCAAACGGCAAATTTTATGTATGAACACAGCAAGAAGTCACAAGACTTAGCAGCGCGGTTACAGCGCTTCATGGATGAGCATATCTATGCCAACGAGGAGGCCTATGCCCATCAACTGAAGAACGCTGAGAATCGCTTCGCGCCATTACCCTTGATGGATGAACTAAAACTTAAGGCGAAAGAGGCAGGATTGTGGAACCTCTTCGTCCCTGAGGAGCATGCTAAGTACTGCGATCATGGCGGTCTGTCGTTTTTCGATTACGCGCCACTGGCCGAGATCATGGGACGGGTAATCTGGTGTCCAGAGGTCTTTAACTGCAATGCGCCCGATACGGGAAACATGGAAGTTTTCATGAACTACGGGACCGAGGCTCAGCAGCGTGAGTGGCTTGATCCACTCCTAGCCGGCAACATCCGGTCCTCCTACGCCATGACTGAGCCTCAGGTCGCCTCTAGCGACGCTACCAATGTCGAGCTTCGGATCGAAAAAGAGGGCAATGAATTGGTTCTTAATGGCCACAAGTGGTTCATAACGAACGCCATGTACGAGCGAACCAGGATTCTTATTGTTATGGGAAAGTCGGATCCCGAGAATCCAAGTCGACGTCTGCAGCAGTCACAGATACTAGTCCCCAAGGATACGCCCGGCGTGAAGCTCATAAGGCCACTCACAACATTAGGCTACGATGATGCACCTATAGGTCATGCCGAAATCGTTTTTGAAGACGTCCGTGTGCCGTACGAGAATATCCTACTGGGCGAGGGCAGGGGGTTTGAAATTGCGCAGGGACGATTGGGGCCGGGCCGCATGCATCACTGCATGCGTCTCATTGGCGCAGCGCAGCGCTCGCTTGAGCTGGCCTGCCATCGTGCGAATAGCCGAACCACCTTTGGCCGATTACTCAGTAAACATCAGAGCGTCCGTGAGGACATCTCTAAATGTTTCTCAGAGATTGAGATGGCACGCCTGCTGTTGCTTAAAGCCTGCCATAAAATCGATACCCAGGGCGTTCCAACATCCGTCGATATGATTGCAGCAACCAAAACGACGATTCCATTTCTGGTGCAGAAGGTGATCGATCGGTGTATGCAAATCCACGGAGCAGGGGGGCTGACCGAAGACTTTATGATGGCTGAAGCCTACAACTACGCGCGTTGGTGTCGTCAGGCGGATGGTCCAGATCAGGTACACCAGATGGCTCTAGGGAAGCAGATTATTGATCGTTTTTCGGGCTGACAGATGGTTTCCGAGACATCGCTACACGAATTTCACGGGCGCAATTAAGCGTGGAAATAAGTGTGGGAAAGAACAGCTAACGGTCTGTTTTTTCGACTAATTCTGTTAAGTCAACGTCACTGAAAGCATTAATCGGCATTGTAATAACGGGCCTAGCCGAAACAGGGTGGATAGGAAGGGCGCCTGCGCGGATGTTTACCTGCATCGATGGAAGCATGAGCCGCGGCGTCGAGAGTTGAGCGTCCCTTGCGGTCCGCATGCTAACGAATTCGGATTCGTTAATACCGTCTTTAACATGTACGTTTTCCTGTTTGTGGGCCTCAACCGTCGCCTCAAACGCCAATTCGCGCCCATTAGGTTGGTAGTCGTGGCACACAAATACGCGTGTTTCGGCCGGTAGCGCTAACAGTCGATGTATCGATCGATAAAGCTCGATAGCGCTACCTCCGGGAAAATCGCATCGAGCAGTTCCTGAATCTGGCATGAAAAGTGTGTCGCCGACAAATACAGCACCACCAACGCTATAGGCCATACAAGCGGGCGTGTGGCCTGGTACGTGCATTGCTTCGATAGAGAAGCGCCCTAGCGGTAATTTTTGACCATCTACTAGCAATAAATCGAACTGAGAACCGTCACATTTAAAAGTTGGGGTCTCAGAATACATTTCTGCAAACACGTGCTGCACGTCAACAATCGACTGACCAATTCCAATAGGAGCGGATAAGCGCTGCTTGAGAAAATAGCCTGCACTCAAGTGATCAGCGTGTGCGTGCGTTTCTAAGATGTACTCACAAGTGAGTCCATTGACCCGCAGGTGTTCGAGAATTTTATCGGCACCGCGTGTTGTGATTTCAGCGGAGGATTCCTCAAGCTCCAGTACGGGGTCGATAATTGCACAGACCTTTGATTCGGCGTCCGCTAAAACGTACGAAACGGTTGATGTCGTTTCGTCGAAGAAAGCAGTAACAGATGGCTGGTGTGGGTCTGTAAACATGAGTTCAGTGGTAAAGGGCTTGTAGCAGCGATACACCTCGCATGATACACCCATCTTCATAAACATATAAATGCGCATAATGTATATTATGTTAAATTAGACAAATGGATGTGTCGTCCGATTCCCCTCCTACCACGTATCTGTGGTTATAGCGTGAACTGCGCTAATCTATGCCCTTACGGAAGTAGCTCAGCGCTTGCACCAGCGCTGCGTGTGTGACCTCCGCAATAGCAGTAAATTCAGTTTGAGAGATAACGTTAGATGAAATTCACTAAAAAACTCTTGGCTCTGGTTGCAAGCATTATTGTAGCCTCGGTCTCGGTCTCGGTCTCGGTTGCTTCAGGTTTAACGCCTACGACCCAGCAAACATGGACATTGCGTGCCTTAGTAACCGAGCTCGAGGAAAACCACTATGTTGATCGTCGCTACAACGACGCGATGTCAGCGGAACATCTAGAAACCTATTTAGAGCGCCTTGATCCCTCTCATCTTTATTTTACTGCCTCAGACGTTGCTAAATTCGAACGTTATTCGACGCGGCTCGATGAACTAAGTCGACAGGGAGAGCTCTCCCCTGCTTTTGAGATATTTGAGCGATATGAACTACGAGCGTCGGAACGCCTGGTGCACGTCATTTCGAATATGGAAGATATCGTCGCTTCCTTGGATTTTTATAAGGATGAATACATTGACTCGGATCCGACGGAGCGCGCTTGGGCAGCTGACAAGGCTGAGCTGGATGATAGGTGGCGTAAACGTATCAAGAATCAGGTCTTGGGCCTGAAGCTTGCAGAAAAGCCGTTTGAGAAGATAGCGCCCACACTGGTAAAACGGTATGAAAATCAACAAAACCGGCTGTCTCAATACAACGAACAAGATGTATTCGCGGTATACGCGAACGCCCTCACCTCTCAATTCGACCCGCATACAAGTTATTTCTCTCCGCGTCGCGCTGAAAACTTCGACATAGACATGCGCCTGAGCCTTGAGGGCATTGGTGCTGTACTTCAAAACGAGGACGAATACGTCAAGGTTGTACGGGTGGTCCCAGCCGGTCCTGCAGATAAACAAAGCGACCTGAAAGCCGCTGAACTTATCATCGCAGTGGGTCAGGGTAACGCCGGACCTATGACCGATGTGATTGGGTGGCGTTTAGATGATGTCGTTGACCTCGTGAGAGGAAAAAAAGGCACGGTAGTCCGCTTAGATGTGATTCCAGCAGCGGGACGAGCTGATGAGGCTAGGCGACTCACTATCACGCGGAATGAAGTCCAATTAGAGGAGCAAGCCGCGCAATCAAAGATTATTGAAATCAATGGTTTGAGCTCAACTCCTCGAAAAATTGGCGTCATCGATATCCCGGCGTTTTACCTTGATTTTGATGCCTATCGCAAAGGTGATCCCGACTTCAGGTCGACTACACGAGACGTCGCCAAATTGGTCAATGAACTAAACGAGGCAGGCGTTGACGGCCTAGTGATTGACCTTCGAGGCAATGGCGGTGGTTCGCTGCGTGAAGCAAATGAGTTAACGGGCTTATTTATCGAATATGGACCCACTGTGCAGATACGCGGCACTGGCAGCCGTGTGTGGCGAGACGGAAAACGTCAGCGGGGACCCTATTACGATGGGCCGGTAGCAATCATGATTGACCGTCTCAGTGCTTCTGCTTCTGAGATCTTTGCTGGCGCTCTTCAGGACTACGGCCGGGCTATTGTTGTCGGAGATCGGAGTTTTGGTAAAGGAACCGTACAGACGCTGCTAGATCTGCCTGAGGGGCAGTTAAAGATCACAGAGAGCAAGTTTTATCGCATCTCAGGCGATAGCACGCAGCACCGAGGCGTTATCCCTGATATCAGCTACCCATCCCTGCTACAGCACGACGAGATTGGCGAGAGTTCTCTCGATAAGGCTTTAGATTGGGATCGCATAGCACCTGTCCGGCACAAGGACTACGGCGTAGTCGACGCCATCCTCCCTACACTCGTTGCCAAACATACTGAGCGTGCAAATTCCGATCCCGACTTTCAATATATCTGGGATCAAAAGGCCCTCGCCGCCAAGGTGCGCGGTGCTGTGGTCTTGCCGCTCAATGAGGCCGAAAGAATAGCCCAGCGAACGTCGCAGGAAATTCAATACCTAGCCATTGAAAACACGCGACGACAGGCCAAAGGCATGGATGCCCTCGCCTCCTTGGATGATCTGGTAGATGGAGACAACGATTCATCTGACATGCCACAGGACAGTGTTGAAGAGCCATCAGTGGTCAGCGAAGAATCAGAGGCCGATGAGGTGGACGCGCTCATCACTGAAACGGCGCGCATTCTTGCCGACGCCGTTAACCTTAGTGGTCCTGTTGTGGCGCGAGCAGACAGCCGCTAGCGTCTTAGCTACTGGCTTGTGATGGTGTCAGTCCCAAAATATGGGACGAGCGCTGATGGGACGGTGATAGAGCCATCGCTTTGCTGCCCATTTTCAACCACAGCAACTAGCGTGCGTCCTACTGCCAACCCTGACCCATTCAAGGTATGCAGTAACTCAGGTTTACCGGTCTCCGGGTTTCTCCAGCGAGCCTGCATGCGGCGCGCTTGGTAGTCTCTGAAATTAGAGCAGCTGGAAATTTCGCGATAGGCATTCTGACCGGGTAGCCATACTTCGAGGTCATAAGTCATGGCCGCGCTGAAGCCGAGATCACCTCCGCACAGTCGGACTTTACGGTATGGAAGCTCTAACGCCTGCAACACTGCCTCAGCATGCCCTGTTAGTTCCTCGAGCGCGGCATCTGACTGAGATGGACGAACTGCCTGTACAAGCTCAACCTTTTCGAACTGATGCTGTCGAATCAAACCCCGAGTATCTCTGCCGTAACTACCTGCCTCGCTTCTAAAGCAAGGCGTATGCGCTGTGAATTTCATTCCTGCGTCAGCCAGCTCTGTATCTTCGACGATTCGATCACGCAGCATGTTGGTAACTGGGACTTCTGCTGTTGGAATCAGGTAGTAGCCAGAATCACCTTCGAGCTTGAAAGAATCTTCCGCGAACTTGGGTAACTGGCCCGTTCCGTATAACGAATCGCTGTTGACGATAAACGGAACATAGACCTCGGTGTATCCGTGCCGAGTCGTATGTAAGTCGAGCATGAAATGCGTTAAGGCACGCTGCAACTTGGCAAGTTGCCCCTGCATGACACTAAACCGGCTGCCGGTTATTTTACCCGCCAGCTCGAAATCAAGCTGCCCAAGCGACTCCCCGAGATCTGCATGATCTTTGGCTTCAAACGACAGCGGGGGGGGCGTTCCCCAGGTGAGAATTTCTTCGTTATCGTCCTCGTCAACACCGTCCGGAACCGCTGCATCTGGGAGGTTGGGTGTCCCCATGAGCAGTTCGTCTAAGGCTTGCTGCACCGTTTTTGCCTCTTCAACCGCGGCATCCAACTCCGTTAAGAGCCGGTCAAGTGTCTCATTCACCTCTGCTTTGGCTTCATCGACGCTTTTGCCCTGGGCGATTAACGCACCAATCTGCTTAGAGGCTTTCTTTCGTTCAGCTAAAAGATCCTGGGACCTAACATCCGCCTTCTTACGCCGCGAGTCTAGGCGCACAAACTCATCGAGAGGGAAGTCGTAGCGCTTTTTTTGTAGCGCCTCAGCAATAGATTGTGGGTCCTTTCGAACCTGCTTGATGTCGAGCATGATGGTGGTCAGTAACAGCCTGTGTGGGGCGCTAGTCTAACGCCAAATGATGCTTAATCGAAGACAGATCTGGCCAACTCTATACCAACCAGACAACTTATGAGGCAGAGGAACACCGTAGCCGAGGCATAGAATACGGCGCGTAGTACCTGACCTTCCTAAATATCAGTAAGAAGTTGCAACGAAAATGCAGAAAAGGTGGTAAATGCGCCTAGAAATCCGACGGACATACCCAGTCGAGCCGGCCCAGAGAGTGTAAAGCGCTCTGCCCCAATAATAAATAGGACACCAATCGGCACTGCGCCGATCACATTGGCTAGGAATGTCGCTGGGTGCAAATGAGCGTAGCCTGAATCTGCCAACCACTGCCCTATACCAAATCGTGACAAAGCACCGAGTGCACCGCCCAAGGCCACTGCGAGGTAGATCACTCGGTTGCTCCAGCGCGCCCCAAGGAGCGACTCGTCTCATCGTAGAAGTCGACTCCATCCGGCACATTTACGGCGAACGCTGATGGAGTCACACCGCCCTCAGCCTCTAGGGTGAACTCGAACAGGGTATTCTGTCCTAATGAGTCCTCAAACAGCACGATGATGGTATTTTCATCGGGAGATCGAACGGAAAGGTTCTTTACCCCGTCACTTAAATGACCCGACGCAGCGTCACTCGGGGGCAGATCGTCCACGGTGCCATTCCAGATGCCGGATATGGGAAGATCCGTAATATCAGGGGCATCCCGTAAAATAACGACGTCTAAATCCTTATCCCACTGCCAGAATGCCTCGGGAGTCGCGACAAGTACCTGCCTGTCGGGGGACTCGATTTCCCAACGAAAATAATGGGGCTTCAGGGCAGCAAATCGACCCGTGCTGGAGAATGCCACCGCACCATTGATATCTGTCACCGTTTGGCGAAATGAACCACTGGCCGTATTTTGGCCCTCAAGCGGCCAGGTGTCCTCAGTCGCCTGAGCTGTGGGAGTCAGCGCAACTAAAAAGAGCCAGAGGCTTAACAGTTTCGTCACTCCTCACCACCCGGTGGAGGCGGCGCCAACACCTCGCGCTGACCATTCGTTCCCATGGCAGAGACGACACCTGCGGCTTCCATCGTTTCGATTAGTCGCGCCGCTCGGTTATAGCCAATCCGCAGTTGTCGCTGTACCGACGAGATTGATGCACGACGGCTACTACAGACGTAATGTACAGCCTCGTCGTACAAGGCATCGCTTTCCGGGTCTTCCTCTGAGGACGCAGCTGACTGCAGTTCTTGCGCCGTCACCGGGGTCTGACCCCCTTCTTCCAACAGTCCATCAATGTAGTCCGGTGTGCCTCTGCGCCGCCAATCTGCTACGACGCGATGAACTTCGTCATCTGAACAGAAAGCGCCGTGGACACGAGTGGGCGTACTGGAGCCTGATGGTAGATAGAGCATGTCGCCATAACCAAGCAATTGCTCCGCCCCGCCCTGATCGAGAATGGTGCGAGAATCGATTTTCGAGGAAACCGAAAAGGCCATCCTTGTGGGGATGTTGGCCTTAATGAGCCCTGTGATGACATCCACAGATGGCCGCTGCGTCGCCAGTACCAGGTGAATACCTGCCGCCCTCGCCTTTTGGGCGATCCGCGCGATCAACTCTTCAACTTTCTTACCAACGATCATCATCATGTCAGCGAATTCGTCGATGACCACGACAATGCTTGGCAGTGTTGTCAATCCCGGCACTGACTGCTCCTCACCCGTTAATTCCAGCACTGGATCGGGGATCCAAAGCGGATCTTCGATCGGCGTGCCTGCTTTCTCGGCGTCTTTGACTTTGCGGTTGTAGCCCGCAAGATTCCGCACGCCAAGGAGCGACATGAGCTTGTAGCGGCGTTCCATCTCCGCCACACACCATCTAAGACCATTGGCCGCGTCCTTCATGTCCGTGATCACGGGTGTGAGTAGATGTGGAATACCGTCGTAAACCGAGAGTTCCAACATCTTCGGATCAACTAGGATCAAACGCAGCTCATCAGGTGTCGCCTTATACAGCAGGCTGACCAGCATGCAGTTCACACCGACAGATTTACCTGAACCCGTCGTACCGGCAACTAGGACGTGCGGCATCTTCCCGAGGTCGGCAACGACGGGACTTCCTGCAATATCGTGTCCTAAGGCCAGCGTTAGCGGTGATTTCGCCTCATCAAAAGTATTTGAGCTCAGTACATTTCTGAAATTAACGGTCTGACGATCAGCATTGGGTATTTCAATCCCCACAACACTTTTACCCTGAATGACCTCAACCACCCGCACCGAGTTGACCGCGAGTGAACGAGCCAGATCTTTGGCTAAATTCGAGATCCGACTGACCTTGACGCCAGCCGCGGGCTGAATTTCAAAACGAGTTACCACGGGTCCCGGATAGACAGACATAACCTCTGCTGTGATACCAAAGTCAGCCAGCTTGAGTTCGAGTAAGCGTGACAATGATTCCAGCTCGGAGTTGGAGTAGCCTCTCGGCCCACCGCTCGTCGGCGGGTCGAGCAATTCAAGCGGTGGCATTGGCATAAGTTCGGGTAATTCGAACAAATACTGCTGCTTTTCTTTCTCGGCTTTTTTGCTCGAGGAGTCTAGTAATTTGGGTGGCTTGATCTCGGGCGGTGCGCGGCGCTTCTCTTTTTCTACATGCTCTGCAATCTGAATGCTGCGCTTGTTCTTTTCCTTACGGAGCTTCCGGCGGTCGTGGAGATCATCCAGCTTCCCGCGGACATAGGCCGCTGCAGCGAGTGTTAACGCCCCCGTTTTGTCTGCAACCTTAATCCAGTCAATGTCGAGGGCGAGCGTGCCACCCAGCAACGCGCAAAAGCTAAGTAACAGCCTCGCGCCTAGGTCAGAGAAGGCGGCAGTGAACCAGTTCGCTATGGCCATCCCTACAATGCCCCCACTCCCCTGCGGCAGCGTCTCGCTGACCGGAAGAGCCATGGTGGCCAAACCTGCACTAGCTCCTAGGAATGCCAACCAACCAAATATCGCGATAGCACGGTCTAAATGCGTTACCTCAATACTAGGCAGCGGTTTGACGCGCCGGTAGGCCCAAAAAAGAAGCACAAGTGGGATGACGCCAGCTAACACACCTGCAAGGGAATAGCTGATATCCGCCAGATACGCACCCACAACTCCGCCTTGGTTGATCAGTTCACCAGCGCTACCGCTGGAACTCCAACCTGGATCCGATAAATCAAAGGTTGTGAGGCTTAATACGGTGAAGCAGGCCGCGGCGACGCCAGTAAAAAAGCCGATCGTTGCGAGAGCACCCGGTGTAGTGACCTCTGGCTCTCCCTTCGCAATTTTTGAAGGTACATTCTTGGACGGCAATGCGTTTTCCCCCTACAGGTTTGTCTTATCATATCACAAAGAAAAAACTCAATTTTCATAAAATTACATTTATTTTTCAGTTACTTAGGCCTATGTTCTCGTAGGAGTCTGAGGCTCTCCCATTTCGAAAAGCTACAGAATGCGCTACCCTTCCCGCCAGTTTTAATTCTTCATGGAAAATCCACGCGAATGAGTACATCTCAACACCATCGGCTAGTTATTTTGGGGTCCGGACCCGCTGGTTATACGGCCGCGGTATACGCAGCGAGAGCGAATCTTTGCCCCGTCGTTATTACAGGTATGCAACAGGGTGGCCAATTAACCACAACAACCGAGGTTGAGAATTGGCCTGGCGGCCCCGAGGGTTTACAGGGACCCGCGCTCATGCAACAGATGCAGGAGCACGTGGAACGTTACGAAGCGTCGATTGTCTTTGATCATATTGACTCGGTAGACCTCGAAACCCGTCCGCTCACACTAAAGGGCTCGGGTGAGTACACCTGCGACGCACTCATTATTGCGACGGGTGCTTCAGCGCAATATTTAGGCTTACCCAGTGAGTCTGCTTTCATGGGTAAAGGAGTCAGCGCTTGCGCCACGTGCGACGGCTTTTTCTACCGAAACAAAGAAGTTGTGGTTGTTGGCGGAGGCAATACTGCCGTCGAGGAATCACTGTATTTGTCGAATCTCTGCAGTAAGGTACATCTGGTACACCGTCGTGACGCACTTCGAGCCGAAAAAGTTTTACAAGATCGATTGTTTTCGCGCGCGGAAGAAGGCCGCATCACGTTGAATTGGCATCGGCAACTCGATGAAGTGTTGGGTGATGAATCCGGCGTAACCGGGGTTCGGCTGACATCAACTGTGGGTGGCGATGACATAGATATTGCCGTCGATGGCGTCTTCATTGCCATCGGCCATAAGCCAAATACCGAGATTTTCTCGGGTCAGCTAGACATGGCTGACGGCTATATTCGCACCAGCTCCGGTTTGAACGGCAACGCCACGCTGACGTCTGTAGAGGGAGTTTTCGCAGCGGGCGATGTGTCTGACCACGTGTACCGACAAGCGATCACCTCGGCCGGTTTCGGCTGTATGGCTGCGCTCGACGCTGAAAAATTCCTGGATGCGCAGTAATAGGGACTGGTGACTGGAGGAATGGAGCCCTTTCCTCCTACGAGCGCCGCATTGGAAGACCCTAACGGTTTATTGGCCGTCGGTGGTGAACTTAGTGCAGCGAGGTTACTGGAGGCTTATCGGCGTGGAATATTTCCTTGGTATGAGCCAGGTGAACCCATTCTTTGGTGGACGCCACAGCCTCGTGCTGTACTGAGACCCACTGAGTTTCATGCATCAAAATCACTTCGCAAATTTCTAAAGGCCAATGAATGGCAGGTCGAATATGACCTCCGGTTTGAGCAGGTTATTGATGCCTGCGCGGCGCCCTCTCCCGGACGTGAGGAAACCTGGATTAGTGACGATATGAAAGCCGCTTATCTGGAGTTGCACCGCCTCGGATACGCACACAGTGTTGAGGTCATTGATAGCGATCGGCTTATCGGTGGTCTTTATGGCATCAAACTTGGGAAGATATTCTTCGGTGAATCGATGTTTTCAATGACGTCGAACGCATCAAAAGTGGCTTTGAAAGCCTTGTGCGAATTGGGTGCGCCCGGGGGCTTAAACTTGATTGACTGTCAGATGCCGAACGAGCATCTGGAGTCATTGGGCATGACACTCATTTCTCGCGAAAAGTTTGAAATGGAGTTGAAAAACGGTATCACCGTGGGGGATATTGGTCGTGGACCGACGCTTGCGTCAGACTATTTATCTTCATCGCTCGATGTGCAGCTTAGAGCTATCAGGGAACAGATGTAACGCGCTATGACCGCAAATCTAAGAGAAATAAAGGTCTTTACAACGTTTCCGCACCGTTGTTCATATCTCCCTGAAAAAGAAGCGACGACACTGTTCGTCGATCCCCGACAAAAGATCACACCTGAGCTATACACTGAGTTGTCGTTAATGGGGTTTAGACGCAGTGGAGATCATATCTACCGACCACATTGCCATAGTTGTAATGCCTGTACCGCGGCGCGAGTGGTTGCCGACGACTTTGTGCCGTCACGCAGTCAAAGACGGGTTATCAACGCCAACGCGGACTTGCGGCTAATAATTACAGATTCGGTCATCGATGATGAGGCGTTTGAGCTCTACGAGCGATACATCATGGAAAAGCATGCCGACGGAGACATGTTTCCGCCGGATAGAGAGCAGTACGAATCATTCTTAAACAACAGCTTGGGCTGCACCCAGTATTTCAGACTATATGAGAAAGACCGACTAGTCTGTGTGGCTGTCTCTGACCAGATGCTCGATGGCTTGGCTGCGATCTATACCTTTTATGACCCAGACCTCGATAAGCGCAGCCTGGGAACCTTCGCGGTCTTACTGCAAATATCGCATGCAAAAAAACTAGGCCTACCCTATGTGTATCTCGGTTATTGGATCGATGGGTGCAGGAAGATGAGCTACAAGACGCGCTTCAAGCCGCTGGAGATGTTATCCAATGGTCGGTGGCATGGCGATGGGGACTCGTCCACAAGTGGTCTGTCGAGTATTTCAGTTGTGAACGTGTCAGAGGAAGTACGCGATTAACGCTCGCGGTAGGTAATCCTGCCCTTGGTCAAATCGTATGGAGTCACCTCAACGCGGACCTTGTCACCGGTCAGAATACGAATATAGTTTTTGCGCATCTTTCCTGAAATGTGAGCTGTTACAACGTGTCCGTTTTCCAGCCGCACACGGAAGGTGGTGTTAGGGAGTGTATCAATGATTTCTCCTTCCATTTCGATCTGATCTTCTTTAGCCATTACACTACCTAGTAAATAAACGAATGGCGCGCACTCTATAGGAAAGTGCGCTTTAGGAAAATAGGGATGTGTTCGCAAAAAGTGTTGCTTAGACGGGTACGGCCTCTTCAGCCTTCTCTGTTACCGCTTCAACGCAGAGACCTTCACCTTTGGCATCTACCGTCACCTTAGCGATACCACCCTTACTAAGTGCACCAAACAAAACCATATCGGCAAGCGGCTTTTTAATGTGCTCCTGAATGACACGTTCCATGGGGCGAGCACCCATGTTGCGGTCGTAACCCTCTTCGACAAGCCATTCGCACGCTGCGTCGTCGACCTGCAGCTGAACCTGTTTTTCATCAAGTTGGGTCTGCAGCGCAGTGAGGAATTTATCGACCACGGTCAAGATAACCTCTTGGCTCAGCGGCTCAAACGGGACCACTGCATCCAAACGGTTTCGGAATTCAGGGGTAAACAGCTTGTTGATGGCTTCCATAGCATCGGTACTGTTGTCCTGAACAGAGAATCCAATAGAGCGCTTAGAGATACTCTCGGCACCGGCGTTCGTGGTCATGACAACGATGACATTGCGGAAATCGGCCTTGCGACCGTTGTTATCAGTGAGTGTACCGTGATCCATCACCTGCAGCAAAAGATTAAAGACCTCGGGGTGCGCCTTCTCAATTTCATCGAGCAAGACCACCGAGTGAGGGTGTTTTGTTACCGCATCGGTCAGCAACCCCCCCTGATCATAGCCAACATAGCCTGGAGGCGCGCCAATAAGACGCGATACGGTATGCCGCTCCATGTACTCGGACATGTCGAACCGAAGTAATTCGAGCCCGAGCTGCATCGCCAGTTGTTTCGTTACCTCGGTTTTTCCTACACCCGTCGGCCCGGCGAGCAAGAAGCTACCTATCGGCTTGTCAACTGACCTGAGACCTGCTCGTGCTAACTTGATGGCACTTACCAGTTGGCTGACCGCTTTGTTCTGACCAAAGACAACGAGCGACAGATTGCTCTCGAGTTTTTCGAGCAGTTCCTTATCATCGCTGGTGACAGTCTTTGGCGGGATTCGGGCTATTTTCGCAATGACCGCCTCGATATCGCTTGGACCAACGACTTTTTTGCGCTTACTCACAGGTTGCAGCTGTTGGTAGGCTCCGGCTTCGTCAATAACATCTATAGCCTTGTCCGGAAGAAAGCGATCTGTAATGAAGCGCGCCGCCATCTCGGTCGCCGTTCGCAGCGCTTTGTCGGTGTACCGCAAGCCATGGTGCTCCTCAAAACGCGACTTCAACCCTTTTAGAATCTTGTAGGCATCTTCAACAGACGGCTCTAGGACATCGACTTTCTGGAAACGACGGCTGAGCGCCTTGTCCTTATCGAAAATTCCTCGATACTCGGCGTAGGTTGTAGAACCGATGCACCGGAGCTTGCCTGAGCTAAGGAGAGGCTTGAGCAAGTTGCTCGCATCCATCACACCCCCGGAAGCCGCACCTGCACCAATGATGGTATGGATTTCGTCGATAAACAGGATGGAGCCGTCACGTCGCTTAAGATCAGCTAAAACGCCTTTGAAACGCTTCTCGAAATCGCCGCGGTATTTGGTTCCAGCCAACAAAGCCCCTAAATCAAGCGAGAACACCTCCGCCGCTTTGAGCGTGTCGGGGACCTGCCCGTCCACAATCAATTTCGCCAACCCCTCAGCGATGGCCGTCTTACCGACACCGGACTCACCGACCAGCAGCGGATTGTTTTTACGACGTCGTGCCAGAATCTGAGCGACTCGCTCGACCTCATCAAGCCGACCAATTAGGGGATCAATTTGGCCTTGCGCCGCTTCCTCATTGAGGTTTGTCGCGTATTTGGCGAGAGGGCTCTCCTCCTCTCCTTCAGCGTCGCCGATATCAGCGCTGGCTGACAATTCGTCACCATCGTGCTCTTCGTCGTCATCCGATTTACTCACGCCATGAGTGATAAAATTGACCACATCGAGGCGCGATATGTCTTGCGTCTTAAGGAAGTAAACCGCCTGGCTTTCCTGCTCCGAGAAGATGGCGACCAGTACATTTGCACCGGTGACCTCGGCTTTGCCCGAGCTCTGTACGTGAAATACAGCTCGCTGCAGAACGCGCTGGAAGCCAAGAGTCGGCTGTGTATCAACTTCTGTTTCGCCTGACACCAGTGGCGTCGTGGCATCAATAAATTCGGCCAGATCACCGCGCAGCGCGTCGATATTGGCGCTGCAAGCCTTTAAAACGTGCTGTGCTGCGCTGTCATCAAGCAAGGCTAGTAGAAGGTGCTCTACAGTAATGAACTCGTGACGCTGCGCTCGCGCCTGTTTAAACGACTCATTCAGGGCCCGTTCCAGATCTTTACTTAGCACTGACCACTCTCCTCACTCGTCCTCCTCTCCGTCTTGCGACGGCTCAACTTCACACAATAGCGGATGCCCGTTGTCGCGCGCTGCCTGATTCACCAACTCGGCTTTTGTCTCTGCCACATCTCGCGTGTAGATACCGCAAACGCCTTTGCCTTGGGTATGCACCGCCAACATCACTTGCGTCGCTTTTTCTCTGTTCATCGAGAAAAAATGCTCTAGCACCTCGACGACAAACTCCATCGGCGTGTAGTCATCGTTCAACAACACGACCTTGTACAAAGGTGGCCGCTTCAACTTCGGCTTGGCGGGCGCTAGAGCTAAGTCGCCCTCTTCCTCACCTTTACCGGGTTTTGCCGCCATGAGCTGGATATCGAATTCTGTGTATTGGTACGTCATCGTTCCTATGTTTAACAGCGTTACCCCAGTATAGTCCAGTACGCACACGAAGGACTTCTGGTCGTTACTTAGTCGGTAGGATTTTTCTGTTTATGCAAAAAAAAGCCCGCATCCGCGGGCTTTTTCTCATGGAACCATTCGTCTACATGTGGTCGATGATGGCATCACCGAAGGCTGAGCACGAAACTTCAGTCGCATTGTCGGTCAATCGCGCGAAGTCATAGGTAACGGTTTTCGCCTGAATCGCTCCGTTCATACCGTCAATGACCAGGTCAGCGGCCTCATTCCAGCCTAGGTGACGCAACATCATCTCCGCGGAGAGGATGAGTGAACCTGGGTTAACTTTGTCCTGACCTGTGTATTTGGGCGCTGTACCGTGAGTTGCTTCAAACAGCGCAATGTCATCTGACAAGTTCGCGCCTGGCGCAATACCAATACCGCCCACTTGAGCTGCCAGTGCATCTGACAGGTAATCACCGTTCAGGTTAAGCGTTGCAATCACGCTGTACTCACGTGGACGCAGCAGGACCTGCTGCAACATGGCATCGGCAATAACATCTTTGATGATGATGTCACTGCCTGTATTCGGGTTAGTGATCTTGACCCAAGGACCACCGCCCAGCAGTTCACCGCCAAACTCCTCCATGGCAAGTTCGTAACCCCAATCACGGAATGAACCTTCCGTGAACTTCATGATATTGCCTTTGTGAACCAGGGTGACCGAAGGCAGGTCTTGATCGATAGCGTACTGGATTGACTTTCTGACAAGCCGCTTGGTGCCCTCAGCTGATACGGGCTTGATACCAATACCTACGTTTTGTGGGAATCGAATTTTAGTGGCGCCCATTTCATTGATGAGGAAATCGACAACTTTCTTGGCCTCTTCACTATCCGCTTGGTACTCGATACCTGCGTATATGTCCTCGGAGTTCTCACGGAAGATCACCATGTTAGTGTCACCGGGACTTTTCAGTGGTGAAGGCACGCCTTCGAACCATCGGACGGGTCGCAGGCAGGTATAGAGATCTAACTCTTGACGCAGCGCTACGTTCAGCGAGCGGAAACCGCCACCAACAGGAGTCGTCAGAGGCCCTTTAATGGCCACGAGGTATGATTTGATTGCGTCCAGGGTTTCCTGAGGAAACCAATCACCCTCGTACAGCTCTGCCGCTTTCTCGCCCGTATAAATTTCCATCCAAGCGATTTTTTTCTCACCGACATAGGCCTTTTTAACCGCCGCATCGACAACCTTGATCATCACTGGACTGATATCAATACCAATCCCATCGCCCTCGATATAGGGAATGATAGGTGTGTTTGGAATGTTGAGGCTGTGATCCTCATTTACTGTTATCGGTGTTCCTTGCTCTGGAACTTTGATGTGCTGATACGCCATAGTAGTCAGATCCTTACTGTTGATTGACTGGCTGGCCGAGCGCTGCGGCTCGCCCCCGGATTGAATCACTTGATGCGATTCGCTTATGGTAAGTCACAACGCGACTCTTTTTGTTATGTCTTAAGTCTACCACTTTTTCTTGCGAACCAACGCTATGAGTCAGGTTCTACTCTTCAACAAACCCTTCAACGTGCTAAGTCAATTTACGGATAAAGAGCGTGCTGATAATCCGAGGAAAACGCTTGCCGATTTTCTTGAGGCGCCTCAGTACAGAGCCGCTGGACGCTTAGACTATGACTCTGAGGGATTGCTGATACTCACCAACGACGGGGAAATGCAACATCAGCTGGCGAATCCGCGTGGAAAACAATGGAAAACCTATTGGGTTCAAGTTGAGGGAAAGGCAACACCAGCCCTCTGCCGGCAATTATCTGATGGAGTGGATCTCAAGGACGGCAGATCGCTACCGGCGCGTTGTAAGCTTTTGGAAATACCCACTATTTGGGACAGGAATCCACCGATCAGGTATCGAGCGTCGATTCCCGATAGCTGGATTGAGCTCTCGATTCGCGAGGGTCGAAACCGCCAAGTACGTCGGATGACGGCGGCTGCAGGGTTTCCAACATTAAGACTGATTCGCAGAAGCATA
>CACMGJ010000016.1 GCA_902613175.1 Halieaceae bacterium | reverse complement strand
CGTCCATAACAAACACATCGCATAAGCCTGCGTAACGTTTCGCCAATTCGTCGCTATTCGCCTTTTCACCGATGTTGAAACGAACGTTTTCTAGGAGCCAGACGTCACCTACCTGTGGCGCATCGATCGGCCACTCGCGCTTGAGCCTGACCGGCATTCCCAGCAGCGCAGACAACGCATCCGCAACGGGTGAAAGAGAGAA
Organism: Halieaceae bacterium; assembly: GCA_902613175.1. GTDB lineage: Bacteria > Pseudomonadota > Gammaproteobacteria > Pseudomonadales > Halieaceae > Luminiphilus. The sequence continues at coordinate 48,555 of CACMGJ010000016.1, read as the reverse complement.
CTCCTCCGAGGCCTCACCCTCACCGGGCCTACCCAGATGCGACATCAGGATGACGCCTGCACCAGCTGCAACCGCAGCCTCAATTGTTGGAGCCGCAGCTCGTAAGCGAGCGTCATTGGCTACCCGCCCGTCGCGCAGCGGGACATTGAGATCCTCACGAATCAGAACGCGTTTCCCTGCGAGCGAAAGCTGGTCCATCGACAGCATAATTAACCTCTTTTCGTTTATATCTTGCATTCGTTTTAGTCTGCTAGCTGGATGACTCTTCGGCCACAAATTCCGACAGCCGAAGGACGATATCGACCATGCGATTAACGAATGCCCACTCATTATCAAACCAAATCATCAGCTTGATCAGGCGATCGTTCGATACCTGCGTCTGCGTCGTATCAACGATGCTCGACGCTTCAGCACCAAGAAAGTCACAGGACGCCAGTGCCTCCGAGTTGACTGCTAGCACACCATCAAAATCATCGAGTGACTCGCTTATTGCCGCATTGACCTCATACGCCGATGTGCTTTTATCGACAGATAGAACTACATCGAGTGACGACACGTTGAGCGTGGGTACACGCAGTGCACGAGCGCTAATTTTGTCTGCGAGGTGAGGAAAGAAACGCTCAACCCCCTGCGCCAAGCCCGTTTCAACGGGAATGACCGAGTTAAAGGCCGCTCTGGTCTTCCTTAAATCAGTGTGGTGATACGCATCGATGACTGGCTGATCATTCATAGCCGAATGGATGGTGGTGACGATACCTGCGCTAATGTCAAATGCCCTGTCAATAACCGAGAGAACCGGCATCAGTGCATTACTGGTGCAAGAGCCAGCCGAGATAACGGACATATCAGGCGTCAGTAAGCTGTGGTTCAGACCCCAAATAATGGTGCTGTCGACATCAATGCTTGCGGGCTGCGAGAGCAGTACCCTACTGACACCGTTGCCTAGGTGCGCCGACGCCGAGGCACGACTGAACTCAGCACCCGTGCAATCGATAACAATGTCGACCCCATGATCGCCCCAGCGCACATTTGATGGCTCAGTTTCGTGGCTTAGACGAGTAAAACGATCAGCGATTCGCAGTCCACTTTTGTCTAGAGCGACAGGGTACGAGAACCGCCCATGCGTGGAGTCGTATTTGAGCAGATGCACAACGGTTTCAACGTCTGCAACCTCATTGCACATGACCAGCTCAAGTGCACGTCTCGCATCATCGCGTTCGAAGAGCCGACGAGAAAGAAGACGGCCAATGCGTCCAAGGCCGTTAATACCAACAGCGGCCATTAGCTGAGAATCACATCCTCAACAGCTTCGGTGACATTGTCGACCGTGAAACCAAACTCCTTCATGAGTACAGGCCCTGGCGCAGATTCACCGAAGGAATTCATGCCAACCACTCGGCCATCGAGGCCGACGTACTTGTACCACCAATCTTGGTGAGAGGCCTCAACGGCTACTCGCGCCAGAAGATGGCTAGGCAGCACTGATTCACGGTACTCAACATCCTGTCGCTGGAAGACTTCGGCACATGGCATAGACACTACGCGAACGCCGCGACCTGCAGCGGCCAGCTTTTCAGCCGCCTCTATCGCAAGTGCAACCTCCGAACCGGTCGCGATGATGACTGCCTCGAGCTCGCCTTGCTCCTCTCGGAGGATATAGGCACCACGCGTGACATCGGAAACACGCTCAGCCGCCCCGACCTGATGCGGCAGGGTTTGACGAGAAAATACCAAGGCTGAAGGTCCATCGCTTCGCAGGATCGCTTGCTTCCATGCAATAGCAGACTCAACCGCATCGCAGGGGCGCCAGGTATCTAGGTTGGGTGTTGATCGCATCGCTGTTAACTGCTCTACCGGCTGATGCGTTGGACCATCCTCACCCAAGCCCACCGAGTCATGGGTAAAGACGTAAATCGCGCGCTGTTTCATGAGCGCCGCCATGCGAACCGCATTACGCGCGTATTCCACGAAGATAAGGAAGGTGCCACCGTAGGGAATGAATCCACCGTGCAGTGCAATGCCATTCATCATGGCTGCCATGGCGAATTCGCGAACGCCATAATAAATGTAGTTGCCCTCGGCATCCGATGCATCGGCACCGGTGGCACCGGGCCATAATGTGAGGTTTGAACCCGCCAAATCAGCGCTGCCACCCAGTAGCTCAGGCAATGTAGGTGCAATCGCTGCAATCGCCTGCTGCGAGGCCTTACGTGATGCAACATCAGACTCGTTGGCAACACACTGTGCTATGAATTCATCCACACCGCTTAAAAAGTCTGCCGGTAACTCGCCAGCGATTCGCCGCTGAAACTCCTCGGCGAGCTCCGGACAATCGCGCTTATACGCATCAAACAGCGACTGCCAAGCGGCCTCAGCCTCGGCACCGGAGGTACGTGCATCCCAGTGCGCATACACATCGTCAGGCACGACAAACGGGTCATGGCCCCAGCCCAAGGCCGCACGCGTCAGAGCGATTTCATCCGTACCCAAAGGCGCTCCATGACAGGACTCTGTGCCTTCCTTGTTGGGACTGCCTTTACCGATCGTTGTCTTGCAACAAATGAGAGAAGGGCGTGACGTTTCACCAACTGCCTCGTCAAACGCAGCTGCAACTGCGTCCGGATCGTGGCCATCAACGTCGCGAACGACGTGCCAACCGTAGGCTTCAAAACGTGCGGGCGTGTCATCGGTGAACCAACCCTCGATTTCTCCATCGATTGAGATCCCGTTATCGTCATAAACTACATTGAGCTTCCCTAAACCCAGGGTACCCGACAGTGAACAGGCTTCGTGACTGATGCCCTCCATCAAGCAACCGTCACCAATAAAACACCAGGTGCGGTGATCGACAACACGGTGACCTTCTTTGTTGAAGCGGGCGGCCATGAGCTTTTCTGCAACCGCCATACCCACGGCATTGGCGAGGCCCTGACCCAGCGGCCCGGTGGTGGTTTCAACACCCGGGGTGTAACCGTACTCGGGGTGTCCGGGCGTCTTGCTATGCAACTGACGGAAGTCTTTGATGTCATCTATCGACAGGTCAAAACCGGTGAGGTGCAACAGCGAATAGATCAGCATAGAGCCGTGCCCGTTGGAGAGCACGAAGCGGTCCCGGTCTGCCCAATCAGGATTAGCCGGATTGTATTTTAGATACCCGGTCCACAAAACTTCAGCGATGTCCGCCATCCCCATGGGGGCACCAGGGTGTCCTGTATTAGCTTTCTGAACAGCATCCATGGAGAGCGCTCTAATGGCGTTTGCTGCGTGCTGTCGAGTTACGGTTGAGCCATTAACTTCCTGCAAAACGAGTCCTCAATTGGGTTGCGAGTGAGCGGAGCTAATGATCGCACGGATTGACTATTAAAAGCCGCGAACTCGCCAGTTTTTATTGCAAACTTTTACTTCGAATGAGGTGAAATACTGCGCGTTTTAACGAACAAGATCTGAAAACACGCCAGACCTAAAACAAATTAAAACGAACACTAAACGAACACTAAACAAACACTAAACAAACACTAAAAGAGTACCCGTGTTCGCAAGGTCCCTTCGATCGCCGTCAAGCTCGTAATTAAGACTTTTGAGTAATCCGCCTCGATGTCGATGACCACGTAACCCGTGTCACCCATAGTTTGAAGATACTGGCCGCTGACATTCACGTTGTTCTCACTGAACACCTGATTGATCGCACTCATAACGCCCGGAATATTCTGATGAACGTGGAGTAACCGATGCTTACCATCGTGCTCGGGTAGGGCTACCTCGGGGAAATTTACTGCCGACGTAGTTGTTCCGTTATCGCTGTATCGCGTCAGCTTCTCCGCCACCTCAACACCAATGTTCTCTTGGGCTTCGTCGGTGGAGCCACCAATGTGAGGCGTCAGGATGCATTGATCGAGGCCTCGAAGCGGCGAGAGAAATTCATCATTGTTCGAACGTGGCTCCACCGGAAATACGTCTATCGCCGCGCCGCCAATGCGCCTCGATCGCAGTGCCTCAGCCAAGGCGTCTAGATCGACCACGTTGCCACGAGACGCGTTAATGAGCATGGCGCCGTGTCGCAACTTCGCTATTTCGTCACTTCCTATCAACAACTACGTGCTGGCGTGCTGAGGCACGTGCAAGCTCACAACATGAGCGTCCTCCAGAAGACTGGACAGGGTTGCCTTGGGTTGCGCGTTACCCAGCGGGAGCTTTGACTCAATATCAAAGTAGATCACCTTCATACCGAGGCCTTCGGCGATTACGCCAAGCTGCATGCCGATATTGCCGTAACCAATAATGCCCAGTGTCTTGCCACGACACTCATGTGAACCGTCGGCGGTTTTTTGCCACTCACCTCTGTGCGCGGCAGCACTTCGCTGTGGCACCCCTCGCAATAAAAGAATGACTTCGGTCATCACCAGCTCTGCCACACTTCGCGTGTTTGAGAAGGGCGCATTGAATACGGGAATTCCGTTGCGAGAGGCCGCTTCCAAGTCGACCTGATTTGTACCAATACAAAAGCAACCAATGGCGACAAGACGCGGCGCTGCCTCGATCACCTTGGCACTCAGCTGGGTCCGAGATCGAATGCCCACAAAGTGAGCATCTTTGATTTCTGCCATCAGCTCTTCAGTGGGAAGCGCCTCTGGGCAGCACACGACGTTGTCGTAACCCGCCTTTGCCAATGCATCAATCGCACTTGGGTGAATGCCTTCAAGCAGTAAGAACTTAATTTTGGACTTTTGTAACGATTGTTGTTTCATCGAGTCTCTGACTTGGTGTCATGCCGCGGGTCGCAGATGGTAACATTACGCCCATTGTCTTTATGGAGTTCAGTGTGGCCGGATCGTCGATAGACATTATTCAGGAGTTGAGTGCGGTGCTGACTCCGGAGCAGGTGGCTATCGATCGCGCATCACTAGAGACCTACGGTCAGGATTGGACCCGATTTACTCCACCAGCTCCGACAGCCATTGTGTTTCCCCGAGATACTGCCGATGTCGTGGCCGTCGTCGAATGTGCCCGACGCTGTCAATTCGCGCTCGTCCCGTCGGGCGGTCGAACAGGCCTGAGCGGTGGTGCCTGCGCCGCAAATGGCGAGGTTGTAGTGTCGATGGATAAGATAAACGCCATCTCGCCTGTTAATCTGACGGACCGCACTGTGACCGTAGGCGCCGGAGCCATCACCCAAAACGTACAACAGACCGCTAGAGATGCAGATTTGTTTTATCCGGTCGACTTCGCATCGAGTGGCTCAAGCCAAATCGGTGGCAACATTGCAACGAATGCCGGTGGTATCAATGTCATTCGTTACGGCATGACCCGAGACTGGGTTGCTGGCTTAACCGTGGTAACCGGCAAAGGTGAGGTACTCGAGCTCAATAAAGGTCTGATGAAAAACAATACCGGGCTCGACTTTCGTCACCTGTTTATCGGATCGGAGGGCATTCTCGGCTTTATTACGGAAGCAACCCTCAAGCTCACAGCGCCACCCAAAGACCCCACCGTTTTAGTATTGGGCCTAAGTGATATGAACGCGATCATGGCCGTGTTAGATCGCATTCAATCAACAACGCCATTACTGGCCTATGAGTTTTTCTCAGAGCTTGCGGTCTCTAAGGTGGCTGACCATGCGGGGGTCGCACGCCCGTTCGACACTCACACACCGTTCTATGCCTTGGTCGAGTTCGAACGCGAGAATGACATGACCGATGCGCATGTCTTTGAGGCGATAGAGCAGTGCATGGAAGAGGGCTGGGTGATTGATGCTGTAATGAGCCAAAGTGTGGCCCAAGCGAGGGCCTTGTGGCAGCTTCGCGAAGACATATCGGAAACCATTTCGAAATGGACGCCTTATAAGAATGATATTTCCTCGACTGTATCAAAGGTTCCTGAACTACTGACGGCCGTCGACGACGTGGTTCACGAGAACTACCCCGACTGGGAAGTGGTTTGGTACGGCCATATTGGTGACGGCAATCTTCACCTGAATATTTTGAAGCCTGAGCACCTGCAGATTGAGGCGTTCAAAGCGCGATGCAGTGAGGTCTCTACGGATATCTTTAATGCGATAAAGACGCTTGGGGGCAGTGTCTCTGCCGAACATGGCGTTGGCACACTCAAAGCGCCCTATCTCGGCTACAGTAAATCTGACTCAGAAATCGATGCTATGCGCGCCATCAAGGCGATTTTTGATCCGGACGGTATTCTCAATCCAGGCAAGGTGTTCTCTATCGCGTGAGGCACAAACACAATAAGGCAAAAAAGGAACCATCATGGACGCGCACGCGCTCAAGCAGGCAGTAGCCAACGAAGCCATTAAGCGAGTCGAAAGCCATCAAGGCGACGACATTATTCTCGGGATTGGCACTGGGAGCACGGCCGAATGCTTCATCGCAGAGTTGCCGAAATTACGCGACAAAATAAAGACCACAGTCTCAAGCTCTGAGCGCTCATCCGCCCTGTTGCTTGAGCTCGGCTTCGAGGTGCAGGACTTGAATTCTGTCGATCGTGTTGATGTCTATGTCGATGGCGCCGACGAAGCCACGCAAGACGGTTTTCTTATCAAAGGCGGTGGCGCCGCTCTCACGCGCGAGAAGATCGCAGCCGCAAAGGCCAACGAATATATTTGCATTGCAGACAGCAGTAAATTGGTGACGACGTTAGGCAAGTTCCCCTTGCCGGTTGAGGTGATTCCGATGGCTCGCACCTTGGTCCGCGACGCACTGAATAGTCTGGGGGGCGATGCCGTGTGGCGCGAGGGTGTGGTAACCGACAACGGTAATATCATCCTCGATGTTCACGGACTAACCATCACTGACCCGCTCGAACTCGAATCCGCGATCAACAATATGACTGGCGTTGTCTGCAACGGCATCTTTGCGCATCGGCCTGCCGATGTCCTCCTCATCAGCAATGACTTGGGAGTTGTCCGAGTTTTGTAGTCAACCCAAATGACTAAACATTGACATATAAAGATATCTTTATATGATTCGTTGAAATCAGATCGGGGGATTTACCTGTGAGTTCGTACTCATTATTTACTTCGGAATCGGTATCAGAAGGACATCCGGACAAAGTGTCTGACCAAGTATCAGACGCCATCCTAGACCTCTACCTAGCCAAGGATCCAAACGCGCGCGTTGCGGTGGAGACGCTCGTTAAGACCGGCATGGCAGTTGTGGCTGGTGAAGTCACCTCCTCAGCGACTGTGACGCCCGGCGAAATTGAAAGCACAGTGCGGAAAGTCATTTGCGATATCGGCTACGACAGCTCGGACGTATGTTTTGATGGCAATACCTGTGCCGTGATAAACGCAATTGGCCTTCAGTCTGCGGACATTGCGATGGGAACGCACGAGGCCGATGAGGCGAATCAGGGTGCAGGTGACCAAGGTCTCATGTTTGGCTACGCAGCCAACGAAACCGATACATTGATGCCAGCGCCGATTTACTACTCGCACCGCTTGGTTGAAAAACAGGCGGAGCTCCGCCGCTCGGGTGCTGCCGACTACCTGCGCCCGGACGCTAAAAGCCAGATTTCAGTGCGCTACGAGGACGGCAAACCCGCCGCAGTAGATGCAGTGGTTCTGTCCACGCAACACTCCGCTGACATCGAGCAGGAAGCGCTGAGAGCTTTTGTGAAGCGCGAGATCATCGAGGCAGTGCTTCCTAGCGAGTGGCTGTCTAACGACACCAAATATCACATCAACCCCACCGGTCAGTTCATCATTGGTGGCCCAATGGGTGACTGCGGACTCACTGGACGGAAAATCATTGTCGACACCTATGGGGGCATGGCGCGCCATGGTGGCGGTGCCTTCTCGGGCAAGGATCCGTCCAAAGTCGACCGGTCCGCTGCCTACGCAGGTCGTTACGTAGCTAAAAACATCGTCGCTGCCGGCCTTGCTGATCGCTGCGAAATTCAGGTGTCCTACGCCATAGGGGTTGCAGAGCCCACATCTATTTCCATCGATACGTTTGGCACGGCAAAGGTTGGCGAAGACACCATTATCGATCTGGTAAGAAGGCACTTTGATCTTCGACCCAAAGGTCTTATCAATATGCTTGACTTGAAACGACCCATCTATCGCCCCACGGCGGCCTATGGCCACTTCGGCCGCGAGCAAGCGGACTTTACATGGGAACGAACAGACAAAGCCGATGCACTACGCGCTGCGGCAGGACTTTAAGTAATTACGGCTTTAAGGAGGTTTTTATGACCACTGCCATCGATTTAGCAACCTTTTCTGACTACAAAGTCGCCGATATCACGCTCGCCGAGTGGGGTCGCCGTGAACTGGCGATTGCAGAGACAGAGATGCCCGCACTGATGACACTGCGCGAGCGTTTACGTAATGAGCAGCCCCTTGCAGGCGCGAAAATTCTCGGCTGTATCCACATGACTATTCAAACAGGTGTACTAATTGAGACGCTGGTCGATTTGGGTGCCGAGGTCCGTTGGTCAAGTTGCAACATTTTCTCCACTCAGGATCACGCCGCCGCCGCAATTGCTGCCAGGGATATTCCTGTCTTCGCATGGAAGGGCGAGACAGAGCCAGAGTACGAGTGGTGTATCGAGCAGACCATCCTACAGGACGGTAAGCCCTGGGAAGCGAACATGATTCTCGATGATGGTGGCGACTTGACCGCCATGCTGCACGAGAAATACCCCGAGATGCTCGAGCGAATTCATGGCATCACTGAAGAGACAACCACGGGCGTACATCGACTGTACGACATGCTCGAGGATGGATCGCTCAAAGTACCGGCGATCAACGTGAACGACGCCATCACAAAGTCAAAAAATGACAATAAATACGGCTGCCGCCACAGTTTGAATGACGCGATAAAACGAGGCCTCGACCACTTGTTAGCTGGTAAGCGCGCTTTGGTCCTTGGCTACGGAGACGTTGGCAAGGGGTCAGCACAATCGCTTCGCCAAGAGGGCATGATTGTCCGCGTGACCGAGTGTGATCCTATTTGCGCCATGCAAGCCTGCATGGATGGCTATGAAGTTGTCTCGCCTTTCACTAACGGTGTGAACGACGGCACTGATGCATGCATTGACACCCAATTGCTCGGACAAACGGATCTATTGTGTTCCGCAACCGGCAATGTTGATGTCTGTAGTGCGGCGATGCTGCGCGCACTCAAGCCTGGTGCAGTCGTGTGTAACATCGGCCACTTCGATAATGAAATCGACACGGCTTACATGCGCGAGAATTGGGAGTGGGAAGAGGTCAAGCCTCAGGTACATAAGATCTATCGTGATCGCGATACCAACGACCACTTGTTGCTGCTTTCTGAGGGTCGTCTCGTGAACCTGGGTAATGCGACAGGGCATCCCTCGCGCATTATGGACGGCTCCTTTGCAAATCAGGTACTCGCCCAAATCCACTTGTACGCAAAGCGATTTGCCGATCTTCCTGCGGCTGACAAGGGCGGTGCTATCGCCGTAGAGGTGCTGCCTAAGCATCTCGATGAGCAAGTCGCGGCGCTGATGGTAGAAGGGTTTGGCGGGGTTATGACCAAGCTCACTGAACAGCAAGGTGATTACATTGGTGTCAGCGTCGACGGCCCCTTCAAGAACGACAGCTACAAGTACTAAACCTTCGAACTCGGTAGCTGTTAAGCTTCCGCGCTATGCGCAGCTACCGAGTTTACTCATCACGACCCATAACAGTTGAAGAGCAGTGCGATCTTGATGATCGTGCTAGTCACCACCTAGCCCGGGTATTACGAGTGAAAACGGGTGACCGCCTGTCTGTGTTCAACGGAGACGGCAACAACTATCAAGGTGCTATCGTCTCCGCTACCAAACATCAGGTATCGGTACTCATCGACAGGATCGAGCCGGCAGAGACTGAGTCGTCACTGAACACCTGTCTGGCCCTAGCCGTGTCTAAAGGCGATCGCTTTGAGTGGGCCATTAAGAAGGCTACTGAGCTGGGCGTTACCTCCATCGTGCCCATACTGAGCCAACGCGTTGATGTACGTCTGTCGGCCGAGCGTTGGCAAAAGAAGCAGGAACACTGGCAGCAAATAGTCATCAGCGCCTGTGAGCAAAGCGGTCGTGCCGTTGTTCCCGAGATAGCAGCGCCTACAAGTTTGTCCCAGTGGCTGTCCAATGTCGAGGCTGACTGCAAGTTGGTGTTGGACCCTGACGCAACACCCAAGGCATTGCATGATCAACCCACAAGCGTTGCACTGCTGATTGGGCCGGAGGGCGGCCTGACCCCCTCGGAGCTGACACTGGCATCGGAGACTGGCTTTTCTGCCATACGGCTGGGTCCCCGCGTGTTGAGAACCGAGACAGCGCCACTGGTCGCCCTCAGCGTCCTCGGTGCGCGTTGGGGCGATATAAACGCTTGAACCGTAACCGCCCTCGAATCAGAATCTCGAGAGCAAACATCATTCGTGAGTGAAATCAGCATGGCTTTACGTATCGGGGTTTTAATGGATCCCATCGCCACCATCAACACAAAGAAAGACACAACGCTCGGCTTGCTTCGAGCGGCAAGTGCTGCAGGTCACCAACTCACCTACCTTGAACAAGCTGATCTCACTGTGAGGAATGGTGAGACCATGGCCTCGCTGCGGCCACTGACGGTTTATGACGACGACACCGCTTGGTACGCAATGGGCGAACGTTACGGCGCCTCGCTATCGACGCTCGACGTGGTTCTGATGCGCAAAGACCCGCCCTTTGACATGGAGTTTTTCTACACAACTCAGCTACTTGAGGATGCTGAACGACGGGGCACCCTAATCGTCAACCGCTGCGCGAGTCTTAGAGACTGCAATGAGAAACTATTTGCGACGCAATTCCCGGAGTGCTGCCCACCCTTATTGGTATCCCGAGACCCCACCGCACTTAAGGCTTTTCACGCTGAGCATGGCGATGTCATTTTCAAGCCTCTTGACGGCATGGGTGGACAGTCCATTTTTCGTGTCAAAGAAAACGACCCAAACCTTAACGTTATTCTGGAGACACTGACTGACAATGGTGGTGTCACTATCATGGCGCAGAGATACCTGCCTGCGATCAAAGACGGTGACAAGCGCGTGTTAATGATTAACGGTGAAGCGATTCCCTTCTGCCTTGCGCGACTCCCGATGGCCGGCGAAAACCGAGGTAATCTTGCCGCCGGGGGCTCTGGTATCGTGCAACCACTGTCAGATCGCGATCGCTGGATTGCCGAACAGGTAGGCCCGACGCTTCGCGAGAGGGGATTACTTTTTGTAGGCCTCGATATCATTGGCGACTATCTCACTGAGATCAATGTCACCAGCCCAACCTGTATGCGCGAAATCGACCGAGCGAAGAACACACAAATCGCTGAGCAGCTTATCGCCTGTATCGAGCGAGAGGTCTCGGAGTCGCGGGGACGTTAACTATGACGTTTCCGCCAATATGCCAGTGGCAACGGAAATGCTTAGAGCGATGTGGTAGAGAATCAAATTGACACTCTACAGGAAATCACGGTCCTAGCGTCGTGTGGTTTTTACCATCTCGGATCAAGGTGCGATAAGAGCGGTCCAGCACGCAGTGCCTTATGCACTATGCACTCCCGCTTTAAGTACACAAGTCGATAAACTAAAGACTCTGGTAATCTCCCCTCTGAGGAAAACAAAGTTATCAAGATGGATGTCCAAAGAACTACAGACTCGCTGAGAGGACAGTTTTTGATTGCAACGCCAGTCATCGAATCCGGCTTTTTTAAAAGCTCTGTCACCTATATTTGTGAGCACGGTGAAGCGGGTGCGATGGGCATAGTCATTAATAAACCATTAGATCTTCAACTCGCCGATATTTTCGAGCACCTGAATATCCAACCGTTACTGAGCCACGATGAGGTTGCTGTTTTGGCGGGAGGGCCGGTTAAGGTAGATCGGGGGTTTGTACTTCATTCACCCGGAGTCACTTACGACGCGACGCTAAAAGTAAATGAGGAACTCTGGCTTACGACGTCGAAGGATGTACTGGTTGATATCGCCTCAGGCACGGGCCCTGATCAGCATTTGGTCACACTGGGTTACGCAGGCTGGTCTGCTGGGCAACTCGAGCAGGAAATTGCAGAAAATAGCTGGCTCACCACCCCAGCCCACCAAGATATCCTTTTCAAGTCACAAGTTACAGATAAGTTTGCGGATGCTGGGAGGTTGCTTGGCATTGATATCCATTTGATGACTCAGCAAGCAGGTCACAGCTAGATGAACTCTGTCTCGACACTCCTTTGCTTTGACTTCGGCTTCTCGAATATTGGTGTCGCAGTCGGAAACACTCTTACAAGCGAGGCCCGGCCACTTACGATTCTGTCGGCCGTTAACGGAAAGCCAAATTGGGATACCATCGCTGCGCTGATAGAAGAATGGCAACCAAATGCTCTCGTAGTTGGCAACCCGATTGATGAGTCAGGGCTGACTACGGAGCTTTCCAAGAAAGCCTCTCGCTTCGCACGACAATTGAATAGCCGACTGCAAATCGATGTTTTGCTGCATGACGAGCGCTATAGCTCAAAAGAGGCTAAGTCTCGGGCGAGGGAAGCTGGACATAGAGGCGATTACGCTAATCACCCTATTGACGACCTCGCAGCGTCAATCATACTGGAAAGCTGGTTACAGAGCAGCCGTTAGCAGCCCAGCCAATATTGGTCTATAAAAACCTTAAGGAGTCTCAACGTTTGGTGAGCTACTTCCATAATATGCACATTGATACACCTGGCAAGGCCATCGGTGCATATCATGAGCGACGGCCTCGCGGCTAAATGCAAATCCGGCGCAATCTGCCATTCTGTGAACGCCAAAGACTGGATGATGCCCATAAAAGTGCACTAAGTCATGTGGTGGGTTCACAACTTATGTGGTTCCTTCGAGGGAAACACCTACGTAAAATGTAATCGTGGAGCACAGTCATTTACATAGCAAAATATCACAGGTCAAAAGCCGAATATCCACCGCTGCAAACTCGGTGAGTCGGGCAGCGTGTGAGATCCGTTTGATCGCCGTGAGTAAAACGAAACCGGTCGAGGACATCCGAGCGGCATTTCGTGCCGGCATTTCGGATTTCGGTGAAAACTATGTCACGGAGGCGGTCGATAAGTGCATCCAGTGCAGCGATCTGGATATTACATGGCATTTTCTCGGCCCATTACAATCGAATAAAACGCGGCAGGTCGCGGAACACTTCGATTGGATCCACTCTGTAGACAGACTGAAAATTGCCCAGCGGTTAAACGCACAAAGGCCCGCAGAGAGTGCGCCGCTCAAGGTCTGCATTCAGGTGAATATGCCGGTTGAAGCGAGTAAATCTGGGGTTGTCTCAAGTGATGAATTACTGGAGCTAGCAACCGCTGTTCATAACTTCGATCGACTCGATCTTCGGGGGATCATGGCCATTCCCGCCCCGTGCTCAGAGCTCTCTCGCCAACGCGAGCAGTTTGGACGAATCGCAGGCCTGCTCAAGACGGAGGGCTTGCCCGTAGAAATGACAGAGCTATCAATGGGAATGTCGGCGGATATGGAAGCGGCGATTGCCGAGGGATCCACGATGGTCCGAATTGGCACAGATATCTTCGGCGCGCGGTATACTTAGGAACGACTTCAGGGGAAACAGCGCGTGACTCAACCTACGGTTACCTTTATCGGCGGTGGTAATATGGCCAGTGCCATTTATGGTGGGCTGCTCGAAAGTGGATTCAGTGCCACCAACCTCTCGGTGGTAGACCCCTCGGCCGCGGCGCAAGACAACGCACGTCAAGCGGGTATCGAACATGTATTCGATAGTGCCCCGGGCGAGGCGCTATTGGCTGACTTAATCGTGATTGCCATCAAGCCGCAAATTACGAAAGCCGCGCTGCAACCCCTGGCGGGATGGCTGGGGACTCACTCGTTAGTTCTATCGATCGTTGCTGGTATCAATGCTGAATCTTTGGCTGCGTTGTTGGGCCTTTCAGATAGAGGACACATCATTCGCTGCATGCCCAACACCCCCGCCCTAGTTGGCGAGGGAATGACAGGGCTCTACTCCAGTACAGAGGCGGGTTCAGCTAAGGGTAAAGCACTCGCAGAGCTCGTCATGTCGAGTGTGGGGCAGTGTGTTTGGGTTGAAAAAGAGTCTGACCTCGATGTTATAACGGCCATATCTGGCAGCGGGCCGGCGTATTTCTTCCTATTTATTGAAAGCCTCACAGACGCTGCCATTGCCCTTGGTATGGACAGTGAGAGTGCTCGTAAACTAGCCCTTCAAACTGCGCTGGGCGCTTCGCGGCTCGCAAGTCTCAGTAGCGAGGATGCGGCGACACTGCGCAAGAATGTCACAAGTCCGGGGGGTACGACCGAGCAAGCCATTCAGGCCTTTGAGGCATCCGATATTCGAGGCATCGTAGCGCAGGCAACACAGGCAGCCGCACGTCGCTCGGTGGAGCTAAGTAAGGAGTTTGGTGTATGAACAGTGCATTAACCGATATCGGCATGACCATCGTTCAGCCACTCTTCAGCCTTGCCATGCTACTCATTGCTTTGCGATTCCTTGCTCAACTGTGCGGGGTGAGTGGCTATAACCCCATATCAATGACACTCAGGAGCGTGACTAATGTCATTGTGCTGCCCCTGTCACGCCTATTGCCAGGTGGTAATAGATTCAGCCCTGGCGCACTAGTTGCACTGATCCTGATACAGGTAGTGTTTATCGCGCTGATGTTCGGACTGGTAGGTCAATTGGGTGCCTTCAACGTCCTGCAGGCACTCATCTGGAGTGTCCTCGGCGCTGCAGGGCTGTTGGTCAGCATCATCTTCTACAGTGTCATTGCGATGATCGTCGTGAGTTTCTTAGCTCCGCAAAGCTCACATCCCGCCGTTGAGTTCATTTGGGAGCTTACCGAGCCTGTCATGGCACCATTAAGACAAGTTTTACCGCCCATGGGAGGGTTGGATTTCTCGCCGATTATTTTATTTATCGTACTCAACGTCATACGAGTCTCGCTAGGGCACATGGCAGTTGCCGTGGGAATTCCGCGGTTCGTCATCGGAATCTAGAGGCGATGACGCAAACCACCCTAGACAACAGTGTCGGCATAGTGAGCCCGCAGCGTGCGCACTTCCCCGAGGCCCTGTATCTCGAGTCGGGTGAGGTACTTGATGGGTTCGAACTTATCTACGAAACCTACGGCGAGCTTTGCGCTGACGGAAGCAACGCCGTGCTGGTATGCCATGCGCTTTCAGGAAACCACCACGCGGCAGGCTTTCACTCCGAAAACGACACTAAGCCAGGGTGGTGGGACACTGTGATTGGTCCGGGCAAACCCATTGATACCAATCGCTTCTTTGTGGTGTGCCCCAATAATATTGGTGGCTGCGATGGCTCCACCGGACCCAATAGCCTATGCGAGGCGACAGGAAAGCCCTGGGGGTCTCACTTCCCCCAAGTCAGCGTGGCAGACTGGGTGGAAACTCAGAAACGGCTGGCTGAGCACCTGCATCTTCAGCACTGGGCGGCGGTCATTGGCGGAAGTTTAGGGGGTATGCAGGCGCTGGAATGGTCGGTCCGATATCCAGATTGGGTAGCGCACTGTGTCGCTATTGCCGCCGCACCGGGCCTCACCGCGCAAAACATCGCGTTTAATGAGATTGCTCGACAAGCAATATTTTCAGACCCTGAGTGGCACGATGGAAATTACTTGGAGGCCGCTTCCAACCCGGCGCAGGGCATGGCACTGGCCCGTATGGTGGGTCACCTCACCTACATGTCGGCCGACAAGATGACAGATCGCTTTGGGCGTGAATTGCGACAGGGAAGTTTTGACCCACAAGATGACGAGGAACCCGTTTTCCAGGTTGAAAGCTACCTTCGGTATCAAGGGAGTCAGTTTGTCAGCCGCTTTGACGCCAATACCTATGTATTGATGACGCGGGCGCTGGATCGATTTGATCTGTCATCACGCGGACAAGGAAATCTAACCGAAGCCCTGAGAGACGTCAGTGCCGAGTTTTTAATTATCTCGTTCAGTTCTGACTGGCGTTTTGCACCATCGCGCTCCCACGAAATGGCTAACGCGTTGCTGTCAGCAGAGAAACGAGTGACCTACTCGGATATCGAATCTGATGCGGGTCATGACGCCTTCCTGTTGGACGATGCGAACTACCTCGCTCTGTTCAGTGCATGGATGGGACGGGTAGCCGCGTGATGCAACGTGGTGATATCGACACGATCGTGGCCTGGGTACCTGAGGGCGGCAAGGTCCTTGATCTCGGCTGTGGCGACGGGGAGCTGCTGCATCGATTACAGGCCGAGAAACGCGTTGAGGGCCTAGGAGTCGATATTGACCCTGCAAATATTATTGCCGCTGTTTGCAAGGGGCTGTGCGTCGTCCAGCAGGACATGGAAGATGGCTTGCAGAACTTTGAAGGGAGCTGTTTTGACGCGGTGATTATTGCCTACTCGCTTCAGGTGCTAGAGCGCCCCCACGCCGTGCTTGAACGAATTGTCAGCATTGGCAACGAGGCGATAGTGACCTTTCCTAACTTTGGGCACTGGCGATCTCGGCTATCACTCCTGCTCAATGGGCGGATGCCAAAGACCAAGGCGCTTCCCTACAGCTGGTTTGATACGCCCAATATCCACTTTTGCACGGTCGCCGACTTTGAAGCGCTCTGTAAAGACCTCAATATCGTTGTCGTAGAGCGCCGCATGTCTTCGCGTGCGGGACTGTTAGCTCAGCTTTGGCCCAATCTATTCGCAAAGTCCGCGAGTTATAGGATCACCCGACGATGAAATACCTTTTCGCATTCTTTTGCTTGCTTTGGGCGACACTGGCAAGCGCTCAACAATCAGAACGATTTGATGAATTCGAATTGCACTACAGCATTGTCTACAGCACCTTTTTAACGGCCGATATTGCCGCTCAATTCGGTATCCCAAGAGGTAAAGACAAAGCCATGCTAACCCTGAGCGTTAGGGATGCTGATGCGGGTGGTGTTGAGGGGCGACCCATGGAAATTTCCGGACGAACCTGGGATCTCATTACAGGCGGAGACATGCAAATAAAAGAGGTGCGAGAAGGGCGAGCTACCTACTACCTCGTTCCGTTTGAGTTTCTCGATCGGGAGTACCGCTTTTTTGAATTTGATTTCAGACCTGAAGGGTCCGATAAGACCTACAGTTTCACCTTCAAAACGCAATTGTGGCGTCAGGAGTGACGCTGCGTGCCGTTCGTTTTAGCGAGCAATAACGCCGGAAAGCTCAGAGAATTCTCTGAGCTATTTCACAATATGGGCCTAACGGTGGCGCCACAGCGAGACTACGGTGTCACTGATGCCGATGAAACAGGCTTGTCATTCATTGAAAATGCGCTGATCAAGGCGCGGCATGCATCAGACTCCACAGGCTTGCCCGCAATTGCAGACGACTCGGGTCTCGTCGTCCCGGCCCTTGGCGGTTCGCCTGGCATTTACTCGGCTCGCTATTCCGGCCTTGGTGACAGCGCTAACAACTCCAAGCTTCTGGACGAAATGAAGGACTTGAAAGCCGAGGACCGCGCTGCCTTTTATGTGGCGGTTATCGCTGTCGTAAAGTCAGCAACAGATCCCATGCCAACCATTACCGAGGGGCGATGGCATGGCAGCATCGGATTGTCACCGAAAGGCGACGGTGGATTCGGTTATGATCCCCTGTTTATTCCGGACGGCGCGACAACGACCGCGGCTGAAATGGCCCGTGAAGACAAGCAGCGCGTCAGTCATCGCGCCAAGGCGCTCAAGGCACTTGAGCCGTTACTCAAGCAAGCTCGGTGATTGAGCACATACCCCTAGCGTTATACGTCCATATTCCTTGGTGTGAACGCAAGTGTCCTTACTGCGACTTCAATTCTCATGAGAACTTTGATGCTTCACTTGAGAACCCCTATATCGACGCGCTTCTTAACGACTTAGATCAGCAACTTGGCTGGGCGGAAGGTCGCGAGCTCGTTTCTATCTTTTTCGGGGGTGGTACACCTAGCCTGTTCTCAGGAGATGCCATTCAGCGGATTCTAGAGGGTATCCAGCAGCGACTCCGGTTAGCGGAACACTGCGAGATCACACTCGAAAGCAATCCGGGTAGCGCAGAGGCCCGAAAGTATGACGCCTATCAACACGCCGGCGTTAACCGCCTCAGTATCGGGGTACAAAGTTTTAACGAGGGGCACCTGTCTAGGCTCGGACGGATTCATTCGGGAGATGAGGCCATCAAGGCGATAGCGTTGGCACGATCGGCGGGCTTTGATCGGCTGAATATCGACTTAATGTATGGCCTCCCCGACCAAACGATAGAAGACGCGCTCGAGGACATTAGCACGGGGATTGAGCAAGGAATCGATCACTTCTCGTGGTACCAGCTCACCATTGAACGCAACACCGCGTTTTGGTCAGCGCCACCTTTATTGCCGACAGACGACCTAATTGAGCCCATGCAGCCAAAGGCTGAGACGCTATTCAATGCTGCAGAAATAGCACAATACGAAATATCGGCTTGGAGTGCCTTGGGACAGAGATCCATTCATAACCTTAATTACTGGCAATTTGGTGACTATCTCGCGATTGGTGCGGGCGCGCATGGCAAAGTGACTGACGCGACCGGCGTGCACCGTTTCAATCGGACGCGGCATCCAAAACATTACTTTGAACAATTCGCAACACCTCTGACCACTCCTCTCTCTCCGCAATTGCGGACCATTGAGCCATTGGACCTTCCAGCAGAGTTCATGATGAATGCCCTGCGACTCAAGGAGGGCGTTGACGCGACTTTATTTGAGCAGAGGACTGCACTCTCGCGAAAGGTAGTCCGTCAGAGTTTGCAGGAGCAGCGTCGCCGAGGGCTAATGGTAGAAGATCCTACCAAGCTCAAAGCCACCGCTAGAGGTTTTCAATACCTCGATACACTCATCGAGGCATTTGTTTAGCACTGGGTGAGGCAGTTTATTGGCGCCCAAACGAGGGCTGTTAGTAGAGGGGCTTTCAGTAGGGGGCGCTGTTGTTAGACGGTACTTTTGTTAGCAACGCCTTAGCGTTTGGTGAACAACAAGTCCCAGACGCCGTGACCCAAGCGATGGCCTCGGCGTTCAAACTTGGTTTCAGGCCGAGACTCGGGCCGAGGAGAAAACTGTCGGTCACCCACCTCATTTTCTAGCGCTTCCGTCGCAGATAGAACATCCATCATATGTTCGGCGTAAGGCTCCCAGTCTGTTGCCAAGTGCATGTGACCGCCGGCGGCGAGTCTAGAGACCGCGAGGCTTACAAAGTCAGGCTGAATCAAACGCCGCTTATGATGCCGTTTTTTGTGCCATGGGTCGGGAAAGAAGATTTGCATGAGATCAACCGAGTTTACCGGTATGACATCCTCCAGGACCTGCACCGCATCATCCGAAAATACCTTTAGGTTACGAATTCCGCGTCGCTCGACATCGGCCAAAAGCTTACCAACACCGGGCGTATGCACTTCGATACCGAGATACCGCGATTTGGGGTTTTGCTCTGCCATGGAAACAAGACTGTCACCCATTCCAAAACCAATTTCCAGCACTCGTGGACCCGCCGCGTCAAAGCTCACATCCCAATCGAATCGGTTATCAGGCAAGGTGAAGCCATGTTTGGGAAATCCGATATCCCATCCAGCCTTTTGGCTATCCGTCATGCGGCCCGTTCGAATAACAAAAGTTCGAATACGACGTGACAAATCGGAGTCAGTCATGGCCATGATCATCACTAGTAAAAGCGGCTAGGCCAGCGCTCAGCCAACCCAGCATAAAGCACAAGCCCCCAAAAGGCGTCACGGCACCTAAGGCAGGAATATCGAGCAAGACCAACGCGTACAAACTCCCGGAAAACAGGCCAATGCCAATAAGGAAGCTAGTTTGTGCTCTCACTAGCCAGGGTGATTGCGCGCCTCGAAAAACTGCTGCAAGCGCTAACATCCCTAGAACATGAAACATGTGATAGTCGACAGCCGTCGCCCAAGTAGCTTGACGTGATTCAGGAATACTTGAGGAGAGTGCATGAGCACCGAACGCACCTAGTGCGACAGCCATCAAACCCAAAAGGCAGGCGATAACAATGAAAGACGACCGCATGCCAGAGCTGGGTTAAGCGACCATCCCCGTACGGAGCTTTTTCATCGCATTATTCTCTAGCTGGCGAATTCGCTCAGCGGATACGCCGTACTCCTCAGCAAGCTCATGAAGTGTTGCCTTCGGCTCAGCCAGCCATCGCCGTGCAACAATGTCTCTGCTTCGGGAGTCGAGCGCTGACAATGCTTGCGTCAACTGGGTTTCCTCGTGGCTCACATAGTCTGCTGCTTCAACGACCAGTGCTGGATCTTCGGAGTGATCCTCCAGGTAATGCTGAGGGGCCTGCCAAGCAGACTCCTCATCTGCATCCACAGGAAGATCAAACGCGAGATCTCGGCTGGAAAGTCGGCTCTCCATCCGAGTTACCTCGGCAGGATCAACACCCAAGTCCTCCGCAATTGCGAGAGTCTCATCATGGGTTAACCAATGCGTACCGGTCTTCTGGCTTCGCAAATTAAAAAACAGTTTGCGCTGAGCTTTCGTCGTCGCGACTTTAACAATGCGCCAGTTCTTAAGAATGTACTCGTGCATCTCAGCTTTAATCCAATGCACAGCAAACGAAACCAGCCGCACGCCTTTGGTCGGATCAAAGCGCTTTACAGCCTTCATAAGGCCGACATTACCCTCTTGAATAAGATCGGCCTCTTGTAAACCGTAGCCCGAATAACTGCGGGCCACGTGAACTACGAAGCGCAAGTGCGCGAGTACTAACTCACGCGCTGCGTCAACGCAGTTCTCATAAAATAGACGTTTTGCCAATTCGCGCTCGCGCTCGGGCGTCAGCACAGAAATCGCGCTGACGGTCTGAACGTAGGCTGCTAAATTGGCACCAGGCGCCATGCTCAAAATGGCGTTTGGTGTCAATGCAACTGAAGTATTTGTCTCGGTCATACCCAAAACTCCTCACTTGAACCCTAATTTTAGCACTCTTCATCTGAGAGTGCTAATTGGCAGAAAAGTTCCGTAGAGCCTACTTCGGTTGGATTCGAGTGAGGTGGAGTTGAGCTGAATACCATGCGCTAATTAAGCCGAGTCCAGCACCCATCAAAATGAGCACAAACAAGTCCGACAGAACAAGCGAAGGTAAGGCAGGAACCTGATCATACAGTTCAAAAAGGCGGTTAACAGGTGCATTGAGTGCCATCAGCGCAAGACCACTTAGCAAGCTCGCCATCACTCCTCCAAGCGCACCCGTAAACAACCCGGTGTACAAAAACGGACGTCGGGCAAACGCATTACCGCCACCGATCAACTTGATGACTACGATCTCATCTCGACGCGCTTCAATGCCTAACCGCAAGGTGTTACCCAGGGTTAAAACGACGCCTAGCGCCATTACAAGAAATAAAACAGACGCCGTTGTCCGCAGTAAATCGGTGAACGCGTTCAGCCGCTTGAGCCAACGACTATCAAGGATGACTTGTGACACCCCGGTGAGCGCACCCAGATCTGATTGTAATTGCTCTAAACCCGCTGTCCTCACATTCGCCTTAGGGTATACCCACAACGAATGGGGCAACGGGTTACTGTTCAGTCGCTCAACGAGATCCTGCAAACCAGTGGCCGCCGTGAACTCGGCTAACGCGCGGTCTCGGTCAACCAATTTCACCTCCGCGATACCGGGTTTACGCATTACCTGTTCCCGAATGCGCGCTGCCTCCTCGTAGGTCACAGTGCCATCGAGTAGTAATGATAGTTGAGGTGGCGAATCCAGCTGCTCAATTTGGCCCTGTACAGCTGTCGCAATCGATATCCCCAAGTGCGGCAAGGCAAGCGCGACGCCGATGACTAAAACAGTCAGAAAATTCGATGCCGGAGCCTGCAGCAGCTTTTCATAGCTGGCCTGCGCCGCCTGACGATGGTGATGGAACCAGGCGCTAATCGGCGGCCGGGGACGCACACCAATACCGGTTGCTGACTGCTGATTCGACATCAGCCTCTACCCCGCTGGGAATCGCCAGCCGTGATCAAACTACCCTTGTCCAAAATCAAAATGCGATGAGACATTCGTGAGATAAGTGCCAAATCGTGGCTGGCAACGATCACCGTGACTCCCACACTGTTAAATGCTGAAAACAAACCCATGATCTCTGCCGACAATTGAGGATCGAGGTTTCCTGTCGGCTCATCGGCAATCAAAATTTTGGGGCGGGTGACGACGGCACGCGCAATGCCTACACGCTGCTGCTCACCGCCCGAAAGCGTATCTGGACTAGCCCGTTCCCGATCCAACAAGCCGACTTTATCCAGAGCCGCGCGAACACGACGGTCAACGTCGCGTTGTGTAAAACCAGCAATCTCTAGGGGGAGCGCTACATTGTGATAAATAGATCGGTCGCTCAACAGCTGGTGGTCCTGAAAGACAACACCGAAATCTCGTCGGTATTTCGAAATACCTGAGGGTTTTATTTTTGAAAGCGGCCTGCCGCCGACGGCGATGTCGCCCGATGATGCCCGTTCGAGGAGAAGTAACAATCGCAGTAGGGTGCTTTTTCCCGAACCCGAATGCCCGGTAAGGAATGCCATCTCACCACTTTGTAATTCGAAGCTGAGATCAGCCAGTGCATCTCGCTGACCAAAACGCTTCCCAACTCGGTTAAAGACGACATCCATAAGCGTTACTCGGCCGCCGTGAAGAGGGCGTCGACAAATTCTTTGGCATCAAATGGGCGAAGATCTTCAACGCCCTCACCAATACCAATAAAGCGAATGGGGCGTTTTATCTGCTCGCCAATCGCAAACACCACCCCGCCTTTTGCCGTTCCATCGAGCTTGGTCAGCACTATCCCCGTAATTCCCACGGCAGCATCGAATTCTCGTGCCTGTGCTACGGCGTTCTGGCCTGTGCCCGCATCGAGAACGAGCAGCGTCTCATGAGGCGCATTTGCGTCGGCCTTTTTGATGACTCGCACGATTTTCTCCAGCTCCTCCATCAAGTACGCCTTGTTGTTGAGCCGACCCGCCGTATCAGCAAGTAAAACATCGACATTGCGCGCCCGAGCCGCAGTCAGTGCATCAAATAACACCGATGCGCTGTCGGCACCCGTGTGCTGCGCAATCACCGGGACGTTGTTTCGCTCGCCCCAGGTTTTAAGTTGCTCGACCGCGGCGGCTCTAAACGTATCCCCGGCCGCCAACATGACCGACTTACCCTCTGACAGATAACGATGTGCGAGCTTTCCAATAGTGGTTGTTTTACCTGCCCCGTTTACCCCGACCACCAAAATCACTAGTGGGCCATCTGCCGGCCGGTCCAACTCAGACCCTGTCTCAGCCAAGGTAGCAACAAGAAGCTGCTTCAATGTTGCCATGACTGCCTCGACATTGACCTCCGATTTCCGCGGATGGGCATCAGTCAGTCGATCAATGATGGTCTGTGTCGTGGCAACACCAACATCGGCCATGAGCAACTCGGTCTCTAGCGCCTCGATGACCTCATCATCTATGGTCGGTCTTACACCCAGAGCGCCCTCAATACCGGATACCAATACTTTGCTGGTCTTTCCAAGGCCCGAGGTTAATCGCGAAAACCAAGTCGCCTTGTCACCGGCCTCTGCAGGTTGGCTCGATGCTGAACCATTTGCGTCAGCCTGACCTTGATCTTGTTGATCGCCTTTTTGCTTACGTCCGAACCACTTCATTCCAAATTTAACCCTTTTTTCAACAAGCAAAGGCAATGAACGCTATGCTACGCCAGTCTATCATTAGGTGATGCACTCATGAGAAAAAGTCATCGCGCTAAGCCCAGCAATCAGGTCAGGATTATCGGCGGTGATTGGCGAGGACGAAAACTCCAGTTTCCCTCGATCGAAGGATTGCGGCCTACGTCAGATCGCGTTCGTGAGACCTTATTCAATTGGCTCTCACCTCACATGGCGGGCGCACATTGCCTAGACCTCTATGCGGGGTCGGGGGCGTTGGGTTTTGAGGCGCTGTCGAGAGGCGCCAGAAGTTGTTGTTTCATCGACAACAACAAACAAGTGCAAGCTGCGCTCGGATCGAGCGTGCAGGCGCTGAACTGCGAAGATCGAGCCACCGTGATGCTCGCGGACTCAGGTTCGGCAATTACATTGGACCACTCAATCGATCTCGTGTTTTTGGACCCGCCCTTTGCGAGTCACCTGTTAGCAGACACCCTGGATTGGCTTTTAAAAAGCCCCAGGATCCACCCGGATACCCTGATCTACATAGAGGCGCCGAAAGGCCACGAACTGCCAGCTTGCAACCTCTTCGTTACTAAAGAAAAAGCAGCGGGTGAAGTGATATCGCGCTTGGTTGGCATCAGCTAGTTGAGTTTGTCCTACACGAGTGGGTTGTGTAGTCTCATTTGATCAGTAAGGAATGCTCGCTATGCGTAAAAACACGGTTGTCTATCCCGGTACATTTGACCCCATCCACAAAGGGCATGTGGACTTAGTGGAACGCGCGTCTAATCTGTTCGACCGCGTCGTCATTGGCGTTGCTGAAAGCTCAAAGAAGCAGCCATTGTTCTCTACAAAAGAACGCATCGCGTTAACGCAAGCATCGCTCAGCCATCTCGACAACATTGAAGTCAAAGGGTTTAGCGGCTTGTCCATTCGATTTGTCGAAGCACAGGATTCCAACTTCGTGTTGCGGGGCATCCGAACGGTGGCTGACTTCGAATATGAGCACCAGCTGGCAAATATGAACCGAGCAATGAATCCCGATTTTGAAAGCCTCTTTCTGACGCCCTCGAACAGGCTGTCTCATATCTCATCGTCGCTTGTTCGCGAGATTGCCTCAATGAACGGTGATGTATCTGACTTTGTACCTGAGCCTGTACTCGACGCACTCATAAAGAAATTCAGCCATTAACGCTGACAGGTAACACAGAACACACTCGCACGGTTTGACTGTCGTATTTCCTTGAGGCGTTGAGCCTTGCAGCGATAACAAGACTCCCCTCCACGCCCGTAAACCTGGAGACTCTGGGTGAAATAGCCGGCCTTTCCGTCGCCCCCAACAAAATCTCTTAATGTGGTGCCCCCGACATCGATGGCCGTTGCCAACACGTCTTTGATCGCCGTAGCGAGGGCTTCGTAACGCGCTTTGCTGACTCTATTCGCCGGTCTATAAGGACGGATGCCGGCCATAAACAAGGCCTCGTTAGCATAGATGTTGCCCACGCCAACGACGATCTTGGCATCCATAATGAAGAGCTTTACGGCACTACTACGCCTACGAGCTTGCTGGTAGAGGTACTCGCCATCAAAGGCGTCTGAGAGTGGCTCCGGACCAAGGTGATCAAGCAGTACATGGGAGTCACTCGACAACCAATGCATGCTGCCAAAACGCCTCGGGTCGTGATAACGAAGTATCAAGCCGTTGTCGAATTCAATATCAACGTGGTCATGTTTCCTAGGTTGATCTCCAGGAGCGACCATTCGTAACGATCCTGACATGCCTAGATGCACGAGTAGGCAGCCCGAATCAAAGTCCATCAATAAATACTTTGCCCGGCGCCGCGTACCTGCGATGGTCCCGCCCACAAGTTGCTTCTCGAAACCCGGTGGAATCGCCCAGCGCAAACGCCGATCCCTCACGATGACGTTGGTGACTTTATGGCCTATGATATGTGGTTCAATACCGCGGCGCGTTGTCTCTACCTCTGGCAACTCAGGCACATCTATCTCCCGACTAATTTAAGGCAAAAAAAACCCCGGCTCTGCCGGGGTTTTATATAAAGCCTCGCACTTACTTGATTTTACCTTCTTTATAGATCACGTGCTTGCGCGCAACAGGGTCGTACTTTTTTATTTCCAACTTATCAGGCGTTGTACGCTTGTTTTTGTCAGTCGTGTAAAAGTGGCCTGTGCCCGCCGTTGAATTCATTCGGATTTTTTCACGCATAAGTCGCTACTCCTCAAACCTTTTCGCCGCGAGCGCGCAGCTCTGACAACACGGTTTCAATACCGCGCTTATCGATGATTCTCATGCCCTTGGGAGACACTCGCAACGAAACGAAGCGCTTCTCAGATTCAACCCAAAAACGGTGATTGTGTAGGTTAGGCAGGAAGCGTCTGCGAGTGCGATTCTTCGCATGCGAGACATTATTTCCTGTCATCGGGCGCTTACCTGTAACTTGACATACTCGAGACATCTGTCTGTCCACCAAAAAAAGGAGCGGCAAGATACCAAAGGCCTAGCCCGTAAGCAACACGAAGTCCTACACAAAACCTAAGTTTCTAAGGCTTACGCAGTGACCTTCAGCGGCGATTAAATCGTCGCGCAGCCGGATGTCAGGAAGCATCAGTGCTTTCGACAGTTTCTCGGCAACCGAAACATCAAAATGACTTGGCGTAAGAACACCCGAGGGATGATTGTGCGCGACCACCACGGACGTTGCTTGGTGGGCTATTGCTCTTAAACGCCAGTTATATCTAGGTAAAGGCTGGCGCAATGACCCCTGGCCAGCAAGTGAATGCAAGGTAATCGAAGCGCTCGAGCGAGCCCTAGCTAAGCCTGTCCATTAAGGGTGGTTAATATCGCCGTTTGCCAAGCCTCAAATCAGCTTATCGAGACGCCTACTGTCCGGTTGTTCATCCAAAAGCAGCGGTATGTCTTTGATTGGCAATCGGGAAACCGGGCTTAGCGTAACCGTCGCCAGAGCCGACTGATTGATAGGTGTACCTTCATGACTCCAGCCTTCGATGGGGATCTGCTCCTGCACCCCAGAGTCCCCGTTTAATGATTCACCTCCTGTGGCAGTAGATCAGGACTTTGAATTAGACCTGTATATGTCTACCAAGAAGAAAACCCCCTGAGATACTTGATCTGCACCGGTATGATTAGGGGCTGTCGAATGCTACCTTTGGCACCTAATGTCTTAGCTTTTAAGTGGATATGGCAAGGCTTTTTAATCGTAATTTTATCGTAGGCGTTACAGGGAGTATTGCCGCCTACAAAGCAGCTGAACTGACTCGCAGCCTTATTCGCGAGGGCGCAAATGTGCGTGTCATCATGACAGAGGCGGCCTGCGAGTTTATTACGCCGCTAACGCTCCAAGCCTTATCGGGACATGAGGTTCATACCGATCTGCTAGACACCGAGGCGGAAGCCGCGATGGGTCATATCGAGCTCGCGCGCTGGGCTGACGCATTGCTGATTACGCCAGCGAGTGCGGATTCCATCGCGCGGCTGGTACAGGGTCGTGCGGACGACCTGCTTGGTGCTTGCGCACTAGCAACCCCCGCACCCGTATTTGTCGCACCCGCAATGAACCAAGAGATGTGGGCAAAGCAAGCCACCCAAGACAATGTTCAGACCTTAGTTAGTAGAGGTATTGCGATCCTTGGGCCCTCGTCGGGCAGTCAGGCCTGTGGCGATGTCGGTGCAGGCCGTCTACTCGAGCCCGATGATATCGTCTCGGCGGTTATAGCGCACCTCTGTACGGGAACGCTCTCGGGTCGGCATGTGGTGATAACGGCAGGGCCAACCCGAGAACCCATCTGCCCCGTGCGCTACATAAGCAATCGAAGCTCCGGAAAAATGGGTTATGCGCTCGCTGAAGCCTGTATCAACGCGGGCGCCAAAACAACATTGATTTCGGGCCCTGTCAGCTGTGAGCCTCCTTCGGGTGTTACTGTGATCAATGTTGAAACAACACAGGAAATGTTTGATGCGAGTATGGCGACAGCTGCGACAGCAGATATCTTTATCGGTGCAGCAGCGGTGGTCGACTTCAAACCAACGACGGTATCTGATCGGAAAATTAAGCGTAGTGGTGTCGAAGCCATGGATCTATCGCTCGTTCCGAACCCCGACATCATCGCCTCGGTAGCAGAAAGCAAGGCGAGGCCTGAGCTTGTCGTTGGCTTCGCCGCTGAAACACATCACGTACAAGATTACGCTCGAAAGAAGCTTGCCAGTAAGTCGCTAGATTTCATTTTTGCGAATGATGTCAGCGATCACTCTATTGGCTTCAACAGCGAGCATAACGCAGGGGTGCTCATTGGCAGAGACTCAGATATTGTTCTGCCAATGTCTTCAAAGCGGGTACTCGCCGAATCGATTATTGAAGAGCTAAGCAAAGTTCTAGACTAACTGATAATGTAGAATGCGGGCAATGCTTGGAGCTCCATCTGGCAGGTATGTTGGCGAGAAAGCATCCGGGCCTAATTTTGCCTCCGCCTTAACGAGGTAGCCATCAATATCGAACGATAGAGGACTTCATGTCTCTTAACCGAACTGACGCTGAGCAATTTGCTCGCGTACTGACAGAATCTTTGCCCTATATTCAGCGATTTACGGGCAAAACTATGGTCATCAAGTTTGGCGGTAACGCCATGACCGATCCAGAGCTGCATGAAAGCTTCGCCCGTGATGTCGTGCTGATGAAATTAGTGGGCATGAATCCCATTGTCGTTCACGGTGGCGGCCCCCAGATTGGGAAACTACTTGACCGCTTAGGCATTGAATCGCGATTTGTTGGGGGTATGCGTGTCACCGATGAAGAAACGGCAGATGTCGTTGAAATGGTGCTGGGCGCCTCTGTTAACAAGGAAATTGTCGACAGCATCCACCGAAACGGAGGAAGAGCGGTCGGAATTACTGGTAAAGACGGCGAGCTCCTGCGGGCTAAAGCGCTGAGCGCGGACGACGCAGGCGGTGCGGAAGACATTGGCTTAGTCGGCGAAGTCGAAAGCGTCGATACGGACATTCTGACCATGCTAGCCAACAGCGACTATATTCCGGTCATTGCTCCCGTTGCCGGCAGTGTTGATGGACACACCTACAACATTAATGCGGATCTGGTAGCAGGAAAGCTTGCTGAAGTACTGAAAGCGGAAAAGCTAATGCTGTTGACCAACGTAACCGGGTTGATGGACGGAGAAGGAAAAACA
Organism: Halieaceae bacterium; assembly: GCA_902613175.1. Taxonomy (GTDB): domain Bacteria; phylum Pseudomonadota; class Gammaproteobacteria; order Pseudomonadales; family Halieaceae; genus Luminiphilus. The sequence goes on along the minus strand of CACMGJ010000016.1, from coordinate 19,608 downwards.
CTGACAGGGCTATCTACCCGAAGAGTTGACGAGTTAATCGAACAAAGTGTAATTTCAGGCGGCATGCTGCCTAAAGTTCGATGCGCGATGGATGCAGTGAGAGCAGGCGTCACCAGCGCGCATATTATCGATGGGCGAGTTCCTCATTCGACTTTGTTAGAAATCTTTAGCGATGAGGGCATTGGCACCTTGATCACTAACCAGAGCATGGGTAACGTCTCAATTTCCTAATACTTGTCACCCAGCACATTCGGCGGAACTCATGCCTCAACGACGAAGCGACCGTAAAGAGCAAATACTCCAGTCATTGGCGGCGATGCTTGAGTCCAGTCCGGGAAGTAAAATTACGACAGCGAAGCTAGCGGTCAGTCTGGACGTGTCTGAGGCGGCCCTTTATCGACATTTCCCCTCTAAAACCCGGATGTATGAATCGCTGATCGATTTTGTCGAAGAGACTTTATTTTCGCGCATTACTCAGATACTTAGCGAGGAGTCCGAGCAGCTTGTTCGCTGCAAAAACATCCTGACGCTCTTCCTCGTTTTCTGTCAGCGAAACCCGGGCATCACACGCATTCTGTCAGGAGACGCGTTAACCGGAGAGCATGAGAGACTTCGGGGCCGGGTTGCGCAAGTCTATGACAGGATAGAAACGCAACTCCGCCAATGCCTGCGCATGGCAGAAGTCGAAGAGGGTTGGCGCACGAGTATTCCTGTCAGCAGTGCCGCCAATTTACTACTTGCGCTCGCGGAAGGAAGAATCGCACAGTTTGTTCGGTCGGATTTTGCAACGGTACCGACACAAGCCTGGGACGAGCAATGGTCCTTAGTGACGGCTACGTTAGCCAGAGATATCGCTCCAGGACAATATTGAAACTCGCCTAAACCCCGTACTGCTCCCTGTATTGATGCATGAGATCCAGACTCTTCGACATATCAGACTGTTCCGCTAACCACTCGATAATATCGTGCATGGTAATGACACTTTGAACCTGCAGGCCCAGCTTACGCTCTACTTCCTCCACTGCGGACGTGTCGCCTGCACCTCGCTCGCAGCGGTCAAGACCAATGACAACACCATAGGGCGTTGCCCCCTCACTTATGATTAAGTCGACCGAGTGTCTAATAGCGGTTCCCGCAGTAATCACATCATCAATAATCAACACATTACCGCTTAACGGCGCACCCATGAGAATACCGCCTTCGCCATGAGACTTGGCCTCTTTACGATCGAAGGTGACCGATAAATCGCAGTTATGACTTTGTTGCAAAGCAATGGCAGTCGCAGTCGCCAAGGGAATACCCTTGTATGCCGGCCCAAAGACTCCATCGATCTCATCAATGATGCCTTTGGCAGCGTCGGCGTAACAGGCACCCAACGTCGCCATTGCCTCGCCGGTTGAAAACACGCCCGCGTTAAAGAAGTAGGGGCTGACCCTGCCGGACTTCAGCGTGAATTCACCAAATTTCAATGCGCCGAAACGGATCGATAGCTCGATAAATTGACGTTTACTGTCTGATGCGCGCATACAATATTCCATTGGGCGGCCGCCCTGAAATTATGAACATAATATGAATCAACCGGTTCAAAGATTTCAGTATGAAAAGTTCTGACGTAGTATATCAAGTTCAGTTTTCGGGAAACAAAAATGAAAGTGTTATCACTTGCAGTCGATGGCCTTGAGCGAGCGCACGCTGAAGGACTGTTGACGTGGGCGTTTCAGCAGGACGCGGACGTGATTTGCTTTCAGGACACTCGGTGCTCCGAATACTCACTGCTTTCAAACGACTTCTTCCCCGAGAATTACCACGCCTACTTTGCCGATAATTATGACGATGCAAAGGTAAATGGCGTCGCGGTTTACTGCAGAAAAATGCCGAAAGCCATCATGTTCGGTCTTGGCTTTATGGACTTCGACCATCTCGGAATCTATATCCAGGCGGATTATGACGACTGCAGCATCGGCAGCATCATGGTGCCACCTGCCGTGGGCGAGTGTGGGGACAAAGAGCTCAAGATGCGATTCCTGCAGCAACTGGGCGCCCATCTGCAAAAAGTCAGAAACAAGAAGCGCGACTTTATTCTTTGCGGAGGGTGGGAGCTCGCCTGGCAGCCGCGCGATGCTGAAGAGTCGGGAAATCGCCTCGATATTCCGGGATTTAGTAACGAAGAGCGCGACTGGCTTGGGTCGCTCTATCGTATAGGTTATTGCGACGCATTCCGTGAAGTGGAAACGGATACAGACGATTACACTTGGTGGCCAGACGGCGATGACGGCCCCGGCGTGCGAACCGATACCCATATCATTTCAGGTAGCCTCGCGCCGCACGTCACCCAGGCCGTTATTGAGAGTGAGGAGGCGTTCTCCAGCCATGCCGCAGTCACGATCGACTATGACATCGTGCTGTAAAGCGATAGCTAGCAGCGCTATAAGCGACTAAGCGCTTCTAGTTGCGCCTGACTCAAGGTCTGACATGCTGACTCAGCAAGATCTAGCAATGTGTTCAGCTCAGCGCGGGTAAACACTTTGTCTTCAGCAGTGCCTTGAACCTCGATCAATCCGCCGCCAGCCAACATAACGACATTAATATCACTCTGCGCGGTGGAATCCTCAGGGTAATCGAGGTCAACCACTGGCTGACCGTTACACATCCCCACAGAAACAGCGCAAACTCGGTCGATCAGGGGATAAGCCTTTAGGACCCCCGCTCGTTGTAGCTTGTTTAACGCCGACACTACCGCAACGCTGGCACCAGTAATCGCCGTTGTCCGTGTACCTCCGTCCGCTTGAAGCACGTCACAATCGATGGTCATTGTGCGCTCACCCAATGCCTTCAGATCGATGCTGGCTCGCAAAGACCTCCCTATCAAGCGCTGAATTTCAACCGTTCGGCCAGTCTGCTTTCCTCGGGCCGCCTCGCGGTCCATTCGGGTACATGTTGAACGCGGCAACATGCCGTACTCGGCCGTTAGCCAGCCCTGTCCCTTGCCTCTCAAGAACGGCGGTACACCGTCAGAAATTGACGCCGTGCACAGCACCTTTGTATTTCCGAAGCATGCCAGCACGCTGCCTTCCGCTTGATTGGTGTAATTGAGGTGAAATTCGATTTCTCTCATCTGATCAGATCGGCGACCGCTCGGTCGTTGCTCAACGGGTTGCGTGGTGTTGGAGTCCATAAACTGCTCGCGAATACGAAGGTGTCGCTGCGCAGTCTACTTGTTAGACTAGCGACTTTCGATGCCCTTGGAGAAACACATGCCGCAGAGCATGACTGGATTTGCTAATCAGACCGTCACCGTAGGTGATTGGAACCTGTCTATCGAGTGCAAATCTGTCAACAGCCGGTTTCTGGATCTCACCCTCAAGCTCCCTGATGTCCTCAAACGATCAGAACCGCAGTTACGAAAAATCGTCAGCGATAAAATTGTCAGGGGGAAAGTAGAGCTGGCCATCCGGCTCGAGCGAGCCGAGCAGTCATCGGACGCCAGCATTAATCTGGAAAAACTGTCAGAAATGAAGGACGCGCTCGAGAAGGTCATTGAGCTAATGCCCGATGCGCGAGCACCTACAGCCCTAGACATACTGATGACTCAAGGAATTTGGGCTAGCGATAAACTCGACGTCGAGGCGCTGAATAAAGAGTGCATCGCGGTAATGCCCGGTATTGTTGAATCGCTACGCAGCCACCGTCTGGAGGAAGGGGAAAGACTTGAGGAGCTATTAAGCAAGCGGTGTGATGGAATCCAAGCCATCATTACTAATTACCGGGACCAACTACCCGAACTTCAAGCAGCTCAGCAACAGAAACTCATAGATCGTATCAACGCAATCGAGGTTGCCAGTGATGACAAACGCCTCGAGGAAGAGCTAGTTTTCCTGGCAAATAAGTCAGATGTCGCCGAGGAGCTAGATCGCCTCGATTCGCACCTTCAGGCCATCAGTAACGCCCTCACTTCCAAGGAGCCCTGTGGGCGCAGGCTCGACTTTCTGATGCAAGAACTCAATCGCGAAGCCAATACCCTGGGTTCAAAGACAGCTTCATTGGTAACGACCAATGCGGCGGTGGATCTCAAAGTGTTGATCGAGCAAATGCGAGAACAGGTGCAGAACCTTGAATAAGAATGATCACGCGACAGGTCAGCTATACGTTATCTCTGCTCCCAGTGGCGCGGGTAAAACATCGCTAGTGAAAGCGCTGTTAAAGAGCACCCCCAACTTGGAAGTCTCGGTCTCACATACCACGCGCGATATTCGGCCAGGTGAAACCGATGGCATCAACTATCACTTTGTCGATGAGTCAGAATTTGAATCCATCCGGGACGCCAATGGCTTTTTTGAGTGGGCGCAGGTATTTGGAAACTTCTATGGCACTAGCAGTCAGGCGGTACAAGAGAAGCTCGCTGACGACATCGACGTGATATTAGAGATTGACTGGCAAGGCGCGCGGCAGGTTAAGGCGCTTGTAAACACCGCCATCTCCATCTTTGTACTCCCACCGTCTACCGCAGCCCTCCGTAGTCGTCTGACCGATCGCGGACAGGATAACGATGAGATTATTGAGGGCCGCATGCAAGCCGCTAGAGATGAAATAGCCCACTACAGCGAAGCAGATTTCATTGTACTCAACGATGACTTTGAGACGGCACTTCATGATCTTCAATCCATCGTCCGTGCTCACAGGCTGTCACAGGAGATACAGTCCCAGGAACTCACTGGCGTTATTGCCGATTTACTTCGGTAATGCCGCGCTTTCACAGTCGACAAGCGCGCTACGCAATCGCTATACTGCGCGGCCGTTTACACACTAGGAAACAAAGATGGCACGAGTAACCGTTGAAGACTGCCTCGATAATGTTGATAACCGCTTTGAGTTGGTCTTATTGGCCTCGAAGCGCGCGCGACAATTGAGCACAGGCAGCAAGGATCCACTCGTAGAAGTAGAGTCCGACAAGGCAACTGTTCTTGCGCTTCGCGAGATTGCTGAAGGTCTCATTACGCCTGACGTTATGGCTCGCGAACACGAGCTGGAAGCTGAAGAGGAATTTGCAGCGAGCTTTGAAACACCCGTGCTCTGAGCTGCAATTTAAGGACCGGTGTCCACACCTCTTCAAGCCCTAGGAGCCTCTTTCAACGACGTCACCCGACGTCTGGGGCTCCACACAACGTCCAGACCTCAACTACTTCCCTCACACAACCAGCGACAGTCGTTTGCTGGCTTCGAGGATATTCTCGCGAGCTACTTGCCCCCCGATCGGGTCAACGACATAAAGCGCGCCTACTTTTATGCCGAGCAAGCGCACTACGGGCAAGCGCGTCGAACCGGTGAGCCATACGTAACCCACCCGCTAGCAGTTGCTACCGTGCTGGCACGCATGCACATGGATCATGAAAGCATCATGGCCGCGCTGCTACACGATGTTATTGAGGACACGGGTGTCACCAAGGAAGACATCAGAACGCAATTTGGCGAGGAAGTTGCCGACCTTGTGGATGGGGTGAGCAAACTGACGCACGTTGATTTCGATAGTGCCGAGCAAAAGCAGGCTGAAAACTTTCAAAAAATGGCGCTGGCGATGGCTCGGGATATCCGCGTCATCCTCGTAAAGCTCGCCGACAGGCTGCACAACATGCGAACGCTCGGTGCGCTCAAGCCCGAGGCGAAAAAACGCATTGCTAACGAAACGCTGGATATCTATGCACCGATAGCAACACGCTTGGGTATGAATGAAGTACGCATGGAGTTTGAAGACCTGGGCTTACGTACACTCTACCCGATGCGGGCACGTCGTCTGGAAGCAGCCAGAGAAGCGGCCGGTGGTAGACGGAAGCAGTTGATTGAGCAGATTAGCGAGCAGCTAGAACAAGCGCTGTCGCGCGAGGGGATTCAGGGCGCAGTCATCGGCCGGGAAAAACACCTCTATAGTATTTATTCCAAAATGCGTGAGAAGCGAAAGTCGTTCTCCGACATCATGGATATCTTTGCCTTCCGAATCATATGCGACGACGTTGATGCCTGTTATCGAACGCTCGGCATTGTGCATTCGCTCTATAAGCCAGTTCCTGGTGAATTTAAAGATTACATTGCTATACCCAAGGCCAATGGTTACCAATCACTGCATACCGTTCTGAAAGGCATGCACGGCGTCCCCATTGAAATCCAAATACGCACTCGCGATATGGAAGACATGGCAAACAACGGGATTGCCGCACACTGGCTTTATAAGAGTCAGCAGGACAATGCCAATATTCCTCAGATGCGCGCTCGAGAGTGGGTCCAAGGCCTTCTCGAGATGCAACAAACAGCCGGTAATTCGCTTGAATTTATCGAGAGTGTGAAAGTCGATCTATTCCCCGATGAGGTTTATGTATTTACGCCCAAAGGGGCCATAATGGAGCTCCCAAAGGGAGCCTGCGCCGTCGATTTCGCCTACGCAGTACACAGTGATGTAGGTAACCACTGTGTCGCCTGTCGGATCAATAATCAACTCGCACCGTTGTCAGAGCCACTGGAAAGCGGTGTCACCGTGGAAATCGTGACATCCCCGGCCGGTAGGCCCACTCCGTCGTGGCTGAATTTTGCTGTGACCGCGAGAGCGCGATCGCAAATCAGACACTTCTTAAAGCAGCAGCAACGGGAAGACTCTGTTGAACTCGGTCGCAAGTTACTGGAGAAGGCTCTAACGACCTTGCAATCGGATGATGCGGTCACAACTGAATCATTAGAGGCTCTCATCAGTGCTCATTATCCCAATAGCGCCTACGACGATATCCTCACCGATATCGCCCTCGGAAATCAGCTGCCACAGGTGGTCGCCGCTAATCTACTAGGTCAGGCGGGCGCATCCCTCGAAAATGACCAAAGTGCGATGGAAATCAAAGGCACCGAGGGCTATGTACTCGTTTATGCGAAGTGCTGCTGCCCCCTACCCGGCGACCCCATTGAGGGCTTTTTAAGCCCAGACAGAGGTCTCGTCGTCCATCGCGAGAATTGTCGAAACCTCTCAGATCTGAGAGAACAGCCTGAGCGCCTAATGCCCCTCAGATGGGACGATCAAATCGAAGGCACTTACCCTGTCGCTATCCGGATCGAAATGGCGAATCAGCGCGGCATGATCGCCACGCTAGCTACAAAACTCAGCGCCATTGGCCTCAACATCGAGCGCATATCGACCCAAGACGAGTCAGTACACTTTTCCAGCATCATCATTGAATTGCAGCTAAACAGCCGAGTCCACCTAGCCCGCGTGATGAAACGCGTTAGGGTGATGGAAGGCGTACGCAAAGTGGTTCGCTGCAGTCGCCGTTAACGAGGTCACATCTCATGAACAACAGAGCTGTTATCAGTACCGCCGCTGCTCCCGCTGCCATTGGCCCTTACTCGCAGGCGGTGAAAGTAGGAAATACCGTGTGGATATCGGGGCAAATACCGTTGAACCCAGAAACAATGGACGTCGTAAAGGGCGGCATTGAGGCGGAGACACGTCAAGTATTTGCCAACCTCAGCGCCATTGCTGAGGCGGTGGGTGGGTCGCTCGATAACTCCGTAAAAATTAATATTTCGCTCACTGATCTAGCCAACTTTCAGGCGGTAAATGCGGTGATGGCCGAGGCGTTCAAAGAGCCTTATCCCGCACGAGCCTGTGTAGAAGTTGCCGCATTACCCAAAGGGGTACAGGTCGAAATCGAGGCAATACTCGCGATCTAAAAGCCTTAGCCGTATTGCATCAAAGCGTCGCGGTAGCCCTCGCGAAAGGTGGGGTAACGAAGCTGGAAGCCGGTCGCTAAAAGCTTGGCGTTGCTAATACGTCGATTGCCTCTCGGCTGATTTTCTCGCTCGCCTGTCGGATCTCGGCCAAGCTGTTTGAAACACCAAGCCTCTAGATCAGCGGTTTTCACTGGCTCATTATCATTAAGAGACAGTGTTGAGGGGATCCGAACCCCTTTGTTGTGCAAGTCAATAAGGTGGGCAAAGGCGCCCGCCACGTCTTCTCTATGAATTCGGTTAGTGTATCCAGAACCCAGTTGGGACTTTAGGCCCTTGAGGATGGGCTTGAGCATGATGGGCCTCGCACCATCGTAAAGCCCACTGGGGCGCAATACTGTTGTGGTTGCGTGACGGCGGAAGCTAGCCTCGCCATCGAGCAAGGCATCGACGAAGGGATCGCCGCCGGCCAGCGGTGAATCTTCGGTGACCCAGCCACCTGCCTTCTCGGCGTAAACCCGCGTTGATGACACGAAAATGGCACGCTCGGCGTGTGTTAAAACGCCCGCCTCACAGATATTACCTGCCGCCTGAGCATAGCCCAGCCGATATCCTTCGAGATCATGGCTTACTGGCACAGGCGTAAAAATAACCACGTCGGGTGTCAGTGAAGCCGCTTCCGCCAGGGTGTCCCTTTGCGTGTAATCCCCAAAGACCGCCGTGACTCCCTCTGGCAGTAGCTCAGGTCGACGAGAGACACCAACAATCTCGGCCGCGCCGCTGAGCTTTGGCACCAAGCGCCGGGCCAGATCGCCAAAGCCTATTACCATTACCTGTGGAGTCTTCACCTGCCTACCTTCATGCCGCTATTATCATTGGGCCACCAAGACGAAATGTATTGTGCCGACTGACATTCTTCAGCTGCCGCTGCAGCAATTCAAGGGCGTAGGCCCAAAGGTTTTTGAAAAGCTGAACGCTATGGGTCTTCGAACCATAGAAGACATGCTATTTCATTTTCCCTTGCGCTATCAGGATAAAACTCGCCTGACCGCGATTGGCGAACTGCGTGAGGGCATGGACGCCGTTGTGAGAGGCACCATACGCGCATCCGGCATTGCCAGAGGTCGCAGACCTACGCTCATCGTCAAAGTAGACGATGGAACCGGTCTCACAACGCTCCGCTTTTTCCATTTTCGCCGCGCGCAAGCCCTTCAACTCAAGGTTGGTGAGATCATCACCCTGTTCGGGCAACCCCGCCTCGTGGGAGGTCAGCCGGAGTTCGCACACCCTGAATATCAGGTGGGTGAGCGAGAGACAGAGCTGGAGGATGCATTGACTCCTGTTTATCCAACGACCGAGGGCATGGGTCAAAGCACGCTGCGTAATCTCGCCAGACAGGCATTGACCTACCTCGCGCAAAACCCACCAGACGATTTACTTCAGGGACGGTTAGAGGACGGACCGTCCATGGCAGAGGCTATCGCCTTGTTACACCAACCACCTGCGGGCGTGAACACGCAGACCATTCTTGAGGGACGACACCCTGCGCAACTCCGTCTAGCAAGTGAGGAGCTTATCGCACACCAAATTTCGATGCTGTCTCGACGCGCGCGAACATTGCAACTGCAGTCTGCACGAGCAGCAGAAGGTGGCAAAATCGCCGAGGCCATCATCGAAACCTTGCCGTTCTCACTTACCGGCGCGCAAACGCGGGTTTGCTCCGAAATTGTCGAGGACCTGAAAAAGCCCACACCGATGTTACGACTGCTTCAGGGCGACGTTGGTTCAGGCAAAACGTTGGTAGCAGCCATTAGCGCCGCGCACGTGGTGGAGGCAGGACATCAAGTGGCACTGATGGCGCCCACCGAGCTCTTGTCCGAGCAACATTTTCGTGGCTTTAACCAATGGTTCGAACCCTTAGGGGTAAAAGTGTTGTGGCTGACCGGCCAAATCAAAGGCAAGACTCGACGAGAGGCGCTGGCGGCTGTTGAAGAGGGCGACGTTGATATCATGGTTGGTACGCACGCGTTGTTTCAGGACCACGTGTCATTCGCATCACTTGGACTGGTTCTCGTCGATGAGCAGCACCGCTTTGGGGTCAATCAGAGGCTGTCACTTACCCGCCGGGGAAAAGATGACATCACCCCCCATCAGCTGACCATGACCGCCACCCCCATACCAAGAACCCTGTCGATGGTGGCGTACGCGGACTTGGACTGCTCGGTGATTGACGAGCTTCCACCCGGGCGAAAACCCATAACGACGGTGTTGATTGATACGGCACGAAGACAACAAGTGATTGACCGCGTTGGCGCTGCATGCCGAGAGGGGCGTCAGGCGTACTGGGTCTGCGCCTTGATTGAAGAGAGTGACGCATTGCAGGCAAATGCGGCTGAAATAGCTGCGGCGCAACTGAGCGAAGTCTTAACCGACCTGAAAGTAGGTCTCTTACACGGGCGACTCAGCGCTGATGAGAAAGCGGAGATGATGGCCGCCTTTGCTGCAAATCGCATTGATATCCTGGTCGCAACGACCGTTATTGAGGTCGGTGTGGATGTCCCCAATGCAAGCATGATGATTATCGAAAATGCGGAGCGTTTCGGGCTGGCGCAATTGCACCAATTGCGTGGGCGAGTAGGCCGAGGTGCCATAGAAAGCCATTGCTTGTTGATGTATCAATCACCACTGAGCCAGCCCGCCAAGCAGCGTCTTGCGGTCATGCGGGAATCACAAGACGGGTTCGTTATCGCCGAGAAAGATCTGAGCATTCGCGGACCAGGGGAAGTGCTGGGGACACGACAGACCGGGCTGTCATCGTTCCGAGTCGCTCGACTCCCCGAGCACGAAGTGCTTCTGGAGACGGCACAGACAGTCGCCGAGGAGCTAGTACGGGACGACCCCAAACGGGCAGAACAGATTGAGTCGCGTTGGACTCGCGCACGCGAAGCCTTTGCACACGTATAATCACTAGCATGAACTTGTTTGGATGACCCCTTGTCAGCAATTGCCCTAACACGACAAAAACTCAGCGCGCTCCTGCGGGTGATTCGATTTGACAAGCCCATTGGGACTTACCTATTGCTCGCACCCGCGCTCTGGGGTCTGATCATTGCGTCCGAGGGACTACCAACGCCGTTCCTGATCTTGACTTTTATTGTCGGCGCCTTCGTTATGCGATCGGCGGGATGCACCACCAATGACCTCTCCGATCGAAAGTTGGACGGCTTTGTTGAGCGAACCCGTAACCGACCTTTAGTGTCCGGTGAGGTATCGGTCATTGAAGCGCTCTGCTTGCTGTTTGGTTTACTGGGGCTTGCATTGTGGCTGGTGATGCAAATTAACTGGCTCACCGTACAACTTTCGTTCATTGGCGCTGCGCTAACCATCGTGTATCCGTTCCTGAAGCGCTTCACCCACCTGCCACAAGTAGTCCTAGGCATGGCCTTCTCTTGGAGCATTCCTATGGCCTTCGCAGCCGCCACGGAGACAATGCCGGCAGGGCTGTGGTGGTTATTCCTCGCGAACCTTTTATGGGTCGTGGTCTATGACACGCAGTACGCCATGGTCGATAGAGAGGACGATCTCGAAGTGGGTATCAAATCGACAGCCATACTGTTTGGTGAAGCCGATACGCGAATCATTTTGGGGCTGCAGATATTGTGTTTGCTGTGTTTCGTAGCGACCGGCGTGAGTTTTAATCTGGGCGTTATTTACTTCCTATCGATTGCCGCAGTCGCTGCGCTGTTTGTCAGGCACCAGCAACTAATTAGCGACCGGTCACGCGAAACCTGCTTTCAAGCCTTCAACGAGAGTAAGTGGATTGGTTTAATCGTGGCGGGTGGGCTATTGGGACACTACGCCACTCTATCCGTATAAGCCCTGAATACTAGCCAGACTCTCCAGCGTGGAACTTCGACTGTACCCAAGCGTTAATGATTTACCCAAAGGGACTTGGGACGCGTCGTTCTCGACTGGCTACCCCTTTCTCACGCACAGGTTTCTCGAAGGCTTAGAAACATCAGGTAGTACGGGCAGTCAGACTGGTTGGCAAAACTGTCACCTTGGTCTTTGGGATAAGGATCATCCAATCGCCCTAGCCCCCGGATTTTTGAAGAGCCACAGTTACGGTGAATATGTCTTCGACTGGTCATGGGCTGATGCATGGCACCGGAGTGGTTTGGACTACTATCCGAAGCTTGTAACCGGCGTACCGTTTACACCGTCGACTGGGCCTCGGTTATGGACAGACAACAACCATCCTGATGCCCAGCTCGAGTTGATCTCTGCTGTCACTGACTGGTGCGCGTCCGAGAACATCTCGAGCTGGCATATTTTGTTTCCGGACGAAACGACCTCAACACAGCTGGCAAATGCCGGCCTGATGCAACGCATGACCACGCAGTTCCATTGGTTTAACCGAAACTACTCAGATTTCGATGACTTTCTGTCCGCCTTTAACAGTCGAAAACGCAAAGCACTCAAGAAAGAACGAGCAGCGATTGCGGCTCAGAACCTACAACTTGTCACCAAATCAGGTAGCGACATTAGTGAGGAAGACTGGGCATTTTTTTACTACTGCTATCAGACGACTTATCTGAAACGAAGCGGCCACCAAGGTTATTTGACCGGCGACTTCTTTACGAAGGTCTGTCCTGAGTTAGGTGAAAGCACCGTCATGGTCATTGCGAACGAAAGTGAGAAGCCAGTCGCCGCTGCGCTGTACTTCGTTGATGACGATACGCTGTATGGTCGCTACTGGGGCTGCCTTAAGGAATTTGACTTCTTGCACTTCGAGGCCTGCTACTACCGTGGCATCGAGTACTGTATTGAGCGCGGTATCAGCCGCTTCGATCCGGGGGCGCAAGGCGAACATAAGATACAGCGTGGCTTCGAGCCCACACTCACATATTCAAACCACTGGGTAGCCGAACCACGGTTAAAAGACGCGGTTGCTGACTTTTGCCGGCGAGACTGTGATCACGTTCGTCGCTACCGGGACGAAGCTGCGACGTTACTACCCTTTAAACAGGAATCGTAACGCCTGATATCGTCGACTACGCTGGCGCCTCGTCACGCAAAAAGACCCATTGCAGTCCTTTCGAATGTTCCTCGCTAAAGTAGTACCCGAATCCATTAAAGGCCTTAAGCGCCTCCGGATCAGTAATTCGATTGTCGATGATGTAACGGGCCATGACGCCTCGCGCCTTCTTGGCGAAAAACGAAATCATCCTGTACTGACCGTTCTTAAGGTCCTTGAACTGCGGTGTAATGACGTCAGCATTCAGCCCTTTTGGCTTCACCGCCTTGAAGTACTCATTGGAAGCCAAATTAATCAGGACGTCGGTATTAGCCGAGACCAGGTCTTCATTGAGGGTATCCGTCACGCGATCACCCCAGAATTCATAGAGATTCTTGCCACGTTGGTTTGCAAACTTAAGCCCCATCTCAAATCGATATGGCTGCATGAGGTCCAGAGGCCGCAGCAGGCCATAGAGGCCAGATAGAATTCTCAGTCTGGACTGCGCGAACTCGAGATCACTTTCGCTCATCGAATCTGCCTCAAGGCCCGTGTAAACGTCGCCTTTAAACGCAAGCACCGCCTGCTTTGCATTATCGGCGCTCGCCTCTTCCTGCCAGTTCATGAAGCGCGCGTGATTGAGGTATGCAATCGACTCGCTCACACCCATAAGCGAACGAATTTCATCCGGAGCTAGCTTTCTAGCGTCGTCTACTAACAGGGCCGACTGATCCATAAACCGCGGAGTCGTTGAGGTCGCTGTTGTAGACGGTGTCTCGTAATCCAGTGTTTTTGCTGGCGACAGTACGGTAAGCACAGTGAATCTCTCTGCAATTGATATTCACACGATGATAACCTTCAACGTCCTATTGAGGAACGGGTCATTACAGTGAAGTACTGGGCAACTCTTGCGCAGACAATCGATGGTGTAAGCCGCAGCGTTGGCAATGCCGTGGCGTATGCGGCAATTGCCATGGCACTAGTCACAACCACCGTAGTGATCCTGCGCTATGGGTTTGGGCAGGGTGCGATCGCAGCGCAGGAATCTGTGCTCTATTTGCACGGCGCTTTATTCATGCTCGGTGCGGCCCCCACCTTGCTTGCAGACAAGCATGTACGGGTTGACGTCTTTTATCGAAATTTTGCGAATCGCCAAAAGCACTGGGTGAATACTATTGGCCACACCGTGTTCACATTGCCCTTCTGCACACTCATCGTTTTTGGTTCGTGGGGCTATGTGTCGGAAAGCTGGTCGATCATGGAATCCTCGCCTGAGCCTGGTGGCATACCAGCGGTATTCCTCCTTAAAACACTGATACCAGCTATGGCGCTGCTACTCGCACTTCAAGCTGTAAGCCTTATCATCCAGGGCTTGATCGAGCTGAGCGAGGTGCCCACTGATGGTTGAAGGAGAATTAGCACTCGCACTGTTCGGCAGCGTCTGCGTATTACTGCTCTTTGGCTTTCCTGTTGCATTGACGCTTGCCGGAACCGCACTACTATTTGCCGTCGTGGGCGTGATTGCAGGGTACTTCGACGCTAGCTTCGTCGCTGCACTGTCGGGCCGTATGTTTGGCACCATTACCAATGAGACGCTTGTCGCCGTGCCGCTCTTCATCCTTATGGGAGTCGCATTAGAGCGCGCCAAAATAGCCGAGGAGCTACTGACCGCCATGGCTAGCGGTCTGGGAAATCGAACAGGCGGTCTAGGCATATCCGTTATCGTGGTGGGTGCACTTCTAGCCGCCAGTACCGGCATTGTCGGTGCGACGGTTGTGACGATGGGCGTGCTGGCGCTTCCGTCCATGCTTCGTGCAGGCTACAAGCCATCGCTCGCCACTGGGCTTATCTGTGCCACGGGCACATTGGGTCAAATCATTCCGCCGTCTATTGCGCTCGTGTTGCTTGGGGACATCATGTCCACCGCGTATCAGCAGGCGCAATTACAGAGCGGCATTATCAACACACAAACCGTATCGGTAGGTGACTTATTTGTCGGCTCGCTGGTACCCGGCATGGTGCTGGTCGGTCTATACCTTGGATACCTGCTATTTGTGGCTTGGCGAAATCCATCCGACTGCCCTGCTCCAGAGGAAATAAGCGATGACGGCCCGTCCTCTATCCTAGCTGCCGTATTACCCCCGCTGCTATTAATCGGCGTGGTCTTAGGGTCCATCATTGTCGGTGCTGCGACACCGACAGAAGCCGCAGGGGTTGGCGCCGTCGGCGCGTTGTGCCTGGCGGCCTACAAATCGGCGCTCGATTTGGAAACGCTTAAAGACATCGCGCGCTCCACCATGGCAACCACGAGCATGGTGTTCCTGATCCTCATCGGTGCAGCCCTGTTTTCGCTGGTATTTAGGGGTTTCGGTGGCGACGAACTGATTGAAGCATTTTTCGCGGAACTCGATAGCGGAGCTCACATGGCACTTTTGATTGTGATGCTTGTCATGTTTCTCCTGGGCTTTATTCTCGATTTCATCGAAATAACGTTTGTCGTCGTTCCGATTGTCGCGCCCATTTTATTGGCGATGGGTTTTGATCCCATCTGGCTTGGCGTCATGATAGCCGTCAACCTGCAAACATCATTCCTAACACCGCCTTTTGGCTTCGCCTTGTTTTATCTGCGCGGCGTCGCCGATGACTCGGTCGCAACGAGTGCTATCTACCAGGGTGTTATCCCGTTCGTGTTAATCCAGCTAGGGTTGTTGGCCCTATTGTGGCTAATACCGGACATCGTCACATGGCTACCGGGTGTCATAGGGCGCTGATCTGATATCGCCAACACATGGTAAATCCAATACAACCCCGCTAAAACGTTAGGAGACAGCGTTGAACCCAATTGATGAAACACCAAGGCCACAGGGCGAACTCGCGCTGCAAACGGTTGCCATGCCTGCGGATACCAATGCAAGTGGCGATATTTTTGGTGGATGGCTATTGTCGCAAATGGACATTGCGGGTGGCGTAGCCGCGTCAGAGGTAGCGGGCGGGCGTGTCGCAACGGTCGCGATTCAGGGCATGTCGTTTCTCACCCCAGTGCACGTCGGTGCCGTAGTGACCTGTTACTGCGACATTCTCGAAATTGGTCGGAGCTCAGTGCGCGTGCTCATCGAGGTGTGGATTAACTCCCAACACGACGGCGAGCCAATTAAGGTGACCGAGGGCGGGTTCATCTACGTCGCCATCGATAACACAAAACGTACGCGAACGATTACTGGTCAGTAAACGTGATAGGCGCTAACACTCGATCTCGGGCATTGAGGTAGGCGCGCTCGGAGATCTCGTGATAGGTCCGAACACCGTCTAAAAACGCCTCATAGGAGGCCGAAATTTTCTGTGCCATAGGGTCGTCTTTCTTGAGCTTCTCTAAGGTAACCACAGCGTTACTGTGAAGCACGTTTATAACGTCATCAGGCAATGGCCGTAGCTTGGTTGAATGCTCTTCTAGTAGCGTCGTGAGGGACTCATTGTTGCGCGCAGTGAACTCATCGAGCATGTCCTGATTTGTGGCTCTTGCTGCGCCTTCAACAATGGCTTGGAGGTCCGCCGGCAAGCGATCAAAGGCCGCCTGATTCACCGTGAACTCAAGCATCGCACCCGGCTCATGCCAACCCGGGTAGTAGTAGTACTCAGCCACCTCCATTAGACCCAGTGTCCGATCGTTATAAGGCCCAACCCACTCGACGGCGTCGATGACACCCGTCTGCATTGATGTGTAGATTTCACCACCCGCCAATCGAACAGCGGTGCCCCCCGATGCGGCAAATACCTCGCCAGCGAGGCCCGGAATGCGCATCTTGAGACCATTAAGATCACTCGCCGACTTCAACTCTCTGTTGAACCAACCGGCCATTTGAACCCCGGTTGATCCTCCGGCAAATGGCCGCACGCCGAACGGGGCATAAAGCTCGCGCCATAGTTCAAGACCGCCGCCATAATGCAACCAACCGTTCATTTCCTGCGCGGTCATACCAAAAGGGACAGCGGTGTAAAACACGGATGAGGGAATCTTGCCTTTCCAATAGTAAGAGGCACCGTGTCCCATTTCCGCTACGCCCTGAGAGACCGCATCAAATACCTCGAACGGGGGCACTACCTCACCCGCACCGTAAACTCGAACCGTCAGTCGACCATTGCTCATTTCACCCACGCGACGCGCAAAGTTTTCTGGGGCCGATCCAAGGCCAGGTAACCCCTTAGGCCAGGTAGTCACCAGCTTCCATTCGATACTGGTTTCACTTCCACTGACACGGGGACCCGCATCATCGTCGGTCATTTGAGCTTCAACAGCCCAGAGTGACAGTGTTCCAACCCAGAGCAGTAAAAGACCTACAACGGCTACCGGTAACAGCGTTCTCTCTTTCATCTAAGCCTCACAAAGCTTGAAGATTGGCGTATTGCAGAACCAACCACTTACTGCCTTCAGCAAAGTTTACCTCGATCCGCGCGTTGGCACCTCGACCTTCGATATTGAGCACCATGCCTTCACCAAACATGGGATGAGTCACACGCTGACCCAGAGACAATCCCGAATCGTTTGAGGCAGCCACCGGCTGCTGCAGCCGGTCAGCGAGGGGCCGAGTCAATCCCCCATGGAGCCGTACTTCCTCGATTAAGTCAGCAGGTATCTCCCTCACAAAGCGGGACGGCGTGTTATAGGTCTCGCTACCGTGCAAGCGCCGGCTCTCTGCATAGGTAATTAGCAAACGCTGCTGCGCCCGGGTGATACCCACATAAGCCAGTCGCCTCTCTTCCTCCAGGCGGCCTGGCTCCTCTACCGACATTCGGTGCGGAAATAAGTTCTCTTCCAGTCCAGCCAAAATAACGAGCGGAAACTCGAGGCCTTTAGCGGAGTGCAGCGTCATCATCTGAACACTGTCTTCGTAAGGGTCCGCCTGGCTGTCACCCGCATCAAGCGCGGCACTATCGAGAAACTGTTGAAGTGGGGACAGCGAGTCGTCCTCGGCTCTGAAGGTCTTAGCCGCGGAAACCAGTTCTTCGAGGTTCTCCACCCGCGCCTGTCCGCGCTCCCCCTTCTCTGCCTTGTGAAACTCAATCAAGCCCGCTCGATGGATGACGTGTTCCACCATTTCCTCAATAGGAAGCTCTACCGTCTCGCTATCCAGCTCGTTAATTAAGGCGGCAAATCCCGCCAGTGATGATCGCGCTCTCGACCCAAGCAAACCATTTTGTTGGGCAAGACCCATTGCCTGCCACATCGATACATTGTTATCCCGAGCGATCGCGCGTAAATCGTCGACCGTCTTACTGCCGATACCGCGGGTAGGCGTATTGATAATGCGCTCCAGGGCAGGGTCGTCTCCGCGGCCAATGATCAATCGCATGTACGCCAGGGCGTTGCGAATCTCCAGGCGCTCGTAGAAGCGTTGGCCGCCATAAATGCGATAGGGGAGTCCCACACGGATCAGTGCTTCCTCAATGACACGCGACTGCGCGTTCGATCGATACAAAATGGCACTGGATTTACGCGGATTGCCCTCATCAGTCCACGACTGAATCTGCTCGACGATAAACCGCGCCTCATCTTGTTCGTTGAAGCCCGAGTACAACTTAATGGGTTCGCCGTCCTCACCATCTGTCCAGAGGTCTTTACCCAACCTACCTGCGTTATGCGATATCACGCCGTTGGCCGCATTAAGAATCGTTTTGGTTGACCGATAATTCTGCTCGAGACGAACGGTTTGGGTGCCCATAAAGTCCTGGGTAAACCGCTGAATATTTTCGATCTTTGCGCCACGCCATCCATAGATGGATTGATCATCATCACCGACAGCAATAACCGGGATTGCATCGCCAGCAAGCACTCTCAGCCAGGCGTATTGAATGGAGTTGGTATCCTGAAACTCATCCACCAGTAAAATGTTGAAGCGCTCTTGGTAATGCGCCAGGGTTTCTGGCGAATACAACCAGAGTTCATGTGCACGCAGTAATAGCTCAGCGAAGTCGACCAAGCCGCCACGCTGGCAGGCCACCTCGTAAGCCTCATAAATGCGCACCATCGTTTTGGTGTAGAGATCGCCCATGGGCGGCTCAATATGTTGGGCGCGTAAGGCTTCGTCTTTTTGACCATTGATGAACCACTGCGCCTGTCTTGGCGGCCACTTCGACTCATCGAGCCCAAGCTCTCGGCAAACGCGCTTGACGAGTCTTAGCTGATCGTCGCTATCGAGTATCTGGAAGTTTTGGGGGAGTCCGGCTTCTGCCCAGTGGGTTTGTAGAAGGCGATGCGCCAGACCATGGAATGTACCAATCCACAGACCATGCGTCGGCCGCCCAAGCATTTCTTCAATCCGGCCCCGCATCTCTCGAGCGGCCTTATTTGTGAAGGTCACGGCCATGACAGAGTATGGCGAAAGACCCTCAGCTCTGATGAGCCAGGCAATGCGATGCACCAGCACTCGCGTCTTACCCGACCCTGCGCCCGCCAGCACCAGTTGATTACCTTGCTCTGCCGCTACCGCCGCACGCTGCGCCGCGTTGAGGCCATCAAGAATATCTGATACATCCATGGGATACAGTGTACTAGAAAGCGCCATTTACGACGGCTTACACACCGCGTTTATCTGGGCTTTCTGCTAATCTCTCATTAGGTGTAGGAGGGCAGACCATGGACGACGACAACGACGACAAGAAACGCGTACTCACGCCACCAGCTGACTGGTCGGAAGGGATGAAGCCGAAATCATCTGACGACTTCGAAGATGACATCGACGAGAGTACCGATTGGCTTGAGGATGGTGACTTCGAGGTGCCCCCTGCCAGCGAAATGGACTCTGACTCAGATGACGTTACTGACGATGACGGGGATGACGATGAGGATTATGCCGACGACGATAGTGACTCTGCCACAGTCCTAACCGATCACA
>CACMGJ010000015.1 GCA_902613175.1 Halieaceae bacterium | reverse complement strand
TTCTTGCATGAGAAGAGCAAGAATAAGGAGCAGAACCAGATAAAGGAACGAGATGTAAGTCTCCCATTCGCCTCTGGGAAACCCTAGACCGCCGATAAGGTAGTCCGCTATGTCCCAGACCAGAAATACGCAGATCGCGCCACCTATGAACGACAAGATATGCGATTTATTCATCGACTTACCCCAAGCGAGTTCTTCACGGCCATAAATTACGAGGTCTCAAGTTAAATACTCGTCTATTCGCATGTCATTATCAAACCTTCGAGCATAAGTTTGAAAGTCATCAATTTAGGGGTGTGCGACTAATAAGTAACAAAAACTAACGCGCCAACATCCCCAAGACCCGCATAAAACCTACGGTTTAGCGAAGAAGAGAAGATAAAAAATCAATTAATTCAATGACTTATGATTAGTGGTGTGGGCACCTGTATCGGCACACACCCTCAATACCCTAGTTACCCACCATTAGTGTTAAAACAGGCGTTCGGTGGCCGGTCTGCAATACCCGGTGTAGGCACTCCCATTGGACTCATTCCAACCTATGTGACCTGAGTATCGCTCTAAGCTGACACTGATCTGGAGGGAAGACTCCTCAGACTCCGTTTTGATTAACTTTGTCTGATAAATCATGTCTTCTGAATGTCGCTCGATGATTCTCACGTCAGCGTTTTCATAGTCCCCATGGCCATAGAGCCGAACTTGCCTGTGAGCGTCGTTGTGATCCCACTTACAGATCAGCATAAAGCCCCGGGTAAAAGCCGGGGAGACAGATTGATTAGTCACTTGTGCCGTCGCTGAAGCTGTGAGAAAGATCGAAAGGCTGAGCCATATTATTTTCATGTCTCATCAAACCTGTAACCACAGTGCTTGCACTTAATAGCTTCCACCTTTTCGTCCGCAAGCAGTGAGGTAGAGATTAATAGACCGGCCAGTATTAGTTTTCGCACAAATCTATTCCTTGCTGGTTACTCTGAGTTTTAGTTTAAACCCAGATTAATTTTTTGTTAACAAGGGTCAGCATCAGCGCCATGCGCAAGCCTTCGAAACATAATAAAATGAAGTTATGGCGGAGCGGACGGGACTCGAACCCGCGACCCCCGGCGTGACAGGCCGGTATTCTAACCAACTGAACTACCGCTCCAGGTAGCCGACACCTAGGGTATCGATAGATCCAAACTCTTCAAGAATTTGGTGGGTGGTGACGGGATCGAACCGCCGACCCTCTGCTTGTAAGGCAGATGCTCTCCCAGCTGAGCTAACCACCCTGGCAAGGAAACGCGATTATAGAGACGCCTGTATCCGTGTCAATTACCTTTCACAAATAACCCACCATTTTTTCTGCCACGTCTAACGACACCCAGGCAACTTGTGTACACTTCGCCGTCGTTTGATCGGCGCGAGCAATAACCTTGGAACTTTACACAGACTTTCGCTTTGAAGCAGCTCACCGCCTGCCCATGGTTCCTGCCGGACATCCCTGTGAGCGCTTGCACGGCCACTCGTATTTGGTACGACTCACCATCGATGGTGAGGTTAATCCTGACACCGGCTGGGTGGTAGATTTTGATGACATCAACAAGGCATTTGCACCTATCCTTGCGAGGCTTGACCACTACTATCTCAACGAAGTGGAAGGCCTAGAAAATCCAACCAGCGAAAATTTAGCGCGTTGGATCTGGTTCCGCCTGAAACCTGAACTTCCTGCCCTCGTGGCTGTAGAAATAAAGGAAACTTGTACAGTTGGCTGCATTTATCGCGGCGAGTAAGTCCTTTGTGCATCGTTAAGATCGATC
Organism: Halieaceae bacterium; assembly: GCA_902613175.1. Lineage (GTDB taxonomy): Bacteria > Pseudomonadota > Gammaproteobacteria > Pseudomonadales > Halieaceae > Luminiphilus. The sequence continues at coordinate 47,150 of CACMGJ010000015.1, read as the reverse complement.
GCACTCCATGTTTTTTTGTTTTTTTTAAAAAAATCTATTGACTCGTGAAAAAAGGTTATGCACACCAAGGCCATGTCATCAATTTGTAACCAACTTAGTCGCGACTGCCTGCAAACTACTTAATTTTATATCCGTAACCTTCTGTTTTTATTGAAAAAATCGGCATTGGTTAAAAATTAACCAATTTGTTTGGAGTCCCTTGTTTAAAGGGATTGGCAATCGAACAAACAAATTACCCACCAAATTATCCACAGGTTTTGTGGACACTTTTGATGAATCTACTGTGCACTTTTATGGTGCGATGAATCGGCTAATTATAGAGAGCACTGTTTCAGTCTGCTCCTGATGCAACCAATGCCCTGCATTCTTAACGGTTACGACGTTAAGAGCACCAAATAGATGCGCAAAATCTTGTTTCGTGGTTTTTGGTACGTAGCCCGAGTCAGCCCCCCGGACCACCAACGAAGGCATTTGGCACGGCAACTCTCGGGCTTCTTTCACTTCGATGCCAGACAGCATGTGCCGGTAGTCGGCCTCCAATTGCGCCAGATTGAACCGCCAATCGATCAAACCAGACTCATCTGTGTAAGCACTGGTTAATAAGAAGTCAGCAACCGAGGACTCCTCAATATGCCCCAACAAAACTTCGCGCGCATCGGCCCGGGTTTTTACACCGGCTGCCTTTACCGCGTTGAGGCCTGCAAAAATGTGATCGTGTCTACGAACGGTATACACCATGGGTGATATGTCGAGAATGACAAGTCGCTGAATCAACTCTTGACGGTTTACCGCCAGCTGCATGGCAACCTTCCCACCTAGCGAGTGACCGATAACACAACAGTTCGTCAGCTGGCAATCGTCCATCCAGGCTGCCACACAATGTGCATAGCCCTGAATGGAAGCCTGCTGCAACCAGTCAGATCGGCCGTGATCGGGCAAGTCGACGCTGTGTACTCGGTGCTTCTCCTTTAAGCCGCGTGCGATTTGCCCTAAGTTATTCCCCGACCCAAACAGCCCATGAAGCAAAACGACGTTTGAATCGCCCTCCCCCGCGGTTTTCACGTGTAATTGCTCTGCCACTCACGGTGCTCCTTTGTTACGATCGCGGCATCGCTAAATTCGATGTCGTTCTGGGGGATCCATGTTTAAACCAAATCATCGGCTATCTGCTGTCTATGTTACCGCTGTGCTTACCTGTCTTGCACTGGTGAATGGCTGTGCATCGGGAACCGTTAGTGGCTCGGGTTATAACCCAACGACCGTGACCAACCAGATCGATCAAGAGGGGCTTGATGCGGCCAATATCAAACGCGTGGTCATTGCTGACGTTAACCTCGGTTCTCCCTCTCGAAAGTACCTTGAGAAGCGAGAAAAAGATGTCGATGTCTTCGTCGCAGCAGCGCTTGAGAGCTATGGCTGGGAAGTTGTCTCCTCTCGCGAGTTTTCACAACGATGGCGTAACGCTGTCTCGATGTTTGGTAATCCAGTGGACCCTACTACCGGTCGGGTCAATGGGCGAACGTTCTCCCGCATCGTCCAGACAGTACGTGATCAGATCATGGAAAGCTCCAATATCGATGCACTGGTATTCACGGACCTTTTAGAGAAGGATGTCTACTTTGCCCAGGGTGTTAACCGCGTCGCGCGATGGGACGGCGTCAGTCGTAAGCCACCCACCCAAGGCGCTGGCGATGGTGTATCGGTAAACTTCAACTGGGGCGCACCGGTAGCAGCTACCACCATACGCATCTCCGTCTTCAATACCGATCTCAAATTATTGTTCAGCGGCGAGGGCGGCATGGCGCTTAATGAGGCCGTCGATGTACGCAGTGGCTCTGGCTTTGTGAGACGGCGCGAGATTCTTGGGAATGAAGATCACGTCAGGGAAGGTATCGCGCTAGCGCTACATCCTCTGGTACCTATGTCTAAGTGGCCTGGCAATCCCGACTGATTGAAGCTATCTGGCTCGCTCTAGTTACCGATAAAGGTTACTTACAGAAAGTTACTTAGACAGAGTGACTCGAGGGGAATTACCCAAAAAGCGAGCCGGTTCTATCCAGCACCCAAAAGGTCGAAACAGCGCCCAGCAAATACACGGGCGCAATTTGTAACCACGGCGCCCTACTGATTTTTGAAATCATCGCACCAGCGAGGGTCAGCAGTGCAATGAACGCTAGCTGACCCACCTCGATCCCCAGATTGAAGAATAAGAGCGCCGTCGGTAGATGCATTTGCGGCAAGCCCGTCTCAGCCAAGGCCCCAGCGAAGCCCATTCCGTGGAGCAATCCGAATCCGCCAGCCAGATACCAAGGTTTATCCCACAGTCGACTTTTGTATTCAGGCCGCGACAACTCAAGCGCCAGCAACCAAATGGATACAGCAATCAGCCACTCGATGAGCGCCTCGGGATTGGTCACGAACCCGAGAGATACCAGCGCAAGCGTAATGCTGTGGCCAACCGTGAAGGCCGTTACGGTGTAGACAAGTCGCGCGCCCCAACCCACCAACAACAACAGGCCCGCAACGAAAAACAGATGGTCAGTACCAATCGCAATGTGCTCAGCGCCCAGCCACAGATAATGCAGTGCCGTAGCCAAGCCCGAGCGTTGTGCGGGTACCGTAAAACTTGGGCTATCGGCCGTCAGTACTTCCTGAAAGAAGACATCCGGGTGAGGCCGCACAGAGACCACCGCCGACGACTGATTCGCCGCCAATCCTGAGACCCCCAAGTTAAGCCCTTCAAGAGATTCACCAGCACAGGCCCACTGCTGGCGCAGCACCTTTCCCGTCCCTTCAGGGAACCAGGGCGTCTCGGAAAGCACTTCACAGCCGTCCGGCTTGATCGGGAGCATGGGCACGTTAGACGTCGCTTGCGCGGGGGTTTTCCAAACAACTGATATTTCATCGTTGGTGAGCGCCCTAACATCCAGAGCTGACGGGGCAAACCGGTGCGCCTCCGCAACAAGCGGGGCTATGAGCAGAAGCAATAGGCTGATTACTCGCATCATAGCCGCACCTCGTACTGCTGAAGCGTCGAGTCGACCCAGTCTTGAATGGCCTGATCTTCTAAATCCCGACGAATGTCGCGGCGTAAATCCTGCGCTACCTCGGCAAAGCTTTTCACTCGGCTTTCTGCAATGTCATCGACCCATACCCAGTGGCTACCGAATGTAGATCGAATGGGCCCCACCCATTCACCCAGCGACTCTGCTTGAGAAGCAAAGCCATAGGCAAACTCATCACCAAACTGCCGAGAGATCTCCGATAAACTTCGCTCCTGGAACTGATATCCCGCTAGGAAGACGTCACCCACCTCTCGGGCTTGCTCGGGGCTCCCATCATCACCCAGCCGTGCAAGTAGCTTCGACCGCTTCTCATCAGACGCGTCATCACGAAGAAAAACGTGCGTGAAGCTATAGCGCACCGGTACCTGAAAATTGTCCCTTTGCGCCTCGTACTCAACCTGCAAATCCTGCTCGGTAATCGTGGGATTTCCTCGACTGGCCACGATGAGTGTTTCCATCACCTGCACCGTGCGTCGGCGAATCACCTCATCTGCCAGATGCAGACGCAGTTCGAAGGCTTCGGTCAGAAGCGTTTGGTCATCGACATCCCGCTCGGGATCCATAAAGCGCATATTGCGGATAAGACGCCGCTGAGCCACTTGGTCCTGTTCAATAATACCGCGGTCCAGTGCCTCTACGAACAGCAACTCGTCGCGTATTTCTCGCTCTTTGATGGCAACTAGTTGCGACTCATTGAGCTCTGCTCCCTGAAGCTGAGACAATGCGTCAGCTTGCAGCGTCACGCGCACTGCATCAGGTGGCCCAATGACAGGTTTAGGTGCTGGAAAAAACGTTCGGTCGAACAGGAAGAGACCCAACCCAATGATGACAAACTGACCCCAGACAGATCGAAAAAACCGCATTACTACACACTCCCGCAAGAGCGCTAAAAGTGCGTGATGAAATCCTCTGGGTCAAGAGCCGGCCTCAGTTTTGAAGGGCCTTCGCGTGTGCCTAAATAAAGGAACCCGATTACCTCATCTTTATCACCACCGCCAAGCGCGGAGATCACATGCGGGTCGGTGGCATACAGACCCGTTCGCCACATTGAACCAAAGCCCAGGGCATTGGCAGCAAGCGACATGGCATACGTGGCAGCGGCTGCAGAGCCAATCTGCTCATTACGCTCAACCTTTGGGTGATCTTTAAACTTAAGCAGTACCGCAATAATCACAGGAGCACGCAATGGTGCTTGGAGTGCCTTGTTCAGCTGTGCTTCGTCAGTCACACCACGAAGTTTCAGGCTTTCATTAAGTACCAGACCAAGGGCGTCCCTACGCTCGCCTTCCACAATGACAAAGTGCCACGGTCGCTGCATGGCATGATCAGGCGCCCGCATGCCAGCACGAATAATGGTGTCAAGCTGATCCGGCGAGGGTCCAGGGAAACCGAGACTCGCATGCGATACGCGCTTAGTGAGTAATTGAATAGTGGATGAGGGGTTATCTGTCATGGATAGAGTTTAACAGTCACTCGCGCATTAGGTCTCTAGGAGCCAATCGGATGGCATCAGTCTGTCATTAGTCGATATTTCAACATCTCCCAATTTGAGCTTACCCACCTCTGCCTCGATATCGCTGTCATCCAGCACACCGTCATTAAATCGGTAGAGTGGCTGCCAATCGCCAGAAAGGCGAGCGTCTTCAATATCCTGTCGCCGCTGCTGAGTCGCCTCAAAGCGCGCCTGCCATGCATCGAGTGCGCGCCCTCCGTGCAGACCTATGAGCAGCGAATGCGACACTGTTGGGCTCACTACGGCCGCTGTTGCGTTATTGCCACCAAAGCCTTTGCTGTTAACCAGTGAATAAGCGCATTGGTTGGTCGGTGCGTTATCGAGCAAGAAGCTCAGCCGGTCGGTCTCAACATCGTCAGCAACAGACTCAATCGTGCCTATACCAGGTATCCAGCCGGAGTCCCAGACGCCCAAGAGCGCAGAGAGCTGATCGCCACCGGCGGCGCCGAGGGAGTGCCCGGTGTGACTCTTAATTGCCGAGACGCGCCAGTCCGAAACCTCCATGGCCTTCGCGACCGTACTCATGATCGCTGACTCGGTGGTTCTGTTTTGTGGTGTACCAGTCCCATGTGCCATGATCAAGCCCTGCGACCGGAAAACCGTCTCACCAACGATATCGCGCGCTGCCTGCGCAGCACGGGCCATAGTGAGATAATTCCCTGGACCGGGGCCTGGGATCGACTTCTTGGCGCCATCCGCATGGACCGATACGAAGGGCACGGCACCCAGGACCGGCGCGCCCTGCTCTAGCGCCAACTCATCATCCATCAATACGAGAATCTGCGCCGATTCTGCCATCACAAAGCCACAGTTATTACCGAAGGGCCGGCAGGCTGACCGATAATCAACCAAGCCATCTGAATCGATACCTTGCAAGGCCCTCAATTCTTTATCTGTCGCCAGAGCGCCCATGGCCACATAGCCATCCATCAGGGATGGAAGGATGGGCGCCTCAGAGGCACCTACGACAGCAATGCGTACGCGACCCGAGCGAATGTCGTCGACACCCCGCTGAAGGTTGTAGAGGAAGGTAGCGCAGGCGCCTAGCGCAGGACCTGTCTGACCAAGCGACTTGAGCACGTAGGCATTCAAAAAATCACCCGGCATTTCTGCAAAGCCCAAGGGGCAATTCTTCGCTAATACCCGCTCGCCGCGCAATGCGGCTGTAAGCATGCCACCCGTCGCAGCCTCATCCAGCTGACCCATTGAGCTCGACACATAAACACTGACGGCATCGGGCGATAAGCCGGCCGTCAACTGATCCCAATCCAAGCCCAAATCTGCCAACGCGTCCGACATGGCATATATTGACATCTGCAGACCCCGAGGATGATTTCGGGAGGTATAAAGTGCGCCAGGATCAAAACCCGAAGGCAACTGACCCGCGACGCTGACATCAAATTCGCGTTCAGACGCGACGTAAATGGTGTCACCCGACGACAGCCCTCGAAGTGCATCAGTAGCCTGCGACGTGGCAAAACCATCAGGGGTTAAATTGACGACTCCATGCACATCATCAACGCGGAACCGGTGATTCGTGGGAATCGCAGCGGGATCAAAATGAGCACGCTCTATCTTGCGCACCAGCGTGCCATCCAAAACTTCGTCGACGTCCTGAGCATCCATCATCGCCGTCAATGCGCGCGCTGTTTCATCGCGCTTAGCCTGATCGAGCGAATCGAATACGAGTCGGTTGTGTGCATGCCGATGGGAGGTTCTTCCGGCCGTATTGATGCCCCCGGACGCAACGATGATGGGTAGCTTTGCCATAATTTTATTACCACGAATACAACACAACGCCCTAGATTGTAGATAGCGACGTCGATATGATTTGTTTTTTTCAGACAAAAATCATGAAAAAACCGACGGAAAAATTTCGCAGAATGGCCCAAAGACCACGACGAACACCAAGAATAGGTGCACTTGTCCACGAGTTTGCATTGGCAAGTTCGGTCACTTTGCCCTCCGAGCTCGCGATGGCTGCCGCGCAAGCCAGCGGCCAAAGTACCGGCACTGGCAAGCTGCCCGTGACCTTATTTTCCCCCAAAGGGGGACAAATCACGACCAGCGGTGGGCTAGAGTTTGCGACGCAACCTATTTCTGAGGCAGCGTCGCTTGATCTCCTTGTCATCGCAGCAATTTGGCGTGATCCGCGTCGTGTGATCAAACGCCACCCCGAGCTGATCCCTTTTATTGCGAAGCTGGTCGATCAAGGCTCTTCCATTGCCGCCGTCGGTACGGGCAGTTTCCTTTTAGCCCAGACAGGGCTTCTTGATAAAAAGCCAGCCACCACACACTGGTTTTGGTTGGACGAGTTTGCATCCCGCTACCCCGCCGTAGATCTGCGCCGCGATGAGCTCATCGTGCAGTCGGACAATCTCTACTGCGCGGGGAGCGTCAACTCCATCAGTGATTTGCTGGTCTACCTCATGGGTAATTTCTACCACACCAACATTGCGCGCCACGTGGAAAACCAGTTCTCGCCTGAGATACGTCGGCGGTTCAAATCGACGCAGTTGGGTTCGCAGGTTATTCGAGAGCATCGCGACGAAGTGGTTCTGGATGTCCAGATTTACCTGCAGGAGAAATTCACCCAGTCCCTCTCCATGGCTTCGATTGCAACCACATTCGAGCTATCAGAGCGAACCTTGACGCGCCGTTTCCAGCGCGCCGCGGGCACAACACCATGGCAGTACTTGCTCAACCTGCGGCTATCAGAGGCGGAATCGCTCTTAAGAACAACCAACTTGAGCATCACCGAGGTCGCTGCGGAAGTGGGCATGGTTGATTCAGCACATTTCGCTCGGCAATTTAAAAAGGCCAATCGATTGAGCCCATCGGAATACCGTAAAGCCGTAAAAGGGAAGGTGTTTTCACCTATTTGAACGCACCCTCGCATTGTGGCGCCATCGCGCCTGTGGCTTAATCCACCCCCCAATCAAGCTAACGCATAAACGGGACACGACATGTCAGAAGCAATCTATATCGTGGGCGGTGCCAGAACACCCATGGGTGGCCTGATGGGCGATCTTGCCTCAGTCTCAGCACCTGAATTAGGTAGCACCGCGATTAAAGCCGCTGTGGAACGCGCCAATCTCGATGCAGTAGCCATTGATGAAGTCTTTATGGGCTGTGTACTGCCCGCAGGACTCAAGCAGTGTCCGGCGCGCCAGGCTGCTCGCTACGCCGGTGTACCTGACCACGTGGGTGCCGTCACCGTCAACAAGGCCTGCGGCAGTGGCATGCAGGCAACGATCTTTGGCATCGACAGTATCCGTGCCGGAACCAATAGCATTGCTATCGCCGGTGGCCTGGAAAGCATGTCAAACGCACCGCACCTGATGCCCTCGGGACGCGCCGGACAACGTCTGGGTCATACTAGGATTTACGACCATATGTTCATGGATGGATTGGAAGACGCCTATACAGGTGACGCTATGGGCAGTTTTGCTCAGGCGACAGCAGATGAGCATGGTATTACGCGAGAAGCGATGGATGACTTCGCGATTCAGAGCCTGACACGCGCTAAAAATGCGATCGAACAAGGCCTGCTAAAGGCAGAAACTGCGCCCGTAGAGGTCAAAACACGACGAGAAACCATCACGGTTTTCGATGATGAGCAACCGCATAAAGGTCGCATGAACAAGATTCCAAGCTTGCGCGCGGCATTTGCACAAGACGGCACCATAACCGCGGCAAACGCCTCTTCTATCTCAGACGGTGCAAGCGCACTCATTTTGGCGAGTGAGTCAGCGGTCGAGGCGCATGGCCTCAAGCCAATGGCTAAGATCGTTGCACATGCACGGTCCAGCCGCCTGCCCGCGGAGTTCACATTGGCACCCGTTGATGCCATTTCTTCGCTGCTCGATAAAACCGGTTGGTCTGCTGATGACGTAGATCTTTGGGAGATCAACGAGGCCTTTGCCATGGTCACCATGCTGGCAATGAAAGCGCACGGCCTCGATCACAGCAAAGTAAACGTACACGGCGGCGCGTGCGCCCAAGGCCACCCTATTGGCTCAACCGGCTCTCGAATCATCGTTACGCTCATGCACGCAATGCATCACTATGGCAAGGATCGCGGTGTGGCCGCGCTCTGTATTGGTGGTGGTGAGGCAACTGCCGTTGCGATTGAGAAGTGCTAATAGCGAACTAAAGAAAGGCAGTAAAAGATCGTGCTAGAGCAGGAGAGTTAAGATGGCCCTAGATACCGTTCCAAATATCTTGGACGACATTCGCGAAGGTAAGATGGTTATCCTCATGGATGATGAGGACAGGGAAAACGAAGGAGACCTTGTAATCGCTGCCGAGAAAGTCACGCCAGAGATTATCAACTTTTTTGCAAGTGAGGCCTGCGGTCTGATTTGCATGCCTATCACCGCAGAGCGTGCGAGGCAGCTGCGAATACCACTGATGGTGCGTGACAACCGCTCTCAGCACGAGACCAACTTCACCGTATCGATCGATGCTACGCACTCGGTAGGTCCAGGTGTCAGCGCGCGTCAACGAGCACATACCGTTCTTGAGGCCGTGAAAGCCGATGCGACGCCCTCTGATATTTCGCAACCTGGACATATCTTCCCCTTGGTCGCAAAACCCGGCGGTGTTCTCCAACGTGCCGGTCACACGGAGGCGGGCGTGGATCTCGCGCGCATGGCTGGCTGTGAGCCGGCCGCTGTCATTGTCGAGATTATGAATGAAGACGGCACGATGGCGCGACGGCCTGAGTTGGAGGTATTTGCGAAAAAACATAATCTTCGTATTGGAACCATTGCCGATCTTATCGAGTATCGCGCCTTGCACGAGCAGTCCGTACGCTGCACTGGCGAATTCCCCATCGACACACAATGGGGCAAGTTCAGGCTGACGACCTTCGAAGATTTAGTCGATGGTCAAATTCAATATGCGCTGCACCAAGGCGACCTGACTGCCGCAGAACTACCCGTGCGCATACAACCCATCAATACGCTCCGCGACGTATTGGGAACACGGCTACCGCAAGGATCGCAGGGGTGGTCTTACGAATCCGCTATGGCTTATGTCGCTGAGCAAGGACGTGGACTCGTCATCATACTGGGTGGCTGGGAGTCTCCCGAGGCAATCATGCGCAATATCGCAGAGCTTGCAGGTGAAGCCGTAGCGGAGGCACCTCCCCAGAACTACAGAGTAATAGGAACGGGCGCACAGATACTTCGGCACCTAGGTGTTACCAACATGAAAGTCATGTCCGCACCGATCAAATTCAATGCAATCTCTGGATTCCAGCTGGAAGTATCAGGCTTTATTTCGCGACCCAGCGAGAGCTAACCGCTTTACCCACGCGTGGGCATCGATAGCATGTTTACCTAGCTGTGAAACGTTACCGCTGACTCAAGGTCGGTTCGATCTGTCACGACGTCATTGATCGGTGTATCCACAGGATAACCAAACGATAGACCAAACATCAGCTTGTGATGCTCTGGAACGTCAATGACTGCGCGAATCTGCTTTGCCATGAAGCCAAGCGCGGTCTGAGGGCAGGAGCCAAGGCCTTGCGCAGTTAAGCCCAGCATCACCGTTTGCGTGAACATCCCCAAATCACAGGCTTCACGAAGGCCAAAGCCATCGGGCAACATGAAGAAGGCCACAACCGGCGCATCAAAAAAGCGGAAGTTGCCCATGAACCATTCCTGTCGTTTGGCTTTTTCCTCACGTGGAATTCCAAGCGCGTCATACAGCGCCTTGGCAGCGCCGTACTGACGATCCTTGTAAACGCCCTCATAGACGCCGTCGTAAGGAAAGTCAGGCGCTACATCACGTATGGCGAAGGCAGCGGGCAGTTTTTCGCGTAATTGCTCGAGCTTGTCACCAGTCACGATATGTACAAACCATGGTTGAGTGTTGCAGTTACTCGGCGCCCGAAGCGCAGGCGCAAACACGGCGTCGATAATCTCTCGGCTGACCGGGTCAGATTTAAACGCTCGGATGGATCGCCGCTCGTTGACTATCGTCTGAAAAGTTTCCGCTGTACTACTCATCACGCTACCTATGTCTATTACTGCTGTCTGCTGACCAAAAAAAAGTCGATGCAGCGAGGCTACACCGACTCCTGAACTGAGTGAATAGCCCAAGCGGGACTGGTCACCGTGTATCACTTACTCAGAAGGAGCGAACACTCCCATCAGGGTTGAGTGGCGCATCCTGATTAACGGGCCAAGTAGCATCAAACCCTGCAACGCGAAGCGGCTTTGGTACGTCTACTTTTACATCACCCATCGCGCCACTTTTGGGCTGCGTTCCGCTAAGCCACGCCAGGGCGGCTGCGAAAGAATCCTCGTCCGCATCTCCGAAGGGGCGCGTCGCATCATCGGCTGCCGCAAAGAAGGTAAAGCGGCCAGTACTGACAAGACCCGTGAAGTAACCGCCCTGCCCTTCACCGTTTTGAATTTCAAACGCAATCAATCTTAGCCGGGTTTGGCAGTTGTCAGAGTCCAGATCAAAAGCGTATTGACCAACGGCTTTACCCGAAGTCTCGGAACCCACGATTGCAAGCTCGATATGCGGATCCAAGCCATTGATCAGGAGTTCACTGGCGGACGCTGAGCCGCTTGTGGTGATAAACGCGATTCGAAGCGGACTAAAGGTCTCGGGCAACTGAGCGAAGTTCGCTGTGCTGTTCTGATCCTGATGCTTATCGTTGAGATTCACGATATAGCTCAACTCACCGTTCGCCGTTTCGCCGGCCAACAGATTTAAGAAGGTCTCAGCCACACGTACCAGACCACCACCGTTGTACCTAAGATCAATAATGAGATCAGTGACGCCTGCCTCACCAAAGGTTGTTGCAGCGGCTCGAAGTGGACCATCCGCCGCGTCGATAAATGTCCGGAAGTTGATGTAGCCAGCCGGACCACCGCTGTCTCTTGGGATTACCAGCGCATCGCCAGCCAAAGGCGTTGTACTAGTTTCTGCTGTGGTCACGATGATCTCGCTAGTCACGCCCTCATATTCGACACGGAAGACCGTCGTTTGTAGCTCTCCACGCGCACCGAAAACAGCACCAGGCAGCTCAGCATTTCGGGCGACCATTTCCTCCCAGGTCTCAAAGTCACTCTCACCATCGCGTTTGACGGCTAACAGACGTTGGCCTCGTCGAATACCTGCTGTATGCGCAGGGCCCTCCTCGTAGGAGTCGGCAAAATAGAAGTTATTGTTGATGATGCGATAGCGCACGCCATAACCGTAAAACGTACCTGAGGTGAAACGAGCCTCATCTTCCTCGATGGTTGTGAGATAGGAGAAACCCGGATCACGGCCTGACCCGTCTGTCCAAATGGGCTGCATGATGGCGGCGAGGTAATCGGATGCATCGTCATAGTCATTCTCGTTGACCTGCGCGAGTTCGTCGTACCAGTAGTAATAACTTTCAGACACCTCTTTAACGAACTGAATCTGCGCTGTGTTACCGCATGGATCCGTTGTGCTGCCACCACCAGACCCACCACCTGCAGTCGGCGGCGGGGGTGTTGTGCCGCCGCCACCACCGCCACCGCATGCGGTTACTAATACGCTCAAGCTCAGCGCAATAATCAGTTGCTTTGACACGATGACTCCTATGTTTAGATGCCAATCCTCGGGGCGCAAGATAAGCAATGCAGCGCGTCCCGCCAAGTCTTGCGACGTGTTACGTCATATTGATGGCGGTTTGGAACGCTGGACGCTCTGTAATCCGCTGAACGTACGCTCTCAAACGAGGCATGTCATCAGAGACACAGCCCATACGATTACTCATGAAACAGGCATGCCCCAGCATGATGTCCGCAGCCGAGAAATCACCAATGAGGTAATCGCGGCCCTCCAATGCTTCATTAACCGGATGAAGCGCCTTGTTGAGGAGGCGCTGTGCTTGCCCCAATACAACGGGGTCTCGTCGATCCTCTGGCAATAAGATCGTATGAACAACAATCGTGTTCATTGGGGGCATGACCATGCCTTCGCAGTAGTGAAACCACTGCAGGTATTCGGGGAACATGGGGTCGTCCACGGCTGGTTTCAAACCACCGTCTTTATGTCGGGCCAGCACATACTCCACGATGGCACCAGACTCATAAATCGATACATCGCCGTCGTCCAGAACAGGAATACGCCCTAGCGGATGTCTACTCCGGTGCTCATCCGATTTCAAATCCTTGGGGTGAAACGCCATGGCGTTGAGCTCATAGGGAAGCTGCAGTTCCTCGAGGAGCCACAAAATACGGCCAGCTCGGGACTGAGGTGCGAAGTGAAGTTTTAGCATGTGAAACCCCTTATCGATGGTTATTTTTGGTTTATCGAGCGCGCGGCACGCCTCGTATCTACTGCCAGATCTCAACAGCGTAGCGTTTGTCACATTAAAAATCTGTGAAAGCCGTATTTATTTTTTAGATATAAAGATATCTTTATGCTCATGAACGTCGATGCTTTATCACAATGCTTAAAAGCGATGGCTGATCCTAGCCGGTTCCGCCTCATGTCATTGTGCAGCCAAGGTGAACTCACCGTATCTGACCTTGTCAGGATCACGGGCTACAGCCAGCCTCGCACATCGCGTCACCTGAAAATCTTGCAAGATGCGGGACTTCTTGAGAGCTTTCGAGAGCAACACTTCATTTTTTATCGCTCCAATCGCCAGCAGCCCCATCAAACAATTCTCAACACACTGCTGGCCAGTCTGGATACGGCGGACAGCACCTTAGCCGAGGATAGCCGGCGACTTGCGGTCATTCGCGATGCCCGTGCGCAGCTTGCGGAGACCTACGTTGAGGACGAAGTTCCCGAGTGGCTAGAGCTCCACGGATATCACGGCGACGAGGCCACATTTAAGTCGCACGTTAGCCAATTACTGTCCGGCCACTCCGTCGGACACCTACTGGATATTGCTACCGGTACTGGTCGGATGTTACGACTGGTCGGACCGCTAGCTGATAGCGGCTTCGGTGTCGATCTCTCTAAAAAGATGGTGATTGTCGCCAGAGATACGATAGAAACGGCGGGACTGACGCACTTGTCTGTGCGGCAAGAGGATATGTATCAAATGCGGTTCGCAGCCAACAGCTTCGACACCGTTACCATTGATCAAGTGCTTTATTTTGCTGACGACCCCAAAGCCTTGTTTGAGGAGGCAACACGCGTACTCAAACGCGGCGGGAAACTATTGGTTGTTGCCTTCACACAACATGAAGATCCCGATTCACAGCCGGTGCCGGTGAGTGTCGATATGAAATCGATTATGGGCTGGCTCATGAGCGAGGATCTCAACATCGAGCAGATCGATAAAATTCCCGGAGAGTCCTTGGACATCAGCCTCATTCTCGCCAGCAAGACCAGTTAATTCGTGGCATGCTTTCCGCGACTACGTCTGACGAGTCTAAGTATTGCTTTCATGGCTGGCTGCAATACGCTCAGCACTATGAACACAGTTACCCTCCGAAACACCAATCATTTCCCACACTACGAGCTGCCGGTTGGCCTGATCGACACCTGTAGTAGCGGGTTAATACGCTCTGACAAGCGTACGGGCGATGAAGTCATGACTGTTTGGGAAAACACAAGTAACGAGGAACTCGCGATGCTGTGGCTGTGGCATAACGCAGAGGCGCGTGAGATCTATCGCTTGGCACCCAATAGGGCCACAAAAGCGAGCCTACTTACAGGAATGGGTATCGCTGTCATCAGCGAAGCGCAGGAGCGCTGTTTGTCCAACCAAGTTATCACTGATCAGTCGGCTTCAGAGACTGCTGTCCGCTTCGAATAATCAATTAGGTAATCCAGCTAAAATCAATAACGCTTCATCGAAAACGCGCGAGGAAAATAATGAGAAACGCTATTTTAATGTCAGCGGCAATGCTCGTACTCACCGGTTGCGGCCAGCCTGGCAACGAAAACACTGACTCCGCAACTGCTCCGGGCAAGAAGTTGACAACAACCACACGCGGTGACCATGTAGACACCTACTTTGGTTTGGAAGTACCTGACCCCTATCGATGGTTGGAAGATGACCTGAGTAGAGATACCGCTAACTGGATTGCTCAGCAAAATGCGTCGACCCGCTCGTATATTGACGCTATCTCGTTGCGCGACGACGTCAAAAGCACCGTGGCTCGCCTGCTGAACTTCGAACGCGAAACCGCGCCCTTTATTGAAGGTGGCAAACGCTATTTCTACCGCAACTCGGGCCTCCAGAATCAGCGAGTGTTATATCAGATTGAGGATGATGGCAGCCAAACTGTGTTCTTGGATCCAAACACCTTTAGTGAGGATGGCACGGTCAGTATGTCGAGCGTCAGCTTCTCCGAAGACGGCAGTCTCGTAGCCTATCAACTCTCCGAAGGCGGCAGTGACTGGCGATCGATAGTGATCAGAGACGTCGCCACCGGCGATGTAATTGAGTCACCGCTGGTTGACGTAAAGTTCTCCGGCATCAACTGGCTGGGTAATGAGGGTTTTTTCTACTCAAGCTATGACAAACCTGACGGCAGTGAACTCTCCGCAAAAACCGATCAGCACAAGCTGTATTTCCACGCACTGGGCACACCGCAGAGTGATGATGAGGCAATTTTCGGGGCGACCGTTGAGCAAAAGCATCGTTACGTGGGCGCCTCCGTGGGTGGCGACGATCGCTACTTAGTAATCAGTGCCGCCAACTCTACGTCGGGCAACAAGTTATTTATCAAGGATTTAGCGTCCGACTCTGACGAGCTCATTGTCGTGTTTGCTGACGAGTCAGCAGACGGTTCATTGCTTGAGAGTAACGATGACTATCTTTTGATCGAAACAAATCGCGATGCACCTAAAGGTCGAGTGATTGCGTTGGACCCACAGGCGGCTGGCGAGAGCGACTGGCGCGACGTCATCCCCGAGAGCGAGCACGTACTCAACGCCAGCTCGAGCGCCGGCTACCTCTTCGTCGAATACATGATTGATACGATCAGTCAGGTGAAACAGTTCGACCTCAACGGTAATCTCATTAGGGATATCGAACTTCCTGACCTCGGAAGCGCGTCAGGCTTTGGTGGCAAAAAAGAGCAAGAGGAAGTCTTTTTTACTTTTACCAATTACCGTATCGCGCCCACTATTTTCTCCCTTGACCCTGAGTCGGGCAATATCAGCTTGTACCGCGCATCAAGGTCACCATTTGACGGCAACGACTATCAAACAGAGCAAGTGTTCTACACATCCAAGGACGGCACCCGCGTACCCATGATCATTACGTACGCCAAGGGCACCATACTCGACGGCAGTACTCCGACCATTCTCTATGGCTACGGCGGTTTTGATATCAGTATCCGACCTCGTTTTAGCAGCACCGTTGCGGCATGGCTGGAGATGGGTGGCATTTACGCCGTACCCAATATTCGTGGTGGTGGTGAATACGGCAAAGCTTGGCACATCGCGGGCACCAAAACGCAAAAGCAAAATGTCTTTGACGACTTTATCGCGGCGGCTGAGTATCTGATTGCAGAGGGCTATACCAGCAAGGAAAAACTGGCTGTCAGTGGTCGATCCAATGGTGGTCTGCTGGTCGGAGCTGTGACGACACAGCGCCCTGATCTTTTCCAGGTGTCACTCCCCGGTGTCGGGGTTCTCGACATGTTGCGTTACCACACCTTCACGGCAGGTGCGGGCTGGGCGTATGACTATGGAACGTCTGAAGAGAGTGAGGAAATGTTCCGCTACCTGTTGGGTTACTCGCCGCTGCATAACACCAAACTCGGAACCGGCTATCCGGCGACGCTGATCACGACAGCAGAGCGGGACGACCGCGTCGTGCCGGCGCACTCCTACAAGTTTGCAGCTCAGATGCAGTACGACCACACGGGCGATGCGCCAGTCTTAATTCGTATCGACAGCGACGCTGGACATGGCGCGGGCACCCCAACGGATAAGCTGGTTGATCAGTACGCTGACATCTACAGTTTCACACTAAAGAACATGGGTGTGGAGAAGATCAAGGGCAGTGAATCCGCGCTTTAACGAGCCGGGTCATTAGATTAGTTAAGACATGTCGTGGTTTGTGGAACATTGGATCGCAAGCTCAC
The DNA here is from genome assembly GCA_902613175.1 of Halieaceae bacterium. Classification (GTDB taxonomy): domain Bacteria; phylum Pseudomonadota; class Gammaproteobacteria; order Pseudomonadales; family Halieaceae; genus Luminiphilus. The sequence continues at coordinate 30,516 of CACMGJ010000015.1, read as the reverse complement.
TCCTCGTGATCTATGTATCTGTACTGTTCTACAATGCCTATGTCGGTAACAAGGCGGCGACTGGCGTTGGTGGATACTACGTAGGTAACCGCCAGTTGGGCGGCACCGTTGTCGGTATCTCTTTCTTCGCGACATTCGCCTCGACCAACACCTTCATTGGGCATGCGGGCAAAGGCTACGACTATGGTGTAGCGTGGTTCACCATGGCCGTTCTGCTCGTCATCTTCTCCTGGATGTCCTGGCGATGGATTGGACCGCCGCTGCGACGCTTTGCCGCCGCTTGGGATGCGCTGACCATTCCGGATTACATTCGCGGGCGGATACTGGGGGATACCCCTGATGCCGAGCGGCACCCTCTGCTTTTGCTGTCCGCGTTCGTAATTGTTTTCGCCAGCATCCTGTACCTCTTGGCCATCTTCAAAGGTGCTGGACATTTGTTCCAGATCTTCCTCGGTGTGCCTTATGAGGTAGCCGTCGGTGTCACCTTACTCGTGGTCGTGTTGTACACGTCCATTGGCGGCTTCGTCTCCGTCGTTAGGACGGACGCCATTCAAGGTGTGCTTATGCTCATCGGCGCCATGACAATCTTCTACTTCGTTACGCAGGCGGCCGGTGGCATCACATCAGTCAAACAGCTTACCGATATGCCCGCAAAAGAACACCTCTTCGATCTTAACGGCGCAGTGCCGTTTGCTGTGCTACTAGGTGTATCACTGTCGGGTGCCCTAAAGCTCATTGTCGATCCCCGGCAGCTCTCACGCTTTTATGGCCTCAAGAGCGATGCGGAGGTAAAACGTGGTATGTGGATTGCCGTATTGGGTATGACGCTAATATTGGCCTGTATGTTTCCCATTGGCCTTTATGCGCATCTCATTCTCGAGAACGTGACGGATACCGACCTGATTATTCCGCGGCTCGTTAACGACCCAGCCATTTTCCCCTTTTGGGTAACCGATCTGCTCATCGTATCAATCGTATCCGCCGCCATGTCCTCAATGGATAGCGTGCTTCTGGTGGCCTCATCCACCCTCTACAAAAACATTATTGCGCCGTTTAAGACGATTGAAAACGAGGTGCGCTGGTCCCGCGCGGCCGTCATCGCCTTCGCCTGTATCTCCGCCTTTATAGCACTGAACCCACCGGGAGATATTGTCGGCATCACCATTTTCTCGGGCAGCCTTTACGCGGTTTGCTTCTTCCCATCGGTCGTTTTTGGCCTATACGGCCGTGTTGCATCTGCAAAAACCACGCTAGTTTCAATGATTCTTGGAATGAGCACGCTGATACTATGGATCACCTTGGGTCTAAGCGCTCTGCTCCACGAGGTTTTCCCCGCGCTACTCGTATCCGCATCGGTTTACTGGCTGCAATCGAGTTAAGAAACCGCGATCTAGGGCTAATCGACTGCACGCATCGCAATTCACGCGTTACACTGGTCCAGTGACATTAAAGCAGTGCCGGCGTGAATAAAAACGGACAACAACAGCTGAGAGACCTTCCCTCCGTCAGTGTCATTCTCGACCATATGCAGTCGGAGGTCGCACTGTGGGGCCATGATGCGGTGACAAGCGCTACGCGCGCGCACCTTGAGGAACTGAGAGCCGCGATCCAATCAGGTGAATCGATGACATCGGATCTCTCAATCATTCAGCAAACAATTCGCGAGAGGCTCACTATCGCGTCTCAACCGGCCTTAAAACCGGTCTTCAACCTTACGGGCATTGTTCTTCACAGTAATCTCGGGCGCGCCAACCTCGCGGACGCCGCTATCGATGCCATGTGTCGCGTAGCCGGCGGTGCCAACAATCTCGAATTCGATCTAGACAAGGGTCAACGAGGGGATCGGGATAGCCATATCGAGTCGTTGATTTGTGAGCTCACGGGAGCGGAAGCTGCGACGGTGGTCAACAATAACGCCGCTGCTGTCCTGCTAACCCTGAACACCTTGGCGCTTGGCAAAAAGGTGCCTGTTTCTCGCGGTGAACTCGTCGAGATAGGTGGCTCGTTTCGTGTACCCGACATCATGGAACGTTCGGGCTGTAGCCTCGATGAGGTCGGTACGACCAATCGAACGCACCTTAAGGACTACGCGAACGCCATTGATACTGACACTGCGCTATTGATGCGCGTGCATACGAGTAACTATCGCATCGAGGGCTTTACCAATACGGTGCCTGAATCCGAGCTTGCGACGCTTGCTCAAGCAAACCGAATACCGTTCGTCGTTGATATGGGCTGTGGCAATCTCATCGATTTGAAGTCGCTCGGCTTACCTCACGAAGCCACAGTGCAGCAAACCCTCGCTGACGGGGCCGATTTGGTCCTTTTCAGTGGCGATAAATTACTTGGCGGGCCTCAGGCGGGTATTATTGCGGGCCGCGCCGATCTTATCGCGCGTATCAAGCAGAACCCGCTGAAGCGTGCATTGCGACTAGATAAAGTGACCTTAGCAGCGCTCGAGGCAACCCTGCAGCTGTACCGCAATCCGGACGAGCTCGTCTCAAGGCTTCCCACACTCAGATTACTCACGCGAGCAGAAGACAGTGTTCGTGATCAGGTCAACAAGCTCGCTCCAAAAGTTAGCTCACTTCTGGGTGATCAATACCGGGTCGACACAGCATCAGTCTCCAGCCAAATTGGCAGCGGCGCGCTACCCATTGAAGTGCTCCCCAGTGCCGCACTTTCCATCACCGCAGCCAATGGTGAGGATGAGCCCTTGCGCGAACTGGCTGCGCATTTACGTCGGCTTCCCAAGCCCGTTATCGGGCGGCTCCATAATGGCGTGCTGCTATTGGACCTTCGTTGTCTTGAAGCGATTCACGAAGACGCGTTCATAGAGCAACTCTCCGAGCTGACTCAGTGATCATAGCAACCGCAGGTCACGTTGATCACGGCAAGACGTCGTTAATCAAGGCCCTCACTGGTGTCGATACCGACACGCTCGCTGAAGAGAAAGCGCGCGGACTGACCATTAACTTGGGATACGCCTACCTTCCCTCGATCGACGGCCGAATCATCGGTTTTATCGACGTGCCCGGTCATCATCGTTTTATCAACACCATGATTTCTGGGGTCTCGGGCATCGATCGCGCCCTGGTGATTATCGCTGCCGATGATGGGCCGATGCCACAAACGAGCGAGCACTTAAATGTCCTGAATGTTCTCGGGATTACTGATATTGATCTTGTGATCACAAAGATTGATGCAGTCACGTCTAAGCGGGTCAGGGAAGTAACGAAAAAAGCACGCGAGCTCATAGATGCTCGCTGCGAAAGCGACGTTAAGGTATTTCAGGTTTCCTCGGTCACGGATGACGGCATCGCTCCACTTAAATCCCATCTTCAATCGCTGCAACCGAAAGGTAGAGATCAAGCGCTGGAGTGCGGCTTCAGACTCTCGATTGATCGCCGTTTTCATATCAGTGGGGCAGGTATAGTTGTTACAGGGACCGCAAGCACGGGCACCGTCAATGTTGGCGATCATTTAATCCTTCAACCCAAAGGTCTGGAAGTACGAGTGCGCGAACTGCGCGCCAATGATGCAGTGGCCAAATCGGCAGCCGCAGGTCAGCGTGTCGCGCTATGTTTGGCTGGTAAAGTTGAGCTCAGCGATATCGATCGAGGTGATTGCCTTGTTGAGCGTGCTCTCGATCAGCTCTCGCAACGGCTTGATGTGCAATTAACACTCTTATCCGATGCGCCGACTGCGCTAAAGCATCTATTACCCGTCAAACTATACATCGGGGCACGGCGGGCGAGCGCGAAAGTAGCCCTTATTGAGAACTCGATCTCATCCCTGGCTCCCGGTCAAACATCAATGGCCCAGCTCATCCTCGATGCGCCAATCAGCGCTTACTCAGGGGAGCGATTCGTGCTCAGAGATGATTCCGAATCGTTTCATCTTGGCGGCGGTGTGATTTTAGACCCCAACGGTCCGCAATACGGAAAAGCAAAACCCGGGCGACTGACATGGCTTAGTGCACTTGCCACGGGCAGTGTAGACACTGCCCTTCAACATCTTTTGGCGCATAACGTGACCACTAACTGGTCAGATATTGTCCGTGTTTTCAACTTAAAAGTGGGTGCGGCTCTCCCCTCGCTTACGGACACAGCTGTGAAGTTTGACCTAAACCAGAGCACATGGATCACGACTCGAAGTGCAATTGCCGATGCAAGGCAGACGCTGCTCAACGCGTTGAGCGATGCCAAGGCAAAAGGGAGTGATACCAGAGGCACCCCACGGGAAAAGCTCATTAAGCTAGCCGGCAGAGCCTCTGATAGCGCATTGCTCGAGGCAACGCTGACAACCCTTATAAAAACTGGCGTGCTTGGGGTGACGGATGGACGGGTACATGATGCCAAGGATCGCAACAAGCCCGATGGCAATGAGCGACATTGGTCAAGTTTAGAGCGTCAATTACAGACAGCAGGACTCCACATTCCTGTGATATCGGAACTGCAGCGCGACGCACGCCTCGACGGAACCTCTCTCAAGTTGGCATTAAAGCACGGCGCTGACAGAGGTTTTCTACATCGCATCAACGCCACGCGATACGCGCTGACCACTACTCTATTGGACTTTGCAGAGACGACAGAGTCGCTCGCCGCGGAGCAGAACTTTACCGTGGCCAACTTTAAAGATGAGCTTGGCGTCGGCCGGAAGCTAGCCATTGAAATCCTCGAGTTCTTCGACAGTATTAACTTCACGCAGCGACAGGGTAATGAGCGTACAATCGCTAATCCGAAGGCGATCCGCAGCCGACTCAAGCTATAAAACGATGGAAGAGCGACGTCCCCGGTGGGGTGCCTGGTCTTCAAAACCAGTGAGGTGCTGACAAAGCGCCTGGTGGGTTCGACTCCTACCTCTTCCGCCATATTTTTTCAATAAAATTCTGTTTTATAACAAAAAAATTTAAAATATTTAGACAAATACCTTTGCTTGTACCACATATTGTTCCGGTTCATCGCAGGCGCTTTCCCAATGCAGACGGCCCGTAAGTGCTTTGGCCTGCCAGTACTTCTCCCCATGCAGGTGACCATACCCCCTCCCGTATATGTGTACATGTGGGTGCAGAATTTGAGGGGGTTTTGGGTGTAAACCAGATGTCACTGTCACAGCAGTTACCTGCCAGATACATGCGAGATCGATTTTCAAAATCAAAAGCTCTTACGTTGCCCGTTAGGCGTACTGTGAATCCTCACTTAGTCGTTAGTGAACTTGGCTACTCAAAAATTAAAAAAAGTTTTTAACAAAGGTCTACACTTTAGTTCTAGATTGGAATATCAGCTGTTTAGGGAGTCACTTCAGTGTCTAAATGGAAACGAATTGAATATTTAGTCTACGCCTTCACATTTCTTGTCTTTGCGGCATTCGGCGGTTATGGCTGGTACATGGGTAACCTTGCCATAAGTGTTAATGAATCAAGAACACTATTTTTTGTAGCAGTACTGGGCTCACTGCTTTTTTTTTGGAAGGCAAGAAAACGTAACAGCGAATGAGAACTCTACCTAAAAAGAAATCATTCGGAATAAAACTAAAATAGGTAATGGCGGAGCGGGCGGGAGTTTATGTATACGACCGGATTTTGTGATATTCGAAGCTAAGCTTGTAAAGACGAGTATTTCGCTGGAGCGATTGCTGATGCGCCTTATGTCTGCTGGGTTAGTTTTAGTGTTCATTACAGGTTGTGTTCACAGTGGCACACCTGCGACCGCCGTGAGTGACAACTGGATTTTTACTAATTGTTCGCTTAAAAGCTCGTTATCTGGAAACTCTTGCTCCGAATACGCGAATTGCGAGGCACTAACCTCAAGTAGGATAGGCGCTTGCCGGTGCGAGTACCCCGATGGCTCAGTCTATCAAGGCGTCATTTCAAAGGGCGAACCTTGGTGTGGGATACGGCAAGACGGCTCTGATACGCTGATAGTCAGAAATGGCTCCGCAACAGCTGAAAAGATCGGCATCGACTGGGCAACTACAGCTTTATGGGTGGCTTTTGTTGGCGTCGCAGCCGACATGCTCGATCATGAACCAAAACGCGCCGTTATTGATGATGAGTAACGCGATAAGAATCGAAACAGCACTCTGTCTTTGTGGGGGCGTTGTTACGCGCAAGATTAACCAGCGTGGCTTGCCACCTACAAACTACTACTACTCAATTCCATATCCCACTGGTTAGTGTTGGCGATTCTCGCCTCCTTTATCAATTTTATTCGGTCGCTAAGACACAGGTAGAAGTCTGCTGCCCAATTGTCAACTTCAAGACTCCGTGACGATCCATTTAGTACCTTCTCCTTCAGATAGCACCTGTACAATGACAAAAAGGATTGACGGTCACGACTCTAAGAATGCCAAGACCCTAGAATTAAATCGGTCTTGATTCTCTACGAACATGAAGTGACTTCCGCCCTCGCTTGCGGGAAAGATTTCCACTTCAGCATTTGGGATTTGAGATGCTATCCAGCGCTGAGAGTCACCAGTGAACATAGACGCTTCACCCCCAACAACGAGCGTTGGGCATTTAATTCGTTTTATTACATCTCTCCAATCGCCAAACGCGGCATCTCTAAGTAATTGTGCCGCTAAGTGCCTTGGAAATTTAAAGTTTTCCTCCGCAATAAACGGCAACGACTGCTCCGGAAAATCGGGAGTGAAGAATGCCCTCACGAATTCGATAGTGCTATCCAAATCAACACAAGCCAGTGCGCCAGCCGCTAACTCATCAACATCAGCGGAGCTGCCGTAGAAGCAACCGAACTCAGATCTTTCTTCAGAACTCCACTCTGCTCTTGGAAACATACATGGAGCCTGATCAACGAGCACTAGCTGTCCGATATGGTCCTGTCCATAAAGATCAATGTAAGCCCATATGACCGCACACCCCATTGAGTGACCCATCAGATCAACTTTCGAAAGCTTAAGCTTTTGTATTGTTTCATGAAGGTCTTGCGCCAAGCGAGATACACGATAACCATATTCCGGTTTTTCGCTCTCGCCATGCCCACGCATGTCTAGTGCTATAACGCTACGAATAGCACTTAGTGACTCAACGGTTCCCTCCCATTCAGCCGAAGTCTGTGACCAACCCGGAATCATAATTATAGGTTGGCCTTCGCCAACTGTAAGCGCTGATAGCGCCGCGCCATCGTCAAGTTCAATCGAAATACGTTTCATCAAGCATCTTCTCCTTGCGTTAATGTATCCAACAAGATCTTCTTTAAGAGCCTTATCTTCTTGTTTCGCTGTTTGATCTGCGCATACAGCAAAAGAATCACTTCTGCGTGTAATTCTATCTACTGTTCACGGAAAGAGCTCATACGTTTCAAAGCCTTCGCACGGCTTAACATTACTGACTCAGAGCCGAGATAGCATTTGAGATGCGGTCACTACCGTTAGCAAAATCTTTCACAAAAATACCATGAGGCAAAAAATATGAATTTACTGAAGTATTTACCTATTTTTTTTATTGTTCTGTTCACCTCGAATGCTGCAGCGCAAGGCAACCGAACCGCCATGGAAGCTTTTTATTGTAGTTTTCAAGATGGAAAGGATATGTCCGATCTCAAAAAAGTTTCAGCAGAGTGGGATAGTTGGGCAGATAGCAATTTTTCAGAACGCTACGCAGGGTACGTTCTCACGCCTGTCTTGGCTACTGGCTCAGATTTCCCGTTTGATTTTGTTTGGCTGGGGTTCTCCGACAACCTAGCCACACTGGGGACAGTAATGGGGGAATGGATGTCTGAAGGCAGTAAGCTGCAGGCAAAATTTGATGCCGTCAGCTCGTGCGACTCGCACATGACGATCGACAGCTTTGAAGACAGGCCGTACGCGCAGATTGGACAAGCGGGGCTTCTTCAAATCAGATCTTGTATTGCGCAGGAAGGGGTCACCTTTGGGCAAATAATGCGAGCAAGATCGGCGGCTTTTGATTGGTTTAGTGAAAATGAAGTCGCGGGTGGAAACTACATGTGGCGACCCGGTGTTGGTATGCCGGTCGATTCAGACATCAGTTTTTATGACGTTTGGGTCACCTCTTCACTGTCAGAGCGTGGTGCTGCGCTTGAAAAAATGTACCAGCTAGATTGGGATGAGTATCGGGGAATCGCTGGTCGGAACAGCCTATGGGATTGCGACAACCCAAGAGTTTGGTATGCGACTCCGGTTGGTGGTCGCGAAGCCGACTAACCTATCTGCGTTAGGTAGCATTTTACTTCTGATTTCAAGCAGAGGGCCTTCCTGGCCCTCTGCTTGACAGCCTGCTCTGGCGATTTCGTCGTTAATCCAAAACCCACTCAAATATCGAATAGGTCTGTCTTTCCAGTTGAGACTGCTCTAGGTTACAGGCACGCGTAAATCGAGGGTAAATTCAGTGCAATATGATGATGTCGTCCTGGGACGCCGGAGCATTCGGGGTTACAAGCCAGATCCAGTACCCGAATCCCTAATAAAAGAAGTCTTAGGTCTGGCAATGCGGTCCCCCTCCTCAATGAACACCCAACCCTGGAACTTCACTGTCTTAACGGGCGAACCACTAGACCGTATCCGCAAGGGCAATACCGAGCGCAATTTGGCGGGTGTTCCGCACTCGCGGGAGTTTCGAATCGGCTCTGCTTTCGCCGGACAGCATCGGGACCGGCAGGTCGGCGTAGCGAAACAATTGTTCGCAGCAATGGATATTGCCCGTGAAGACACCGAAAAACGTCAGGGTTGGGTCTTGCGAGGGTTTCGACAGTTTGACGCGCCGGTCTGCGTCATCATTACCTATGATGCGGTGTTAGCGGACAGCGACGATACGGCCTTTGACTGCGGCGCGGTAACCACGGCACTCGTCAACGCAGCCTGGTCTAGAGGTCTTGGAGCGGTCATCAATAGCCAGGGCATCATGCAATCCCCGGTTGTGCGTGAACATGCCAATATTGCTGATGATCAAGTCATCATGAAGGCGGTAGCGCTTGGCTGGCCCGATGACTCCTTCCCAGCCAACGCGGTCGTATCGGAGCGCAAGACTGTTGATGAAGCAGCCACTTTTTTGGGCTTCGCGGAGTAACCCTCTTCCCAAAAGTTAAGATGTAAAGCCTCCTTTACTTTCCGAAAGGCTCACCGCAATATGTAGAGCTCACTTAACATTTTGTCAGGGTAGCAATATATGATTAACATACGCACCGAGACCTCGCTACAGGCAGGCCTTAAAAAATCCACATTTCAACTGTTCCTCGCAACGGGTGCCTGGGTAAGTAGCACTGCCCTCATGTCCTTTGGACCAAGCGCGCTTTGGGGCTTTGATACTGCAGTGACTTTTTTGGCCATCGCCGTGAACACAATAGCGGGTGGCTTCATGCTTTACAGCTTTTTTAAACACTTAAAAAATATGGATGAACTCCAGCGGCAAACGCATCTTGAAGCCATGGCATTAACCTTGGGGATAACAATGGTACTGACCGTTATCTATGGTGCCCTCCCGCAAGCCAAGGTACTCGCTAGCACACAACCGGCCAACGTCTTATTCGTCATCGGGATCTCTTACATACTGTCTGTGATCACCCTGTGGTTGCGGCGAACAAATGCATGAAAAATAGACTCAAGGTACTGAGGGCGGATCGCGATTGGACCCAGGCGGATCTTGCAGATCGGCTGCAGGTCACCCGACAAACCATTAACGCGATAGAAAAGGGTAAATATGATCCTAGTTTGCCGCTCGCGTTTAAGATTGCGGTGCTTTTTGGACTCCCCATTGAGGAGGTATTTTCCCCGAACACTGACTAGCGATGACTCGCAAGTGCCATTATTATCCGGGCCTGCCTCGAGACATGCAACTCAGCTCCAAAGCCCTTTGTTGTCCACCCATCGAATCTGAACCGCATAGCAGTAAGCCGCTAAGAAGAAAAGTGGTGCACCAGCGGCCAATGGATAAAACAGGGCCGCGACGCTTCCAACAAAGCCACACACCAGTGAAAAGATCTCGAATCGTATCGCCACGCGCCGATCACGTATTCCCCAAAACCCAAACTTCACCCATGCCGGAGCAAGGGCCCATTCCTCTGATTTCTTATCAATCACCATAATGTCTCCCTTCAACGTATCGACATCGATTTCAAAGACCGCAGCAAGGGATTTCAGTGTTTCAAGACTCGCACTTTGACCTGACTCAACACGTTGAATTGTGCGGAGGCTCAGACCCGACATCTGCGCGAGTTGCTCCTGCGAGTAATGGTGCTTGGTTCTAAGGCTTTTTATCACTGACCTGCCCTCACTTCGATCTGGTGATTAGGATGTAATTCAAAAGATTGATATCGGTGGCGCCAGAGCCATGACAACCACCCGACAACATCCCGCCATCATGCCTTTGGTTGAGGGCTAGAGGAAAGAATTACCTTTATCGATACATGCTCCTAATCTCTTCAACACCCTTATAGGTTATGGCACATTGCAGTCATGAAAGCGGAACGCGACGAACTTGGATTTGATGCACCAGCACCGTTGGGACACCCGGTTCGTGCGAGCCTCCCCGCGGATGCGCCCACCGGTCCCGCCGTCGGAGATCGGCTTCCCGATTTTTCCGTGCCTGATGCTTTCGGACGTATCGTTAACTTCCATGAAGATCGCGGCGTGAGTAAAGCCGCACTGGTTTTCTACCGCTCAGCTGTCTGGTGACCCCCTTGCTGGACGCAGCTAGGTGAGTTGCGAGACGCGTTTGATAAGTTTGAGGCTGCCGGCATCAAACTGTACGCCCTGTCGTATGACGACCAGGAAACACTGGCTGAATTTGCAGAGAAGCAGGGAGTCCAATACACCCTACTGTCAGATACTGATTCCCGGGTCATCAAACAATACGGACTCCTTAACGAGCAGCTGTCAAAAAAGGACGCCTTCCTCTACGGCATCCCCTACCCCGGCGTTTATGTCTGCGATGAGAACGGCACCGTAGTCTCCAAATTCTTTCACGACTCGTACAAAAAGCGTGAAAGCCCCGAAATGCTGATCGATGCAGCCCTTGGACGCATCACCATCGATGAGACCGCACCACGCGCTGAAAGTAGTGATGATGGCATCCGAATAACAGCGGCGCTGCATGGCGGCAACGGGAGTTTACGGCAAGGTATTGTCCGGCAACTGGTCACAACATTTGAGCTTCCCGAGGGCCTTCACATCTACGGAGAGCCCGTACCTCAGGGTTTGACCGCCACTGAAATCAAAATCGAGGGACCTGCTGGATTGGTAACGCTTCCGATGGAGGCGCCATCAACGGCGCCATTGCGTTTAAAAACATTAGATATCGATCTAAATGTATGGCGCGGCACCGTTCGCTTCGCCACACCACTTTATCCGGTAGGTGCATTGGTGAGCGAGTGTCGTCCTATTGATGAGCGGGAGGTAGAACTCTCAGTGCACGTGACTTTTCAAGCGTGCACAGATGAAACGTGCTTGTTGCCACAAACACGCATAATGACGCTTCGTGTTGAACTTGAAGAAGTAGACGTACCAAACCTCCCGATACACACCGGTCACGGACAGCGAGAAGGTAATTACGACAGCACACCCGCCATGAAGCGGCTTGTCTGGCGGAAAGTAAGAAAGAACCCGCTTAGACTTTTGCAGTTCATCTGGAATCGGAAACGTATGGAGCGCCGATCTAAGCGCTGAGGTTAATGACCGGCGATATCGAAGTGCGCTTCCATGGCAGCTAGGACGACCGAGGGGTCAGAGCGTCGTTGGTAGTCGGCGGAGAGATCTATCCAAACGACTTTGCCGGACTCATCAATCAGTAGCGTGGCGGGCACCGGTAAGGCCTCGGCTTCCTCGCTACCTGGCGCCGAATGAAACCCCTTGTTTCGCAGTCCAAACTTATCCGTAACGGTAAGTTGCTGGTCAGACAGCATGGTCGCCTGCAAACCATGAAGATGGCGTCGGTCCGCTATGACCTCTGGTAAATCGACACTCACGGTTACGACCTTTACGCCGCGCTTGTCAAACTCTGCGCGCAGTTCTTCCAGTCGACGTAACTCGCCGACGCAGTAGGGTCACCAATGTGCTCTGAAGAATTTTATGAGCACCAAGTGCCCATTGAGTGACGCAGAGTCGAATGCCTGTCGTTGCCCGTCGATCGACGTGAACTGAGGCATCGCATCACCCACTTCAATCACCGAATCGCGCTCGACGATTTGTGCACTGATTGACACTGTGAAGGGTAAAAAAGCACCGACAACAATTGCGAAGACAGCTGGAATAGCACCCAACCAGCTCGTTCGCTTAATCAAGGCGTAAACACCCAAAGCCGCCGCACCTAAGAATCCGATGACGAAGCCGGTCCGGTCCGTGGGAAGCGAAACTTCCGCCGCCAGGTAAAACCAATAGCGTGCAGTCACCGCCGCAATGACGGCTGCCACTAACGCAAGTTTTGTCCCTGTTTTCATTGGCTTCACAGCGGCTCTCCCTGAGCCTCTACCCTCCATCAGGCGTCATCTCGAGTCAAGTGCATGCACGGTCGAAACAGCTTTTTATATAGTGATTTGTGAAACGAGAGCTTTGTGAAAGGAGAGCTATGTGGAACGAAAGCCTAGCGAGCCGAGAATTAACTCATGGCATGCTGTGCCACCCGAATCATCTAAACCTTTAAGAAGCGATGTAATGGATTTTTCTGTTTTCGACTGGTTTATCGTGGCGGCCTATGTCGCGGTCACAACGTGGATTGGTCACCGACTGAAAGGCAAACAAGAGACAACGCATGACTTCTTCTTGGCGGGTCGGCAGATCCCTTGGTATGCAGTCAGCGCCTCTATTATCGCCACCACCATCAGTGCCGTTACCTTTATTGGCGTTCCGGCAATTGCGTTTGCCAGCGACGGTAATTTCGCGTACCTGCAGCTCGCCATCGGTGGCGTGATTGCGCGCTTGCTGATCGCCCGTTATCTAATCCCACGCTATTACCAAGCCGACTACTACAGCCCCTATGACTACATGAGCGACCGACTCGGCGTGGGCATTGGGCGCTTGACCGCTGGGCTTTTCATCGTTGGCGGCATACTGGGTCAAAGTGTTCGCGTGTACGCCACAGCACTGGTGTTTGAGCTGCTGACGGGCTGGAGCATGGCCGAGAGCATCACCGTAATCGCGTTGTTTGCCATTCTGTGGACGTGGATGGGGGGTGTCGCCACTGTCATCTGGACCGACGTAGTGCAATTCTTCATTTTAATCGCCGGTGCGGTGGCTGCACTGGTGGTGATGACCGGTGCACTGCCTGACGGCTGGCATACCCTCTCTGAGATGGGGAGTACCGCCGAGAAATTTCAGGTTTTCGATTTCAGTAGCGACCCGCGCGTGGCATTCACGTTCTGGGCGGCACTCATTGCGCTGCCGTTTCAGGGTATTTCGGTGTACGGGACTGACCACCTGTTTACTCAGCGGCTGCTCTGTTGCAAAGACCAAGACCAAGCAAAGAAAGCGCTATTATGGAGCCTCGCGGGCGAGACCATTCCTGCGTTGATGCTACTCGTCGGTGTGGGTCTCTCCGCGTTTTATACACTCAATCCGCTTGCGCCAGAGCTTGCGTCGCTGGTGGATGCAAAAGGCGATCGTATCTTCCCTGTCTTCATCATTAGCGAAATGCCAGTGGGCGTTCGCGGCTTACTCATCGCAGGCATTCTCAGTGCTGCCATTTCAAGCCTCGACTCTATCCTCTCGGCTCTCGCTCAGATTTCAGTCACCATGTTCTACAAACCTTTTGTGCGGCCCGACAGTGATGATAGTCATTACCTTAAGGTATCGAGGGGCCTAGTCATCATTTGGGGCATTGTGCTGGGCTTCATCGCGTGGCAATTCTCGCGAAACAGTGGCGACCTGATCACCCTCGCCTTCTCGATGACGACTTACACACTGGGCCCTGTGCTCGGCCTCTTCGCGCTAAGTATCCTGAGCACACGCTTTAACGTCGGTGGTTTGGCACCAGCCGTCGCCCTGAGCATGCTCGGCGTACTGATCATTAACGAGCCCAAGCTCTTCCACTGGGTGCTTCCAACGACCGCAAACACACCACTCCTGGCGTGGCCGTGGTTATTTCCGATTGGGACACTGCTCTGTGTGCTATTGGCGTTGCGAGGGAGAAAAATGTCCTCCTGCGTGTAAGGGGTTCCCAAAGCCGGAAATGACACCTAGCATAATTGAGAACGATGACCTTCCCTGCAGCCTAGTATTCAGGGGAGAGGTCAGGTTTTGCAAGGAGAAGCAAAGCGGGATACCAGGATACAAAAGCCATGCACAAAGGCCGGTAAAAATTTGATCTCAGGCAACTGACAATTCGGCGAGGCACACGAGATCGCGACTCCGCTACTATAAAAAATGCCGCGGGAAGTTTTTAGAACGGGCTGGCATAAAGAAAAAGCACCGAATTAAAGGAGCTAAGTCATGACGAATCATTGCAACGCCGTCCTACGCCAAGCAGTCGCAGTTTTATTGCTCACGTTTTTCACTCACGCTCCATCCTCGACGAGCGCTGAGCTTCACAAGCTAGCGGTGATCGCGTACTCGCAGGAGACCTGCACATTCTGTCCCGGGGGGGACACCCAAATTGTAGACCGTGCGTGGCGAGTGCCCTTTGTAAAAGGGGAGGAGCTCATTGATAGTAAAAGAGGCTTCATTGGCGGCTTTGTGTATGCCGCACGCGAATACCCCGATGTTGAAGTGATCGGCATTAACTCGCCCGATGAGGTTTACGGGGGCTCCTCGCGAAGCTGGGAAAGTAGAGAAAGCTTCGAGCATTTCATGACGACCATCACTGATGACCTCAAAGCCAATATGCCCGTTGACGGTGTGTATCTTGCGCTTCACGGCGCCATGGCCGTAAGAGGCGTTCCCCGACCGGAAGCCGAGATAGCACGGCGCATTCGGCAAATCGTTGGACCCGATATCCCCATTGCCGGTTCTTTCGACTTGCACGGCAATGAGGACGAGCAATTTCTGCAGTGGGCCAATGCTGCCTTCGTTACCAAACGATACCCGCATTACGACGCGGCATTGCAAGGCGGGCGCTCAGCGCGGTTCCTCTATCGAAGTTTAAAGGGTCTCTACCACGCGACGACGGCCACACGAAAGCCGCCCGTTATTACCGCCAGTGTTCTCCAATGGACAGGACAGTCTCCGTCGATGGATATCATGGAGCGAGCCCGCCGCTGGGAAGCGCGAGAGCCTGACGCCCTCGTCAGCGTGTTTTATGGCTTTCCCTGGTCAGACGTGCCAGACGTTGGCGCAACGGTGCACGTCATAACTAATGACGATCAAGAGTTGGCTGACGCGATAGCGGACGACATGTCAGAGTTCATTTGGCGCGTACGAGAACCCTTTGCCAATGGCGCGTTCCCTATGCCCAAGGCCGCTGCAAAGCAGACGATACAGGCAATGAAACGAGGCGCCACACCTGTGGTTCTCGGTGACTATTCGGATCGCCCCGGGGATGCAACGTGGCTTCTCAAAGCATTGATGGATGAGGGCATCAGTAACATGATGTATGCGGCGTTACGCGATGAACGTGCCCTTTCCGCACTGAGCGCAACTCAGGCCAAACCAGGCGATGCCTTCGATATGTCTGTAGGGGGCTTCACAGGTGAGCAAGCTGGCAAGCCTGTCCGCATTAAAGGAACAGTTAAATATTTTGGCGAGGGCTGGGGTTACGACGAGATCGCAATGATTGAATTCGGGGATAACAATCTACTTTTCATTGTTCCAACCTACACCCAGATCAGAACGCTATCGCCACTGCGGATTGAAGGTCTTAATCCCGACGACTATGACGTATTTGTCGTGAAGTCCCGCGTTCACTTTCGACGGGGCTTTGACGAGACGGGGTATGCAAAAACCATCATGGTGGTTGATGCACCAGGCGATTGGTTTGGCACGACGCGCCTTGATGCGCTGGACTACCAATATGCACCTATAGATACGCTATATCCATTTCGGTCGAGCGATATTCGAAATTAGGGAGATGTGAGTGAGGGGCTTCGATTTGGTGGGGCCAGTCGGGATATGAAAAATTAAGTTAAAACAAACCTTGAATCTTTAACGTGACCGGCAGTCGGGACTGGTCTGTATTACTGACCCCAATTAGAGCGAGTGCGCGTTAAAAAATTTTAAGATGAGTGGCCAAGTCCAACTGAACTGGTAGGTATGACCCATGTCAGAGCGACAATCCAAAACTCGAGGCCAGCCCGTGTCACTCGAGCAATAGGTCCGACATTCGCCCTCGCTGGTGTTGGCATCAAAGACAACGGCGTTGTTCGTCACATCACAGCCGTGCGACTCGGCCCAGCTCTGCGTAATTCCAGTAGCGCTTGTATAGTAAAAGGATTCGCCATTACTCGTGGTGGTAAAGTTATCATCTTCCCAGCCACCGGGTGGTACGGTGGAATCATTGAGGCCAGTAATGAGCAACGCGGGCATGTCCTCATTTTTACCCTTACCGTTCAGGTAGCCCCGGTGCGGCAAACCAATGATCGGTGCTATCGCTCTGAACAAAGGTGCCGTCAAGGGGTTCTGTCCCAATTCCCAGGTAAACATGCCTCCGTTTGAACCACCGCTGGCGAACACGTTGTCTGCATCCACGCACATGCGGTTACCAACGTGCTCAACCAGCGCGGCCGTGAACGCAACGTCGTCTTGCTGGCACTGTGTCCAAGAGCAGCTATTCTCCGCAATACCATCACAAGAGGCGTACCTATAATCAGGTGTGTTGTTAAAATCGCATATGGCGCCTTCGATGCCATTGCCGCCATCACCGTCAAGTCCATCGGCGGATCCACTAAATGTCCATGAGTTAAAGGAGTTATCGGGCTCATCCGAGCCAAGGCCCACAGGCGCAACCAAGATAAAGCCCTGTTGATCCGCTTCACTGGTCACCGTCGCGTTGCCAACGAACTCATTCTGACCGCCTCCCCATCCATGAAATAACATTACGAGGGGACTGGCTGAGGTGCTTTCATAGTTCTCGGGCACATGAACTCGGTAAGCACGCTCAATGTTATTAAATTGAAACATATAGGCGCCACTTTCAGTCAGCAATCCAGTGTTGGCACTGCAGCCCGCTGAGGGATTGTTAACGCCGGGACTTGTACCGTCACCCGGACTGGGTGGCGGAACGCTCCCGGTGCTTTCACTGCCAGTGTCGCTGCCGCCTCCGCCACCACATGAGAGAAGTAACGCCACAATTGATACCAAAAGGCCGGTTATCAAGTATCTCAGCATGTGAGTAACATCCCGTATTTAAAAGTTACTCTTTGAGCGTATTTCCAAGTACCTAAATAGGCAAGTAGCAGCAGACTATTCGGATTCCAGCAACAATGCGTTGAGTCACGATATGTCAAAAACCGTTTGTGAATTGATAAAAACGTGTGTTTTGTAGTGTCAGACAAGTTGCGGGTCTCGGACGAAGCAGAATCTGCATGTCAGTGATTTGGGTGGAGAGCATTGCCGAACTTTTTGAAACAGGGCATTGGTGGAGCCAGTTGAAACAGGGCATTGGTGGAGCCAGGCGGGATCGAACCGCCGACCTCAACACTGCCAGTGTTGCGCTCTCCCAGCTGAGCTATGGCCCCAAAAAATGCATATCCCCGGACACACACACGATATCTAGAAATTTTTTCGCTGGCTAATGTTTCTGCGTGTCCGATGCAAGTCGAATGCCTGGATGGCACCTTGATCATTTCATTTATCTTAGATATTTTACATTTTTAAAACATTACTGTTTCATTTTTATGACGGCTCCGCCGGAACTAAAGCGCGGAAACACGGAAACAAGATACCAATAAAAAGAAGGACAACATTATGTTTAGTCGCTATCGCAATCGTAATAATAGTTTCAATTACAACATTAAAAAGTTAAAGCTACCCTTGCTCCTTGCGCTTGCCCCGTTTGGTCTTGCTGCCTGCGGCGGTGGTGGTGGGGGTAGTGATTACACGGCGCCGTCACTAGCGGCCCCAACGGCAATCCCGTTTCCACCTGCAGACTACTCTGCGGTAGACGCTGCATTCCAGGAGTTTCTTGATAACCACGAAGTGCTTGATGGCATTAGCTACACCTTAGTGGACAAAGAAGGAACGACCCATCAAGCGGTTTTCGGCGACCATACTGAGGACCTAGTCACGATACTTGCATCAACCAGCAAAGTACCTGCTGTAATGGCAATACTGGCATTGGACGATGACCCCTCGGTCGATTTTTCAATAAGCGAACCAGTTAGAGAGTATCTACCTTTCGGCGGTATTTATGTCGATCGTACTGTAGAGCAAATGATAAGCAATACATCAGGCATTCCCGGACTACGGGTGACACTCTCTCCGGCCTATATTGCGTCCGGTGGGGTTCACAATTGCCAGGCCACCTCTCAACCATTCATGACTTTTGAGGGATGTGGACAGCTGCTTGTTTCTACTGAGCTGCCTACAACACATCCAGCGGGTAGCATTTTTGACTATGGGGGCAGTCAATGGCAGGTTGCCGGAGTAACCGCAAGCGTCGCCAGTAACTCGTCTTGGAATCAACTCTTCGACGAGTATCTCGGTGCTCCATGCGACCTGGACGTATTTACTTTTGGTAATCCCTACGAAGAGCTTATTTACTCAGGATTTACGTACACCTCATTTGACGGCACGCCAGCCAGCCTGGTTGGTCAACATAATCCAAACATTGAAGGTGGAGGAATTACAAATCTGTCGGACTACGCGAAATTGCTGCAAGTTTTGCTTAACGGAGGTTATTGTGGGTCTAGTCAAGTTCTCAGCCAAGCCTCAATAGACTCTATGTTTGCGGACAAAGGAAGTGCGGTTCCCATTAATCCTACCCCCTATGGAATGGGATGGTGGATATCAACTGAAAGTCCAGGACTGTATACCGACGGAGGTATGTTTGGTGCTGTCAGCTTCATTGATCTTAACATTGGCATCGGTGGCTTTATTGCTATCGACGACTACAGCCGAAGAGCTTCTGGCCAAGGTAGCGCAATTCTGCGTACTGCATTGCCGCTAATCCAGGAAGCCGTCCGCGCTCGATACGAGTGATCAATAGAATCGAGGAAAAGTTACGCGTGCGGACTTTAGAGAGTCCGTGGGCGCATCAAACGATTGCTATCGTCCGAACAAGCAGTTTACTATCATCCGCGCCGGTTAGGAGGAGGTATTTGTGTTTGGTCAACTGCTACTAGGTATCACAGGCGCGATTTTCTTTGGGCTTGGAGTTGTTAGTGTCTACGACCCTGAAATACCAGCGGGATGGTCAGGCATTTTCATTGCCTCTCAGGATGCTTACGCGGAAATTGCGGCCATGTACGGCGGCCTAGAGATCGCTATTGGCTCTATTCTCCTTGCCTCAGCCGTCATCAAGGAATATCTCAAGGCAGGACTCTGGCTCCTGTTCGTCATCATCAGCTACATCGGTGCTGCTCGTGCCTTTACTGTGTTTCGTGAGCTCGACTCAAAATTTGAGGTGGCTGGTAGCCAGGTAGACATCGAGATGTCCTCGAGCTTTACAGGCTACACGTGGGGTGTCTTGGGCTTCGAAGTCGCTGTCTCGGTGCTAGCGCTGATCGCCCTTCTAAACCGACCGCGCTGAGTCTCAGCTCAGCGCGGCGTACTCTTTCTCGAGTCGTTTCCCAGCCTTGTTGGATACACCGCCAAGAGCGCTGATCGCGTTTCGCAAACGTGCTCTCGTCAAATCAGGACCCAAGATCGACATAGAGTCAGGAATCGAATACGCACTGCTCTTACCCGAAACCGCGACAAACAGTGGCGCGAATAGGGCCTTAGGCTTGAGTCCCAGCGACTCGGCGAGCTGCTTCAGACTCTCAAACAACGCGCCACGCTCCCAGTCCTGCTGAGCCTCGAGACGCCACAAAACAAACTGTAGTCGTCTGAGAACCTCTTCAGTTGTTTCCGCGGAACCGTCAAATGCAGCAGCGTCGACTGCGACCTCCCCCGACAAGAGATAGGATGACGTGGGGACAAAGTCAGAAAGCACCTCCATGCGACCCTGCGCGTGGGGCAGTATTTTGTCGAGTGTTGCGTCATTCCAAAGCCACGTTTTCAAACGCTCTTTTAGCTGTTCAGCATCAAGGTTTTCGCGCAGCCAGAGCCCGTTCAACCACTTGAGCTTCTCAACATCGAAGATAGGACCGCCGAGCGATACGCGATCGATGTCAAACGCAGCTTGCATGTCATCGAGTGAAAACTTTTCCCGCTCATCGGGCATCGACCAGCCCATTCGACCCAAGTAATTCACCAGAGCCTCGGGTAGGAAGCCCATACGCTCGTAATAAAAAATACTCGTCGGATTCTTTCGCTTGCTGAGCTTTGATTTATCTGGGTTTCTCAGGAGCGGCATATGGCAAAGCTCTGGTATCTCCCAACCAAAATATTGATACAGAAGCTGGTGCTTGGGCGCCGAGTTGAGCCACTCCTCACCACGGATAACATGCGTGATGTCCATGAGGTGGTCGTCCACTACATTGGCAAGATGGTAAGTGGGCATACCGTCAGATTTCAAAAGAATCTGGGCGTCGACCATGCCCCAGTCCAGCTCGATATCACCCCGCAACCGATCCTTTACAACACAAGCTCCCGCCTCGTCGGGAACTCGCATACGGATGACAAAGGGTGCACCCGCACTCTTTCGAGCGGCTTGCTCTTCAGCGGATAATTCGAGGTCGGCAGGCTTTAGGGCAGTTGACTTTCCCGCCTCGCGCCGTGCTTCGCGCAGCGCATCGAGCTCTTCTGGCGTGCGGTAGCAAACGAAGGCATCACCCTGCTCGACTAGCTGCCAAGCGTGCTGTGCGTAAAGATCGCGACGCTCACTCTGCCGATAAGGACCATACTCGCCACCGACATCAGGACCTTCATCCCAATCGAGTCCAAGCCAGCGCAATGAGTCGAGAATCATCTGCTCCGCGGCAGCCGTGCTGCGTGCTTGATCCGTGTCTTCAATGCGCAAAATGAATTGACCACCATGCGCGCGAGCGAAACACCGATTGAACAACGCCATGTAGGCCGTCCCAACGTGAGGATCGCCAGTGGGTGAAGGTGCGACGCGGGTTCGTACAGTCATTGGATACTCTTGTGTGCCAACTCATTCGAGGCCCGCAGTTTACCAGAGTACGGGTTGGGACAGCGTCAGAAACTTAGCTTTTAAGCGTTACTATTCGGTACTTTGCATACACCGCGCAGTGAAAATTGGATAGGATGCGTCAAAGCCGAGAGCACGAAGAATCATGCGCCTTTTTCAATCGATCATACCTGCCAGTGTCCTGATGGCACTGCTGACCGCCTGTGGCGGTGGCGAGAGCAATGTGGAGTCGGGAAACCGTGACGGCTTCCTTCATTACGGTAACGGAGCCGAGCCTCAGGGTCTCGACCCGCATGTGGTCACGGGCGTCCCCGAGAACCACATCATCCGCGCCTTGTTTGAAGGTTTAGCGGTCAAAAATCCCATCACGCTTGAACCCGAGCCTGGGGTAGCCGAGCGGTGGGACATTTCGGAGGACGGGACGGTCTATACCTTTTACATCAACCCGGAAGCCAAATGGAGCAATGGGGAATCGATGACCGCATCAGACTACGTCTGGTCTTGGAACCGAGCGCTGCATCCAGACACCGGCTCTCTCTACGCTTACATGCTCTACCCCATTGTCAATTCAGAGTCCTATTCCAAGCGTGAAATCACCGACTTTGATCAAGTGGGTGTCAAGGCGCTCGACGATCTGACGCTACAGGTCACTCTGAACGCGCCCACCCCTTATTTTCTTCAGTTGATGGATCACTACAGTAGCTTCGCGGTACATCCTGAAACACTGCTCAAATACGGAAAGATGACTGACCGATTCACGCCGTGGACGCGTGTTGGCAATATCGTCAGCAACGGCGCGTTTACCCTCGATGAGTGGTCACTCAACCGACGCATCATCATAAAGAAAAGTGAGCATTACTGGGATCGCGACAACGTGGCCCTAAACGGTGTCTATTTTTATCCGACTGAGAACGTGGTGAGCGAAGAGCGCATGTTCCGCGCGGAGCAGCTGCATTACACGCAAGTTGTGCCGTTGGACAAGATTCCGGAATACCGAAAGCAAGGCAATACAACCTATATTCAGGCTGCTTACCTTGGAACCTACTACTACCTCGTCAACACAGATAGACCACCCGTGGACAACGTGCTTGTTCGGAGAGCGCTGTCATACGCGCTAGACCGAGACACGCTGACGCGAACCGTGCTGCAAGAAACGGCCATTCCCGCCTACAGCATCACGCCGCCCGATACGCTCGGTTACAACCCACCTAAACTATTCGACTACGACCCCGCAAAAGCCCGCGAGCTATTGGCGGACGCAGGCTATCCCAATGGCGAGGGATGGCCCGGGCTAGAAATCATCTACAACACGCAGGAAGCACACAGAAAAATTGCGGTGGCTGTTCAGCAGATGTGGAAAAAAGAGCTCAACATCGACGTCACCATCTCCAACCAGGAATGGAAGGTGTATCTCAACTCGGTATCGCAACGAGACTTCCAAGTCGCGCGGCGCGGCTGGATTGGAGACTATGTTGATGCGAACAATTTCTTGGACCTGTTTATCACCGACGGTGGCAACAACAACACCGGCTATGCCAGTGACGAGTTTGACGACATCATCCTCAACTTTGCGCCAAAGGCTAAGACACGTGATGAGCGCTACGGTCTGTTCTACAAGGCTGAAACCATGATGATGAACGAGATGCCCATCATCCCCATCTACACCTACACCAGTAAGCACCTAGTACATCCAAGCGTTGAAGGCATTTACCCCAACCTGATGGATTCACTTAATTTGAAATACGTGAAACTGCACCCCGGTCGCAGTCTCCATGGGGAGGCAAACTAAGGTGCTGAGATTTATCTTTTGGCGACTGCTGCAGGCAATCCCAGTCATCTTCGTCGTAATTACGGCAACGTTCTTTCTTGTGCGCTCCGCACCCGGTGGTCCATTCGACAGTGAGAAAGCGGTGCTCCCCGAGGTGAAGCGTGCGCTCGAGGCACAGTACAAACTCGATTTGCCGCTCCATGAGCAATACATCGCGTATCTAGGTGACCTGAGTAATGGCAATCTGGGTCCCTCGTTCAAATACCCGGGGCGAAGCGTCAACGAAATTTTGGGTAGCGGGCTCCCGGTTACCGCTGAGCTGGGCCTTTACGCCCTGAGTTTTGCGCTTCTGATTGGCGTTCTGGCCGGCGTGTTCGCCGCACTAAGGCCCAATACACGGCAAGACTACATACCCATGGGGATGGCCATGATTGGTATCTGTATGCCGTCCTTCCTGCTAGGGCCTTTGCTGCTCCTCATTTTCGGTATCTATCTCGATTGGTTGCCCATAGCTGGCTGGGGAGACCTCCCCGGAGACAAGATACTGCCATCGATTACGTTGGGTAGCGCCTATGCGGCTTACATAGCACGTCTCAGCCGAGCTGGAATGCTCGAAATCTTGTCGCAGGACTATATAAGGACAGCCCGAGCCAAAGGACTTCCTGAGTGGCGAGTCGTGATTCAACATGCGCTGCGCGGTGGTCTCATTCCTGTCATCGCATTTTTAGGGCCGGCCTTTGCTGGCTTGCTCGCGGGCTCATTCGTTGTAGAGACGATCTTTCAAATACCGGGACTGGGTCGGTTCTACGTTCAGGCCGCGTTTAACCGCGACTACACGATGATCCTTGGTACAACGGTGTTCCTCTCCACATTGATCGTCTTCTTTAACCTCATCAGTGACGTGATCGCTGCGTGGCTAAATCCGCGTCTGCGAGCGCAGTTCAAAGGAGGTGCCTAATGAATACTGAACAAACGGCACTTCTCGTGGAGGCGGAGGACGGCGCATCGCTCTGGCACGACGCTTGGCTTCGACTTAAGAAGAATCGTGCGGCAGTCACTGGTGGCGTGGTGCTTACAATGATGGTCGTCCTAGCGATTTTGACACCCTGGATTGCACCCTACGGTTACGAGGCTCAAAACCTGGACCTTGGCGCCACACCACCCTCCGCTGCGCACTGGCTGGGTACCGACATTTTTGGAAGAGACCTGCTCACCCAGATTCTCTACGGTGGCCGGATCTCACTGGCGGTTGGCTTTATCGCCACAGCCGTGGCACTGGTGATCGGTGTTACTTGGGGAGCCGTTGCAGGCTATGTTGGTGGCCGTATCGACTCAATCATGATGCGCTTTGTCGACATCCTCTACGCCCTGCCCTTCATGATCTTCATCATCCTACTGATGGTAGTCTTCGGCCGAAACATCCTGCTCCTTTTCCTGGCAATTGGTGCGGTTGAGTGGCTGACCATGGCGAGAATTATGCGGACTCAGGTGCAATCCTTACGTCAGCAGGAATTTGTCGAAGCGGCTGTATCGTTGGGACTCCCTCCCTCAGCCATCATTCTCAAACACATCATCCCCAACGCCCTTGGCCCAATCATTGTCTATACAACACTGACGATTCCGAGCGTGATGTTGTTGGAGGCCTTCCTAAGCTTCCTGGGTCTCGGCATTCAGCCGCCACAAACCAGCTGGGGACTGCTTATTAGCTACGGCGCCGAAACCATGGAGGAGTACCCCTGGCTACTCATTTTCCCCGGTTTGGCACTGACGATTACGCTGTTCTCTCTCAACTTCCTGGGCGATGGTCTTCGCGACGCGCTCGATGTTCGCGGTTCTAAGGATTAATCCATGAGTCTGCTCAACGTTAATGATTTAAGCGTCAGCTTTGTTACTCGGAACGGGACCACAGAAGCCGTCAAAAATGTCAATTTCACGGTCGAACCCAAGTCCATCACCGGCATCATCGGCGAAAGTGGTTCGGGTAAATCGGTCTCCTGTTATGCACTCTTAGGCCTGATACCACAGCCCCCGGGAAGAATTGACTCAGGGACCGCCGAGTTCAACGGACGGGATCTGCTCGCATTATCGCAGCGAGAGCTTCGGAGTATTCGAGGCTCGGATGTCGCCATGATCTTTCAGGACCCAATGACCTGCCTCAACCCCTATATGCGGATTGGCGAGCAACTGGTTGAGCCCCTTCTCGTGCACGGTGTGGCGAACAAAGAGGCAGCGACGCTGCGAGCAATAGAACTGCTTGATGAAGTGGGCATTCAAAACCCGGAAGCGGCCATGCGCGCCTATCCGTTCGAGTTCTCTGGCGGCATGCGACAGCGAGTCATGATTGCCATGGCACTCATAACTGAGCCCAAACTTCTGATTGCCGATGAGCCGACTACGGCCTTGGATGTCACTATTCAAGCGCAGATTCTTCGCTTGATTAAGTCACTGCAGGAAAAGCGCGACATTGGCGTTTTGTTCATCAGCCACGACCTCGCTGTGGTTTCGGATATTGCTGATCACATTGTCGTCATGGAGAAAGGATTGGTCGTTGAGCAAGGTACACCCGCGGACATCTTTACCAACGCACAGCACCCCTATACGCAAAAACTTCTAGCGGCTATTCCGAACGGCGCGCCACCCGAGCCCGAGAATGGGCGAGATACGCTGATTACAGCCAGCAACCTCAAGACCTACTTCACCTCTGAAAATAGTGATGAGCCGGTCAAGGCCGTTGACGATGTATCGCTGTCAATCCAGCGGGGCGAAGTGTTGGGGCTTGTCGGAGAGTCCGGTAGTGGCAAATCGACCTTTGGCCGTTCATTGCTGCGGTTGACACCGATCACCGATGGGCAGATCAGCTTTGATGGAATCGACGTTGGTGGACTTGATCGCAATAATCTCAAAGCGCTTAGACGCCGAATGCAGATGATTTTTCAGGACCCCTACGCATCACTGAATCCTCGCATGACGGTTTATGACACGCTGACTGAGCCGCTATTGCTCCACAAGATTGTTGCTCGTGCGGGTCTTGATGCCGCCATCAGAGAACTCATGGACAACGTAGGTCTGGCGCGCGGTTTTGCCAAGAAATATCCTCACGAATTCTCGGGCGGTCAGCGACAGCGTATTGCCATTGGCAGAGCTCTGGCGACAAAGCCGGAGTTCATTGTTGCAGACGAACCCGTTTCGGCACTCGACGTCACCATTCAGGCGCAGATTCTGGATCTACTGAAAGACCTGAAGGACGAGTGCGGTCTCACCATGCTCTTTGTCTCGCACGATCTGGCTGTGATTCGGCAAATTGCGGACCGTGTAGCGGTGCTGTATCGCGGAAAACTCGAGGAAGTGGGTAACACGAGCAACGTATTCAACTCGCCTCAAAGCGACTACACCCAGCGCTTGTTGGCCGCGATACCAGGGAAATCTGCTGCTTAGCAACCACCTGATTGAGCCACCCTGGTGGCTCAGCTGAATGCCCTATCACCGGCCTTACAAACAATCGGCGTGCTCTCCGCGACGGAGTACTTACTCTCAAGAATGGTCGATACAAAACGCCAGGTAGAGGTCACTTGCTCCGGTGTGAACTCAACGACTGTCCAGCCACGTCGGGATGTATCTAGATCGTGTAACTCAGCGCTGCTACTGAGTAATGCCTCACGCATCATCTCTGGCGGTGCCGGCAAATAAGCCTCCATTCCCGGACTGGTGACGCCAGGTGTACCTATTTCCACCCCCACGGCATAGCCTGAGCCATTGCGCATATTGAACGCCCAGGCATTGTGCGTATCGCCGGCAAGAACTACCGGATTTTTGGCAAACTCCGTGAATAGGCCATGAATACGCTCACGACAGGCAGGGTAACCGTCCCAAGCATCGAGGTTCAAGGGGAGCTTCGCCTGGGCAATTTGTTGAAGCCCCTGCAGCCGCTGGCTGTATCGCTCGGGCAGCTCCATCTTGTCGATGGTGTCCTGAGGGATCAACGGCGTGGTGAGCTTACCCATCAACACCTGCTGACCAATGACTTGCCAGACACTGCCGCGATCATGGCTCACTGCCAATTGCGAACCCAGCCAATTCTCCTGATCTGCGCCAAGAATTGTCCGCTCAGGATTCATGAGCTGCTCTTTAACAAAGGCCTGTGCGCCCCCGAATTTCTCAAGGTCACGCTGGTAGATAAACTGCTCGTCACGGCCGTGAAGTCGCGTATCCAACATGATCAGATCTGCCAACTGCCCTATCTCAAAGGCGCGATAGATGGGTGCCTGATCGGTTTGCGCCGCCGTTCGAATGGGCATCCACTCGTGATACACCTTGCGTGCAGTCGCGATGCGCTCGTCAAAATCACCCTCACCTTCGTTGTGATTTTCCGCACCCTCTTTCCAGGTGTTATTGGTCAATTCGTGATCATCCCAAACACAGATCCATGGATGCGCTGCATGAGCGGCTTGTAGGTCCCTATCTGAACGGTAGACCGCATATCGCTCTCTATAGTCAGCGAGCGATACAATCTCGTTGACGGGTGTTACAGCGCGTCCGAGCGTATCTTCTGCAATCGGGTTTGCGTAGCGGCCCCGGGCGTATTCATAAAGGTAGTCACCAAGGTGAAGCACCACGTCAAGGTCGCTCTTTGCGATATCGTCATAGGCGTGAAAGTAACCTTGTGGGTAATTTGAACAGGACGCGACGCCCATGCGGAATTGTCCAACAGCGCCTTTAGGTAACGTTTTAGTGCTTCCGATATCAGAGCGTTGTCCATTGACCACAAAGCGATAGAAGAACCGGCGACCGGGCTTCAAACCTGTGGCATCAACCTTGATGGTGAAGTCTCGCTCCGCAGACGTTTTTGTGACGCCACTCGCAGCAATGTCACCGAAGGAGCGATCGTACGCTACTTGCCAAATAATATTATCGACGCGGTCGCTACCAGTCACAGGGACATACCTTGACCAGATAATCACGCGATCAGCCAGTGGGTCTCCTGACGCAACACCGTGAGTAAAGCCTGACACTGAACCACTGTCAGCCGCCACGCTTCGCACACTTAAGGCTCCGGCACCCAAGCCAAGCCCCTTGAGTATTTGTCTTCGATCCAACTTCATGATGATTACACTCTCTGACTGTATCGCCGAAGTGTCAGGGCACCCGACTAAGCATTGATGAATGATTTGTTTCGTTATTGTTGCTTTGAAAAGAGGCTAATCTGTCCAACGCTCACTATGCGACAATATCGTAATGAATGATTCGAGCAAGCCAAAGATAAACAGCCCATGGCGTTTTAGTACAGCGCCCTGCATGGACTGGAGCGACCGGCACTGCCGGTATTTTTGGCGCCTCATGACTCGGCATACCCGCGTTTACACCGAAATGGTCACCACAGGTGCGTTAATTCATGGTGACAGCGACAGGCACCTTAGATTCAACGAGGAAGAACATCCGGTTGCCCTGCAATTAGGTGGGTCAATCCCAGCCGACCTTGCCGTCGCAGCCAAAATGGGTGCGAGCTATGGCTACGATGAGATCAATCTCAACTGCGGATGCCCGTCAGATCGCGTTCAGAACGGTGCCTTTGGTGCCTGCTTGATGCGTGAGCCCGAGCTCGTTCGCGACTGCGTTGCCGCAATGAATGAGGCCGTCGAGTTGCCGGTAACCGTCAAACACAGGCTGGGCATTGATGATGACAACAGCTACGACATTGTCCGCGATTTTGTCGGCACCGTAACTCAGGGCGGTAGTGATGTCTTCATAGCGCACGCACGCAACGCCTGGTTGCAGGGGCTATCGCCAAAAGAAAATAGAGAAGTCCCACCGCTGAGATACGAGTGGGTGTACCAGCTAAAACGCGACTTCCCCAACCTGACCATTGTGATAAACGGGGGCATTACTTCGCTTGATGACTGTCAGGCGCATCTCAATCATGTGGATGGCGTCATGCTAGGGCGAGAGCCCTATCAGAACCCCTGGTTGTTATCTCAAGTAGACACTCAGCTGTTTGGTCACACCGAGCGGGATATGTCTCGCTACGATGTCGCTTTGGCATTGATACCCTACTTGGAGACTGTCCTTGCTCAAGGCGGCCGTGTGAACCATGTTCTTCGTCATGTGCTGGGCTTGTATCAGCGCCGGCCAGGTGGAAAGTTATTTCGCAGACTGCTGAGTGAAGGTATGCACAAAGTGGGAGCGGATGCCGCACTCTTCAAAGAAGCGGTGGATGCTACCGAGGCGCTACTCGCTCGTCGCAGCGCTTAAAAATCCTCGTCCCACTCATCTTCTTCGAAGTCAGAAAACGTATCTTCAACCACACCGTCATTCACCAATGCCTCGCGGTTCTGTAGGTAAGCGTCGCGAATGAAGACATAGCGATCACCCGTGATGAGATCCTCGGCATCCAGAAGGTCCGCTCGGTACTCTAGCGCCCGCCAACCTCTTGATCCCCAGGTCACCGAATCATCGTCAAATATGTAGTCGTTGGCTGACATAAAGCTATCGGTGATATCGCCAATACCCGATCGGAATGTTCGAGGCCCGAGAAATGGCACCATGACATAGGGTCCCTCCGGCGCACCCCAGCGAGCAAGGGTATGACCGAAGTCGGTCTCGTAAGGTTCAATCCCCATGTCACTGGCGACATCGATGACGCCCAGTAGACCAAACGTTGTATTGAGCAACACGCGCCCGGTGTTCTTCACGGCAGAGCCAGGTCTACCTTGCAGCAAGGCGTTCACCGCTGCGTTCACATCGGTCAGGTTATCGTAGGCATTCATCAATCCGCGCCGGATAGGCCTGGGGATCGTTTCGTCGTAGGCAACCGCAATTGGCCTTAGGATCGCTGCATCAGCGGCGTCGTTGAACTCGAGAATCTCGCGATTGAGTGGCTCCAAGGGGTCGTCATTCGCCATGGCAGGCGCCACTGCAATCGCTAGCCAGATCGCTACAACTACCGATATTACAAAATTAGATGCTGGTGACACGCTGTGTTTCTCTTTTGCACGTGGCACGACTTTAACAAAAAGTAGGAATATCAACGCGGATTATTTGTCATCCACCCCTCAACAGATTGCCACTGATGATCAAGGCGCTTTGCCGAGACGGGTAATTTCGTACCCAGCTGCTGAGCGAATAACGACACGCGAAACTCCTCTAGCATCCAGCGAAAGCGAACTGCCTCGGGACACAGAACGTCCAGCCCGGGATACCGTTTCTTGCCATCATTCAATCGCTGGACTTGCGGCAACAACATCGCCATGGACTTATCGTCCTTACCGCCCTGCGCTGGTAGACGCTCGGCACGATTTGCAATCGCCTTTAGGTATCGCGGGTAATAGGTTATCCACTCTGAGGGGGTCTCGATAAGGCTTTTCGGACTGAAGAGCATCTGCAATTGCTGCTCCATATCTGCCCGCGCCTCAGCGTATTCGTTCGCACTGTAACGCGAGAGTACAGTCCACGTGTCAGACGCGACCTTAATCGCTTGCGCCAAGTGGTTCCCCATCTCCAGTACATGCGGCACCCACTGTGCAGTAACGGTGCGTTGAACAGACGCAAACTCATCTTGCGATCTTGGTAGCTTCACGCCATCGAGTAGCTGCCATAAACCACTCTCGATGATGGCATCCACCAACGACTCCCGCTCCAACCGAGCACCGGCAAGAGCCAG
>CACMGJ010000014.1 GCA_902613175.1 Halieaceae bacterium | reverse complement strand
CGAGACACAGCGGGCTTACGAGGTCAACTCGAAGGCTATTTCTGCAGCCGATGGCATGTTGCGGTTCCTGAACCAGAATTTGTAGGTTTTAGTATGAAAGCCCTTTTCACCATAACGCTACTTTGCTTGTTGGTCGGATGTGCAACTAAGCCGCCCCTCGAGGTGCACCATGAATTTGCGCCTGTCCGGCCGCTGCCTCAGGTAGCTCAACCACTGCCGACCGGCTCTATCATGAGCAACCCACAGCGCATGACTTTTTTTCAGGGTCAGCGACGTTGGCAAGTAGGCGACATCGTAACCATCATTCTTTCTGAAGCCACTCAGGCCTCGAGAAATGCCTCGGTGATTGCGGAGCGAAAGTCTACAAACGACGTGATGACGGATGATTTACAGGATGCAATCGGCCGTAGCCGTGGATACCTTGGTCAATACGTGAGAAGAATAGTTCCAAAGATAGATCTAAAAACGGCCTCCATAGAAACGGAAGGTGGCGGTACAGCGGCTCAGGCTAACGCGCTGTCTGGTGTGGTTACCACGATGGTTGTGGAAGTCATGCCAAATGGAAATCTGGTGGTGGAAGGAAGGAAGCAGTTGTCGCTGACCGAGGGCGCTGAATTCATACAGGTCCGCGGTGTCCTTCGCGCCCGTGACGTACAGCCAGATAACACTGTTTCGTCTATGAGGATGGCGCAGGCTCAGATATCGTACCGCGGGACAGGCAATTTGGCTGACTCAGCGCAACCCGGCTGGCTTAGCCAGTTCTTATTTAAGTACTGGCCGCTGTGAGCCTGTGGAGGTCGAACATGTCCGATTTTTTTAAATGGATCCTTGCTGTATCTCTGTGCCTAGTTGCACAGGCAGCTGTTGCTGATCGTGTGAAGGATTTGACCAGTGTTGGTGGCGTAAGGTCCAATCAGCTGGTTGGCTATGGTCTAGTGACTGGTCTTGCTGGTACTGGAGATGGCAAAGATCCAACCTTTACAGGACAGAGTCTCAAGGCGATCTTGGAATCATTGGGTGTGACAACAAACCCCTATGATGACTACGACTTGGCCCAGTCCAGAGGCCGTCCCATCCAAGTGGATAATGTTGCGGCTGTCATGGTGACTGCCACCTTGCCACCTTTCGCCAAACCAGGTCAGCTCGTTGATGTAAATGTTGCGGCTTTAGGAACAGCGACAAGCCTGCGAGGTGGTAGCCTCATCATGACTGAACTACGCGGCATTGATGGTCAGACCTATGCCATCGCACAAGGATTGTTAACAGTCACGGGTATCACCGAAGAGCAGAACGGAACAAGCGTGCAGATTGGCATACCGACCTCGGGAAGGGTTCCAGATGGCGCCACGGTCGAACGCCAAGTAGACACGGCTTTTGATAAAAGTGACACCCTTATATTTAACGTTAATTCAAATGACTTCAGCACCACATCCGCGATCACGAAAAAGATCAATGAGGTTTTTGGTGAAGGGACTGCATTTGCATTAGACGGTGTCTCCTTAGGGGTTAGAGCACCGGCGGGCTTGTCGGAGCGAGTTAGCTTTGTCGGGATGATTGAGAACCTTGAGGTAAGCCCAGGGGTACCCCAAGCCAAGGTGGTTGTCAATTCTCGCACGGGTACCGTGGTAATCAACCAACAGGTAAGGATATCTGCTGCCGCAGTTTCTCACGGTGCGGTTAGTGTGAATGTCGCAACATTGAATGAAATTTCTCAACCTGTAGCCCCCTTCACAGCTGGATCACAAGCTCAAACGGCCGGAGTCTCTAACAGTGCTATCGAAGTTACAGAATCCGTTGGTCAGACCGATATTATTGAAGAGACGGTTGATTTAAGGGACATCGTCGACGCAATTAATGACAGTGGTGCGTCGACCACCTCATTAATTGCCATTTTGGAAGCACTAAAGAGCGCAGGAAGCTTGCGCGCAGAGTTGGTGGTTATCTAATGGGGAATATTGTCGCTGGGTATAGTGATTTTACAGGATTGGCGAAGCTGCGTGTATCGGCTCAAAAGGATCCAGTGAAGTCTGCTGAAGAGGTCGGTCGGCAGTTTGAGGCTTTTTTCATCAAGTCGATGTTGACCTCAATGAGAAAGGCTAGCGAGCCGCTGAAAAGTGAGCTTTGGAACTCAAACGCTATGACGTCTTATCAAGACATGTTTGATAGTGAGCTTTCTACCTCTTTAGCAAAGTCTGGTGGGCTTGGTGTTGCTGAATGGCTTGTTGATCAGGTTGTAGGCGATGGATCTGCCGCTATCCACAACCGGAGTAAAGGCCTCAGTCAATACCGGGTCGTGCAAGGGGCGGCATCACAGTTAGGTGGTGCTCGTGGTTGATATTCTCTCGATTGGCAGTGGAGCGGTAAACGCCTACAGGCAGGCGTTGGCAACCTCTAGTAATAACATCGCTAACGTAAATACTCCGGGCTACAGTAAGAGAGCCTTGCAAATAGGTGAGAGTTTTCCTGTGCAGGAAGGGGCCTTCAGTTTTGGTGCTGGAGCGCAGTCCGACGCTATCGTCAGGGCTTATGATGAGTTTATAGAAAAATCATTGAGGGATGCTCTAGGAGACCTTTCAGTTAACGAACCTGTCATTCAGCACGCCAACCGCATTATTGACTTAATGGGCAATGATAGTGGGAGTCTATCAAACGCTATTGATGATTTTTTCAACTCGGCTGATTTGCTAAGCGCTCAACCGACCTCACTTGTTCACAGAGATGAGTTCCTCAATTCGGCTGAGGTTGTAGCTGACCGATTCAACGACATTTCTCTTCAAATAGAGAGTATCAGCCGTGCTGCCGAATTGGAGTTTAGCGATGCGGTAGACGAGATGAACTCTCTCGCAGAACAACTCCTCGTAGTTAATCGTCAGCTAAATCGTAAAACATCGGTCGATCAGCAGCCACCGGGTCTGCTGGATCAACGTGACGCCATTTTGAGGGACATGGCGGCGTTGTCAAAAATTGGGGTTTCGGAGTCGCTGAGTGGTCAGGTTACGGTGAATTTTGGGGGTCCAGGACGTGGGTTCGAATTCATAACGCCTAACTCTGTTACTAAAATAGGAATTTTTTCTAACAACGAAAAATCAGCTGTCGATATGCGTCTAGTCCTAGATCCTTTCGGAGTTCGCCGGCCGCTCCCTAATAACCCTGGCGGTACCCTTGGAGGGTACCTGGCTCTCAATACTGAGGTCCTTAGGCCCGCGAGAGTTGGCATGGATCATCTCGCGGCCTCGTTTGCCCATGAGGTAAACGCCGTGCACCAACTAGGCCAGGATCAAGATGGCTTCTCTGGAGGGCCATTGTTTGATGTGAAAACGACTTTCACCACGTCGTTTGAGACATCAAATGGCAAACTTTCTGCCAGCCTAATAGCAACTGACTACGTAGACGTTGAAGCAGAGCCAATTGAGCTGATTTACCGGGAACGCGTAGATGCCTGGGATGTTATTAACACAGTAACTAGGGATCGGATCGCAACGTTGCCAGTCGAGGGCGGGACTTCAGGTGGCTTGAAGTTCTCGATTGCTGGCGATCCAGAAAATGGCGATGTCATCACATTCACTCCCGAGTATAGGCCGGCCCAGAGTATTGCAGCTTTAATTTCTGATCCGAGGAAGGTTGCTGTTGCCGCTACAATGCAATCAAGACCACATGACGGTAATTCGTTGTCTATCGATACCGACCTTACGTTTCGCCCATCGGAGTCCCCTCGCCAACCCGTTTTTGAGCGCGGGTTCTTTCTTGAAAGTCCTGACAGTGTCGCGTCTCGACAGGATTTAAATCTGACGGCGGGTGGCCGCGGACCAAGTCTCCAGCTTTTGCGAGACAGCACAGGTGTCAATGTAGAGTTTGGCATTGAGTACGATGCAAATCAGCACTTGCATGTATTTACCAGCGAAGGTGTTCACCTGGCAGGTACTAATACCCTCACGCTGGCAGAGGCGAATGCACTCATCTCCAGCGATGAGGGTTTTGGTCAGGGCGCATATAGCTCTTCATATTTGAATAAGAATGGGTCTGAAGCATTTTTAGATACATCTATCCTATTCGGTGTTTTGGCAGTGACGAGAACAGAGAGCGTTGAATCTATTGACCCCGAGACTGGAGCCTTGATTGACGGAACGCGAATCGATGCTCCTGCCGTAGTATCAAAGCCCATCGTTCCAACCGAAAATGGGGAGAGCCAAGCGACGACTATCATTGATTCTGGGGATTTGGTCTTTGAATACGCTTATCTCGACCCATCTGACGTCGATGCTGATGAAGATGGGGAAGTTAAAAAGAGCTTTGCTCTCGATGCGCTTGAAATAGACCCGTCTTCCCAGCTATCTGCGAGGGCGATAGCGCAATACTTTGAAAGTCAATTCGAGGCCAACTCTTTGGGAGATTTTTCTGCCTCCGCTCTAACTAGAGTTATCGCCTCTGATGTCGACCCTGAACGGTCGCTATCGATAAATGGCGAAGAAATCATACTCTCTCCTGCGATGGGGCTTGCTCAGATTATCGGTGCGATTAATGATCAGTCTCATTTGACAAATGTAAGAGCTGAATGGATTGGTGACGATGGCATTGCATTGGTAAATACAAGTGGCTTCGAAGGTGAAAATATTGTTTTGGGAGCGCCAGCATTAGTTGATCAGAGGTCTGCGCTTGGACAAGTCCCAGGAATTTATGCTGGAACATACGAAATACAGGTAACCGGGACTGATCCCTCGACTAATCGTCCATCGATTGAAAGTTTCGTGCTAAAGCTCTCGGATCAGGGTCAGCCGTCAGATCTCGGGCGGATAGGTCTTAACACAGAGCTAATAATAGACGGAAAAGTTCCAGCTGATTTAGCCGTATTTGTAACTGGTTCGGGCGATTTAGATGCTTCGATCCGAGCTGTTCCAGAAGCTCAACAGCAAGTTGAGAAAATGCCAGCGAGGCCTTTCAGCGTCAGTTTTATAAGTGACTCAATCTATACAATCACAGATATAGAGACCGACACTGTAGTAACAACTCGTCTGTATGATGAGTACCAAGGAATTCAGTATCAAGACGTAACCTTGGAGTTCAGCTCTAATCCACAGAGTGGAGATGTCTTCTTCGTTGAGAAAAATGTTAGTGGTACGGGTAGTAATGAAAATCTCCTGAGACTAATAGAATTGGGAAAAGAACCGATAATACAAGGACAGACTTTTTCGGAGGCTTACCGGGATTTGGTGGCGGGTGCCGGCTCAAGAAGCCGATTAGCGCAACTCAACGAGGATGCGATGCAGGTGATAAAAGATCAAGCTGAGGCGAGTCGAGAGGCAGCGGTGGGAGTGAATCTAGATGAGGAAGCCTCAGACTTGATCAGATTTCAGCAGGCTTACCAAGCAGCCGCTCAGGTAATACAAATATCCCAGCGAATGTTTGACACATTGATACAGGCTCGTTAAGCGCATGAAGATATCTACCGCACAATTTTTCAAAACGAACGCTGAGGCTCTCAGCAAGGGCCAGTACTCAGTATCAGATCTACAGGCCAAACTGGGCTCCGGTAAACAGATTACCTCCACGAGTCAGGATGTTCAGAAGGCGAATTTAATCTCTAGATTTGAGAGTAATATTTTGAGCCAAAAAATTTATAAAGAAAATATTGAAGTGGCTATGACACGTCTTACCTCTGAAGAGACGGCACTTACGTCCATCACCGAGGTGTTTCAAAGAGCATCAGAGTTAGCAATTTTGGGTGCTAACGGTACTATGGCCGCCGAGGATAGGGCTGTGTTGGGAGCCGAAGTAACTGAACTCAAAAAGGAGTTAATTAGGTTAGGTAACTCACAAGACATCGATGGCAATTATTTGTTCGGCGGTAACCGCATTGAGTCGCCACCTTTCTCAGTGAATGACCAGGGTGTGACGCAATACGTTGGTGATTACAGTCGACTCTCAATACGGGTGTCTGACAGTCGAACTATGGATATAAATACACTTGGCAGTGAGCTTCTGACGCCTGAAGACTTTGCTGCAATTGAATCTCTTGAGGCTGGCTTGATTAGTAATAACCTAGCAGACGTTCGATCAAGTATCGACGTGGTCAAGACGTCATCTGACCGCTTATCGGTCTCTTTCGGGAGGCTGGGTGCCCGTATGGCCACGCTGAACTCGCAGTCTCAGTTGCAAGAGGATACCACGGTCAGGCTGGAGACGCTTCTATCGGGGCATAAGGATTTAGATTACGCAAAAGCAATTACTGAGTTGTCACAGGAATCGCTAGCACTGCAAGCACTCCATGCTAGCTTTACAAAGATATCCCAGTTGTCTTTATTCAACTATTTGCGTTGATAGAAACAGTGCATTTCTGCATTTTTTTTGCCATTGCTCATTACATAAAATCAAGAGTGCAGGAGTTCGTAAGTGTCAGGTGAAAACTCTATTTCCTCTACTGTAGCTAGCCTGACTGGTGGATCAGGCATAGATATACGAAAGCTTGCTGAGGATCTTACAGACGTTGAGCGAAAGCCTGCCGAAGAGCGTCTCACGAATCTACGGGATCAAGAGTCTGCACAAATCTCGGCGTACGCTGTCCTCAAATTTAATGTCGAGGAGCTGATTACTAGGTTTGAGGCACTTGATGATGCTAGTGAGGTGTTGGCATCTAAAGCGAGTTCTAGCGACACGACTAAGGTAGAGATCTCAAACGCGCTCGGCTCCGCGAATAGCGGTAATCACGCGGTCTCAGTTTCTTCCCTCGCTCAACAGCAAAGCAATGTATCGAATCTCTACAGCTCTGCCTCACAGAGTTTAAATGGGGGTGCTGGTTTTACGCTTAGTATTACTGATAGCCTGGGAGCAGCTACCACTGTTGCTGTTTCGGATGGAAGTGATACACCGGAGGGGGTTGTTGCAGCGATCAATGCCTCAAATGCAGACGTTTCCGCTTCACTGCTGACAACAGACGCTGATTCCAGTCAATTTAGAATTGTGATGAATGGAAACCCGGGTGCTTCAAATACATTCGGTGTGAGCAGTAAACTTACAGATTCTGATTTAGGGTTTCACGATGTTAGTAATGGAAATTCGCAACAGGCTGATGGCATCTATGCACAGCAGTTGGCGACCAACTCTGTTTTTTCCGTGAATGGAGTATCTCTGGAAAGAACATCCAATACGGTAACGGATGCCGTGGAGGGTGTAACTCTACTTTTAAAAGGTACGCACGGTACTGGAAGTTCGGCAACAGTAACGATCGAAAAAAGTATAGAAACACTCAAAAGTAGTCTGAGTGACCTGGTTCAGTCCTATAATGCTACAAGATATGCGCTCAGCGAGATAGCCGATCCCGACTCCGCAGATCAAGATGTCGGTGGTGCATTAGCATCTGACTTTGCCACTATTAGGCATGTTCGCTCGGTTATTTATAAGGCTGTAACCCAAGATTCATCCACTGCATCAGGGTCGATTTCCGCATTAAGAGACATCGGTGTGGAGCTCACCAAGGCAGGTGATTTACAGTTCGACGAGAAGAAATTCGATGCTGCCTTGAGCACTAGCGCGAATGACGTTGCGCTTATGCTTAGTGCTGGCAGCGATAATCAATCAAAGTATGATGGACAGCCTCAAGGTCTGGCACGGGATGCGATGGCTTCACTAGATACGCTAAATGATTCCGTAGATGGACTATTTGCTACTAGGACAGAGTCATCTCGCAGACAGCTATTTGCTTA
This sequence comes from Halieaceae bacterium, assembly GCA_902613175.1. Classification (GTDB taxonomy): domain Bacteria; phylum Pseudomonadota; class Gammaproteobacteria; order Pseudomonadales; family Halieaceae; genus Luminiphilus. The sequence continues at coordinate 42,547 of CACMGJ010000014.1, read as the reverse complement.
CGAGCAAGATCTTGAGGATCTCGAAACAAAAATGAGCGCGTTGTACGACCGTTATGTATCTCAGTTTACTATCATGGAGGCGCTAGTAAGTCAGTTGAATAGCACGCGCACCTCCTTGACAGAGACCTGGGCCAATATGGGTAATTTTGACCGCTAAAATTAGGATTAAGTTGGTTACGAGAGGGAAGGTGTTTGCGACGCAATAATCACGCTTTGTTGACTAGAAACGAACCTGAAAGCCTCGTATCACAGTGAAGCGTCAAAAATCAGGCCTTTTAACTCCTGTAAATTGCGAGCAAACTTTAGCAAAGCATCACTTGGTATTTCTCTAACTAATTCTCCGCTTGATTTATCTTGAATCTTTACAATAAAGCGATTCAAGGCCTCATCTCTCGTGATTATTGCCTTTGTGGGAGACCTTTCCAGCGCAGTGTTTAACGTTTGTATCGCTTCCCGAAGTTCAGAGGCCATTTGGTCTAAGGAGTCTAGAGTGCCAACTTTCTCTGCTGATACTTTGCTTGCAACTTCGGCAATGTTAACGGCTGGTTCTTTCAACAATGAATCAGCTTTTTTAGCGGGTGTTTCTTTGCCATCAGGTGCAGATTGCGGTGACCGCAAGGTGGGTGATTGGGTCAGATGACCGCTCTTTTCAATTGTGTCAACCATTTAACCCTCCAAATTACCGTCAAAGTGTTGCGCTTAAAACTAAAAAAGCTGGATGTCTGATTTCCTCAGCACACCCAGCTTCACTTTTACCCAGAAAACTTACGTTATTGGAGCAGTGCGAGCACCGTCTGAGGGAGTTGATTAGCCTGTGCAAGCATCGCAGTTCCTGCTTGTTGGATGATCTGAGTTCGCGCAAGTTCAGATGTGGACTGTGCATAGTCAGTATCCAAAATGCGGCTACGAGAAGCCTCCGCGTTAGTCTGAACGTTTGTCAGGTTGTCAATAGCATGCTCCAACCGATTTGATCCAGCACCAAATGCCGACCGCTGAGTCGATACGGCCTCTATTGCGGTATCCAAAGCCGTAATTGCCGATGTGGCATTAGTCTGGCCTGACGCTGCCGTAGTACCAGTAATTACTGACGCGCTAATGCCATTCATGTCGCCGCCCGAAGCGTCGGTGATATTGCCAAAATCTACAGCAATAGTTTGACCACCATCCACACCGACCTGGAACGTTACCGAGCTAGCGCTCGTACCGCCGGCTGTACCGTTAAGGATCGTATTGCCGTTCCACTCAGTGTTGTCAGCAATTCGATCAATCTCGCTTCTAAGAGCGGCAAACTCGTTATTGAGATACGTTCTGTCATCTGAGGACATACTTCCCGTACCTGCCTGAACCGCGAGCTCGCGCATTCGCTGGAGCATCTCGGTTACCTCATCAAGCGCACCTTCGGCTGTAGCAATCATGCTTACAGCATCGTTCGCATTCTTGACTGCCGCCCCCAGACCATTGATTTGTGAAGTCATTCGATTGCTGATAGCAAGACCTGATGCGTCATCTTTAGCGGAGTTTATTCGTACTCCAGTTGATAACTGCGTCATTGCGGTATTGAGTTCGCGTGCGTTTTTCGCCAATGCGGCCTGTGCCACCGAGGCTCCCACGTTAGTGTTTACAACAGCCATATTGGCCTCCTTTAAATAAGTTAATCTTTGTTGAAGGGCTTCGCCCTAATGTCAGAATCTTCCCGACAACTAGAAGTATCGGTGGATTTTTGGATTTCTTTAACGAGGACTGTTATTTTTTTCTTGAGGGCTCTCAGACTAAATGACACCATCACGCTGTTGCATTCAGGTAGATGCCAAATGAACGAGCAGCCTCTAATTTATCCGCGGCTTGAGAAAGTACTCTATTCAGCTAAAGAAGCGCTCGCCCACGGAGATCTAGAGAGCGCTCGAATTAACCTAGATTCTGCTAGGGTGTTGAACTCAAGAATTTACAGGCGACATTTGCGATTGGAGAGGGCATCTGCCGTGGACGCAGATTGGGCGGATCAAAACCATTTAAGTGCGCGATCGGCAGACTCAGCTAGGATCTCACTACAAAAAATAAATAAACACTGGCAATCTATAGCTGTTTGGTTTGACAGCATCATAAGCTCGGTCGGCGAGGCGGAGCTCGTCAAGTCGGAAGACGGCATAAGCATCTTGCTGGATAGGAGGCTAGACAGCAGGTGGGACTTTGCGAATGACATCGTCATCCTTACAGGAAAGAACTCTAAATCTTTTGTGGAAGCACTCGTTTCACGAGGACAATCTAAGGTAATAGTCGTATTGGAGCGTGATGCTCCAGTTAACATGCCAATAGACACTGTCGCTATTCCGACAGGAAGTGGACGGACTTCTGCCGAGGCTGCGACCATCTTGTATGTCACAGAGCATTGTATCCTTACCGAAAATCAACTTGACACCATTCGGGCCGCTGAGCCGCCTGCTTTAACGCACATATCGACAGAGGCAGTTGACAAGCAGTTTGAATATTTTGAAAGTCTTGTAAAGCAGGTTGAAAAAGAGTTCATACTTGAGGCTTCACAAAGCTTTTTGCCTGTGGTCTTTTCAAATCGATTTGCTCGGAATATCCCTAAAATCGTAGATTTGCCAAGTATTTCAAATTTGCGGACCTTTTTTGAGGGAGAGCCGATCCTAATAGTCTCGCCTGGTCCATCACTTCTTGAATCTCTTCCCGCTATTAAGGAGTTTCGAGACCACTTTATTTTGATATCGATGCTCCGATCTGCGCCCTTACTCTTGGATTTCGATATCGTGCCTGATTTTGCAATTCTTTCTGACGCTGCCGACCATGCTGAGGGTAACTTAAATTTGATTCCGGAGGACGACTCCTTAAGTCAAATACCTCTGATAGTCACTGAATATACCCACACGACAACGCTCGAGGCCAAATTCCAGCACTTCATTGTAATACCGACAGTTGAGTTAACAGGCAGCCCGCTGTCGATCGAAATACATGGGAAAAATCCACCGGCCGTAGTGGGAACAGGCGTTGCGTCTCATGCCGTATCGTTATGCGCTGAGCTTGGAGTTGAATCGATTACACTTGTGGGGCAAGACCTAAGCTTCGCCAAAGACCCATATGCGTCGGAAGATCAACAGCGCGAGCGCGAGCAAGTTGACGGTTTGACGTGTAAGGGCATCGATGGCGAGCAACATTCCACACAAGACGATTATCTGCAGTTCATCAGAGAGTTAGCGTACCTAGGGGAGAAATACGGCGGTGCTGTAGCGTTGTATAACTGTACTGTAAGGGGGGCCTTTTTGGATAACTGGGCACACCTCCCACTGGATTCTTCCCACCCAGTTGTGATCAAGCAGCAATCAGGTTCCGGTAGAGGAGGCGACATATCTGGATGGCAATCAGAGCTAACTAAGTCCGTTGAATCAAGAGATCTTGTTTCTGCGCTAGTTGCTGAAATTTCCCAGCTTGGCGATGTAGAGGTGTTGGCTGGTATGCTGGTAGACGAGCTGCAATCGTTACTTGATCAGAAGTCTAGTGAAACGACCTTTTTGAGCCAGGTTGAGCAAGAGCTATCAAAAAAAATGTCAACGACGGGTTCGTTCATAAACTTCTATACCCTACCAGCGAAGCTGGAGGCTGATGCTTCTCTGCAGTCCGTCCAGAGCTTAGACGACAACTTGATGATATCACACGATTATTACTTAGCCGTAAAGGTCCAGAGCAAGCGTTTGTCAGACATGCTGATCAGAGCGAAATCTCTAGTTGAATTGGTGAAGACGTAAAAAGCCTCGTAGATTTGGAGGATTAGATATTTGAAATTTGTGCTTGCAGCTTGCTCATGACCAAAACCACGACAATTGCCTTAACTCGATCAATCTCTAGTGGGACCCTACGAAGATGAACTTCTGCTAAGTTAGTGAAACTAGGAGGGACACTATGCGACGCACCGAAGACTGCCCAATCTGTCGACTTATCAGATTTTATTTGCTGTTGGCCGTTCCCTTGATCGCGATAGTTGGGATTGGGTCTATGAATTCTGATGACAGCCGTGGTTCAAAGTTGTGGTTTGTAGACGTAGCCTTGATTGATTTCTTAGCATATGGTGCCCTTGGCGCACTATTAATGGTTATTGGTTACCGAAGCTATGTTGAATTTTGGTTGCCAAAAAAGAGAGCAAGAGCGCTCGAGCAGATGTTACAAGATAATGGTGATGATGAGATTTAATAGTCAACGAGTTAACCAACGGTGTTGGGCCGCAGACAAATACCAAGTGGTTGCAATCTATAGGCTAATTTTTTAAGTAAATCTTTTCCGATACTGTACGTCTCTTGGACAACACGGCTATCGAGGCGCTTTGGACGTTGCTGTCCAAAATATAAGCGGGCTGATTAAAGAGAAAGATCTCAGAAAAACTTTATGCCGTCCAAGATCGGCCCGTGAGTGTAAGCGCCTCGAGTGGGCTTCATTGGTTATGACGGTCAAAAGTAAAACAGCCTTTTATGCCCGAAAACAAGAGGCATGAGATCATTTGGTATATGCTGCAACACTTTTGGCAAGCACGGTTTTTTTTTGCTCCAAGGTTAAGCTTACTGGGTTGGACATAGAGGGCTCTGAATGTTTGATGGCGCGTCAATTTTAATTACGGGTGGAACAGGCTCGTTTGGTAAGAAGTACACCGAGACTTTACTATCCAAATATAAGCCTAAAAAGATCATAATTTTCTCTAGAGATGAGTTGAAGCAATTAGAAATGCAACAGTCTTTGAGCAGCACCTGCATACGCTATTTTTTAGGCGATGTAAGAGATACCGATCGACTTATCCAAGCGTGTAACAAAGTGGACTATATTATACATGCCGCCGCACTAAAGCAGGTGCCGGCCGCTGAATACAATCCCATGGAATGCATCAAAACGAACGTAAATGGTGCAGAAAATATAATAAATGCTGCGATCCACAACAAAGTAAAGAAAGTAATTGCACTGTCGACTGACAAGGCTGCTAGCCCTATCAATTTATATGGTGCGACTAAGCTATGTTCAGATAAATTGTTTGTGGCGGCAAACAACATGGTCGGCGCCAATACTCCACGCTTTTCTGTCGTCCGATACGGCAACGTGCTTGGTTCACGAGGTTCTGTTGTACCTATATTCAAAAGCTTGATTGAAAAAGGTGAGAGTGAATTGCCGATAACTGATGAGCAAATGACCCGTTTTTGGATCACCTTGCAAGAAGGTGTTGATTTCGTGTTAGAAAGCTTTCGACGTATGTACGGTGGCGAAATTTTTATTCCAAAACTTCCCTCGGTAAGAATAGTCGATGTCGCACGTGCAATGGCGCCCGCGATGCATCACAAACACGTGGGAATCCGTCCCGGAGAAAAGCTACATGAAACTATGGTGCCGTCTGATGACAGCTATCGAACCATTGAGTTTGCTGATCACTACGTCATAACTCCAAGTATTCGGTTCGCAGATGCTGAAGTCGACTATCGTATCAACAAACTTGGGGAGAGGGGGGTGGATTGCAACCCCGGCTTTTCATATGACTCCGGTACAAATTCTAGATTCTTGTCAGTTGATGAAATTCGAGCGATGCATATTGGTGCGAAACAGTGATCCCTTACAGTCGCCAAATAATTTCAGAAGATGACGTCTCAGCAGTAGTGGATGTCCTTCGAAGCGACTTGCTTACCCAGGGCCCGGTGGTGTCAAAGTTCGAATCCGCTGTTGCAACATACTGCGGTGCGACACATGGTATTGCCACCGTCAATGCTACGGCTGCACTGCACACGGCTATGATGCTACTTGACGTGGGTCATAACGATTCTGTCTGGGCACCTGCAATCAGTTTTGTGGCGACAGCCAATTGCGCACGATATTGTGGCGCTACTGTCGAATTCGTAGACGTGGACGTTTCTACAGGCTTGATTTGTGTCGATGATTTAGAGAGACGATTGTTCGACGCAAAAAGATTGAACGCGCTGCCCAAAGTGCTAATCGTCGTTCACATTGCCGGTCAATCAGCGAACATGAAACAGATTTCAGAGCTCTGCCAAGAATACGATATTAAGGTCGTTGAAGACGCCGCACACGCGTTTAGCGGGGAGTACCGAGATGGACGAATAGGGTGTTGTGAATTTAGCGATATTGCGGTGTTTAGTTTTCATCCCGTTAAGCCTTTTACCACTGGAGAAGGCGGAATGTTAATGACTAACGACTCAGACATGGCGTCCAGAGCTCGTAAGTTGATCGAGCATGGTATCGAGCGCAACACGAGTAATCATATGACACCTACTGATTCATTTTGGTACTACGAACAACATGAGCTCGGTTATAACTACCGTCTCTCAGACATTCATAGTGCGTTGGGCCTCTCGCAACTCAAGAGAGTTGATCATTTTCTTCGGGAGCGGGAGTCTCTTGCAGATTACTACATAACTCAGCTTTGCGATCAGAGCCTTTATAGTCTGCGGAGGGATCCTGAGTGTCGGCCCAGCTGGCACTTATTTGTTGTGCAGTGCACTAGTCACGTGAAACGTAATGCCCTGATGAACTACCTGCGACAAGAAGGGTATGGCACTAACCTGCATTATTTACCCATCCCGTTTCAACCTTACTATGAGAGGTTGGGAGCGCGCCCCAATGACTTCCCAAACGCCTGTCGTTATGCGGAGATATCCGTTTCATTACCGCTCTTTCCGGGCTTGAAGCGACGGGACATCGACAAAATAATTTCATTATGTCAGCGCGCGATAATAATGTAGCGGACTTTGAAGGGAGTACCGTATGCAGAAATACGCGCCTCTGTAGTCAATGTTTCTTTTTATGATTTCACACTAGTGTTGGAGGCTACAAAATTGAAGTTTCGTCAAGGTATTAGAGAAATTGCGGCATTTTTTTAAATGACATCACTCTCAACGCATCGGCTTATCGTTATTTTGGGGTAAAATACCAAATTTATAGAGAAAATATTTTTTAATTGATTGAGTCTAGATTATCCGTATGAAGGTATCTGTTTTAGTTCCAGTATATAATTTACAAGAATATATTGAAGCCTGCCTAATTTCTTTGCTCATGCAGGACATTAAAGACGAATTTGAAGTAATTGTTTGTGATGATGGCTCGAATGATGGAACCAAAAATATCCTTCGTGATATGGAAAATAGATTCGGAAATTTAGTTTGCGTGTACAAACAAGAAAATCAGGGTTTGGCGAAAAACATGCAAACTCTGATAAATCTCGCAAGAGGGGATTACATTGCTTATATGGACGGTGATGATCTTGCACTCCCAGAAAAATTGAAAATACAAGCAGAGTACTTGGATGAAAACGCCGACTGTGATATGGTTTTTCATGAGTCACAAGTTTTTAATTCAGCAACAAACGAAAATATCAAATTATTTTCGGAATCATATTACAACTGGCATCACATACCTATGCGTTCAGGTATCAGTGACCTTATTCGATACGGTACCTATATGCATTCTGGAAGTGTCATGTTCCGCAATCATAGTCATTTAAGTGAAACCATCCTTTACGAATGTCAGTTGGTATGCGATTACCCTTTCTACTTAATGAATGCCGGATACCTCTCGGCAAATATAGACTTCCTTCCTGTTACCTTGGGAAAGTATAGACTTCACACGGATAGTTTCTCCTTTCGAACCGCTAGCGACACTAAAAGAAGGATTCAGAGTGCAAACGAAATGATAGCAGGGGTCAGAGCTTGTTCACGTTTTGGGGTATCGGAAAGAGTTATAGAACAGGGCGTGAAGCAGCATCAATTTGCCGCCGCACTACATTTCTTGCGCAATAATGAAACTCAATTATTTACTGAATATATTAATTTGTCGGCCAATACTGCAGGGTTTTTCAACGCAAAACATGAGCTGAGTTGGTCGCTTCGGCAAGACCCAGGCAAACTAAAAATCTTACTGTTTGAGGATCAATAGTAATGCCGTTCGATATAATTATTGTCGGTGCAGGTTTATCTGGTCTCGTGCTGGCTGAACGATTTAGCTCCGTTTTACAAAAGCGTGTATTAGTGTTGGAGAAAAGAGATCATATCGGAGGGAATTGTTTTGATTATCGGGATGGAAACGGAATTTTAGTGCATAAATATGGACCTCATCTTTTTCATACCTCGAATCAGGCGGTATGGGAATATCTGTCGAAGTTTACAAAGTGGCATCAATACGAACACAAAGTATTGAGTAGTGTTGATGATAAATTAGTACCTCTACCGTTTAATCTAAATACTTTATATGATCTTTATGACCTTAGAGAAGCCGAAGAAATAGAGGGGTTGCTTCTGAATAAATATGGATATGGCGCAAGAGTATCAATACTCCAACTTAGGAGAGAGAGTCAGCCATTACTTAAGGAGTTAGCAGAATTTATTTTCAATAAGTTTTTTGTTAATTATACGACGAAACAATGGGGTTGCAGGGTAGAAGATATATCCGACGAGGTTATTGAGCGGGTGCCGGTCGTTTTGTCCCGGGATGATCGCTATTTTGATGATATTTATCAAGGTATTCCTACTAATGGGTACACTGCGATGTTTAAAGCACTGGCTTCATCGCCTCTAATCACGGTTAAATATGGTGTTGATGCCCTTACGCGTCTCAGGCTACAGGGAAATAAAGTGTTATTTGATGGCAGAAAATTTCCGGGACTAATTTTCTTTACTGGGCAAATAGATTCTCTGTTTGATTATAGCGACGGTGAGTTGGAATACAGGTCACTACAATTTGTATTTGAGGAACACAATAAGCCAAGTTTTCAGCCGGTGGCAACCGTCAATTACCCCAACGACTATGATTTTACTCGCATAACAGAATTTAAAAACATACTTCCCGCGGCAACCTCAAGAACTACGATTGTTAAGGAGTTTCCCCAAGATTATGATCGTTTCGACGATATGAAAAATATCCCGTATTATCCTGTTTTTACCCATAAAAATAAAGAGTTATTCGAGTTATATAATAGGAAGCTCTCTAATATTTCGAATATCGTTCCAGTAGGGAGACTGGCGCAATACAGATACTTCGATATGGATGATGCGGTTGCGAATGCTCTTTTAACTTTTGATCAGTTTCGTAGCGCGTAAATCGGTAAAAGTGACCGGTATTTTAGCATCAGCTATATTGTTTATTTTCGTGTGATCCGACAGACCGAACGTTAGTCATGCTGACGGTGCGCTTTTTTGCTCGCTAGATCGTAAGCTTAGGTAGTGGCGGTTAAGGCCTGTTTGTTATTATATTTATACTTTCGAATAATATCTTATTCGACTTTATCCCGAGACTTCGCAACTGTGAGTAAATTTGTAAGTTATACGTACTTGCAATTACTATATAATCAAATTTTTTTTTGCTTAACTGCGCGGGCGCAAATATAGGCAAGGCTGCTAATGTATTTCCTTGTTTGGATTTTGCGTTATCCGCGAAACCAACCACGGTTAGTTTGGTACTGCTAAGATGGTCTAAGCACCTCAGGCCGCCTGCGCCTGCTCCGAAGATTATCACCGTACGATGATAATTATCGAATAAGGGGTTAATGTTCTCTTCAATCGTATTAATATTTTCGTCTGGAGGGGTTAATGCGTTTGTTACATCGTTGAATTCGAATTCTATGGTAGGGCGGATCGATAAATTTCTTGCGATGGGAAATTTTTCAGTTGAGTTTTCGCTAGGCAGTGTCATCGGAAGTCGTTTACCTTCGCACAGATCGTTTAGGTGCGTAAAAATAGCGCTGGGTAAAACTAAAGAGAGGCACAAACTCTTGTCTCTTTGAGTGCAGCGCCAATTGCAGTCGAAGCATGATAATGGACGGTATACGACATGTTGATTTGTCGCTCGTGGCCACGGGAAGAATCTAAGAAAAGTCCCGCCTCCATAGATCACTAATGACTTCGTTTCAGCTAGCCCTACAAGATGAGAAAGGCCAGTGTCATTGCCTACGTAGTATGGAAGTGACGCAATTTTTTTTAGCGCTTCTATTAATCCGAGTTGGCCAACGAAGGAGTTTATTTGAGGAAATTCTGTTGAAAGTTCTCGCGCGATTTGTAGATCAGCTTGATCGTTGGATCCAAACAGTGAAATCTCCCATCTATCATAAGTCAGCAGACGACATAGTTCTATCCAGTGTCCCGGGTTCCAACGTGAAGATTGGCCACCAATCGACAAGGCAATTTTTTTTTGTTTAGTCAGGTCTATTGCCGGGAGTGATGTCGTGAGGCGGGGATTGGACCAGTCTCTGACGCCAAATATCTCTGTCAGTACCAAGCGGTAGTAGCTGAGCTCAGGCAGCAAACTACGAGGGCCTTCGACATGATGCCAGCCGACACTCAGTGCCGCTGCTTGTTCCTCACTCAAATTCGTAGGATATTGCCATGTCACCCACTTATCCTTGGAATCGACAATCTGCATGATGGCAAATGTGCTCTTCCGAATGAAGCGTCGCAAGACCAAAGCGACGTCGTATGCTTCCTCAGCGATTAGTTTTAATGATTCTGAATCAAGTGAATTGTTTGTAACTGCATGAATAGCACCACTTTCACTAGTGATATTTAGTTCGTCTCTCGATACATAAAAAACTTTATTTACGTTGGGGATAGCTGTTGCGACTTCTCGGTTTTGTTCACAAGTGACTAAATCCAGACCATCAGAAAAGAGTGCACTAAGGTCGGAGATGAGTCCTGATGCCAGTACCAGGTCACCAACCCCGTCATTTTTTATAACAAGCCCCTTCACCTTAATTTCTGAATTACAAGCTCGAAGCTGTAGATGTTACTGGGGAAAACTTCATGTACATATTTAAGGTTGTCGCACTTTTTAAGTTGATCTTTTACGTAGCTTAGTGAGAAGTATTCGTGTATGTGATTGTGATTAGGCGGCTTTCCCTGCGACTTACAGTGACTTCGGTAGGCTTGTTCATCGGGTAAAAATAAGATTAAAAATCCTCCGGGGCGAATAATACGGAGCGACTCAAACAATACCTGCTGGGTATCCTCGAAATCCTCAAACACATGGGAAGAATAGACCCAGTCTAGGGAATTATCTTTAAACCAATTTAGGTTATCGGCAGACCCATGAAGGTGTTGTGGATGACCCTCATAGTTCGCATATTTCTTCGGCAGGTCCATGCATATCGCATTGGGCACGATCGGGTCTCCGCCATATCCCACGTCTAATCCATCACCAATACAGAATCTCGAAAGCGATGCTCGGACCTTGCAAGTTTCGGATATTTTTCTCGGCTGCAAATGAGGCGGTATGTTGCTCTCTTTACGCGCGGGGGTGTCAGAGGATCCTGCAGCTTGCATTACGATGGGTGATATCCTTATCTTATTTGAGGGTACTCCTGTCTGTTCCAATTGCTTGCAAATTATTTCGTAATGTTCGCTCGCTATAATAATTTCGTCATAAGGCAGATCGGTGAGGTTATTAGGAAGTATTATTGGTATCCCATTTAGGAAGGTTCCTGCTTTACGTTTGTCGTTATCGCAGAAAGCATGAACTCTTACGTCTGCTGATAGATTTTGAGCGGCCCTGCTTCCACCAGATCCTGCTCCAAAAATTATAATATTTTTCATTGGGAAAGTATTTCTCTGTAGTCCTGAAATTCAAAATCGCGAACTTTTGAGTCCGGATTTAGGTTTATTACCTTCACGCCTCTCCGATCAAGGAACTGACGAGCATATGCATATGATTGGAAGGCAAGTTCTAGGTTAGGCAGCGCAAATTTTCGGTCACCTTGATCGCAGTAATCTTTATGAAAGTGGAATTGTGATTCGTTCGAGGTCCAAAAACCACGCCGTTGTTCTTCAGTCGAAATTTCATAGTTGGTATCAACACCGACTAAGTAAATCGGATTGCATCCCATAGCATATGCAACTTGCAATAAGAGGTATACGGAACTGTGCCCCATGAACACCTCTTCGGGACCGCCCGCAAATCGCGGAGCAGCACTAAACGCATAGTTAAAATTTAGGGGAAGGCTCTTTTTCGGCGCAAAATAACCAAAGTAATCAAAGGCCCATAGCTTTGTACACTCTTCAGGGACATTTTCAAGCCATTCTTGCAAATGTTCCTCGAACTGAATCCGATCTAAGCATGCGTGATACGTGACTGCAAATCCCCAGTCTTTGAAGCCCAGATAGACCCGATTCGCTCCAAAGGTAATCTCATTTTTTAATTCGTGCACCGGGAAATTTGCAAGCGATGGGCCATTCCCCAGAATAAAGCCGCGCTTTCCCTCGTGAGCATTGTAATGCATGGTAAGCGTGTCAAATTTGGGAAATGGCAAAATCCGATCTTTGTCGAAATAAAACTGAGGAATTGATTTTTGTGTAGCGTAGTCAATTAACTGGTAATAGCGCTTGACCCTGATAACCGGCTTCCTCATGAACTCATGCTCGGTATTTTCGAAACCACCTACAGGAAAGTAGATTACTGATGAAATTTCTCCTTGGTGGCGACCTAGGACAAGGTAGAACTCACTGATGGGAAAGCACCGCGTGTTTGATAGCCGCTGAATGGCATCACAATTGACGTCTTGCCCACCGAAGACCAAGAATTGTGTTTTGTCATATTGGCTGCAATGTTTGACTACATCCAAAGGGGTGTTGTGGCAGACGATGACATCATATTGGAAGCTCATAGGTGTTTCGTTCTCAAAGTATCTAAGCGTAGGACGCGATTTTGGAATTCATAAAACAACTGTAATCCTAGAGCCTACGTGAAGGTAGCCTTACCTGCAAAGCGAGGGCCCTAACATACGTGAGCGCCAAGGCCCAAAAAAAGTACCAGCAGAGCAAATGACGAAACCCCGCGATAATTCAATTTCGCGCCAAGTCTCAGCAGGCGCACCGAAGCGCATACACAGGCATAATCCGCATAATGAAGGATATTTATCTATCCTCGTGAGAGGCTTTTTGAGGCAAATCCACAACGCAATCAGATCATGATAATGTATACGCTAGTGGCAATGTAACCTTTGAGGGCGTTAGGTGATCACAAACGCAGGTATCAACAATGAACTCATGCCGCCAGCAACAATAAGAGGCAAATTTCTATTGAAAACAGTTATAATTTTCGGCTCCGGTTCTGGTGGCAAGCGAGTAATTTCGAGCATCCCGCCCGACACACGAGTTTCGGCATTTTGTGACAACGACGATAGTCGAGTTGGACGCTACATGCATGGCATACCTGTTGTTCACCCAAAAGATCTACCTGGTATGGCCTTTGACGAAATTATAATTGCAAGCGAGTTTTACGAGGAAATCTGTGAACAACTTTTGGAACTTTATGTGCCTGCGAAAAAGTTCAGCGTACCTTCCTTTATAGCTCGGGAATCAGATATTGATTTTAAATTTTTAGAATCCCCAATCTATTTTCAACCTTTTGTTTTTTCAAACTTAGATATTCTTGGCACAAATATTAGGTTTGCTACATCGGAAAAAGACCGAGTATTAGGTGCAATGTTGCGGGAAGACAGAACTCTATGCTCACGATACCTCGCCGAGCTCGCCTGGCTACGAGACCAAATATTGCCAGACACTATTTTTCTGGATGTGGGGGGCAATCTCGGCTCTGTCTCTATATACCTCTCAAAACAACAACCCAGTGCTCAAATACTTGCTTTTGAGCCTGATCCATTGAATTTTTCTCTATTTCAAATCAATTTGCATGCAAACCACTGCAATAACATTACAGTCTTCAATACAGCTCTAGGTTCCGGAGAAGGCCACGCAGAGCTTCACCAAAGTATAGAAAACTATGGGGACCACAGAACCACAAAACCGCAGGGTAACGAGAGCGAACGATTTAAAAAGTCTCGGCATTTAGTATCGATGACACGTGGATCAAAATTGCTCTTTGACCTTTATCCAAATTTATCTCCCAATATAATAAAAATTGATACCCAGGGTGGAGATTTTGTTATTTTATCAGATATTTTAGATCATTTTTTTGGTCCTTTAAAAGTTGCAATAGAGTTTTCACCATATCATCTTGGATTAAATGGTTCTACTGGGCCGAAAATTATGCGCACTCTCCGAGAGTTTGATGAGATATTCGTTATAGAGCCGTCAGAGACTTGTGACTATAACTTAGTTCCAATTTCAGAAAAAGGAATTATAGAATATTTTGAGAACGGAGTTTCTGAATATAATGGTTATATAGATCTTGTTTGCTTGAGGTAAATCATCATGATTGATTTTTCGAGCAAAAAAAGGAATCCTTACGATAATTATTATATCCTTCCTGAGAATAACTTAGCGTATAATTTTTTCAGTCATTTACGAGAGAGATTTTTAGATTCTGGGTTTCAGGGTTATTTAGATAAACAAAAAAATCCAGTTCAAAAAGTACTTAGTTCGACTAATTCAAATGCAACTTTTTTGATTATTTCGCCAAATTATGGCGTGGAAATCTACAACACCCTGGTGACTAAAGGTATTTCAAAAAAGCAAATTTTTTTCGTTGATGAAAATTCATTTGCCACTACAGATTCGATTACATGGTATTTAACTACCCGTGCCGCTCGCAGGTTTTTTGTCAGCTTATCTCAACCGCGATATAACATATCACGGATTAGATTCTGGCTTGCCGTAAGATTCGGTGTGCGATACCTTAGAAACGAGAAGCGTTTGTCGTTGCTGAAAAATAAACATTATGGGCGAAGAGCTTTTTTAATCGGTAATGGTCCTAGTTTACGAGTTTCAGACTTGTCGCTGCTTGAGGGCGAGGTGACCTTTGCGTCTAATAAAATTTATCTTGCGTTTGGTTCAACATCGTGGCGACCAACTTATTATTGTGTTGAAGACGACCAAGTTTTTCTTCAAAACTATACGGATATCCATTGTTTATCGGATGTCGTAAAGCTCGTATCGAATTCACTCCTCCAATTTGGGCCGCCGATAAACGACGCTATTTATTTTAATCATAGATGGCATTCATTTTTTCCAGGTCTTCCTGATTTTAGCGTCGATCCTTTTGAAGGCGTTTATTGGGGCTCAACTATAACATATACAATGGTGCAACTTGCTCTGTACATGGGTATAAAAGAAATTTATCTTCTAGGTATAGATTTTAAATTTGAAGTACCTGAATCGTCGGCGCACACAGATCAGTTGATATTAAGTGTTGGCGAACAGAATCATTTTCACCAGGACTATAGAAAAAAAGGGGAGAGGTGGAATAAGCCAAACCTCCACATGCAGCGACAGAGCTTCAAGAGAGTGATGCAGTTTTGTGAAACTAATGATATAAAAATCTATAATTTATCTCGACAGACTGAGCTGGACTTAATACCTTTGCAAGAACTGCAGAAAGTAATGCCCATTGATAGCGAGTAATTAAATGCTAAACGTCCGATCCTTTGTAGAGTTGTATACAAAAAAATTGATCACGTTGATCGAGGAGATTGATGCAGGTGTAGTTTGCGAGATCGTCGAGAGTCTGGAATTAGTGGCTCAGGCCGGGGGTCGCGTCTACGTTATCGGTAATGGCGGGAGTGCGGCTACGGCTTCACACATGACGAACGATCTTGGTGTCTCAGGTTTGGGTCGAAGAGGTTTACTTTCGCTGGATATGATCTCGCTAGCGGACAACACATCAGTGATGACGGCGTTAGCTAATGACGTGGGTTACGAGAACGTATTTTATGAACAACTTCGTAATCGACTGTGTGATAACGACCTAGTAATTGCATTTTCCTGCAGTGGTAACTCGTCTAACGTGATTAAGGCGATTAAATATGCGAAGACCGAAGGTACAAAAGTGGTGGGTGTCAGCGGATTCGACGGAGGAGAGCTTATGGAGCTTGCAGATATCAACTTCCATGTGCGGACTGAAGTTGGTGATTATGGATTGGTAGAAGACGTGCACATGATACTGGATCACTTAATTTATTCTTACTATCTTCAATTGATGTCTAATGATTAAAGTTGCTATTGCAGGATTTGGTAAGATCGGGCAGGTCAGAGCACGGGAGATTTTAAAGCGGGAGGATGTCACGCTTGTAGCTGTTCATGATATTGAAAGGCCGGACGTATTACCAAAGGGTGTTAAGTTTGTGCGCAGCTATGCCGATCTGCTCGCTCTCGACATTGATGCTGTGTTTGTGTGTGCGGTTAACAATGTCCTAGCCGAATATACTATGGAAGCCCTGCTCAACGGCGTCCATGTTTTCTGCGAAAAGCCGGGAGCTCGTAGTTCTGACGAGCTTCACCCGATTTTGGAATTGGAGGCAAAGTCAAATAGCGTTCTTAAATATGGGTTTAATCACCGCTTCCATTACTCCGTTATTGAGGCGAAAAAGATCATCGCAACTGGTGAGCTAGGTAAAATGTTGTGGATCCGGGGTGTGTATGGTAAAGCCGGAAGTATTGATTATCATAAAGACTGGCGAAATTATAAAAAGTTTTCAGGTGGCGGGATCTTAATCGACCAGGGAATTCACATGCTGGATCTAATGCATTTTTTCTCCGGTGAAAAATTCGAAAATATAAAAAGTTTCGTTAACACTTCGTATTGGAATATTGAGGCGGAGGATAATGCATTTATTATCATGCAGTCTAAGAATAATGTTACTGCTATGATGCATTCATCTGCTACGCAATGGCGACATAAGTTCTCTTTGGAAATGACATTTGAAGAGGGATATATAAATTTGGATGGAATTTTATCAGAGACGAGAAGTTACTCTCCAGAGAAACTGACCGTTGGTAAGCGGGAATTTGAAGATATTACCTATGCCATGGGTAAGCCAGCGGAAAATACCATTTGGTTTGAAAACGATAATTCCTGGAGTCTTGAAATTGATGAATTTTTTTCAGCAATAAGGAACAAGGGAAAGGTTAAAAATGGGCGCTCTCAAGCCGCTTATGAATCGTTAAAGACAATTGAAAAAATATATGCTGCGGCTTTAGATAACTATGATTAGTGAAATAGATGTGGCTGTCACTACAGTTGCTTTTTCGACGGACGAGTATTTGGTGAATCGGATTTCAACGGCGGGCTTTCGATCAATAAAGTTTAACGACTCGGGTAAAAGGCTCGCATCTAGAGAGCTAAATGAGATGCTCCATGATGTTGATGCAGCAATTATAGGGTTGGATCGAATAGATTTTTCTGTATTGAAGAATTCTAAGCGTTTGAAAGTGATATCTAAATATGGAGTGGGACTGGATAATATCAATCTCTTAGACTGCGAGAAGCTTGGTGTGGCCGTATGTGTGTGTTACGGAGTTAACAAAAGATCAGTCGCTGAGCAGGTTTTAGGGTGTATGCTGATGCTTTCACGAAATCTGTATGTCACCTCGAATCAACTGAAGCTCGGGCGATGGAATAAAGATGGCGGTGCACAGGTAACTGGAAAAACTGTTGGTATCATTGGGTTAGGAAATATTGGAAAAGAAGTTGTAGAACTTCTTCGACCGTTTAAATGCCAAGTGCTCATTAATGATATTGTTGATCAAAGCAAATTTTGCAACGAACACCAATTGATTAGCGTCGCAAAAGACGAGTTATTGCGCGAATCTGATTTTGTTACTATACACGCACCGCTCACCGATGAGCTCAGAAGTTATTTCGATTATGATCGCCTAAAAATGATGAAAAGCTCCGCTTATTTTATCAATACTGCGAGAGGAGAATTAATCAACCAGGAAGATTTGAAGCGCGCGCTGAAAGAAAATGTGATTGCTGGTGCAGCTATTGATGTATTTGACAACGAACCACCTGACGATATGGATTTTATCGGTTTGCCCAATCTGATTGCCACTCCGCATGTTGGGGGTAATTCTCGAGAGGCCGTTCGCTCAATGGGAGAGGCCGCAATAGAACAATTGATATCATTTTACGCATAATATGTATAGTAACGAGCTGAATTTAGCGAAAAATATAGCCGCGAATGTAGGCGATATGCTTAAGAAGCGTAGATCGGAGGTAAGGATAGAAGCGGAAGAAGACAAAGATATCAAGATTAATTTAGATAAAATCGCGGAAAACTCTATCATGCAGCAGTTAGTAAGCCGGTTTAATTATCCGATCTTATCTGAGGAAACTGGACGTATCGGCATCATCAAAAATGATTCCATTTTCTGGATTATTGACCCTTTGGATGGAACACTCAATTATTCGAGAGGCATATCTCTTTCTTGTATTTCAATTGCATTGTTTAAAGGTAACGTGCCCTTAGTGGGAGTAATATACGATTTTAATAATGATGAGATGTTCAGTGGCGTATGTGGGGTAGGTTCATGGCTTAACGATAAGCCATTGATTAGGCCAAGAAAGAGACCTATAGGTCAGTCGGTTCTGGCAACCGGATTTTCTATTTATGGAGTTCAATCGGAAATTCAGTTCTACAGGCTCGCGGAACTTTCCAAAAAGTTTAAAAAGATTCGTCTGTTAGGATCAGCAGCGCTATCGTTAGCCTATGTTGCTTGTGGCAGAGTCGATGCGTACTCAGAGGAGTATATTAAGATTTGGGATATTGCTGCCGGTCTTGCAATTAATCGAGCGTTGGGTATAGAGACTGATCTACAGTTTCTAGATGACGATCTCATTAATATAAGTATAGGAGTACACCTTTGAGTCGGCTTGGGAAAGTGATACTGCATATACCGGCAAGGGACGGTAGTAAACGCCTGCGTCATAAAAATCTCAGACTTTTGGGAGGGCGGCCAATGATTTCTTATGCTATCGACGCTGCAGTTGGAGCAAAGGTAACTGATAATATTTATGTCAATACGGACTCTTTAGAAATCATACAGTACGTTAGAAGGAGCTATCCGGAAGTTAATATATATGAGCGAGATAAAGCGTTAGCTGATGATACCACGCAAAGTGATCACTTTAATGCGGATATAATTGCACGGCTTTCGCCTGATACGCTCATTATGATAAATCCGGTTTGCCCCTTGATAACGGCGGTTGATGTGCGGGACGCCGTTATAGCATATGAGGGTAGTGACTGTGACACGCTAATTACATCGAATTCAACTCAAATGCAGGTTTTTTGTGAAGATACTCCGGTTAACATCAAACTAGGAGAGACGCTTGCGCCAACTCAAGATAATGCAGTAGTGAATATTCTTAACTGGGCTATAACCATTTGGGATGCTGCCTCATTCATAGATAGGTTTGATCGATTTGGTGCCGCAGCGCTTGGCAGGAAAAGGTTATATCATCCTCTCAACGTCTTGAAGTCCATTAAGGTCAGCCATCAAGAAGATCTTGAGTTGTGCGAAAGTTTAATTAGTTCTAAAGCACGTGGGCATTGAGAATTATGAAGCGAAGACGTTTTAGGTAGCAGTTTTAAATGTAACCGGTAATACTGGGTGCCATCAAACTTGCAAATATTGTTAGTCCTTTAGGTTGGATTCGGTGCTAACCTCATCACTAACCTGTAGAGCTGGATATAAAAGTTGCGACTTAATAGGTTGGCCTTTCACGATTGCTGATTCGGCATAGGACCCAATTACAGAGTTGATATACTTGGTATCAACTCCTAAGTGCGGCCTCAAAGAGACAAGGTCATCTCTTTCTATCTGACGACCTTTTGCTATATCACGTGCGGCATATAACGATCGTCGATAATACCGATTAATTTGCTCCGAGGCTGTTGGTCCATAAGTGATAGACCCTAGCGCCTCCCAACTTGTTTTAGTAGCGTTGGCTAAAAGCTTCAGTTCATTGGGGTCCGCAGAGAACTCAGAGTCGACGGCACCATCGTTTTTTTCTAACGTGAAGTGCTTTTCTATGATCGTGGCGCCAAGTGCGACAGCTGCGATTGCAACCGTGACTCCTAACGTGTGATCTGATAATCCCACTTCGCAATTAAAGTGATTCCGAAGATCTTCGATCGTCTTTAAATTAGATTCTTCGGGATCAGCGGGGTAGTCACTGGTACATTTTAAAATCGCAATATCTGTGTTTCCCGCTGACCGTAACGTGTCGACAGCCAGGTTTATCTCACTTAGGTACGCCATACCACAGGATAGGATTACAGGCTTTTTGGTGCGGGCAATCGCTGCAAGTAGTTGAAGGTCACAACATTCAAATGAAGAGATTTTGTATGCTGGGGTGTCGATACTTTCCAAAAAATTGACCGCACTGATATCGAATGCTGAACTGAAAGCACCTATTCCTAGTTCTTTGGCGCGTTTGAAGATGGGTTGATGCCATTCCCAAGGCGTATAGGCTTCCTCGTACAACTCATAGAGATGGCGACCGAACCAGGGGCTTTGTCGTGACTTTATGATGTACGCTTCGTCGCTAGAGGGAAGTGTCATCGTATCTGCTGTGTAGGTCTGCAGTTTTACCGCGTGTGCGCCATTTTCTGCGGCTGCTTCAACCATTTGGAGGGCCCGGTCGAGCGACTGTTTATGATTACCAGATATTTCTGCAATGATCATCGGTGGACGATCTCTACTAATGGTGTAGCCGGCGATGGTCATACTCATTTTCGGATTGCTCTCACCAGCATAAAGGCCTCCGCAGCCGACATGCCAATGTTACTACCTCTAAACCGAGCAAGGCTCTTGCAGGCTTCGATTGATCTAGGATGGGGAGAATCCTTGACCTCACTCTTATAGGCCTTCAACGCTTCTATTTTCCTATCCAACGTATCTGAGATATCCATATAAAAGTTTGGTTGAAAGGAGTTGAAGCCACTGTCAAATCGCCATTCGGTGCTGGATGGAACTTCAAACGCATAGAGATTTTGAACACACGCATTGGGCAGGGGCCTCGTTGCCGTAACCACTGCGCGACCGGTTATACAGTGGTCGATATTGAGGTCACCGCAATGGTGCGTGTATACCGTATCAGCGGGAAATATTTTTAGATATGCTTCAACGCGCTGAATGACTTCCAGGAGGGGAACGGCGTCCATTTGGTTATCGGGGTACCCCACAAACTCTATAGCAGAGATGCCTAAAATTCTTGCTCCTTCTTTTGCGAATTCCATCCTTTCATAGATTGCATTTCGCTGGTCGTCATCCAAGTTTAATCTACTACTCACTCCGTCAGCCATTGCAAGAACACGAACCTCATGCCCTTCAGAGGAGTGTCTTGCAAGCGTGCCGCCGCAGCCTAAAACTTCATCATCCGCATGTGCTACCACAGCCAAGATTCTTTCAGGTTTCATCGTGATGTTCTTTATTACTTATGAGGACTTTGGCACTTAAAACGTCGCCCTCAGTCTTGGCATCACTAAAAGTGAGTCGAAAATTTTCAGTCTCGATAAAGGCACGGGGATAATAGTCGTCGTCTAGCATTCTAATGTGGTCAAAGATTGATTTTAGGCTCCCTTCCCAAGTTATCTCACTCTCGTCCGGCGTACGCCTTTTAAAATAGCTACCTACACCTTCTTGAGGGCTTGTTGTTCGTGAGGATCCTATCAATTCAATTATCATCTGTTCTGTGATTTTGGCGGCCCTTTCCATTATTTCCCGCGCCGTGCCCTCTAGTGAAAGAGGGCGTTTCATATAAATGGGACCTGAATCTAATTCTTTTTCACAGCGAAATGCGGTCAGTTTTGTTTCCATAAATCCACGAGAAATCAAATTCTGCAAAGGCGTTCCGCCCCTTCCGAACGGGAGATCTGTCATGTGAAACATTATGCACTCATGTTTGGTAAAGATTTTCTCGGGTACACTCCAGCTCCAATGAGGAAAGAACAACAATCGATCAGTTTGGCCATTTGCCAGTGCCTCAAGCTCGGCGGGATCATAAATACGTATTACGTCGATATTACGGCAAGTAGTCAGACGTTGCGCCACAGCATCCCAGTGTGGCTGGGGGGCACAAATGGCTATTGAATTTTTATAGTCGCCCATGCTCATGCGGTATCGGTAGTTTTTGTTCTAATAATCCGGTCAGTCAGCACTTTTTTTGCCTGTGGCCACTCGCTCCTTATCATACCCAGCCTGACAACATCTATGTAGCGATGACCATCGAAGTGGTAGTTCCTGAAGAGACCCTCGTCTTGAAAGCCCGTCTTGCGATGCAGGTTGATAACTTTCTTGTTAGTGGCTATCACCTCACAATTAAGTTTTTGCAATGAAAGATCGATGAAAGCGAAGTCCAACGCCTCTAATTCCATCCGTAGCCCAGTACCTCTCGGAGCACCGGGGGCGCTGTAAAACCCCCACATTGCTTGTTGTTTGAAAGGCATCAAATTCGAAAAGTAGACAACGCCGGTGGGCTTTCCACTGCAGGAGTAAATGAAATATCGACGTCCAGGGTCAGTTTGCACCGAGTGAAACCAGTGTTTGTGCTCCTGGGGGCTGATCTCTTCGTAGGAGTACATATTTTGCCTGACAGCAGGATCATTGCGCCACTTAAGAACGAGTGGTAGTTGCTCAGCTAGTAATTCGGTCAACATGCCTCGAGGTTCCGCAAGCGTTTGTAAGCATATGATTTACCACAATTTCCGTTCCGTTATCGACAGCCAGATCAATCTTTTTATGCGGTTGATGGATCGCCGATGCAACCAACTTGGGTAATTCAGTCAATGATTTAATCAGGGTGACTAGGCCTCTGGCAGCCATGTCGCGAAGTGTTTCCTCCTGATTCACCGCGGTGGAGATAGCAATAGATGGTAATCCCCAGAATGCCCTTTCCAGTGCAACCACGCCCCCACATCCAATAGCTAGATCAGCGCTCGTCATTAGCTTGGCAATTCCAGTCGTGTTTATGTGCAGATTGATATTGCTAGCTCTGCATATTTGCCTCAAATGTTGCAAATCTGTATTTTTCGCGCCAACGACCACATCAATCGCTATGTGACCAGGAAGACACGGGAACACTATCTCAAGCGTTTTGGTCGTCATACAGAATTTATCGACTCCACCGTAGTTTATGAAGATTCTACGAAGCGCGCCACCGCCCGCACGATTTGTTCGTAATTTGTGATCAAATTCTGGTCTAAGTAGAGCGTAGCGCGGTCCAATTAAATTTTTGCAATTTTCGGACGTCAATTTGTGGTATCGATGCGGGTCTGCGCCAAAGTAGCTTTGGTCAAGTAAAAGATCACAGTCGTGTTTTCGATCTGCTAAGTCGTCAAGTACAAAAATTTTTGTCTCAGACTGTCGTACCCGAGAGTGCCAGATATGGTCAATTCCGTAATGATCGACTACTACCCATGAAATCTTTTGTTTGGATGAGAGTACTTTAAGGGTTTCCTCTGCATCTCTTTCTTGATCGACCCCCAGCCAGCTTGCATGGCTTAAGCTGCCCGAATTTCTGCTGAACTGCGGACAACCCCTCGGTAATTTTAATGAGTGTACTCTGAAGCTTTTGCGTTTAATTACTTCGATGAGATGTCCTTCAAGCTCGCGACAGATAAAGCTTACATTTACAGATCTATTTTTAAGAGCTTCTGCTAACGTCAAGCACCTCATCACATGTCCAGAGCCAATTTCATAGCTTGCGTCTACCCTGATGACCACCTCCATTAGGTGTGCCAGGGCTCTGAAATTGAAAAAAGTTTCTCGGCCATTTCCCAATCTTCTAGGGTATCGATATCTTGTGCATTCCATCTCGGAAGGATCATAGGTATGGAGTTTAAATTCAAAGATAAACCCCGGAACGCTTGCCCTCTACCCCAGTACATCTGCCCTGCATCATGGAAAGTTGGGGCAAGGTCTTGCGATCTTTTGTGAAAATTGTCCGGTTCTGAGGCAACAAGACAACCATTTTCGTTTATTTTCAGGGCGCGCTGAATTGGAAATTCGAATTCTGCTACCGTCATTAGGAAATCTGAGTTGCTCGCTAGTAGCCTGCGCCATCCTTCAGTGACCATATTTGGGCTTACAAATACAGCGGTTGGATAGATGCAGCAAACGCCTTCAATATCACTTACATTCTGCTCAAACCAGTTAATCGCATGACCTACGACGGGGGTGGTGCCCGTTAGGTCGTCAGCTAGCTCCGGTGGGCGCGTGAATGGCACTTCAGCGCCTGCATCTCGTGCAATCTCCGCTATGCGCTCGCAGTCCGTGGACACTATTACAGATTCAAATTGCCGACTAGCCAGAGCGGAGTCAATGGGGTAGGTGATTATGGGTTTTCCAAGAAATGGTTTAATGTTTTTGTTGGGTATTCTCTTGCTACCCCCCCGTGCTGGTATGACAGCAATTTTCATTTATCCACGACGCTCTCGATAAGTTTATTGCCAGATTTAACGATTTCGCCAAAAGAGCTTTGATCCCGGCGTGTCGTTTTTTGAGATACGCTGCCAAAGAGCTTTGTATTCATTATGTCGACTATATTGGGGCGGTTACCGATTTGGCGTGAGGTTAAAAGGTACCTTAGGGAGATACGAGCGATAGTGGATTTAGGTGGTGTGGTCCCATGAAGCGTACAGGCATGCCAAATGGCTGCACTCCCAGCACCCGCCATGAACTTTTTTTCGCTGCACTCTACTTCACCTGAAGATGATTTATACGTCCATATGCGGTCGGTAGGGTCTGACAGCTCCAAGTCGTGAGGGAATTCTGTGGCTCCTAGGTGATGTGAACCCGCCAACAAAGTAAGTGGGGCGTCATCTACTCCCACGTCATCGAGATAAACATACAAAGTGATGAAATTTGGTTCTCTCTCTGGCCAGTCGATCAGGTCTTGATGGTAATCAATTCCATAAAAGTAAGTAATATCTCGGTACTCGGGCTTTATGTATGCACCTAAGTTGTTAATTGCTCTTCCATCCAGTCTGGATCTAAGCCATGGGGGCATATTCCACTCAGGTATCCCACAAACCACCTTCCGATCTAGTAAGTAATATTCATCCCCTAATAATTTTGAGACCAAACCGTCCAAACGAGCATTTTTGTCTATTGGATCGAGAGCGGAGGCGATAGTTTCCAAGAAGTTTCGTCCCGGTCTGGGATTAACGCCTCTAAACTCTTGGTTTGAAGCAAACTCAGATTCCGATAGGAATAGGTTTGAATCGAAGGGCCGAGACGCTTTTATCGATCGCAGAATACTATCCGCGTCTTGTTTGCTAAGGATTTTCCCTAGGAAACTTATTCCATAGCTTTCAAACGACTGTAAATTTGAATGCAACCAGTTGGATTTGCGCACGTAAGGACTCCTACTTCAAATCTTTAGCTGTTCAGATTGAGCCGCGGCATTAGCTCCCAAGCTTGTCACATGCCCAACCTATTTTTTCTCGACCAAAAGCTAGCTTTGGTTTCGAGGAAAACAACTCTTTAGCTGCAATACTGTAACTCTGCGTTACTCGCTTGTTTGATGTGTGTAGATGCTAGAGCTTAAATCGTTGTTCTACACGAACTGCGGCTGACACGGCTGACTCTCTGGAAACAAACCTTCAGATCTTTCTGATCGACCGGTTCTGCAAATAACTATACCTTTTCACTAAACCAATAATCTGTGCGACCTGAGTAAGGCCACTCACATAAATCGGAACATTACTGGCATCAACTGTATGTTCGGACCCTCATCAATGTATTTCGCCTCTATTTCACGCCATCGATCTGTCTCTATTCTCCATCTGAGGTGGTCGTCAAATCCGTGTTCTGATTGCCAACAAGACATGACCTCTATTGTGTTGTTTTCCTCGTTTTCAACCACATAGATCCAGTCGCAGGCTGGTGCTGCCCGAGTCGCAGTTGCAATAACAGAGAAATCAGCAAGAAACGATGCCTTATGTTTAGCACGAACCTTATAGCTTGTTCTCACGATCAATCCCAAGTTTATCCTCCTTTGACCAATAAATTGGTCAATTATTCATTCAAAGCATCCCAACGTTCCACCCACAGGTTAGCATGCAGCATCCTGCCTGTTTTGGGCGTGTGCATCCATCAAATTATAAAAAGTTGAATATCTGCGCTTACCTATTTTGGCCCCTATTCCTGTGGCGTGGGGATTGGCTCAGGGGATGTCTCATCCCTAATCACTAACCTATTTTCAGCTCTTCGGATCTCAATATAAACAGCATATTCACGTACTTAGGGACATGACCTACGCTAAAAATATTTATGTTTCTCCCTTTACCAACAGGAATGGCTGTTCAATCTTTCGAGCTTGCCTGCAAAACACTCGACCCTGATAGCTGTATACTGAACATCGGAATTGATCTTGATGCAACCCTTTGGATTCGGTCCAATAATTTGTCACCTCGAAGTTGGGAAAAACGAAAGGGTTAACTGCAGGATTGATGCATTGTTTTTCCAGCAACTTTGGCATTTCGCTCTTGGTCGGAAGCCGCCAAGGCTCCCCCGTCTTTTCTTGAATCTCCGCAGCATAGGTCATGGCATCATCCCACGTCAGCTTGATGGCATCGCCGCGGCATTTAAAATTCACCATGCGTTGCCCAACGGCGCACTGCGTTACTGTTAGGCCAGTTGGCTCGTGTAGAGCAAGCCCATTTTTAAAGATTTTAAAGTTGGACTTTTCTAACCTACTCTCAAAAACGTCAGCGCAATCGGGTTGGTTCCGCTGATCTGCACAACCTAAAAAAAAGGTTACAGCAGACATCACGAGTGCAATTCTTGCTAATCCAACTGGTTTTATATCTGTCATCAAGGTTATCCAAAGGCGTTCGTCGCAGATAAAGTGTGAGGCTTACTATGCATAAACTTTCGGTGCTTTGTCGCATAACTTGAGTAAGTCGTTAGCTATTAGACTAAGGATCCTCACCATCGATCAATCTCCGAGTGGGAATCAATCTCAAGTCGACAGGGGATCGGTCGATATTATTCAATAGTTATTATCACGCAAAGACAAGACAAAAAGACAAGACAAACGGTCATTAGGTGGTTGCTAATGAATGTTGATGATGCTTAATTTGTGTGATTGATTGAGCTCTCGCGACTAGCGACATACACACGAGGTAAATAGATGGATATTGCAACTATTGTTGGGCTATTGGCTGCGTTTGGCCTCATTTTCATGGCTATTGCAGAAAACGCTCCCGCTTTTGTCGATACCGCGTCTGCGCTCATTGTTGTTGCAGGTTCGATTGCAGTGGTGATGGCACGCTGTTCTCTGGGGGAGTTTTTGGGCGCTATTGGAGTGATGGGCAAAGTTTTCTCGAGAAAGATCGATGATCCAGTTGATCTGATAACACAGATTGTGGAACTCGCGAACATTGCGCGAAAGGACGGCATGATTGCTTTGGAAGGCCAGGAAATAAGCAATCCGTTTCTCGCCAAGGCCGTGGCTATGCTCGTTGATGGCACTGACGGGGAGATCATAAAAAGCTCTTTGAATAGAGATAACACTATGATGAAACTGCGCCACTCTATGGGCGCTAACATCTTCAGTGCCTGGGGCGAGATCGCTCCCGCTATGGGAATGATTGGTACGCTAGCTGGCTTGGTAATTATGCTTGGGAATATGTCGGATCCCAAAGCGATTGGACCTGCAATGGCGGTGGCGCTGCTTACAACCATGTACGGAGCGATTTTGGCTAATGTTATTTGTCTACCAATCGCGCAAAAGCTGGAAAATGCTTCATCACTTGAAGCTGCAAACAACGAGTTGATCATAGAAGGCGTGTTGTTTATGCAAGAGGGAGGTAACCCTAGGGTGCTCGCCGACATGCTGGCATCGTTTGTTTCGCCAAAGAGTCGGGAAAAGCTAAGCACGGCATGAGTTTGAGTGATCTAACGTGGCTGATGACGACACAAAAAACGAGTTACCTGCAGATCAGAACATCAATGATACGCTGAAGGAGTCTGAGGGTGATGATTCCCCGGAGGTCAGGGCTGGCGACGATGCCCTGGTTGATGAGGGGGTCATAGAAAACAAACCGTCCTCAGAAGATCCTCCTGAGACGGAGTGTCCGCCCTGTAAAGGGGGCGCTCCTGCTTGGATGGCTACGTTTGCAGACATGGCTACCTTGCTTATGGCGTTCTTCGTTCTGTTACTTAGCTTCGCAGAAACCGAAGTTCCAAAATTCAAGCAAGTGGCGGGATCACTCAAACAAGCTTTTGGTATCGAGAAAATTGTCCCAAAAGTAACTATTCCGATGGCGCGCAGCATCATGGTGGAAAACTTTACGCCAGCTGTGGCCGAACGCTCGGTTATTGACCAGAAAGAGCAGCTGTCCGACTTTGTTCGTGGTGATTTCATTGAAGAGAAGACTGAAGAGGGAGAATTTAACGAGACTCTTCAGGAAGAATTCCAGCAGGTTCAGGAGGCGCTGGAGGCAGAGATAAATGCCGGCATGGCTGATGTAAAAGTGGAAAATGGCGAGATTAGAGTGACATTAGTTGAGGATACCTCCGGCGCAGGTGCTGAAGGATCTGAAGGGAGGGGCAAAGGTGGTTTAGTCCCTCAGGCGACAATTGATGCCGTCGCCAAAATAGCGGATGTATCCAGCAAAATAACATCCACCGTAGGGGTTCATGTCTCAGATAAATCTGATGGAGCTGCTCGGGGAGCTCGCTCGACGGCTTCGAATAGCATAAGAGACGGCGGATCAGGGCTTTCAAAGTATGAGCAACTGCGTGCTGATCTTCAGGACGAGATATCCAAAGGATTGGCTGAGGTAGAAAAAGAGGGAGACAAAATTATAGTGAGACTGGCTAGCCAGGGAGGATTTGTTTCCGGCTCTGCGGGCGTGAGAGACAGCTTTTCTCTCACCCTCTTAAAACTGGGTAATACCCTTGCAAAATATCCGGGAATGGTAAAGGTAGAGGGCCATACCGATAATGTCCCTGTCGCTTTTAGTGAAAAATTTAAATCTAATTGGGACCTCTCTGCCGCTCGCGCTGCCGCCATCGCAGATTATTTGTTGACCTCATCGACGCTTGAGGCTGGCAGCATACAGATTGCCGGTTTTGCAGATACCCGACCTTTGGATACTAATGAAACTCCCAATGGGCGCTCGCGTAATCGCCGGATAGAGGTGATTGTTGATGACGCGTAGAAGGCTTTTGGTGATGTACGATGGCTGAAGATTCAGACGAAAAAGTCACCACAGAACCAGTAGAAGTCCCCGAGGGCGAAGCCGATGGAAGCAATGATTCGGCGGAAGTTCCGGTCGAGGCTCCGAACACTGTTGCGATTGCGAGTGTGGCTGAGGAGATCGAGGACGCGCCTGAGGATGACTGCCCTCCCTGTAAAGGAGGAGCTCCTGCTTGGATGGCGACCTTCGCTGATATGGCAACGTTGTTGATGGCCTTTTTCGTTTTGATCCTCTCGTTTGCACAGATGAATGTCCCGAAGTTCAAAGAGGTCAGTGGATCCATGAATGACACTATGGGGGTGCAAAGGCAGGTGCCAGTGGTAGAGCCCCCCACAGCCGATAACATTATTGCAACCCAGTTTGTTCAAGCAAAGGTACAGGCGACTGCTCTGAAGACAATTAGTGAGCAAACCACCGACGAGCAACAGCCCGATGATCCCGAGCTGAAAATAACCACCTCGCCCTCTTCTACGCCAAATTCTTCGGATGTTGAGCTTGTCAAGTCAGCTTTAAGAGAGGAGATAGAACGGGGCCTTGTAACTGTCGATGAGAGCAGTGGAACTATCCAGGTTTCTCTATCTCCTCGCGCTAAAGATGCGTCGTATGAGGGTGATTCTGGAGCCCAATCTGGTCGACGTTTGGACGCGGATACTGTGGAGATTTTCGCAAAGGTCGCCAACGCGCAAGCTCAAGTCGCGACTCCCGTTGAAGTCGCCGATTCGTCTCCCGTTGATAATGCTAATTCATTTGAGGGAAGTAGCGCTGAGCTCGCTGAGTTACGAGAAATCGCTAGCAATCAAGTTGAGGAGTTGAGGGCCAGGTTGAGCGACGATATTAGCAAGGGCAGGGTCAACGTCGAGCAAATCGATAATCAGGTTAAAATCACTTTGGCTGATCAGGGTTCCTTCACCAGTGGGAGTGCCGATCTTAAGGCAGAATTTTATGGTGTCTTAGATCGAGTGGGAGAGGCGCTTGGTCAAAATTCGGGTGAAATGGTGGTAGCTGGTCACACAGATAGTGTGCCCGTTGCGTTCAGTGAACGATTTCAGTCCAACTGGGATTTGTCAGTGTCTAGATCAGCGTCTGTGGTGGATTATCTCGTGGGGGAGGGGTTCATCACTAGTCAACAGGTCACGGTTACAGGCTATGCAGATACTGTACCTATTGCATCCAATGACACGGCCGCTGGAAGATCTCAGAATCGGCGAATCGAAATTATGGTGAATACTGATGTGTAAGTTTAGTTTTTCTCAGTTTATAGAGGGTAAGAAACTCTACGCTTGTATAGCATTTATAACAGTAGTTTGTTGTTCTAGTGCCTTTGCGCAAAGTTCGATCGACGATTATTTGACCTCGTTAAAGGAAACCTCATTAATCGACGACGTCAATATTGAAGATGATGCACTGGTTGTCTGGCCATCACCTAATTTGCAGAGTTCTCTTGACTATGATTCTCTAGGAGAACGGTTGTGCGGTAGCCATAAGAAATACAGGTACCTCGTAGTGTGGTTTATGGATTCATCACTATATCGCGGCACAAAAAAAATGGAGCTCTTGGAGAGTTACAACTGCATAAAATAGTGTCATGTATTAGGTAATGGGGGATGTATGGGCACAATAAAGAGAATAGCCTTTACATTTATCATCGCTAATTTGTATGGGTGCAGCGTAGGCAAGGACCCGGAGGACACATCAGATTCCGACAGCACTCCCGACGCAACGCAGAGTCGCCTAACGATAGCCCTCTCTGGAAATACCAAGTATCGCGCCGATGAGACGGTAACACTAACCTACACTCTAGGTGGCGAGTTGGCGTCTGATGCGAGTGTCACTTACGACGGCACAACACAGCTCGTATTGGATACCACCAACCAAACCATATCTGGAACAGCATTAGCGCCTGGCGTTTACGACATTACAGTTTCTGCCACAGTAGATCAGACTACCGCTTCACAAACGACTCAGATTTTGTCAGACGCGAATTTTGGCGGACGGTATACAGCTGCAGGCGATGAATCAGCCAGTCTCGCCATGACGCAAAGTTCAGCAACTGAAGGTGACGATGGATATGTGTTGAGTCGTACGGGAAGTCTTTATTGGTATACGCAGGAAGACAACGAGACCATGTTTATCAATCGCCTGTGCGCCGGCTCAATTAGTATTTCTGGAGATACTGCTGAGGGGGACGGGTTTTGCAAGTTTGTATCGGATGGCACTGTGGAGGTTGCTGTCATTTCCGATCTAACAGTCGCTTATCAGGAGACTGGTGATCTAGCCTTAACATATTCTTATGATGGGAGTGCAGAGTCTTTTGAGTTCTCTTTTAGTGATGTCGGAGAAGCCTATGTTAGTCCAGACACAGACTACTCAGGCGTCTACCTGTCTATTTTAAAACCTAATTTAGACTTTTTAATTATTACCGATCAGACAGTCAGTAGCTCGTTAGCTAGTAACGCCGAGGTGGCGCAATGTAGCGCATCGGGACTCCTTCAGCCATATAGTCAGGAGTTAATTACAGCGACGGAAGGCGATGGCTCTATTGTTCCCGTCGCTGACTTAAATATTGGCAACTGTGATTTGACTGATCAGGATGGCTATATCGTTGCGGTTGGTGATGCATCTGGAGAGGGGCAGAGCGGGCTTTTGCAAATTTTTGAGAGTGGTATCGATGACAATACCTTACGGTTTGACTTGTATGCTGAGAGAGGCGCAGAGTATCCGGATCCTGTCAGTAAGCTTCGATATGCACGGGTTTGTTTTCAGGGTTTGCCTACACCTATTGCATCTGAGTACGATATTACGGAAGAGATATGTGAGGCGCTCGTATCGCAATGAGATTGTTGGGTATGGGCAAAAAAAACCGCCTTCACGAAAATTTGGAGGCCCTTCATAATGAGGATTCAATGGCCCAGGAGGAGTATGCTGAGGTCGCCAGCGACGTCGGCTTACGTCAAGCAGAGGATTCATCAATGAATGACCTTGTTCGAGCACTTACGGATCAATTTTTAAATATTGATTCAGAGAATTCGAGAGATCTGTCCGCGGTCGGTATGGCGTTGAGTGAGATACCCGCTGAAATGCCGGGACTAACTGATAATTCCACTTCGTTTAGAGAAGAGATCCTGTCGTCTTTGCTTTTTACCGGGGACGAAGAGGGTTTTGTATTGAGAGCCGAAAAGTTGCGTGGGTGCTTAGAAAGTGTTGCAACACATGAGCATTCAGGAGCTATTGAAGAATTAAAACTTCTTGTTGCTGAACTGGTTACCGAGGCGCTCTTTGCTGAAGGAGATGATGAGACTCCCGCAGATACACTGGGCGAGCTCCACCATGAGAGTACTCAGTTATCCGCTGAGGGCTTGTTGCAGAAAGCGGCGAAAATGCAGGAAATGACAACTACGGCAAGGGAGTACTTAGCCTCAGACAAAGTTCTAACCTCGATCTTGGCGACAGGAGCCGGCCGGCCTGGGAATCCTGTTTTGGAGGCTGCACTGAGATCTTTGGCTGAGGCATCGGTTACCGCTATTGCCAATTCCCTGCAAGAGCAAGAAGAACAGGTAAAAATTTACAAGGACACGTGCGAGAAATTAGTGAATGCCAAGGCAAGAATGGACGAGTCTAAAGATTGCCTGGACTTTGTGGAGCAAGCCTCAAAAAGCGACGGTCTCATAAGAGGTATTGAGGGAACTCAATATCAGTGGCTGGGAGAGTTAGTAGACCAATTTAGAAACGATCAGGAGTCATATGACCGTATCTGTGATGAGAAAACTGCGGCCGTTACGGATCAAATATCCATATTACAGAGCGAGTCAGATCAACTCGGTGCAGCGGTGAGAAAACTCGGGGCTGAGACTTTAGAGCCTCCCCAATCAGTATTGCAGAGCCTTACAGGAGCAGACGTAGAGAGTACAGCCTCTGAGGGTGGTGAGATGGATTATGAAGAGTCGATTACTCAGTATCTTGAGTGGGTAACTACGCAGCGCGAGTCTATTCGAGAGCTAAAGAGGCAACTGGCGCGTGTAGATCAACAGATGTTAGATGCCGAGATTGAGGTTGATAAGGCTTTCTCTAGTAAATTAGCTAGTGCTCTTCAAAAAAAGGAGGAGACTGTTAAGCGATTGAATGACGCACATCGCGGGGCAAAAAAAGACTATGAAGAAGCGGAAGTGCTAGTTGCTGGCTTACTGTCTGACGCCGATGAAATTTTGGAGGGAATTAAGAGGCTTACCGACTCAAGATCAAATTTTATTGGAGATGTAGAAGATTCGATTACAACCACAATGATTAAGCTTGGAGAGGTGCTGTATGAGGGCAATGCTCGAGCAAACTTCGATGGCGAGGCATAAAGCTAGATCTTGGCAATTCTATCGACACAACATCATTGCCGTAATGGCACTTTTTTTCGGGGGATGCGTAGCTGATGAGGCTGACATAGATGAATCTGATTTGTGCTACGAGCAATACATTGAGGAATTCGGTGACCAGTATCCTCTTGAAACACTCAAGAAGACTGCAGCGCTGAAGTGTTACTCATGAGGTCTGCGATACAGGGTATCACGTTTGAGTTACTACGCATGCTTCTGGTGGGAGCGATCATAGGTATCTCTGGTGGTGTCGCAGCGAACCTTTTCGTACTGGGCGTCTTAGAGATCGATGCTTTAATAACGTCGGATCCGATGAGAGCCAGTTTTATAGGGTTTGACGTCACGCGTTGGTTGGCGCTGATTGCGGCAGCCCTTTTGATTTTCGGATTGAAACGCGCCTTTGACATGGATCGTTGGCATGGACCTGCTGACACAATCCTTAGCACGCATCGCGTTTCAGCGTCTTTCCCAGTTCGAGCGGGATTTTTATCCACCACAGCTGCATTTATATCAGCAAGTGGCGGCGCATCTGTAGGCCAATATGGTCCGGTGCTTCACTTTGGCTCCTCGGTCGGTGCACTTGTAAGGTCAGTGCTGCCTACAAAATTGAACCCTGAAGTATATATTGCTTGCGGGGCAGCCGCGGCAATATCGGCCGGATTTGGGGCGCCTATTGCTGGGGTTGTTTTTGCTTGCGAGTCAATACTGCGTCATTTTTCAGTAAGGGCTTTGGCCCCAATAGTAGTTTCCTCGATAATAGCTTCAGCTAGTACTCGTCTCTTCTTCAATAGAAGCAGTCCCTACATTGTTGATGTCAGTGGGTTGGATTGGAACTTACTTCCTCTTGTATTGCTGCTAGGCGCATCATCCGCGCTAGTAGCCGTGCTTTTTATGTCTTCATTACTCAAGATAATAACCTGGGCCGAACAACAAAATCGTGGACTTCTATTGATTCTAATTGCGGCGACAGGCATGGCTCTGATTGGTTCCGTTGTGCCTGAAGCTCTTGGTCTAGGGACAAACACGGTCAATGAATTTCTTTCGGGAGAGCGAATGGCATCGGACGTGGCGCTTATATTAGTTGCCAAGTTTATAGCTACGTTACTCTGTTTAGGGTTTGGGCTCTTTGGTGGCGTTTTCTCTCCCGCGGTCTTCATGGGAGCGGGTGTTGGGTCATTATTTGGGATCTTAGCCGCAACACTGGGCTATCCAGATTTCGCCCTGACCTTGATGGCAGTTTGTGGCGTTGCAGCGGTTACGGGCTCTGTGGTTGGGGCTCCTGTAGCAATCGTGATCATAGTTTTGGAGTTTACTAGAAGCTATGAATTCGCTCTAACGTCGCTCATAGCTGTGGCAATGTCGTCCTTCATCTCTACTCGCATATTTGGTTATTCATTCTTTGATCGTCAGCTAAAGGGTCGTGGTTATGATTTGCGAATGGGAAGAGAGACCTTGGCGTTATCAGATTACCGAGTTTCTAAACTAAATATTGATCCTGGGTGCGCATTCAATACGAACAGTCTTGGTTCCGACGTGCTACTGCAGCTAACCGCTGCAAATAAGACTGAGGGTTATATTGTTGACGACGATGACCTTCTAGTCGGCGTAGTCACCATTATTGATGCAATGGGCAACCAAGATAGATCCGCCTACACTTTTATGTCCAAGGAGTTTCACTTTCTTACGCTTCAACAGGATCTGTTGTCCGCAATGGAGACGGCACAATCCTTCGTTGGTGAGGCGATTCCAATGGTAGACGAAAAAAATACATACGTTGGCTGTATCACAGAAGGAGCCATTTTGGGTGCCGCATTAGAGCAGCAAGAAGCGATTAAGGGTTATGAGCGCAATTAAAGCACGATGGCGGAACGCTTTTTTAATCGCGACGCTAATTTGCTCACAACCACTGTTAGCCTCAGATAGAGAAGACAGGTTGAATGCAGGTCTAGCAGCATTAAAGCGTGAGCATTACGCCACCGCACTTCGTTCATGGTTGCCTCTCGCTGAAGCAGGCGATCCTGAGGCTCAAGCGAATGTCGGGTATATGTATGAAGAGGGATTAGGTGTATCTAAGCAGTTTGATGTTGCGGTTGGTTGGTACAATAAAGCAGCAGCTTCTGGCTCGATGCAAGCGAAACATAATCTAGGCATGATTTTTGCCGAAGGGAGGGGTACTTCGCAGAGCTGGGTTCGCGCTTTGAGGTACTTTGAGGAAGCTGCCGGCGATGTCCCTGCAAGTCGCTATATGATTGGGTATACGTATTTTCAGGGAGAAGGGAACATCCAAAACCGACCTCGTGCATTTCGAGAGTTCATGGATGCTGCATTGGATGGATACGCTGACGCACAGTATATGATCGCGTTCATGTATCTTGACGGTTCGGGGATCCCTGAACAGCCGATTCAGGCATATGTTTGGGCAAGTCTTGCCCATGACAACGATCAGACTCAGTCGGCTGAACTCGTCGACGCGGCTAGCAATCGGATGAGTTCGGGACAGACGATCCGAGCTGATCGCCTCATAAAGGCATGCATTACTTCAGGTTTGGAGTTGTGTGCACCCGCTATCGCCGCCTTAGAGTGAGTCGCTAATCATTCTGTGGCATGTCGCTCCAGGCTTGCTGGATCGGATCTATGAGAGCTCTAACAGATGAGATGGCCTCTTTATCCGCAGCAGTGTTGGCTCTATAGAGCTCTTTGATGCAGAAGCGATAAAGTTCCGCCAAATTCGTCGCTATCTCCCCACCTTTCTCGAAATCAAGGCTACCCTGAAGTCCCGCAAGTATTCGGCTCGCTTTGCTTAGACTTTTCCGCATGTTTGCCTCGTCTCCATGCTCAATATAGAACTCGGCCGATTTCAAAGAGCCGCTTAACTCCTCGAATAAAAGCCTTACCAATCCGTGACTTGTTGCCCCCATAACCATTGACTTAGTCGCCATATCGTCGTACGCAGCCGCGCGTGAAATGCTATTCATACAGATCTCCTTAATGATGTAAAAGAGTATCGGAAGTTATTGCTTGAGCTTTAGGAAAGTCACCTTGGTTTTTGTCTTAACACCAGCATCAACCTCAGGTATACCCTAGACATCCAAATTCAATCGCATAATTTGATGTTTGCCTGAAGTCTTTCAGGTTCGGCCGCCCTGCGCTGACTAAACTATTATGATGGTTTCGGAAGGGCCACAAGTGATTAAGTAGCGTGTCACTTGAAGTGGTAACTACTCACTTCCGCTTCCAATTTTCTCCAGCCTTATCAAAGTGACTGTTGCCTCCTAAATCACTTGTTAGATAATAAGATCCGAAGGCAATTAGCACTGCTAAGCAAATCGCTCCAAAGACATACTGATTCATGTTCCAACCCCCATATTTTGTAACGTGCGGCCGCATCAATAAATAATGCGGAGGTTTCGGCTTACAAGCTAGCTAATAGGTTAATCAAGCAGGGTTTTAGAGGCGAATATGCACAGGACGCAAAGGCAAGCAGAGATACCCACTAGAAACTCTGCCATTGTGATTCCTAGGGCTATTTCAGGCGTGTAGGAGCAGATATTTCTTACTTCAAAGAGCGCTGGAAACCAGCGATCAACGGCAAACCAGTCAGGCATGCCGAGCGTGAATTGGCAGCTGCCGTCGCCCATAAAGTTTTCGATCTCGTACAAATAATATGATCGTTCGCCCAGGCCCATACTCGATATGAATAATAGGATCAGACCTCCCAAACGAGTACCAGTAGTATCAGGAAGGATCAGCATCAGTGCTCCAATAAGCGCAATTGCGACAACCCATAGGCGGGCTTGGATACATACCTGACAAGGATCCTCGCCCAGCGCATACTGCCAATACAAGGCGGCGGCAAACATGCCGCCCCCGAGCGTCAGCATCGCCCACCAGAACGAACGAAGGGAAAGCGATTGCCAAATCATACTAGTTAGCGCCGTTACTTGTGATCTGAGCCTCTCGCAACTGAGCTGCCACGGCCCGCATCACCTCTGCAGCGGCCTTACCATCATCCGACGTCCCTATTTTGGCGGCCAGTCCTTCAATCTTGCGAGCAGAGCGTCTATTCGATTCGCCTGCATCAAAGCTTTCTCGAACCGCCTCGATCACATCACTTGCGGCTTTAATCGTCAGAGTATCTGCAGCACCTTTCCGAGCCAGCTGGTCGAGCAGCGCTAGGGCAACCACTGGATGGTCCGGCCATGTGACCGGCAGCTGTTGTTGCGGATTGAGCACGCCGTCGTAATCAGCGAGCCCAGCAGCTGTGATTTCATTGGCTGTAATGTGCTCGCTTGCCTCGAGCGTCAGCACGTCGAGTCCACGAATGATCTCGGTGCCGTAAATGTGATTGCCGTACCAGTAGGTCGACCAGAAGCCACCTGTTACCAGCTCTTCAGCATCAATGGGCCCTCGATCGAAATAGGCGATCTCTACGGGATTACTCGAGTCGGTGAAGTCGATGATGGAGATACCACCTTGGTACCAGGCTTGTACAAAAATATCCCGGCCAGGGACAGGTACGATTGAGCCGTTGTGTGCGACGCAATTCTCAAACTCACGCTGAGGTGCTGGCATTTTAAAATGACTCCGGTATTCAAGTTTTCCGTCAACAATGTCGTAGATTGCATCGGCCCCCCAATCGAGAGGGTCGAACGCGCGGCAGCGAGCACGACTGCCGCCACCCCATTCATCAGTGAACAGAATCTTGGTGCCATCGTTGTTGAATGTCGCTGAGTGCCAATAGGCGAACCCGGCATCGGTTACGACGTCGATTCGTTTCGGATTCCTTGGATCAGTGATATCAAACAGAATGCCATTACCAGAGCAGGCACCCGCCGCAATGTTCTTCGAGGGGAATACCGTGATGTCATGACACTGATCCGTTCGACGGGTTTCCTGTGTGTCATCACCATGATCGCCACCACGCCACAATCCAGCAATTGCGCCTGTCTCCTCATCAGCAAACACGGTAGGGCTGTGTACGATCCTTGAAGAGCCAGGATCATCAACCGGAATTTCAATGACGTCGATTCTGAAAAGAGCAGTCCTCGGATCGCCGGGTGAGGCATCGAAGCAAGTCTCCATCTCCTCGCGCTCTCGGATGCTGGAGGTGCCCGAGTTGTAGACGACAATCTTGCCATAGTCGCCTGGACCTGAAACCACGGAATGGGTGTGAGAACCGCGACAGGTCTGTACAGCGCCCACTTGGACCGGCGCCTCGAGGTCGCTGATGTCAAAGATGCGCAACCCACGGAATCGCTCATCGCTGACATCCTCTGAGATGCCCTGTAGACCGCAGTCAAGGCGCCCGCGGGTTTCCTGTGCTGACATGATCAATAGATCGCCAACAATGCTGACGTCACCCTGTCCACCTGGACAGACGACAGAGCTCAATAGTTCGGGAATGCCGTCTTCTTGCAAGTCGTAGACGTTGAAGCCGTGGTAACTCCCGGCAACGAGCGTATTACCGGAGAACGCCATATCCGTATTCGAAAAGCTCAGCAGTGGAGAGCGCTTGCGAGACCCGCCCTCAATGGGAGATGCTTTTTTATCTTTCGCATCCTCAGATTCTTCACCTTCTTTGTTTGCAGGACCCTTGGCCATTTCTCCCGGATTATTGGGATCGACAAAGCCTGCGGGCTTGGACAGCGACGCCACTAAGGTCATATTTTTGATCGCGATACCGGCATCTGTAAGGCCAGGCCTGAGGTTGGCGCGAGGGTCATCTGACAGTGTGACCAGCAGGGCGTTCATGCGTTCTATCTCGACCATCTGGTCATTTTTTAAATCACCGACAAACTCATAAAGTAGTGGGTCGTAGGCAGAACCGGGCTTGTCGAGTAGGTCCTTGACCATGTCCACCGCGCCCTCATGGTGACGAATCATCAGCTGCAGAAACTGGCGGTCGAAGCCTACTGATTCGGAATCCCCCAATGCAGCCATTTGCTGATCGGTGGCCATACCCATTTCCATTTTGTGATGCGCGCTGAGCATGTGAAGCGCATGCGCCATCGCAGACTCACCCCGGTCGTTCAGCCATCCCTCCATAAACTCAATCTCATCGCTCTGAGACGCTTTGATACGCCCTGCGATCTCGACAAGTTCAGGCCGGTTAGTTCGACCTTCCACAAGATCAGCCATTTCCAATGCCTGCTGGTGGTGCGGAATCATCATTCGCATGAAGCTCGCATCCGCGGGCGAATAACTGGTGTCGGTAATTTGGACCGCTTCTTCGGCAGATAAGATGCGACCGCTATCGCCCGGGGCGCCAGGCTGCACAATAGGCGCCGCGCTTGCCAAGGCGATGAAAAGCGAACTGGACAGCGGCAGTGCGACCGTCAACGATTTGAGTTGAGTGTGGGGCATGATGTTTTTTCTCCAAACCACAGTGATTATCTAGATTGCGAAGGTCAAAGCCTATAACGCGCGCTCAGAATGTAACGCAAACTGTGTTGAGGAAACATCAAGAACCTAGGTGTAATACAAAAAATAGGATTATTGAGCACGACCATTGCCGTGCTCTTGTCCCCAGAGCGCCAATGACTTTAGATCGAGCAGGGCTTTCCTAAATAACGCACGTTAATAACACCATCCACAGCGCTTACCTTATCAAGCACGTCGGGGGTGGGCGCGGAGTTCAGGTCAATCAGGTTGTATGCGATGTCGCCACGACTCTTGTTGAGAAGGTCAGCGACGTTCAGGTTGGCATCACCCAATACGTTGAGGATATGACTCAAGGTGCCAGGAGCGTTGCGGTTGGTCACAGTGAGTCGTGAATCGGTCGTGCGCTCTAACTCGATGGCAGGAAAGTTTACCGAGTTTTTGATATTGCCGTGATCGAGGAACGCCTTGATCTGATCAGCTGCCATCACGGCACAGTTTTCTTCAGCTTCAGCGGTGCTTGCCCCGATATGTGGCATGAGGATGGTATCTGACCGATTTCGCAGCGCCGGATGCGGGAAGTCGGTGACGTAAGCGCGCAATTGATCCTTATCCAGCGCGGCGACGACCGCATCGGTATTTACGATCTGGTCGCGGGCAAAGTTGAGTAGGCAGGCGTCTTTTTTGAAATAAGACAAGGTATCTGCATTAATGAGGCCGCGAGTGCTGTCCAGCACCGGAATATGCAGAGATACATAGTTTGACCGCGCAAACAGCGACTGCATGTTATCCATTTTTTTGACTGAGCTCGGCAAGCGCCAGGCTGCCTCGACAGAGATTGCAGGATCGTAGCCAACAACTTCCATCCCCAGGTCGAGTCCTAGGCGCGCAATTAAGCTTCCGATTGCCCCAAGACCAAGGACGCCCAGCGTTTTCCCCTGCAGTTCAGAACCTGCAAATTGCTTTTTGTGAGCCTCCAGCACGGGGCCCATGTCTTCTGCGGACAACGATGGATCGAGTTCGTTGATGAAACGCATGCCGCCCACGATATCGCGTGAGGCGAGAAGCATCCCTGCCGCTACGAGCTCCTTGACTGCATTAGCGTTCGCACCGGGAGTATTAAACACAACGATACCGCGTTCGGTGCATTGCTCGATAGGGATGTTATTCACGCCGGCGCCGGCGCGAGCGATGGCTGATACAGAGTCGCCAATGTCGGCATCCGAGAGTTTGTAGCTTCGCAACAATAGGGCGTTGGGTGCATTGATGTCGCTACTGGCTTCAAAGCAATCGCGGCTTAGCCGATCAAGCCCCTTTGAGGAGATAGCATTGTAGGTTCGAACTTTATACATACTGTGCTTACGTCTGGCAGCGCTCCTACAGCGATGCCTTATTTTCAAAGGCAAACGCTGACGTACGATCGATTGGCCAACCGATCATCGCGTTCGTTAAGCACTGGGGTTAAAAATTTGCTGGAGGCGTGGCCG
Organism: Halieaceae bacterium; assembly: GCA_902613175.1. Lineage (GTDB taxonomy): Bacteria > Pseudomonadota > Gammaproteobacteria > Pseudomonadales > Halieaceae > Luminiphilus. The sequence continues at coordinate 1,388 of CACMGJ010000014.1, read as the reverse complement.
CCACGCTTTCACGCCCATGATACAGTAATACCTGATTGTTACGGAGACATTAATCCCGCGTCTTCTTTGATGACTGATTTAAAAATTGAGCATATAGATTGAACAAAAAAAAAGGAGCTAGGCTCCTCTTCACGGTTACTTCTGTCGATCTAGACTAGATCAAAGTAGTGGTGCGATCACCAAGCTTACGATTGCCATTACGTTGATCAGGATATTCATCGAGGGACCTGAGGTGTCCTTGAAGGGGTCACCAACAGTGTCGCCTACCACAACCGCAGAGTGTGTGTCGGAGCCCTTGCCACCCAGATTACCTTTCTCAACATACTTTTTAGCGTTATCCCAAGCACCACCGGCGTTAGCCATCATCAATGCCATGAGAACGCATCCGAGAAGTGCACCTGCGAGCATGCCGCCCAGCGATGCCGCACCAAGTAGGAAGCCTACCGCGACGGGCGATGCAACAGCGATGACACCAGGCAAAACCATGCGCTTAAGTGCCGCTGTCGTTGCAATATCAACGCAACGCGCTGTGTCGGGGTCTGCAGTACCCTCGAGGAGTCCAGGAATCTCCTTAAACTGCCGACGGATCTCATTGATCATGTCGAATGCAGCTTCTCCGACCGCTGTCATGGTGATCGCAGCGATCAGGAATGGAATGGTGCCTCCAATGAACATACCGACCAGTACGGTGGGGTTCGACAGCTCCAGTGAGAAGCCCGGGTTGTTAGCCGATACCGTTTCTACAAACGCAGCGATAATGGCAAGGGCAGCCAAAGCAGCGGCACCGCTCGCAAAACCTTTACCGATGGCCGCTGTGGTATTCCCCACCTCATCAAGTCCATCAGTAATGGCGCGGGTTTCCTCGCCCATGCCCGCCATCTCGGCAATGCCACCTGCGTTATCAGCAACGGGACCGTAGGCATCGATCGCCATCGTGATGCCAACTGTCGCGAGCATACCGACCGCCGCAATACCCACGCCGTACAGGCCTGCAAGCTGCGTCGACGCAAAGATGATGGCTGCGAGAACTAAGACTGGAAGGACAACCGACTGCATACCAACGGCCAATCCCGTAATCATGACAGTAGCAGGACCGGTTTCACCGGAAGCGGCTATCGTTCTGACTGGCTTACCACCCGTGTAGTACTCCGTGATCAAGCCAATCGCGACACCACCGATAGCACCTGTAACGACTGCAAACCAAACTGATGTGTCGACACCCAGCTCTTGCACCAGCATGTACGCGAGACCTGCGAAGATGATAGGCGCCGCAAAAGTGCCATAGCGAAGTGCAGTCGCAGGCTCAGAAGACGAGCGTGACCGAACGATCAAAATGCCAATGACGGATGAGAGCAGGCCAACACTTGCCAGTGCGAGCGGAAGGAACA
>CACMGJ010000013.1 GCA_902613175.1 Halieaceae bacterium | reverse complement strand
TTAACGCTACTCGCCAGGACTGCACCCACCTGTAAGAGTATCTATAGAGTACAAGCTGCTACTTGCCGTCATATAAAGCGTCTTGCTTGTGCAACGGTCTTCAGCTATTGCTCCGCCCCAACCAACATTCGCCGTGATCTCGCCAGTCGAAATCGTACCTAAATGTTTTCCCTCCGCCGAGATAATTAAGACGCCCCCGGGGCCGGTAGCGAAAATATTCCCAGCATTATCGACCTTCATTCCATCGGGTACACCCGGCGCGTCTATGTAACCAGCATCAAAAAATATTTTTTCGCTTTTAACCGAAGACCCAGACAATTCGTAAGCCATCCAAATCTTCCTCGCGTCCGAGTTCGCAACATATAACAGGTCCTCATCAGGGGACAGGGCCAGCCCGTTAGGACGATTTAGACCTGACGATAGCAAATCTAGATTTCCTGCTGGATCCAAACGGTAGACACCATTGAAATCCAGCTCTTTTAGTGTTGACTTGTCCAGCCCTTCCAAACCGTAAGGCGGGTCGGTAAAAAAAAGATTGCCCTGGGAATCGTAGATAAGATCGTTTGGGCTGTTAAACCTATGACCCTGATAGTTATCCACAATAGTAAAACGAGTTTTCGCGTCGTCGAAGCGCGACACTTGCCTATTACCATGCTCGGCAACTATTAGACGCTGTTGGTTGTCAAAGGTGAGGCCATTTGCGCTGATATTGCGCATGCCGGGTGGTGTGGGGCCTTGAAAAACGGGGTCCAAAAAGAGCGTCAAACGATTTTGTTTCCACTGGTATATTTTATTGTCTCTTACATCCGTAAATAAAAGACTTTGGTCTTGCGTGCTCCAAACTGGGCCCTCAGCAAACACGAAACCTGTCACCAATTTCGTAACGACTGCCTTCTTTGAAATTATGCCGTCTAGACGCGGATCTAATCTCAAAACGCCCACGTCTTTTCCGACGAGGATTTGTCTAGAACCCACAGACGACTTGGACTCAGCTATCGCATGACTCAAAGAGATAAAACAGACCAGCGATACAGCGTAGTGGACAAATCTCATTTCTTTGTTTCTCTTGTAAATAGGCGACACATTATGTCGAAAAGATAACAAAGCGGCACAGAAAAATGAGTACCAAAAACTAACTTTTTAACATCCCCAAAACCCCGGGGGGGGCTATCGCATTTATCTGATAGCAGTAGTTACCTGGCGAATACATTAGAGAGCCGAATTCCCTCGTGTCATAATTGCTCTGTTCTGGCCCGTAGGTTTCAATGTTTTTGAGCAATAAAGAATTTGGATGAGCTACGGGGCTTTTAGGCGCTCAGCTAATCCCAAGATAAAATTGAAGAAACTGAGACTTCACGAAAATATGGTGGGACAAGCCTTACGAATTATCAGTGCAAGGTGAAGCTCTAGCGGCGACATAGGGTTGCAGGAGGAGAAAGTGAAAAAAGTCTTAAGCCACATCTTTACCACCGTCGTCTTATCTAGCCTACTAATCCCTGTACCTGCCTCTGCAGCGCCTGACGGCTCGTTAAAAAAGATGCTAGACACCAACATCACGTTGATTGAATACATAACGCTTCATGTGAGACTTCAGAGTGTTGAGCGATTAGCAGAAGGCAGAGTCACGAAATGGGGCGACTATTCCAGCGTCGTCAGGATGTCAGCACTTTTCGATTTTGAGGATAGCGAATTAACCATTGTCCTAAATCCAGTAGATGACCACTACTTTTCAACTGTTGCTGAAGCGAAGTCGTATTGCAGAGACCTAATCAGGGCGGAGCTGTTGGACGTCTGGATGATTCTGGTTCTCAACTCGACTCCGAGTGGTTGGTCAACGGGTAGTCTTGGAGGTGACGATTTCGTTGAAAAGCTTAGTGAAAGTTCAAAGATTCGTGTATCCGTGCGTCGCACGTACATAGACGAAAAGCTACCGGAAGAAGAATATGCTTTAAATTGCACAGCTTCTTTGGATAAGGCCGGTGACATTGAGAACTTCAGCTATAACTTATGAGCGTCTTAATCCGCACCACCGTTTGAGTATAAACTCTAAAAAATAGCTAACTTTGCATTAAAAAAAGTTTACTAAAATCAGTAATTTACGCTATTTTTGGAACCATAACCACTACTGATAAACGCCTAAAAATTAGCTAAATTATTTAGGTAAAAACCATATAAATCAGTATTTTACGTGGCATTAGAAGGGCTGAAGAAGTAGAGCCTGTGTGGTGCTATAGGAGGCGCAGCTGCAGAGCTTTATGGGATAGCAACAGAGCGATGACCAACTACGACCCTTCAAACAAAACTCTATTCTTTCACTTACTGAGGTGTGCGCGTACGTAAAATCAAGTCGCAGTATTTGTAAGATGAGCCTAGATCATTAAATCTGATCCTTCCTTAATACGAGCAATAAGTAGCAAAAACTTACGCGATAACATCCCCAAGACCCGCATAAAACCTACGTTTCAGCGAAGAAAAGACGATAAAAAAGCCATTAATTCAATGACTTATGATTGGTGGCGTGGGCACCTACATGGGCACACACTTTTTCTTGGGGAACACATCTCGACCTTGACACTGGCATCAAACCTACTATCCAACTGCTGTTAGTTAATTAGTACGTCAGATGTATTCCCTTGATTAATAAGTAACCTAACCTGAGTTTTCAGATGATCTCTAGGGATGGGAAACACGTTATGTGTTTCCTATCCTCTGAGTCATCGGAATCATCGGAAACCATATAGGGAGTTTCGGATTTCCGATAGGGCTAGTCATTTAAAAAAACGAAATGTTTGTCACGCCGTGCGAGCCCCTTGTTAAGCAATGCTTGCACCGCGTCATACGTACTTCCTGAGCCAAACTCTTTGCTGATCTCTGTGTACAGAAGTTCTCCACCATTTTGCTTCAGTAGTTCAAGTACGTTTGTAGCATGCTTTCCCAGGCGCTGGCCGCCGGAATTGTGAACGCAGGGTTCTTGGTCAGTCTCCACCAGAGCGCCCTCCTTCCATTTCAGGTTGATAGATTGACGTTCTGAGTAATTGCTTTTCTTAAGCGATAGTTCGCGAACACCATTCTTGTCCTCTCTTAGGTAGAGCCTGCTTCTCACAGATCCTTCCCAAGCAGTGGAGCCAGATTGACCATCCCCTGAGTTTCTCCCCTGTACTGAGGGGTGGTGCAATAACATGATCGCCGTTCCATAGCGACAAGCCAGCGAGCCAATAACCCCTTTTACGAAGTGGTTAACCTCTTGTCGAATGATCTCGTTACCAGCCCAAAAGTCAGACACCACATCCAAGACGATTAACCCAAATTGGAAATACGCGATAGCGCATTCTAGTTCGTCATAAAACTCAGTGAATTCTTTCTGTTGAGTGCAAAGCGATGTTTGTGAAAATCCCTCTAGGCTCACGGTATAGCAGTCAGTAAAAGCTGATAGCGGGTAGCCCAGAGCGTTAGCAATGTCTGCTGACCTTCGCTGTAATTCAGCTTTGTCATCTTCACAGGTCAAATAAAGGGTTGGTCGGCCGTTGGTTTCATGACCAAAAAGCCTCGCTCCGAGTGAGGCCGCCATGCAAATTTGTTGCGCTAGCAGGGATTTGCCAGCTCCTGGGGGGCCGCCAAGCAAAATAGGTTTGCCCTCAGGGATTAGCCCATCTAACACCCATTTGCGTTGTGTCGCGGTCGTCTCACCAAGCTCGGCAATGCTCACTAAGCTGGCCTGAAGTATTGATCTAGCAGATGGTTGGACATAGCTGTCCATCCTTAATCTCCTCCGATTTTGTTTGTGCAAGTGATCCTGTCTCGCCTTCTTCCAACATCCATAAGACGAATTTCTCAGCGTTTATGAACATCAGCTTTCCCTTCTTGAACACGGCACCCGTCGCAATGAGTCCATTTACCTCGCGGTACCGAAGCCAGTTATCTAAGCGCCCTTCTCTATCGAATATGTTTGGGTGTGCCGCTTCAAATTGTGCCGGTCGAAAAATATTCCTAGCTTCAGGCGATTGTGGGATGTTCATACCTCGTCTCCCTCTTGGATCAAGTGGGTTGGCTGGGTGCTAGCTGGACGCCTTGTACGAGAATTCACAAGCCTTTGAACTTCACGCTCTATGTAGCTCCAAGGCTTCCCTGCAGCCATCAATGCAGCGACATAATTGAGTTCATCTAGGGGAACCACTGGACTCGAATGCAGAGGACGGCCGTCAACGGTCACGGGCGGTGGAAACCGGCCATCCTTAATCCAAGTGTTAATTTGCTTCATAGAAGCACCGAGCGACTGCGCGGCCTGTGCGACGGGTATAAGTTCGCTTGAGTGATATCCGTACTGCATGGAACCTCCATTACTTGTCTCAACGGAGGTAAAGATATATGTCGCCTGTCTCAGGAAGCGGGCTTGGCGCGACTGTTTTTATCCGACTTGTGCTGGAGACCTTGTAGATATTTGTAGATCGTTTTCTTGTGTGGTGCCGGTGTATCAGAAGAGATTGCATTCTCGCTACAAAACGCCGTCCAGTTGCCAATTAACCATTCGATCGCTCCACTTTTACTGGTCCGGACCTTGCGTCCTTTCTCGTTCCACCATCTAACAATGTCCTCTTTCACATCTGAGTTTCTTTGAATTGCACCACCTTTGGCTCCATGGCGCCTTCGAGACTCGCTGTCCTCAACCACCCTGAGGTGGGTCACGGCGCTATACAACTCAAGAAAAACATCGAGCTCGCCTTCAAACGCGATTAAGGATCCTGTCCACTGCCATGAATAATCGAGTTTCTCATGACGACCAAGACTAGAGAGCAGAATCGGATCTGGGTCGAGTAAAAGCAGTATTTCGAGCACCTGAGCAAACGTGGTTCCCCGATCAGCTATTACGCATATCCCTCGTTTAGCCTCACTGAGAAGGCGCTCAATAGCCCTCTCAGCGATTTTAATACTCTCTGGGTCATTGGAATATACGAGAGCTAAATCCTTCTCAAGTGCAATAAAATCGCGCTGAGCGATCCTTTTTGTGGTCACGAGAAATTCTCAGCCAGTTGCGCCATCACATCATGATTATCAGTCTGCATTGCGTGCGCATAACGTTGCGCCATTTGCCATGACGACCAGCCTGCTAACTGGCAAAGACGCTGCACCGTCATCCCAGGAATAGTGGCGACTCGAGACGCCCAGGTATGACGCGTCAGGTGCGGAATAAACCAGGTGTAGCCGATCTCGTCTGCAACCCTCCTAAATGCCCTAGTTGCGGGATATTCAGCTCCTGTGTGGTATGAAAATACGAACGAGTCGCTATTTATGGGCCTAACACGAGCATGTGCGTCTAGGCGATCCCACGCCCGGCCAGCAATGAAAAGCGTTCTGGCTTGCTTATTCTTTGTGGACGTGGAGCTGAGGCGAATGGTTCTGTTAGCTAAGTCAACATCACGCCACCGAAGTCCCGTGATCTCACTAATCCTCGCACCTGTCGCCATAAGCATGCTAAAGATATGTCCCAACGTCTCATCAATCGCATCGCAGGCTTCAATTAGCGCCCGCTCCTCTTCAATCGTTACCACCCGGTCACGTTCATTACCGGCTTCAGAGAATTTCTTTATGAGACTTGCGGGATTTGAATCTATCCAATCGCGCTGCGTACAAAATTTAAGTACCGAACTGACAGCACTCAAATATCGGTTTCGGGTACTTGGGGCCTTGCCCTCGCAGTAAGTATCTAAGAACCCGACGATCACAGACTTGCTGACCTCGTCTACCGGTAGATGCCCCAGCCCCTGCTGGATAAACCTAAGAATACTAGGCTTCACTTTGCAATCTCCGGATCGAGTGAAACGTTCAATCGCATCACTTATGCTGATGACGTTTCTATCAATTCTCGACGCTTCAGATTGGTTCAACAGTTTTCCGGCTCTGATGGTGAGGGTCTTTTCCTCGAGGCCAAGAAGTGTTGCCCGCTGCCATTGCTTAGCTCCGGACATACTGTGGAAGGACTGACTTATGGCTCCGGCCTTAATTCGGATACGAACTAGGAATAAACCACTAGGAAGCTTATAGATACCGGGGACTGATGTGCGAACCATCCGGCTGGTAGACTCACCCATGCGAACACTCCTCAAGCGTGTTTGCCACGGCTCCGGTTGTTGACGCAACGCGGGGCCACTTCACTATGTACCGTATCACAAGTGTCAGCAGAGTGTCAGTAGCAAATAAATACCAGAAGCTCGAAACGTCTAAGGACGACGATTTTTAAAATTAATTTTATTAAAAACAACAACTTGTATGGTCCCCGGGGCCGGACTTGAACCGGCACGCTCGCAATGAGCGGGGGATTTTAAGTCCCCTGTGTCTACCAATTTCACCACCCGGGGTGAGGGAGCGCGCGCGATCATATCACGTCACAACGCATACGCGACCCCGTTTGAGGGTGTTACAGTACAGTTTTGCAAAACAACGAATAAACAAGGGGCAGCGGCAGTGGCATCGCAACGCGGCGAGTTTGGTTCACGGTTTGGTTTCATCATGGCAGCGGCTGGATCAGCTGTTGGCTTGGGCAACATCTGGGGCTTCCCCACTCAGGCAGCCAGTAACGGCGGCGCCGCATTCGTCGTAGTTTATCTTCTGCTCGCCTTTCTTCTGGCCTACCCCGTTTTAATGGCTGAACTCACCTTAGGGCGGCACGCTCACGGCAACATGATCGCCGCGCTGGCAAAGGTCTCGCGTAACGGAACGCAGCGGGGCATTGGTACGCTGGTCGGTATTGTTGGCATCTTCACTGCAAGTCTGATCCTTAGCTTTTACGCCATTGTGTCGGGCTGGATGATCGGATTTGGCGCTGCCTACCCACTTGATGCGCTGGGTGCGAGCGAGACCGCGACATGGCTCTCCGAGTTCGGTCTGTCGCGGAACCTTATGTTGATGCTCATCTTCATGACACTGACCATGGCCGTGGTTGCCGGTGGTGTCAAAAAAGGGATCGAGCGTTGGTCAAAACGCCTAATGCCGGCGCTGATCGTGACCCTTATTTTGCTGTCGCTTTATGTCATGACGCTTGAAGGTGCCGGCAAAGGTCTCGCTGTCTACCTCGTACCTGACCTCTCTAAGCTGTGGTCCACCGAGTTGGTGTTTAACGCCATGGGAGCGGCATTCTTCTCACTCTCGTTGGGCGTCGGCACCATGCTAATCTACGGCTCTTACGTCTCAGATGAAGAGCATCTCCCTAGCCTTGGGGTGCAAGTAGCCTTGGTGGATGTCGGCACTGCCGTTTTAGCGGGCTTCCTCATTCTGCCGGCAATGTATGTGGCAGCTGAACGTGGCGTCATGATCTTCAATGAAGCCGGTGGACTCTTGTCTGAGGACACGCTCATCTTTGTGGTGCTTCCCGCCCTCTTCGACTCCATGAATGAAACCGGAACAGTACTTGCCCTGGCCTTCTTCGGACTCATGAGTATTGCGGCTCTGACCTCGTCTATTTCCATGTTGGAGGTGCCCGTATCGTTCTTGGCTGAGCGTTTCCAGTGGGGACGCCTGAGAGCCGCCTTCATCGCCACAGCCATCATTACAGCGATGAGCGCTGCTATCGTCATGAACTTCGATACGCTGTTCGGGCTGGTGATTACGGTTAGTACACGCTACTCTCAGCCGCTCCTCGGTTTGGCGCTGTGCGTTTATGCAGGATGGGTGTGGCGACGGGATGTGCTATTAAAAGAACTCACCAAAAACGAAGGATCTACCTCCAACACATTCTTTATGCGCTGGTGGCCTTGGTACGTCAGATTTGTGTGCCCCGCAATTATCGTAACGATTCTCGCCAGATCAATAGCTTAAAAGCCCCGAACTAGTTGGGGCTTCGCATGATCTTAGTGAGTTCCTCGCCTCTACCTTCCAGAGCGGCCTGAAGCGCCTTCTCCATAAGATAACGGGCTTGCGCCGTATAGGCGTAGATGCAGGAGTGCACTGCTGCTTCGTGCCAATTCTCAACGCTACAGGCAGTCGAGTAATTTTCGAACTCGCTGAGCGTTTTGATCAGATCTGAAATGTGCTTTGGACACTCACAATCGAGCAGACTCTTGAGCTTCGCTGCAGCATTGAGCGTACTGTCGTCGTACATTCGGGGCTTCGCTTGAATCAGCTCGCCAAGGTTTATCTCACCCTGTTTCGCCTCATGGTCAATAGCTATACGACCAAGTTCAAACGCAAGGCGTGCTGACTCGGGCGGATACTCAAGTGCCGTCATGCCACGACGTTCGATCTCTTCAATCCAACGGCTGTTACACAGTTGATAAAGCACCAACGTACGTTTCGCACCTAGTCGATTTGCGAGAGTGTCCATGGCATTAATATTGGTCATCGACACGGACGGGCAATGAACGACCAACATATCGGCCTGTTCGTTGACGTCCAAGGCGTCAACAGCATCTGCGAGTGGCATCCGCAACAAAAATGCGTTGATACTGGACAAGCAGCCCTGATGTCCGTCTAACCACTGACACAGCTCAGCACCGACGAACACGATCCGTGATTTTGCAGCGGGGATGGCCTTGGCCATGCGGCTGCCGCGGTTACTGACCAGCAACTCAAGCGTTTTACGATCAGAAGACGCTATCTCACCGATACGCACACCGTCTTCAACTAGAGCAGTGATGAGTTGCAGATGTTCCAGATCTGACTGGGTAAAGAGCCGGCGTCCAGACGCCGACTTGTAGCTGGCACCCAATCCATACCGACGCTCCCATACGCGAAGGGTGTCAGGCTTTAGTCCCGTCAGTCGTGCAACGGTTCCAATGCCATACAGCGGTCTTGGTTCGAGGAGGCTTGCGGTCTTGGCTGGTGCGTTCATGTTTTACCTCGGGTTTTGTTCATTAATTGTCGTGATTTACGGGTGATTTCCGGGTCTAGATCAGTCGTTTCTGTTTCTGTCCAGGACTTGTTCATATAACAGCTGGACATTGTCCAGTTTTTTCTGGGCTGCCTTTCCGATGAGTCGTATAGATACATCAGAGAAGAGGGGGTAGCTCAGATGATCGACAACACAGACGAGAAAGACATCGAATTGATGTTTGCGGAAGCACGTCGTTACGACCTGCTAACCGCCGAGCAAGAGCAGTCGATAGATAGCACGAAATGGAGTGCTGTCAGGGAAATCTACGCTCTTATCTCTGAGAACGAAGAACTGAGTCAGTATTTAGCTCAGTTTTGTTACGAGTGTCTTGACAACCCTCCACAGATTCAACGCTTCCCAAATCGTGACCTACACTTTGTCTTACGCCGCGAGTTGGCCGCGCTGTTCAGTGATGGATCGCACGCCGTTCAGTCACGAAACGTCGCCACGAAGCTATCAGAGCTGAAGACGAGCGCTGCGCGACTTAAGCACGTTGAATCGCTAGAGCTACCAGCGAGTCTAACCATTGGAATTGCCGTCGCAATATTGCGACGATCGGGTGGTCAGTTTGCAGATACGGTCGCGGACGCCATTGGACACTGGCAACGGCATTGGCAGACGCCGGTACCGTCGTTTGCGCTGGACCACACCTTACTGTCCGCAATCAAGAAGCAATTGCGGACGTATACCGAGGCTCGAGATCGACTGGTCATGCACAACCTTCGTCTCGTCTATTCCATTGCGTCTCGCTATAAAGGCCGGGGGGTGGGTTACCTCGATCTTGTTCAAGAAGGCACGCTTGGACTGATCCGTGCAGCCGAGAAGTTCGACTACGAGAAAGGTTTCCGTTTCAGCACTTACTGCTTCAACTGGATAACGCAGGCTGTCAGGCGTTATGTGGGCGATGCCGGAACGCTCATTCGCTTCCCTACTCACGTCCAAGAGCAAATTGGCCGCCTGTACAAAGAGCGTTACGCCGAGCAAGCGAGGACCGGACAAGAGGCAGATGCTGAAACCATTGCTGCTAGTGCGGGCATTGATCCCGACAAGGCACGAGAATTATTGCAGCTACGAAATCTTACTGTATCGCTAGACGCACCGAAGTTTGATGAGGATGACGAGACCTTGGTTGACGGACTTGTCGGTGAAACCTTTGGTGAAGCAGGCGATGACGCTGAACAGGCCTCGCTTGGCAACTTTCTTGAGAATGCCATCGGCCGACTTGAAGCCAATGAGCGACAAGTTGTCTTGGCCCGTTGGGGTTTGCAAAACGGACCGCCCCTAAGCCGGGCCGAAATCGCCGACAAGCTCGGTGTGAGTCGTGAGTGGATACGTCAGCTAGAGCGCACAGCGCTCAAGAAGCTCAAGGGCCAAATCGATGTGCAACACGCGTTCGATGATTACCGACAAAGCGGTAATTATTGATAGGCATCGCTGCTATCGCGCCTCGAGCTCGGCAATGGCAGCCTTCAATTCGCCAAAGCGAAACTCGTAACCCGCAGACAGTAGTTTGGTTGGCATTACCCGCTGTCCTGTCAAAAGCAGTTCATCTGCCATCTCCCCCACCATAAGCCGCATTACCCATTCGGGCATTCCCATGCCCATCACCGTGGTTGTGACACTGCGAACCTCATCCGAAAATGTTCGATGCGTCACCGGGTTTGGCGCTGTCATATTGACAGGTCCTGATACCGCCTCATTTTGAATGCAATGCCTAATGGCGCCCACCATGTCCGCCAAGTGAATCCAGCTAAGCCAGTGATCGCCCTGCCCCATCCACGAAGCCAGACCAAATCGGAACGATTGAGTCATTTGAGGGTATGCACCGAGGGCTTTGTCTAACACTACACCGGTGCGAAGCAGGACGCAGCGCGTGCCCTCGCTTCCAATGTCGCTGACACTGGCTTCCCAATCACGACAGACCTCTGCCGAAAAACCGCTACCCACTTCGTCGGTTTCGCTGAACTGACGTTCTTTGCTTTCACCGTAGATGCCAATCGCACTGCCACTGATCAGCAGATTCGGCATACCAATGTCTCTCAGATGCGATACCAATGCTTGGGTTAGGTCAATTCGGCTCGCGCGTATCTCTTTTTTGTAGGCTGGCGACCACCGATGGTCCGCTAAGCCCGCTCCAGCTAGGTTGATGACGATGTCTTGGCGCGTGTGTAAGTCGTCAATCGAATTGATGTAGGTGACAGCTTCTGAGCTGTCGAGAGACTGCCTTGTTAGGATAGTGATGTGATGTGCATCCGCTAGTAGGCGCTTGACCAAAGCGCGTCCAATTAGGCCCGTTCCGCCTGTAACAAATACCTTCATCGTCGACTTATCCTTAGGCTTTTAATGCCAACCAAAATACAGTAGCTAACGTATACGTCCAATGCATCAAACGGTTGAATCTTTGTCCACGTGGTTGCATCGCATCGAGCGATGGACGGTATTGACCGGTGCGGGCGTCAGCGCCAACTCGGGCATTCCCACCTACCGCGATCGCACAGGGCGATGGCTTCGCGTTGACCCCATTCAGCACAAAGAATTTGTCGAGTCTGAAGCCAAACGGAAACGGTATTGGGCGCGTTCAATGGTCGGTTGGGTTGGTGTCGATAGTGCACGTCCCAACGCAACGCACTACGCACTCGCTGAACTGGAACGCGCTGGCAAGATCGATCTGTTAATCACGCAGAACGTTGACCGATTGCACCAAAAAGCAGGGTCGCAACGCGTCGTCGATCTTCATGGCCGACTCGATCAGGTCATTTGCTTGAATTGCGGGCAGCAAGAGTCACGAAAGAGCTTCCAAACTCGTCTCTTGAAAGCCAACCCCTTTGTTACCGATTACCAGCACATTGCGAGGCCTGATGGCGATGCCGATGTGCCCGATGCCTACGTGGAGAGAACAACTATTCCCCAGTGCAAGCATTGCGGAGGCGCCGTTATGCCTGACGTTGTCTTTTTTGGTGGCACCGTTCCGAGGTCGCGGGGTGAAGCCTGTGCTGAATCACTAGCCAGTGCTGGTGGGCTTCTCGTGGTAGGAAGCTCTTTACAAGTCTATTCGGGCTTCCGTTTTTGTCGTATGGCCGAAAAGCTGCGCATACCCATTGTCATCGTCAATGAGGGTGAAACCCGTGCTGATGATTTGGCAACCCTTAAAGTCGAGCAGTCGGCGATGAGCCGTCTGGTAGCCGCCGTCGATCAAATTATTCCTTCTCAAGAGAGCAAATCCGCGTGAGCACCACTATCTTACTATTCAGACAAGATCTGAGAATCCATGACCACCCTGCTCTCACTGCTGCAACACAGCGCGGTGATGTCTTGCCCGTTTTTATTTATGACGAGCAGGTGGCGGGCGAATGGGGTTTTGGTGGCGCGAGTCAGTGGTGGCTGCACGAGAGCTTGGCCTCACTATCGGCCTCCATCGAATCGCTCGGCGGCCAACTCCTTTTGCGACGAGGGAACACGATACAGACGCTAATTGAGCTTCAAGCCTCTTCACAGGCTGACGCCATCTATTTTTCTCGCCAGTATCAACCGTGGTCGGCTAAGCTGGAGGCGTCCATTAACGCGGAATTTACCAAGAAAAATGTAGAGGTAAAGCGTTATCCCGGAACGCTACTGCATGAGCCCGGCTCGGTTCTGACGGGCTCGGGTACATCCTTCAAAGTGTTCACCCCATTCTGGCGTGCAGCTAACAAATTAACCGTGGCGATGCCGATATCACTGCCTGACGTCACATGGGCGAAGACTGCCAGCCCAACGGACGTCCTGATCGACTGGCAACTTCAACCCAGCGCGCAAGACCTTATACCTGACTGGGCAGACGGATGGTCGGTTCTTTGGACACCGGGCGAGGATGGCGCTAAAGAAGCTTTAGATACATTCCTTGAAGCACCGGTAGCCCACTATTCAGAAGGCCGTGATCTTCCTGCAAAACGTTCTACCTCCAGGCTATCGCCACACCTTAAGTTTGGAGAGATATCGCCCCGTCAGGTCTGGGCAGCGGCACAACAGCGAAAGCTATCAGCGCCCCAATGGAGCCCGGCCATTGATAAATTTTTAGCTGAGATCGGCTGGCGCGAGTTCTGTTATCAACTCATTGATCTCTTCGATGAGATGCCCACCACGCCATTTAAGGACCAGTTCGCGGCCTTTCCTTGGGACAACAGCGAAGCTCAACTCAAAGCGTGGCAGAAGGGTCAGACCGGCTACCCGATTGTCGATGCAGGCATGCGTGAGCTGTGGCATACAGGTTTTATGCACAACCGGGTCCGAATGATTGTCGCCTCATTTTTAACTAAGCATCTCTTGGTTCACTGGGTAGAAGGTGAGCGATGGTTCTGGGACTGCCTTTTAGACGCTGACATCGCGTCCAACGCCTGCAGCTGGCAATGGGTGGCCGGCTCAGGAGCGGATGCCGCGCCCTACTTCCGGATTTTTAACCCCATTGCGCAGGGACAGAAGTTTGATCCCGAGGGAGCTTACGTACGTCGGTGGTGCCCTGAACTCGCAGAGCTACCCAAGAAATTTATCCACGCGCCCTGGGAAGCGCCCGCGCTAACGCTCGCCAGCGCAGGCGTTAAATTGGGTACTAACTATCCAATGCCTATTGTTGATCACAAAACAGCGCGACAAGGGGCACTTGATGCCTACCAGGTCATCAAAAAAGCGAGCTAGTCCTCGTCGATAATGGCAACCGCGCGGGTCCAACCGGCGGAGCCGCCTCGAACCTTGTGCGGGAAACAGCTCACCGTAAAGCCAAAATCCGGTAGCGCTTCGAGGTTATGCATCTTCTCTAAATGACAATAGCCAATATCGCGGCCGGCCTTGTGCCCTTCCCAAATAATGCTGGCGTCTTTGTCGGCCGCGTAGCGCTCGGCGGTGTAGGAAAACGGTGCATCCCAACTCCAGGCATCTGTTCCGGTGACCCGAATGCCACGCTCTAACAGGTACATCGTTGCCTCGTAACCCATGCCAGCGCCTGCGTTGACATAATCCTCGCTACCATAGCGCTTGCCGGCTGAGGTATTGACCAGAACGATATTCAGCGGCTCTAGCGTCACACCAATGCGCGCTAACTCATCCTCTACGGCCTGCGCGGTAACAACGTAGCCGTCGGGCTTATCCCGAAAATCCAGCTTTATTCCTGGCTGAAAACACCATTCAAGTGGCACCTCATCAATGGTGATTGCCCGCTCAGCACCGCCAAGCTTGTCGTTCATCGTGCTGTGGTAGTGGTAAGGGGCGTCCAAGTGGGTACCGTTGTGCGTGCACAGCTGAACCATTTCAATCGCCCAGCCTTCGCTATCGGGCAGTTCGCTCTTATCAAGCCCTTCAAAAAAATCGGCCATTTGTTCCGCACCGGTGTCGTGCCGGATATAGTCGATCTTGGGACGCATTGGAGGTGGATCGCTAATCACGCCGTTCTCCAAGAATATTGATAAATCAACAAACCGTCGCATATCGACATCTCCGTACTTGCTATTCCACGAGCCTCCACTCTAACCCGACATTGCCACCTGTCATACCGCCTTTGGTAGTTGGCAAATTCGCGTGGAGGATCTATTGTCGGGCGGCCAAAAACCTTAAGTGAATTCTATGAAGCATTTGCACCAAGTCGGGCTCATTGAAGGCACCTTCATTTCGGCCTCCTTTGCTGCGTCTGTTAGCACTGCAGACACACCGTTCCCATCCACCTACAAAGCGCCAAGCCACGCGCCAACGCTCATTAAAAACACTACGGTCCTGACCGGGACTGGTGAAAGACTTGAGGCGGCGAGCCTCTACTTTGTCAAAGGAGCAGGCACTGCTGTCGCCTATAGCATGGATTACGATCTATCGCTGCAGGCAATGACCACTACCCCAGCCGAAGTTTTCGACAGCAGAAGTCGCGCCTTGGCTGTGGGCAATTCTGTCGATCTCGTCGTCTGGAGCGGGGATCCATTGGAGGTAACGAGCTACGCGACTGCAGTCGTCATCGAAGGCGAACTCACCTCTATGGAGAGTCGCCAAAGCAAGTTGCTAGAACGTTACCTGCCTGAAGACGCTGGCATGGGGCGCGCTTATATTAATCGGTAAAGCACATTAATCGTTAACGCGCAGCACTAGCTATCAGTGCTGATGCGTTTAATCGTAGCGGTGGTGGAGAAACCCTCGACAAACTCGAGGATGATCACTTCGCCACCGCTTTCCAGCACGTGCTCGTGTCCCGCTATCTCACTAATGGCGTAATCCCCACCCTTGACTAAGACGTCAGGTGAAATCGCCTCGATCAAGCGCGCCGGCGTGTCTTCGGAAAACGGTATGACGTAACTTACTGACCTTAATCCGGCAAGCACCGACATACGAGAGTCGATGCCGTTAATAGGCCTGTCAGGACCCTTTAAACCTGTCACCGAGGCATCATCATTAACAGCCACAATCAACACATCTGCGAGCGCTGCAGCCTGGCTCAAGTAGGTGACATGCCCCGGGTGCAATAAATCAAAACACCCGTTTGTCATCACGACACGTTGCCCTTCCGCCTTGAGTCTCACCACAGCCGCCAGCGCTTCTTGCTCTGTCACGACACCGAGAGCAGGCAGTTCTTTATCGATATCGTCGTCAGATTGCAGCAAGGCACCCTCAAGCTCCTCGCGAGTTACCGTTGCAGTGCCTACCTTGCCTACAACCAACCCTGCAGCAACGTTGGCTAAGCGAGTCGAGTTCTCAAGGCTATCCTGACTGGCAAGACCAGCTGCCATGGCCGAAATAACCGTATCACCCGCTCCCGTCACATCGAATACCTCTCGCGCTAATGCTGGCAAATGTAGAGGCTCACCTTCCTTAGACTGCAATGTCATACCGCGCTCACTGCGAGTAACCAACACCGCATCAAAGCCGTGCTGATCGCAAAGATCACGCGCTCTAACGCTAATAACCCCATTGTCCTGATGACAGGCACCAACGACCGCTTCAAATTCAGGTAGGTTCGGTGTGATGAGTGTTGCACCGGCATACCGGGAGAAATCCGCACCCTTCGGATCGACCAAAACTGGCGTATTTAGGGCGCGACATGCGCTGATAAGCGCCTCGATATTGGTCAGCGTACCTTTCGCGTAATCGCTCAGTAGCACCACATCGTGTTCGGCGATTAGATTACTCGCATACTGCAAAAACGATTCGTCCGCGTAATCGTCGAGTGGTCCCTCAAAGTCCATGCGAATAAGCTGCTGATTCCGGCTAAGCACACGTAGCTTGACGATCGTATCTGCCGGGCAAGGCATCACTGACCATCGGACGCCCTTTGCCTCAACAGCTGAGCGAAGTTGCTTCGCGTGCTCGTCGTCACCGACAAGACCTGAGAGCGTCGTTTCCACACCCAACGCTGCAAGGTTAACTGCCACATTCCCAGCCCCACCTGGCTTGTCATCAATGCCCGCCACCTTGACAACGGGCACTGGCGCCTCAGGGCTGATGCGCGTCGCCGCACCGTGCCAAAAACGGTCGAGCATGACATCACCGATGACCAGTACTTTGGCATCACTGAATTTAGGAAGCTTCGTCATCCTATATGACTCTCTCGGTTGTCCTGATCTCGCGCCTAAATGCTTCTAGACCAGTTCGTTAAAGGCGCTCAGGGCCTCATCGGCCGTGATACCCACCATACAATCAAATCGCCCCGCGCATGTAGGACTTCGCTTACAGGGTGCACACTCGAGCCCATGATAAATCACCCTGACATTATCGCGACCCGTCTCAAGATAGGGACAGGTGGAGCCAAACAGCGCGACGGTCGGAATGCCTGCAGCAATGCCCATGTGCGTGAGCCCAGTGTCTACACCGATGACTCCGGCAGCCTGTTTTACAAGTCCAGCGCTCACACCCAACGGATAGCTGCCTACCCAGTTAAGTACCGGTAGTCCGTCAAGCAAACCAACCGCTTCCTCCCGGTCACCGGGTCCGCCCAAGCACGCCACCTGGTGCCCCGCATCTGCAAGGCGGTCAATGAGCGTTCGCCAATGCGCGTGGGTCCAATGCTTTTGCGGTCGGGTCGTGAACGGTGCAACAACGACATACGGCGCCTCAGGTGCCACATCTGTCGCTCGCGCATCATCCGACGCCGATAGCCCAAGTACCATCTTAAAGCTAGAGGTATCCCAACCCAAAGTATCGGCCAACGCGAGGTACTCGGAACTGATGCGTGACGTAATGCTCTTTTCGTAACGATCCGTAAGGAAGATGCCATTGGGTTCCTTCGACTTGAAACCTATACGTTGGCGACTACCGGTTAACCAAGCGAGGAAAGCACTTTTAACGAGCCCCTGAGCATCGATCACTAGATCATAGTTACGAGCACGAAGCTTTCGTCTAAACGCCGCCACAGTGCTAAACAAGGCGAAAAAACGCTTTTCGCGCCAGAGGTCTTGCCACTCTTGGCGTGGCCATAAAATAACCTTGTTCAAGCCGGGTAGTTCGGTCAGCAAGGGACGAACCACGCCCTCTGCTAGCCAATCAATCTCGGCTTCCGGATATCGCTTTTTACACGCGGCAGCCAAAGGTGATGCGAAGACCACGTCGCCAATCGCACTCAACCGAATGATCAAAACACGCTTGGGCTCAGTAGCACTCATCGTTTTGAACGCTGATTAAGGTGTTGAGGTCTCGGTGACTTGCGGGCAATCCCTGTCCAACGCAATCAGCAAGCTAAAGGTAAGAAATATGAGATTACCGCCAATGTAGGAATACATCCCAACAGCTGTTCCCAACGGAAATACCGCAAGCAAGGCCGTCAAACCAGCCACAGCGACATGCATTCGCTCGTCCTGAACATAGCCCCACAGCCACCGCAAAAGTAAGCCGTAACCAATCAGCCCAACCAACCCCGTCTCTGAAATCACTTCGAGTATGGTTAGGTGTGAGTGCCACGTCTCGGCGAGACCCGGGATGGTGCTGGCGTCGCTTGCCAGCGCGTACGTGCCAAAACCTCGCATACCCACGCCGGTAAGCCAGTGATCCTTAAATGCCAGCCAAGACAGCTCCCATAATTGGGACCGATAAAGGAATGACTGATACCGTACTGGCGCCTCTGCAAGCGTGCTCACCTGACCCGTAACGACTGAAAGATAAACGCCGAGCAGCAGTCCAATAATGGCTGAAATGACAAAGCCAGTGACTTGACGCTTTGCTCCGACTTCCTTGTTACGCAGCGCTAGCATTGTCCATCCAGCGAGACCAATCAGAGCCAATACAGCAGACGACTGATGCCCACTCATTACGATTGCTGCGTAAACAGGAAGCGAAAGAATACCAACGCCCATGCCACCGGCACGCCGGAGCGCTTCCAGGAAAAATGGAGATAGAATGGCTAGCGTTGCACCGTAACCTAACTGCAGAGAGCCCGTTACAATCGCGCCCTCTTCACCCAGCTCTACCAACGGGTCACCCAGAAGGCTAACACCGGTCAGTAGCTGCACAAAACCATCGACGGCCCACGCTACTAGCAAAATACCCAGGAACGACATGATTCGCTTCGCGTCGCCTTCTTCGATCTTCACACTCAATACGACCCAGGCTGCTAATGCATAGGCCGCAAATCGAAAAACAGCCGAAATTCCCCTGTCGAGATTGACCGAGAACAAAAGACTGATGAGGCCTGGTAGCGCAATAGACGCAAACAAAATTGCCGCTTTCTTCATACCCGGTGTGGAGAGAATCGCCTCGCGGTTGGTAATCAATGCCAGCAGGCCGACAACCACCATCAACCAGATCAGTTGGCGGGTGGCCACACTGACGGCAAGTGAGAAAAACAGGAACACCCACATAAGGGGTGCAGGAATAAGGTTTTGCTGTGGCATTCAGTGACTCTGATTACGGTCTTTATCCCGAATGTCGGGCTCCCCAAAGTTCTCGCAGAGTAACTAAATCACCTATTGAACTCCAGCTGAGCGTTGTAAAATAGCGAAAAATCAACAATTTAACTTGCGCCTGCCATAGCGAGAGTGTTTCATCGCGTCATGCTGTTATCTCATCAAAAAAAGTTCCTTTTCGTACACATCGCGAAGACGGGCGGCACCAGTGTTCGTGCTGCACTACAAAAGCATCGATGGCGCGACCCCTACTACGCGCCCATCTGGATCGCCAGCAAGCTTAGCGGGCTGGTAAATCATGAGGTTGGCATCAAACTACCCCGACACGCTAAGGCAATTGCAGCTAAAGAAATGCTGCCACGTGACTTCTATGAGTCACTGTTCAAGTTTGCATTTGTTCGGAACCCCTGGGACCTACAGGTCAGCTCTTATCACCATATGCGGCGAGAGCGCCCCCAGCTGCTGAAGTCCAATGAGACATTCGAAGAGTTTTTGCGCCGAAAGCTTGATCCCTCAAGACCTTGGCAATACCACATCGACACTTCCATTACGCCGCAAAGCGACTATCTAGTCGACCTCAAAGGCAATCTAATTGTCGACTTCATCGGCCACTATGAGACGCTTCAGCAGGACTTCGACGAATGCTGCAAGCGAATTGGTATTCCGAAAATTGAGCTTCCTCATCGTCGTAAAGCAGACGATCGTCTCGCCTACCGCGACTACTACACACCAGAAACGCAGGCGCTAGTAACCGAAGCCTTTGCGCGCGATATCGAAATACTAGGGTACGAGTTCTAAGCCGTTGCCAGCAGCGCTCTACAGGCGGCCGGTAAATCGTTCACGGCAGTGCAGTTTGCAAAAGGCCCACCACTGGTGACGTGATAGCGGTGAGGGATGTCTGACGCCAGTGCAGCCTCCATATCGGAATCCTTATCACCCACCAGGGCACTGCGTGCCAGATCAATATCAAGCTCTTCCACCGCCCGATGAATGAGCCCCGGTCGTGGCTTTCTACATTCACAGATTTTCCGATACTGAGGCAACGTGGCCTCCGGCAGATGAGGGCAAAAATAAACACCCGCGATGGAGACTCCGCATCGGCTGAGCTCGTTGCACATGCGCTCGGTTAGGACGTGGAAGTCTTCCTCTGTATAAAACCCCCGGCCAATACCTGATTGGTTGGTCAAAATAACCAAGGCATAACCGGCCTCGCACAACGTGCGCATGGCTTCAATCACGCCCGGTAAGAATACAAAGTTGTTCCAATCGCCTACATAGCCAGAGTCGACGTTGATAACGCCGTCTCGATCAAGAAAAACAGCGGCGACTGTCATAGATCAGTCGGCACCCAAGCCCAGATATTCTTCGACGAGCGCACAAATAAGGTGACCAATCACGATATGCATCTCCTGAATCCGCGCAGTGACCTCCGAGGGCACGACAAGTGACACGTCACACTTGGCATTCAGTTCACCACCCGATTTGCCCGAGAGTCCAATGACAGAGCCACCTGCGCGATGCGCTGCGTCGACAGCCCTGAGGACATTGTCGGAGTTTCCGGAGGTGGAGATAGCAATCAATACGTCGCCCTCCCGACACAAACCCTCGACCTGCCGGCTAAAAACCTCGTCGTAGCCGTAGTCGTTACCAATGGCGGTTAACGCAGATGTGTCAGTTGTTAACGCTATTGCCGGCAGCGCGCGACGGTCGTTGACAAAGCGACCAATGAGTTCAGCCGCAATGTGCTGCGCGTCAGCCGCAGAACCACCGTTACCGCACAGATAGATTCGTTGGCCCTGCGCGAGCGCGTTCCCACACAACTCACCCGCTGACGCTATTTCGCTTTCAAGCGCAGCCATTTTTTCGACTACCTGCCTATGCTGTTCTAGCGTTGATTTAACCAACTCGCGCATACGCACGTCCCTCTAACGACAAGTTTTGCAACAAACGGGCTGAGACCTAGTCTCGCCCGACATGACCGCGTAAGGTTACCACGCGTGGATACCTTCGGAGCCAAAAAACCATGTTCGATGAGCAGTACGTCGACCCCTCCAGAGTTAATTTCGATGCGTTTACGGCGCTGGACAGGACAACGCCTATCCTCATGCTCAACAAGCTCAAATTTTATGATCAAGCGCGTTATGAGAAGGGTCATCCGCTAGCAAGCACCCCCATGACCGGCGCCGAGGCTTACGCCAACTATGGGGCTGACAGTGAGCCCATCTTTTCCCGAGTAGGCGGCTCGATTGTCTGGCGTGGCAATTTCGAATCGACAGTCATTGGACCCAGTGACGAATCCTGGGATCAGGTATTCATCGCCCGTTATCCAAATGCGGGGGCCTTCCTTGAGATGGTGACCGATCCTGTTTACTAGCAAGCAGTCAAATATCGACAAGCCGCGGTTCTCACCTCGCGCTTGCAGCGGTTCGGGGAACTTGAATTGGATGACACCTTCTGACGAACAATAAATGCTACACATGCGAGCGGCGGAACTGTCGCGAAGGTGAAAAGTCATATGCCCCGAAAAAGCTAAAGAATTAACACCTCGGTCTAAGTTTTGCTCTCACGAGAATAATTAGCCATCAATTTTCTCGATCTTCAAACCGCTCAGCCTCTTTCTCTCCAAAGCGTTTGTAAATGATGGGTATGCATAACAATCCAACAATAATTAGCATCCACATATCGATACTATCCGTCTATTAGCCATCTACTGGCCATCTATTGACCATCCATCGGACCAACCGCTGTGCCCCAGGCCACCATCTCCGATACGCCCTGTGACACCATTGATGACGCGAATCTCACGCCCACGACCATCGTTGCACCCATTCGAGCCGCGTCTTCCTGCATCCGGTAGATCGCTTCCTCTCGAGCGTCAGCCATAAGCTTTGTGTAAGACGTCACCTCTCCACCCACCAGGTTCTTCAACCCCGCGGTAATATCACGAGCAATATTTCTAGAGCGGGCTGTACTACCTCTCACCAACCCCAAGGGACGCATCCCATTGGGTACTGATTCAATGCTGACTAGCGCGATAGTTTTGGGGTCACTCATCATGGTTACCTCACTGTTCCTCTACGTGAATAAAAAGACTCATTAATCGCCCGGATAAGCAGCGATGCATTCCACCTCCAATCTAGCCCCCAAGGCGAGACCATTGGCCCCCAAGGCAGACCGAGCCGGATACGGCGGCTCAAAATAGCTCGTATAAATGGTATTGAACTCGGCCCACTCCGCGACATCGGCCAGAAATACGGTGCACTTAACCACATCGGAAAAGCCCAACCCTCGGCGCTCGAGCGCACCGCCGACATTGCTCATGATTTGGCGGGTCTCACCGGCAATGCCGCCCTCGACTAAGTCATTATTTTCGTCGACGCCAACCTGACCGGAGATAAACAAAATATCGCCGACGCGCACCGACTCAGAAAATGGATAACCCTTTCCTGCCATTGGCCCCTCGTCGAAAAACTCTGGGTCGGCAACACCGCTCAAAGGGACCATAAACATTGTGAGCAATACCGCAATGTGAATCCGCATCATCCTCAAGTCTCCCGCTATTCGGGCCCTGTTTATTGAACCCATGGTTAAAACCTACATGCGCACGGACACAGATTCAAATCCTGCTATCATCCGCCCGGCGCGAGGAGCTCATGTCCCCAGATCTCATCCTTCTATTCATACCAACCATCGCCTCCGTGTCCTTCACACCGGGGTTATGCATGACACTTGCGTTCACACTGGGTTTGTCGATTGGTTATAAACGCACCCTGTTGATGATGCTGGGTGAATTGACAGGTGTGGCAACAGTTTTTGCTGCAACGTTTTGGAGTCTTGGCTGGCTACTATCGCGAGACGCTGTTTATTTCCAGGTAATTTCATTGGTTGGCGGCACATACTTGTTGTATCTCGCCATCCGCCTTTTCAATGAAACCCCCGAAGACCTTAAGGCACGCCGGCTAGATGAAACCCGCGCGGGCGCGCTGGTACTACTGGGTTTCGTGACAGCGGTTAGTAATCCCAAAGGCTGGGCCTTTTTGATGGCGCTCCTTCCCGGCTTTGTTCAAAGCGACGCCGCTCTCTACCCGCAATTCGTCACCATGCTTATCATCATGATGAGTACGGAGTTCATTGCCATGACGACTTATGCGACGGGCGGTCAGTGGCTGGCTAAACGTCTCGCTGATTCTCAGGGGCTGATGAATGGGAATCGCGTGGCAGCCACCATGCTCGGCCTAGCCGGTCTGTGGGTGTTCAGCGGCGCTGTGCTCTAGCATTGTCAGGGATTCTCAGCAATAAACCCTCTGATGAACTGCACAAGCTCGCCAGGGATGTCCTCCTGACAGAAGTGCCCCACTCCAGAAACTTCGACGATCGGCGCATTCGGGAAGAGTCCTCGAAAATCACTGACCGCATGATCAGGCGCGATACCGAAATCCTTGTCGCCCGATATCAGCATCGCGGGTTTTGATTTCATCGCTTCAATGTCGCCGTGCTCCATGGTCTCGAAAACAAAGGGTAAGAAACGTCCGTAGTGCACATCGAGCGGGAAATTGATCGCGCCAATACAGCTCTCACGATCGGGAAACGGGGCCGAGTAGGCCTCGATCCACGTATCATCCACAGCAGCCGTGTTCTGAAAACCGATGATTTTCATTACCGACAATACAGTGCTACCCAATTCGCCCAGTATCCCATTGAGTGTGCCAGCCTCTTCGTGCTTTTCAATCCACTGAAACCATGGCGTTTTTCCACCTGCTGACAGACCACCACCGTAACCAAGCACGGTGTTCATGAGAAAAAGTCGTTTTACAACGTGAGGGTTTCTGGCTGTAAACGCACCCGCGATGGGGCCACCCCAGTCCTGACAGACAATCGTGATGGCTGACAGATCGAGATCAGCAACAAATCGCTCTAGGTTCTCAACATGTGTTTGCAGTGTGTAGACGCGGTCTTGTGGTGTTTCAGATTTTCCAAAACCCATGTGATCTGGCACCACAACCCTGAAATTTTCCGCGAGCGGACCAATCATGTTTCGGTAGAGGTAACCCCAGGTAGGCTCACCGTGGAGGCAGAGAATGACCTCTTCGTCAGCGGATCCCTCGTCGACATAGTGCTGGCGAAACCCCGCTGCATTTGTGAAATGTGGTTCAAATGGCCATGTGTCGTTAAACGTCTCACTTGCTGGAATCATCGCAATCACCCCAATGTTTTTATTAATTTATGCTGGCTCTATGCTTACACTTGGGTCATGAAGCTCATAACACCCTCTCAAGACCCCACAATCGATTATAGCACCCGAATGTCGACTGGCGACTACGTTCCCTATGCCTACATAAACACATGCGAGAGGGTTTTTGATGTTCAAGGGAAAGCGGGTGAGCCCAATATCCTGTTGTTTCTCAAGGATAGTCGTCTACAACTAACCGCAGGCGCGTTACAGCTGCGCCTGCCTTTTAGACACTTTGTGTTCACCCCTTCAGCAATCGACATTGAGCATGGCCGCTGGTTCCACTCGGCCGAGTTTTGTCACCTCTTTCAGCACGAGCTTGCGCCCATCAGTGCCTTCATCACCGACAGTAATTTGAAGATTGTTGACTTCATTGACGCGCAAACCCTTGAGGAACTGCAGGAGGAGCTAGCGGGCTTTACTTTACCTGGCACTGAATCACCCGCCCCAGTGCTAGTGATCAACAATGCAATCGATGAGGCACTCGCAGAAGATCTTATCGAGTATATCGACGCACACCAGGACGAGGGATTTGTCGCAGACAAAGACTTCAAACGACGACTCCATATTCACCCATCGACCGATTTGGAAAAACGTCTCGACGACAAATTGAGTAAGTCCGTGTTACCCGAGATTGAAAAGGTTTTTTACTCTGAAATCACCCATCGCGAGACCTACAAAATCTGCAAATACGCTGGAGAGAATCGCGGCAAGTTTGGGAAGCATCGCGACACCATCTTTCCTCACCTTCATCGCCGGTACGCGATGACCCTGGTTTTGAATGATGATTATGAAGGGGGTGGCATTGCGTTCCCGGAATACAACTCACAGGTTCTGAGCGTAGCCAAATACTGCGCTGTCATTTTTCCGGGATCGCTTTTCCATCAGGTCAATGAAATCGGCTCAGGGAATCGCTACGTTATCATCAGCTTCTTTTTTGGTGAGGCCGAGGCCAGCGAAAAAGAAGGCAGTGAGCGATATCGCTTCAAAGTGAAGCGAAACGTCGCGGGCTTAACACTCAACAGTTTGATACCCACTTAATCTTCAGCGTACCGGTAGTTTGGGAAGACGCGCTTTAGGTCATCATGTATCCCTGCAAACTCATAGTAAGCTCGCAGCGACCGCTCATCGCCCACACCGAAGCGCCCCATACTTTCCTCCAGAGAATCGCCGTAGACGGGATCGACCTGCTCAATGTCGTCCAGACCCAGCAAGCATTTCACCTTCGACCACGTGGCTTCAGGCCAGCCAGTGCGATTTGCATTGCTGATGCGCTTGACCTCATCGGGAATTCGATCACGCGATCCCTCATAGTCTGTTGCCAGCGCATGCTGTGTGGGACAAAAGATGTCAAAGCCATGAGTCCAGAGGCGCACGGCGTACAACACTTGCTCTGCAGCATGTAAGCCGAAATCAAGTTCCGGGTCGTAAGGAAAACGCCTGCGATCTTTTGCCCGCATAAACAGCATCGCGGCGCTTATACCGAGCGACGTAGCCGGCACCTCCGGTAACTTAATCAATGAGCCGTGACTCTTGATCGCATCCGCTTCGATATATCGATAACGATTCACGTGGCCGATGCGATCGAGGTGATCGGATGACGCCATATTTTTAATGTTCATTGGATAGTGCGACAAGACAGCGTTCTCATTGAGCGCCGATGCTTTAGCGAACTCTTGAATTAAAATCTCGTCCCAGCCGGGAAAAAATCGCGAGTGACAATCGATTTGCAAGAAATAATTAGGGTCGGTCATCAGCGCTTCGCACCGAGCTCGCGCATAAATAGGTCCCCGCGCTTCGGTAATATCGATACGATCTACCGTTACTCGCGCAATGTCGTTCAGCGCGTCGTAAGACGCATCGTTTGGCTTGGCCTGAAGGCAAACCCCTATCTCTACGCGAGCGGGACTAACCGCCTTGTCGAAACAATCCTTTACCGTATCCACAACATCGGGATCGCAAAAACAGGCAATCGAAACGAAGATTTTTCCTGAAGATTTCAGGGTTTTAACCGACTTTGGCGTCGCTTTTGGCGTTACTTCAGTTAAGTTTGCAACGGCTTCCGGCGGTGTCTCATCCGCATGATGGCCTACAACATTCTGCCCGTGACGATATAAGCGATATTGAAGCTGATCGACCGAAAATCGAAGAATTTCCTCTTTAAATTCAGGTCGGTTGTATTCGAAATACAAAAAGGGTCGAGTACGAGCTATGGTCTCGACGGCGCCTTTGAGTACCGACAACTCCATACCCTCTACGTCAATTTTGATGAGGTGACACTGATCTGGCGCAATGGCGTCGATCGTTGTGATGTCACCCTCTTCCTTAAAAGTATCGAATGAAAGCGAGTATCCACCAAAGTTATTCGGCCGTTCGTAGTTGGGAACCGGTATATCGACCTTCCCCTCCTCATCTCCCACAGCGAAGCGATAAGGCCATACATTTTGATAACGTCCCAGCAAGGCATTGGCACACAGAATCTTAAAGAGAAATCGTTGTGGCTCAAAACTCAGCACTCGCCCCTCGGGGCCCACGCACTGAGAAAAGAACAACGTGTGGTTACCTACATTAGCCCCCACATCGAGAATCGTGTCGCCACTAGCGATTAGAGGGCCAAGCAGTGCTTTTTCGTCAGGCGCGTAATCGCCCGTCGTACGAAGGCTTTCACAGATGACTGTATCGGTTTCCAACAGATACATAGGGCCATTAACGGTCTCATGAAGCTTTACCAGGCTGTCCGTATCCAAGCTCA
Source organism: Halieaceae bacterium (assembly GCA_902613175.1). Lineage (GTDB taxonomy): Bacteria > Pseudomonadota > Gammaproteobacteria > Pseudomonadales > Halieaceae > Luminiphilus. The sequence goes on along the minus strand of CACMGJ010000013.1, from coordinate 29,724 downwards.
ACTCTTTTAAACCTCTGAATGACTCTCAGCGATCGTCTGATTCGACGCCATAAACGAACCGCCCAACGCATACTTGCGCTTCGTTTCCTCGCTCCACTGCTCTTCCTCTCCCGACTTCGCGGAGTAAGCGAGGCCGCGCTTAACGCCGGGTCTTTGATGCACGCGTTCCTTCCAGGCAAGTACATTGGGATGCAAAGTAATGTCGATCTTGCTCCACTTGTAACCGCGGACCCACGGGAAAATCGCAATGTCGGCGATGGTGAAGTCCTCGCCACAAACAAAAGATTTTTCCTCGAGTTGCTTGTCAAGCACCCGCAGAAGGCGCTGAGCCTCTGCATTGAAACGGGTGAGCGGATGAACCTTTTGCTCCTCCGGCACATCGGCCATGTAGCGGGTGTAGCTGAGTTTATTACCGAACGTGGGGCCCAAACCCGCAGCTTGCCATGTCAGCCATTGCAGAACGTCGTAGCGGTCAGCACCGCTTGGATACAGGCTAGACGGGAACTGCTCCCCGAGGTACTGAAGGACCGCGCAGCTCTCCATGAGTCTTATGTCGCCATGCACCAATCCGGGTATTTTCTGGTTGGCTGACACGGCGGTGAAGGTGTCGCTAAATTGCTCGCCGTTCATGATATCAACGGTAATGACTTCAATCGACGGAAGCGCTATCTCGAGCTCTCGGAGCTCCTCGATCATGATACTGACCTTCCAGCCGTTGGGCGTAGCTGCAGTCCACAGCGCTAATGGTTGTGTCATTCAAGGCCCATCTTCATTTGCCCCATGAAGTCCAGCTTCCCTAATGGCACTCCGTGCATGCGCAGCATGTCGTAGACCGTTGTTATGTGAAAATAAAAGTTGGGAAGCGAGAACGACAGTAAGAAGTTTAGGTTGGTAAAAGGAATCTCCATTCCCCCTCCCCTGAACACCATGGTTTTATCGGACAAGTCAGCCATCGATTCCTCGGTTTCCTGACTAAGACTTTCGACCGCTTGGTCAACAAGATCGGATAAACCTTGCCAGCTCGTGTCCTCGACGCTCGGCGGTGGCTCAAAAAAATCATCGCGCATCGCGTGAAGCGCTCCGTAGGAGTGATGCCAAATGCTCACGACCTGAAAGCTGAATGGATGCATGTCGTCTTGAAGCCGAAAATTGACGATAGCACCAAGGTCGATTCCCCCTGCTTCGGCATGGGACTCTGCTGTCCTTAGGATATGCTGCGTCGCACCCAACATCTGCAGGTATTGCCCAACACTCACCTCATAAAACGATAACGACACGTTTGTTCTCCTTTAGTTCTCGTAAACGCCAATCATCCAAATATCCTGTAACTCGCGTGTGTTGAGACGGCTAAAACCCTACAACGTGGAGTGCTTTTTGCCTCTCCGCCAAGTAATGAACGGTAGTTCCATCAAATAGCGCACTCTGCTCAAGTTTCATTTGTACACGCTGGTTATTCCACTCGGGAACCCTCACTGCAACATTGCCTTCAATGGCATACCCCGTCATCGGATACAGAGGCCAGTCTCCGCGTCCAATCGTGGGTCCCTGGTTATCCCACATGCCTATGGTGGGGCCTGGAGCATGCCCATAGACACCCAAGGGGTGAGTATAGATGGCGTGTTGAATGTTCAATTTCTTCAGGCTGTCTTGTGCTGCAGCAAGAATCTCGTTCCCTGTTCGACCCGTGACAAACTCTACCGTCAACGCGTCTTGCCATCGGTTGCCAGTACGCATGGCCTCTACCAAGCCTTTGGGCGGCTCTGACTCACCTAACTTGAGGACATAACCCATTTCCTGGGTATCGGTACATAAACCGAGATAGCAGAGCCCAACATCGGTATGAAGCACATCACCACGTCGAATAATCCCATCTCTCGAGCCGTCACCAAGAAACGGCGCGTTCTCACCAAAATCCGCGCCTTCCCACTGGCGATTCACATCTGGATGAAACCATGGCTCCAACCCCTCCTCCTCAAAGCGAGTCCGTATAAACCACGAGACGTCACCCACGGTCGTGACGCCGGGGGTAATGACTTCGCTACTGAATGCTCTCGCGATGGTTTCGCGTGCAATGGCCGCCGCGCGCTGCCACACCTCAACTTCGCCCTCAGTACGAGTTTCCATCCAACGCACAACTAACCGCTCGGATGACTGCAAACGAGTTTGTAGTTTGGGACTCAGTGACGCCGCAAGCTTGCTATACAAGCTGTGGCTAATGCCATCGGCGACAGGCCAGGTATCGCTCGTATTGACGGCAATCGTCTGTGGATCGCGCTCCGCTATCACCTCGGCAAGTCGCTGCCACTGTGCATCCAGATCACCGCCCTCCCATGCTGCCTCATACATAGCGCCTAGCGGATAGCGACTGACAGTTAAGCGCTCTACACCGGCGTCCCCACGGTCAAAAAACACCAACATGGTGGTACGCCGCGCTGTGAAACGGGGTTTTGGGACAAGAGACAGGAACACCGGATCGTCGTTGTACTCACGGGCAATAACGAGCCACATGTCCACACCGGTCTCACGCATGAGTGTTGGTAGCAACACATCAAGCCGCTCCTCCAGTAGGCGGTTTTGTATGTCGGGCCGCCGCTCGTAGTCTTCTATCGCGACGCCTGCAAACGCTGACTGCACTGTCAGTACAAGGAGCAACAAAACTCCACAAATAAACGATCGTTGATGTACTAACCACATAAGGCTGATTCCCCTTCTGTACTCGTGTTGCAGTCGTCGTTATTTGCCTAGCCACTTAGCGAAACGGACTGTGTTTAAACCTCATGCCTGATCAGTAATATCACTCATGATCACAATAACCCAAAAACCAATCATTTCGACGCTTCACGCTGCTTTAAGACACTGACAGAGTTAGAAAGCTTATGAGATAGCCTTTTCAAGCAACTGTTTTTATTTGAATAATCTGAAAGGACGCACTGATATCGAGCCAAGGTCAGTCATGCCTTGTCAATGAAGTCCTGCCAGACATCCATCAGCTTTCCCGGCTCCCAAATCTTATGTAAATCAGCTTGGGCCTGCTCCGTAGACCATCCCAGTCGCTCGGTGCGGTATTTAAAGAAAAACGCCGAGACACGCATGTTGGCGGCGCAATGCACCCAAATACGATCGTCATCACAGGATTCAAATGCGTTGATAAAGCGCTCAAAGTCATCACGGGTAGGATTCGTGAACACGACCGGCAAATGGACGTAACGAATTCCCATGCTCTCGAGGATTTCATCCTCATTGCCCAGAGCATTCTCGTGACTTTTTGGCGCTAAATTGATAACCGTCGTGTGCCCAGCCTCCTTCACGAGGCTAAATTGGGCCTCGGTAGGCTGCCCTGACGTCGCCACACAGTCGTCTAACTGAATGAAATTAAAAATATCATTGAGTGATTCGAGTTTACCCTCGACACCCAAGCGTTGCCGCACCCTTGTTCCCATGTAGCCGAGAACCGTTGTAAACGTATTCGCCACACCTTACCCCCGAACCTTAGCGAGTCCGCTGAAAATCTCAGCTAACTAAAAAGCTCTGTTTAAACCGTTACCGGCAGTGGTTTATTGATGGGCTGGCTCAACATTGTTGGATCTTCTGCAAAGCCAATAATGGCGCTAAATCCAGACGTCTGCTCTCGGTGAACCACCCCTTTGCGCCCAATAATTTTGGTGCCCGCACCACAGGTTCTCGACTCACCGCTATCAACATCGAAAATGGTCAACTCACCCGCAGTGATAAACGTCAGCGAATCGAAATCGTGCCAGTGAAACTCATTGTCATCTGCGGGGAAATCGAATTTGTACGCGGTATAACCTGCCGCCTCGCACTGAGCAAAGGCGTCAGCCTCATCTGTAAAATGTCCGAGTCTCTCGTCCATGGGTCTACTCCAAGTCTCTCGTAATCATTGCGACGTCAGTTTGGCAAAGAATTTCTACATACACCACTCGAGACACAACAAGGTACAGAACTCGGCTTCAAAGTCTATTTCCTGCAGAAAACTATGCGTTGACGCGCTTCAGGAGCCCGGGTGCAACTTTTGACGGCTTACAGGTCCGCCGCCCTACGTCGTAAATTTAGAATCTGAGCCGCAACACCAAACACGTAAAGTCCTAAGAACGCGAGATGAAACCCCTGCAGTACAGGTGAATCGAAAGAGTCGATAAAAGGATCGCCCACGGGCAAACGACGAAGAAAGTCAGTAATGGCAGGAATCATGTGAAACAGGATTGTCGCGCTGTAGGCAATCGCCTGAACGTACGCCGAGAAACGACCAAACAAATTTAGACGCTCAAGAACAAACCCACCAAATGCAGCTGCCAGTGTTAGGACGGCAAGATAATGCGCAATACCAAAGCCACCTTGGTTGTAGATACCAAGTGCTGACCCGGCCACCACCACGGTAACCAAGAGATAGGCCGCACCCTCCCGGTCTGTGGAGCGAATAAAACCGTGGTTCCGTATAGCTGCTATCGCCAGCAACAGCGCCAGCACCCCCATAATCGTGTGGAACCATCCAAGCATCGTCATTGCTGGCATCCGCTACCCCCCTTTTTTTAGTTTGTGGTTAATCTCTGAAGACACGTCCAACCGAAGTTCATGGCTGCGAAAATTTATGTATCAGCGCCAGAATGAGGCTCCCGAAAGCCGCGTATGCAAGATTGGATAGCACCCGACTCCAATCGAGGCCTCCAAACTCTATCCAGGCGATACAGCCGAGCCCGATAGGCATAAAGCCAATAAAAAAGCGCTTCATGTTCCTCGACGTATCTTTGAACTCTCCCAAAACCCAAAACAGCGGGATATACACCGTTAGGAGACAGATAACTGACAGGGCAAAGTACGAATAGCCAGGCATAGGGCAAAGCTCTGAACTGCAGAAGCCCATAGGTTACAGCGCCCTGCTGAACTTAGACAGCACGCGCAGCCCATCCGCGGAAAATATCCCGCATTGAGCTTGTAAATTTCGACCAACAAGAGGATCTTAAGTCCGTTGGCTATGGTCAGGGAGTTAGCATGTACCTGGAATATCAGAATCAGAACAGCTCACAGACCTTGCGGGATGCAATCGAGGAGTACCATCGGTTTCTCACGCACATTGGTCGCCAGATCCTGACAGATAGCCCTGAGGATACTGATCCCATCTGGCTCTATCACGACGCAACACATGCGATTTTCGGACAGGACACCACCATCGAGGGTGAAGCCGCCTTGGATTTCTGGGTCTTTTTCGGCACGACCTTCTCGTGGAAGTTACTGAAGAAGTATCAACAGTTGCCGGAAATCAAAGACCTCAGCCGTGCTGTCGTGTCGGAGCTGGGCATTACCTTCATTCCCAAACTCTACTGGAGGAATAAGCACGTACTGTGGACTGTCATCCGGCACACACGCCGAATGAAAAAGAAGTGGCCCTTTGAATTACCCTCGACCCTATTGGATCGAAGACTGAATGACCTGCGAGAGGAATACGGCATTACTGTGCTGACGAGCGAGCAAAAAGTTCCGAGTCGCCTTACAGAATTCGACTACTCAATCTTGAGCGAAATTTCCTAAACCAAAGTTCCCCTAACATACCGGTCGTAAAACAAGCCGAAGTTTTCAACTGTGAAAGCTCGGGCCTGCGCCCCGATCGCACCCCCTTCCCCAATGTACTCGAAGGCGTGATAGCAGCCCTCGTACACGGTGTCTGCAACTTCAACACCCGCCTGCCGAAGCTCAGCAACGTAGGTCTGAGTCTCCCAATAAAAGGGGTCTTTATCGCCCACATAGGTGATGGTGGGAGGCAAGCCAGTGAGGGAATCCGCACGCGCAGGGGCCGCATAAGCGCTTGGGGTCTCGCCGCGTCCTCTTATATCGCGCAAATAGGCGCCCCATCCAATCGCGTTAAGCGCCGTGTCCCACACGGGTGGATCAATATCGCGTTGCGGGTCGGCCGGCTGCGTATCGTCAATCATGGGATAAAAAGGCATCTGGAACGTAATATCGATATCGCCCGTATCACGGGCTTTCAGTGCTACCGCCGCAGTGAGACCCCCGCCTGCGCTGTGTCCACCGACAATTATTTTATCAGAGCATCCCAAGGTATCCGCATTATTCCGCGCCCATATCATGGCGTCATAACAATCCTGAAAGCCGCCCGGAAACGGTTTTTGGTGCGCCTTTCGGTAGTCAGGCGCGATGACAACGCAAGGCCTCGTCTGAATAAAAAGTTTTATCAACTCAGCCGAGCCTTCGGGCACCCCCATGATGTACCCGCCACCATGAAAGTAGACCAGACAAGGCAAAGGTCCCGAGGCATTGGACGGGCGGTAAATGCGCACCCTTATCGAGTAATCATCTAAGGAGCTCGCTATGTTGATCGTCGAGCAATCGAGCCCTGCCACATCTGACCCCGCCTCTCTGCGCCGCAGCCAGTCAATGACCCTGATTACGCCGGGAATGCGCATGAGCCTCGCCATTCGCCGCAACCCGGGTACCTGATGTTGAAGTTCAGGGTGGAAATCATCGACTTCGATGTGCATGAGACATTCCTTTTAACGGGTTTTACCCAATAAGCAATGGGCTAAATTTGGGCGCCTTGCTTTCTGAGGCAACGCGAGACATCTTTACGTCTATCAATAATAAATCACAAGAGAAATACGATGTCTGAATTTCCATTACCTAACGTTTCTACCGACCTCAGTGATCAAGTAGCTTTTGTCACGGGGACTACCTCGGGTTTGGGAAAACGGTTTGCAAAAGTCCTTGCCGCCTGTGGTGCCAAAGTCGTCGCAACGGGTCGGCGCGTCGATCGATTGGAGGCACTTGCAGAGGAGATTCGGGCTGATGGGGGTATTTGCGAACCGATCGCGATTGATATGACCTCACGCGATAGTATTCGAGCGGCGTTGGTTGAAGCTGAATCGCGACTTGGCACCGTTCAGATTCTGATCAATAACGCGGGCATCCCCGACGCTGAACGAGCCATTAAGATGACTGATGAGCTCACGGATGCCGTGTTTGATACCAACCTCATAGGCCCGTGGGTTCTGTCTTGTGAGGTCGCTCGCCGACTCATTGACCAAAAGATGCCGGGACGCATCGTCAACATCGCATCGGTTGCAGCGTTCAACGTATCAGGCGCCATTGCCACCACCCTTTACTCCACGACCAAAAGTGCAGTCGTGCGCATGACCGAGTCGCATGCAGTGGAGTGGGCGCGAAATCACATCAATGTGAACTGCATTGCACCCGGTGCTTTTTCCAGCGAGATGATGGATGGCATGCTGTCTCGCGTCGGCGATATCTCACAGGGCTTTCCACGTCGGCGAATTTGCGATCCAGCGCAAATGGATAGCACCCTTCTCTTCCTGGTTTCACCCGCTTCGGAATGTGTAACCGGAACAGTCATAAAAATCGATGACGGACAGGGGCCGCGATAATGAGCTTAGTAGCAGCACTGGATTTTACCGACAAACATATCTTGGTTTGTGGTGGCTCCGACGGCATCGGCTACGTAGTAGCGACCGCCTTCTATGAAGCCGGTGCCACCGTCTCCATTACGGGGACTCGTAGCGCTGATAGCTACGAAAATGATTTTAGTCACTTCACCTATTACCAGCTCGATGTTCAAGATGAGGCCGCTATAACCCAACTGGCCAGTCAGTTCGAGGCGCTGGATGTATTGGCTAATTGCGTGGGGACGGTGCTTTGGAAGAAAGCGGAATTTGAGCGATCAGGCTTTGAAAAGATTCTGAGCATCAACCTCTCGGGTGCAATGCAGCTCTGTACCGAGTTCTACCCTTTGTTGATGAAGTCTCAGGGCTCTATCATCAACATCGACTCTGTTGCGTCCATCAATGCGGCGGTCAACAACCCAGCCTATAGCGCCAGCAAAGCAGGTTTGGTTCAGCTGACAAAAGCCTTGGCAAAAAAGTGGGGTCACTCAGGTGTCAGGGTCAATACGGTGGCGCCCGGCATGGTACCCACCAAGATGACGGCCAATCAGTCAGGCCCAGAACAGGAGGCCCAGTTCAGTAAAATCAACCCGATACCGAGATTCGGCAAGCCCCAAGACATTGCCGGCGCCGTGTTGTTTTTTGCTTCCCCGCTAGCCGCCTATGTGACAGCGCAACAACTCGTTGTCGATGGCGGGCTAACGCTTTAAGGCCCTAGCCTAAGAAGTTACGGAGCGCGTAGGAGCCCAGGGTCTCTGCAACAACGGTTCCATTTTCATCCGTGAGTACGGCTTTCTGCTGGAAATCGTATTTACCCGTCTCCTCGAGCTTGGCATTCATCTCCACCGCTTGCTCAGCAGTAAAATAGGCAGTCGCCGTAATATCTGACATGGCCGGTGCCTTGAAGTCAATTTTCAAATCTCTGACGACGGGTTGAAACTTTCTTGGATTATTTAGGTACCGTGCGGTTATAAGCCCACCAAGAAATTCTCCGAGCGAGAACAACGCGCCCGCGTGCATGATGCCAATGTGATTTCCTGATGCCTTGGTATTGGGGATTAACGCCTTAAAGACGCCATCTTCAGCTTCCAATACTTGCAAACCCAAAAACTCATAAATCGGACAGTTCTTTTTCGCGCCCGTCTCAAATGCTGCTAAGTCCACAACCTACTCCTGAATACATCCATCATTTATTGGTCTTTTAGATGCCGCTAGCGTCTCATGGGTTTAGTCCAACTGACAACGACTTCAGCAGGTGACGATCACCGATAACGGAGAAACTGAGTTATGGTTTGGGCACTTGGATAAGAAAAAAAACCGGAAAGTAGTGATGAGTCGATACGGTACGACGCCCGGTAGACCTGAGGAATACCGACAGCAGGGAGAAAAAGCTGTCAGGCCGCGCGATGCCGCAACACTCATTATCGTGCAGCAAGCAGAAGAGCCCAGAATCCTCTTGGGTAAGCGCTCGATGAAGCATAAGTTCATGCCCGGAAAGTTTGTATTTCCCGGCGGCCGACTCGATTACATCGATCAGCGCATAAAGGTACCGTCCGAACTCACAAAAACGGTATTCACACGCCTGCGTCGAGAAATCCGATCAAACGTCTCGGACGCCAAACTGCGAGGCTTAGCGCTGGCGGCTATTCGTGAAACGTTTGAAGAGACGGGCTTGGTTGTGGGGCGTCCGTCAGCCGAGTTGGTCCGGACAACGAATCACAGTTGGACCCAGTATTTTTCGCACGGCGTCGTTCCCCCGCTCGAGGACATGGATTTCATTGCGCGAGCCATAACACCGCCCTACCGCAACCGCCGCTTCGACACGCGATTTTTCATGGTTCACGACTCAACGATTCAATCGGATCCTTCACAGGTGTCGAGTGCCTCCGGCGAACTGCTGGACCTCCACTGGTTAACGCTTGATGAGGCTAGGCAAACCGATCTCCCAGCGATTACACGCATGGTGATTGACGTGGTTGAAGAGCGCTTGAAAGTGCCTAGATCGCAACAGCAAGCGGCGCCAGCACCGTTCGTGCGAAACGCGAAGTCAAAATGGTTAACGTCTAATTTATAGGCTGCTGACTATCTCGGTGATTATTTATAGGTTGCAGCCGGCACCACGCAACGGTTAGTCGTAGTGATTGAGTCAAGAAGAAATGGAGACTCGGGTCGGAGTCGAACCATGTAAAAAAGAGCCAGTTGATTCCGACAATTGGGGTGTAACCAAGCCTCCCTCTGTGACATCAAGCGCTCCGAGTTCTGCACTGAAAACTAAGCGATCAATCAGTCCGAAAAAAATTTGAAAACTTTCTGGCGGTTTTTTAGATTTTTAGGAAACCCTAATTCAGATGAGGAGTCACTTATGCATAAAGATGAAGCGCAAAAACACATCGAAAAGCATCTTGCTGAAGGCGATGAATTAATCGGATTTTTCCAGGCGACCTACACGCCAAGTCTTTGGTGGTTCGTCTTAGTTGGCCCGCTAATGTTTGCGGGTACAAGGGCTTACTTTATCGGTGTCTCTAAACAAGGACTTTACTTTTATAAATTAACCCTTATGGGCAAGTTTCGAGACGCAGACTTCTTTAAGTATGAAGAGATTAAAAGTGCCAAGATGGGCGGCGGGTTGCTTCAGAGGCCTATGGTGTTTCGATTTGCCAACGGCAAAAAATTAAAGGTCAAAGGCCAGTTAAAAGGGATTGAAAAGATTGCAAAACTGACACCCGAGGTGTCAGATTATATTCGTAGCAACATAGCAACCCCATAATGATCGCTGTTGGATTAATGGTTATCTTTGTCGGCGCCCTAATTTTTTTTAAACCGGCGCCGGAAAGCTTAAAGGCTCCCTCGTTGAGCTACTGGCAAAATACCCGTGCCGTAACTGGTAGTTTACTCGCGGGCGTTTTTGTCCTTGTAGTCTATTTTTTCACATCGGACTCCATTGGTTTGGTCGTTGATGAGCTCTGGTACCAACGTTTGGCATCAAGCAATCAAAGTGACAACTTGGTAATTGCGTCATATCAACTGATTACATCCTCATTCATTCACAGTAACTTCCTTCACGTATCGAGTAATGTTCTTGGTCTTGCTGTTTTGTCAATATACGAGCGGCGTGTTGGATTGAATCGATATCTCGCTGTTTTATCAGTGGGCATCATCGTTTCGAGTCCCTCGGCATTTTTTTACCCTGAACCTTTAACGGTGTGCGGTATTTCCGGTGGCGTATTCGCACTTGGCGCGGCGTTTTGTACCGATCACGAAAACTTATCAATTAAAGAGTGGCTGTTGGCCATTCTCCTCTTTGCAGTGATAACTGCGGTATTGATGTTTGATTCGTACTTAAATGGCCCTGAAGCTGATGCCTTGACAGGAGAAGTTGATCATATTGGTCATGCCCTGGGAGCGTTGGGAGGTATTATTTATTGTCGGCTGTTCCGACTCAAAGAACCTCAGCTGAATCGTTTAATACCGAAATAGCTCCGGGGAGTGTTCTTGGATACGCTCAAGAAAATTGGCTATTGGATTATTGGTCTCCTGGCGATTGGGGCATTATTCTGCGTCTGATTGAAGGGTCTTCGGATAGCTATAACTACCGCTGTTATTGCGGGATAACTCCAGACTTCATCTATTGGATGATTCTAGTCAGCGCAATCGGAGCATCGTACGCCCTTTGGTATAGCTATATCAGGGATTGGAAAGTTGACCCATTTAATCACCCGCGACTAGATTTAGCTCTTGTACCGGTGCCGCTCACTCTCTTTTTTGGCTTCATGATGTGGGCCTGCGGTGACAATCCGAGATATCGCGAGGACAAAGCGGGAGAAGTCTTGGATAAGTCAGTATATGAAATGTACACGGGTGCTAAGGTGCCCACACCGCCACTTATAAGTCATTTTTTTTATCGTCTCTTCTTCGCTTAAACTTTGTTTTTAGGCAGGTCTTGGGGATTTAGGCGTGTTAGTTTTTGTTACTTAATGTCGAAAGTAAGTTAAAACCGTTTTCAAAATCGAGCCACGAAGCCGTCTTAAGCCATATGGTACTTCTGGTACCGAGATAACCTTTAGGGGCCTACCAACCTTTAGACCCCTGAATGAGCATCTTGTTACTTAGCCCGACGAATCACGCTCCCGGTATAGACAACTGCGTTACCGCATTCATAAAGCGAGTTGGCGGCCGCTTGTTCCTTTTCGAGCTTCCCACTCATCCATACATCATCGACGTTTTTTCCCCATTGCGACATAGAGGGGTGTGTGTAGCTCACCATAAAATCAAATTCACCAATGCGCTCAGGCACACCTTGGCGAGGCAGGATAATCTTGGAGCCTTGAATCGCTCCGGCCTCTGCGCCTGCATCCATAGTTGCTTTGTGTGCGGCGTAAACCTCATTAATGGATTCAGCCCCTGTCATATTGCATAACCAGTAGGCAACGACTATTTCGTCTGACATTTCATCAGGATCAAAGCTTGAGACTAATAACTGGGTTGTCAGCATGCTGATTGAGCAGTTAGGTGCAGGCCAGGTGCCGGACACGGCGCTATTGCGCCATTTACTCTGTACCTCTGCCATAGATTGATTAGAGTCTGTTATCCCGACCCAGAGCATCTCAATTTCGGTCGCTGGTGAGCGATATAGTGGACTCAAAACAACCGCTGTGTAGTCGTCACGATCCATCGAGTCCATCCAGTCGTTCCAGACGCCTGTCCACTGCGCCATCGTCGCGGCATTCTGCCCTTCACCATACTGGCACGCATGGTATTCAGCCCACGCCGTAGCGGGACTGTCATCAGCCTGTGCCACCTGAATGCCAACGCTCAATAATATTACTGCTAGTAACCGCATCATCTATGCCCCTAAAAGTGATTTTCGACAGTTAAACCATAAACGAGAACGCGTGTTAAGCAATTTTTTATTGGATGCAAGTTTGCGCAAAAGCAACAAAAACATTTGCGTCTAATGTATCCGGCAGGTAACTACTGCTATTGAAAAATGCAGTCACTCGCTCCGAATAAACTATGGTGGTACGTGCAGGTAAGAATATAGTTAGTTAAACAATCCGAGTTTATGAAATGAACGAATATCCATTAACGTCAATCGTCACACTAGCTCTAGTGGTTCTCTGGTGGGTTTTGGGATCCCGTGTTAGCTTGGCACGGAAAACCTACGCCAACAAGCAGCAAAATCCCGAGATGTTTCACTCCTTGGAAATTTATTCAGATGCGGATTTTATGATTACTTTTCGGAACCATCAAAATCTTTCGGAGTTCCTAGTTGTAATGTGGCCAACACTGTGGATTTGTGCGAGCGGCGTATCAGATCTCGTAGCAGCGAGTTTTGGCTCTACAATTTTGGTTGCGCGTATTTGGTGGGCACGAAATTACTCCCAAAGCATTAGTCACAGATCAGCCGTTTTTCTGTGCCTTTTTTCTTTTATCGCGCTTCTGCTAAGCGCCATCGGCGGCGTGATTTACGCCCTAATACAGCAGTTTTAGTAGCCAACTTAACAACACTGGTTTGTCGAGAAGAATTAGCCTGAACCACATACACCAATTAGAAAGGAGCTAGGGTAAGCAAACTGATTTTTTTAATCACCTTCTAATGTATCTGGCAGGTATCTACTGCTATCGGATAAATGCGGTAGCCCCCCCGGGGGGGTCTTTCTGCGTGGCACAACAGTTACACCTTAGTACTTCTAAATAAAACAGGCTTTCTGAGGCACCACTGCCTACTCGCTAGACCCTTGGACTTTAGCTCTTCTAATCGAGGATCTTGAATACGAAAATTGGGGAGTCATTTGGGGAATTGGAATAAAAAAAGAAACGTAACCTATTGATTCTATTGATTCTATTGATTTATACATAAAATTAATGGAGGCTCGGGTCGGAATCGAACCGGCGTAGACGGATTTGCAATCCGCTGCATCACCACTCTGCCACCGAGCCATAGAGGAGCGCGAGCTCCAAAGAAGCGCGAAGTATACAGACTTCGCTTAGTTTGTCATTACGGATTACCGGTTTTAACCCGCGAGCCGAGATGAAAAGATGCCAATCGCCAGCCAAAGGGCTAATAGCGTAAACAGCGCGACAATGAACAGATCAGGAGACATGACGAATATAGTAGAAAGAAACGAGGCGGCTTGCTACTTGTATTCACTGGCCCACACGCACACCCGCGCCAAAAAAGCGGCGATCGACATGCCTACGAAAAACATCACGGTGCCAAAATCCATCGGAACTGCCTCAGATGCCTCAATGTATTTAAGAGATTAAGCCTTGTGAGCTGGACTTCAATTTAATTCGGATCAGAGTGTGAACCAGCTCAAATAGATTTAATCGATCCCTTGAGAACTACTTACTTCCAGCCGTTCGACTGCGGACCAGCACGGCTGCCAACGCCAAGCCGGAGATCGTTCCACCAAGATGTCCCATCACCGCAACAAGCTCTACCGAACCGCTACTCACTAGGGTCTCCCCCCGGAATGCCTCGACACTGACCTTCAACAGCAAACCACAGAGTACAATTAAGGCAAGACGATCTCGTGCAACCGCGAGATACAGCATGCTAGCAGCGAACAGTCCATGAAGTGCTCCTGATAATCCGCGAGTCTCTGCGACCGTGATTGACATAAAGGGCGGTTGTCCCAGTACATGCTCAGCAAGCACGGCTCCTAAGAGCCCGAAAATTAGAATCACGGCGAACTGAAGACCCCTCATAAAACGTCGGGCCAGAAATCCAATGAAGATTAATCCAACAAGATTCAACAGAAGATGACTCGCGTTTTCATGGATCAAATTTGTGGTAAATAGCTGATACCAATGAAAATTGTCGCGCTGATAAACCAGAAGGTATTGCCATTCGACAGGAAGTAACGCCACCAGTATCGCAAGGATCGTAACGAATCCAACCAGCGCATCAACGCTTTTAAACTGCATAACGATGGACCTTACTCCACAGTACAAAAGCAGATAGCCCACTAGCCACCGGTGTCAGGAACCAGCGGGATGCGCTTATGCCGCCTTCATTAGAAAACGGCGTCGGCTCAGTCCTAGCAAGGTCACCAGTCCCAGCATTAACCAGTCGAGGGCACCGCCTGAGCTTGCCTTGCTCTGAACCGTAATGGAGAACGGTGTCGATACATTCACCACACCGTCACTCACAATAACGTCGAAACGCAAAGTCTCAGTGGCACTCACCTTCGGCGTTGTAATGGTTGCCGATGTCAGCGTTCGCCCCGAAATACTGGCGGGCGTACCCGAGATCTGTGTCCACGAGTAGGTGTAGCTTTCACCCACAGCCGCATTGGTAACCGTAACCGTTGCGGCGACAGGCTCACCCTCTTGCACAGAGGACTGATCCAATGAAACCGAGATCGTCGGTGCAATATTGACCGCAGTTAAGGTGTATTCCTCCACGGTTGCATCCACACCATCACTAACCGAAACGTTGAAGACCAACGTCTCCGTTTCCTGCGCAATGCGTGGCAGTGTCACCGCGAGATTGGGAGTGCTCTGTCCGGTCAAAGTAGCTGAGGTACCGCTGACTTGTATCCACTCGTAGGTGTAGTCATCGTCCTCCGCACCGTTCGTTACTTCAACGGTAATGGCTGCTGCCGAGCCTTCATCCAGTGCGCCCTCGCTACCGGAGAGGACTAGCTCTGGTGGAATATTGGTTACTTCTAGCGAAAAGCGCTCGGTCACCACACCACCTGACCCATCATCTACCGTAAAGTCAAAGATCAGTATTTCCGTATCCTTAACTCTGGGTGAAGTAATGGTCACATCAAGTGTGTCTGCACCTGTAAGCTCCGCCTCCGGACCAGAGACTTGGGTCCAAGCATACGAAAGCACATCCGTGGCGTTTCTGTCAGTTGCCGTTGCGGAAACCTGAACCGACCCACCCTCTTGCGTGCTGTCGCCAGCACGATCCAGAGCCAATCTAGGCAGACTGTTATCGCAGGCAACGGAGTCCCCTGCGACAGTTTCGAAGAGCATAGGTGAAGCAATATTGGTAACGGTCACGTTGTCTATCCACCAACCGTACTCAGCGACTGAATAATCAGACGCGATGCGGAATCTGAAACGCACCGTTGAACCGTTCAGCGCTGAACCGAAGCTAATAGTTTCCCGCACACCCTCGAAACCGTCAGGGTCACTTCGACCCGTAAAGGCTGGCCGGCCTGACAGCGCAGACTGATCGAGTGCCAACAAGGTGCTTGGATACCCAATCGCAAACTCACCGCCTGCATCCGCCGCATCTTGCCAATCACTGCCATCGATACTGACTTCAACGACGGCACCATCCCAATCCGCTTCTACCCAGTAGTAGTGCCAGAAACTAATAGAAAAGTCGTCGCCATCGCCCACCGTAATTTCAGTGGTTTCGGCAACGACATCGGTGGGATAAGGGTTATTCAGCAAGAGCATGATACGGCTGCCCAAGGGCTCCGGCGTAAACTGCTGGAAGAAACCCACGTTTATCGTGTCGACCCGCTGCGTACCCTCGGCCGGAGATGCTTCCTCATACAGCACTTGCTCTTCAAAGGTCGCAAAGAAACTTCGGTCCTCCATATCCTCTACCGCCTGATCACCCACCAAAGGCTGCGGAGCAAAGTCATAGTTGACCACGGTGCTCAATTGAATCGGTGCCGGTTCAACCGTGTCATCACCAGTTTCGACCTCGAGGAACTGCAGTTCCATAGTCAAGGTGTCCGCCGTGCCCGCCGAATTCAAAACAACCTTCAGCTCTGGGCTAGAAACGGTCTCGAACAGGTCCAGATTGCTGAACTCCACCAGACCATCGTTCTCGATGGTCACATCATGGTTGCTTGTAACCACGGCCTGCGCGCGAACAGTGCTCAAGAACTCTGAACCGGCATTACTCACATCAAATGAAATGGTGCCCGTCTCGCCGACATCGAGCACGCCATCGCGTGAACAGAATCCGGCATCCAAACCATCAAAGTCTTTTTCTAACTCAAAGTTTGTTGTCTCGTAGGTCGACAGCTGACTCAAATAGGATTCCGTCACTCCCGACAATGGATATGCCCCGCGGGCTGGTGAGACCGCTCCCAAGCCCATACCACGTCGAGCAAAAGCTTCTAATGCCATGACATAGTCGTCCGGCTCGTTGGTGTACATCGCCGCTAGAATGGCATCCCGCGCCTCAGTGTAAGTTGGCGCTATCGGCGTCATCTTGTAACCTGCGACAAGATAATCTGCCATGCGGCTCTCGGCCTCGTCGAAGTCATACGCATTGAGCAGCCTGACATACACATCCCACAGCACCGAGGCCCACATCTCACCAGCCGCGTGAGGTGACCCGTTTGAGGTGGGGCTCAAGCCCTCAGGCTGAGCACCGTCCTGAATATGAGAAAACGTCAGTGGGTTAGTCGCCATATCAACTGTATAGGGTGCGCGCCGAACCGAGTTTGTGAAATTCGCTACGTGCGTACTCACGGTGTACCCGCTCTCAAAACTACTGTTGCCCTCGATGAGCGATTGAGACTCTCTGAGCATGAACATGAGTGCATGAAAATCACTCCAGCCCTCACCCATAGCACGCCCCTGAAAGTTCACCAGACCAGCCGCATTTCCCACAAGACGATTCTGGATATAGTGGCCCCACTCGTGTGCAATGATGCCGTTGTCAAACGCAGAGTCCTTCAACGCACCGTTTGAGAAGAGGTCTGCAGAGACGATCTCTGCCGCGTCCAAAAGTGCCTCTACGGACGCAATATCACCAGCGGATACACCAACCGTTGGCACAACATCCGGCTCGACATCACCAAACAGCACGTACTCGTTATCCGCGACCACGACAACCATACCAATGGCACCGGCGGCCAGTGCATTGGCAGATTGCGTCACGTAGTCACACTCAGGGACTGTTGAAGTGGGTACCAACAGAATGTTTCCCGCTACATCCTCAACGTTTAGAAGGGTCTGACAGGCATCATCATCGGTACCACCATCGGAGGTAACTGTGTCACTGCCGCGAACAATATTCGCACTGAGCGTTGGGTAGATCTGAGGACCGAACATTGCAGGTCGGGTAAATGGCATCAATCCAATCTCAGGGTGCGAGGTAATTGTCAGGCCCCAGTCATCCCCATAGTCTGCCTCTTTCGAAAAGAATAAATACTGTTGCATGCGCGGACTTGCGCCATCCGCTGGCGTGTACATGTTGGCGTTGTTGAACCCCGATGAGTCCTGCCCTTGAACTACCAGAGGGTCACCACCAACACCGCCACGATCGTAATTAAAGAACTGTGCGTTGTACGACTGCTCATCAAAGCCGTGGTCATACCACCAGTCATGAAGGAAGTTGTTCATGTAAAACAGGTTTACGACGGCGGCTTTGTAATTGTCTTTTGTGGCACCGTTAAGGGGATCATAGGCGTAATCCCATACGCCGGGCGCAGTGACCGAAGGCGAAATATCCGTGTCATCTTTTCCATCGCCACCCGTGATATCGCCGTAGGCAATGACGTTATTGCCCTCTAACACAGACGTTGGACCCGGTATCCATGGATCCTGCGTACTGAGCGACCCGTGTGAGTCAATGGAAATGACCGTCATATCCACAATATCCGATGGATCAGGGCCCTCGCCTACTTTGGGAATAACGTCACCGTGCGGGCCCTGTAGTAGGGTCTTATCGACATCACGCCCGAAAACGGTGTAATCGTATGCCTCATTCTCAACCAGGTTTCGTCTAAATAAGATGTCTCCGTCTCGGCCAATGACATAGCTATAAAGCAGCTCCTGACCTGAGCTCGGGTGAACCACACCAACTTCGACATAATGAGCCGGGTGCAGCTTGCTCACACCCGGGAAATAAACACGCTTTGCGCGCGACAGGCCACGAAGTTCCAGGCCGCGATCCGTGGATAATGTTGCCACGTCAAACTTACCGCGCTTTTCTGTGCCGAGCAGAGACGCACTCACCCGCTCACCCGAGAGATCGCTGAGAGCCACAGAAAATGCTGATTCCTGCGAGCCAAACAATCGAAGTTTGGGCGTACTCTTCTGGCTCTGATTGATGTTGGCAAAATATCCGGACGCCGCGACCATATTGAGATCGCGATCCATTAGCACATTGAGCTCTCGGTTGAAGACTTCAACCCCAGAAAACTCCTGAGCAAACTTAGCGATGATAGGACCACGTCCCATATCATGTAGCGCCTTAAGTACCGCACGCTCATCCTGTTTCTTACCCGTAGCCCCAACGCCCGTCATTTGCTCCAAATAATGCGTGGCTGCATGGCGCGAGCGCGCCTCACTATCTACTCCTCTGAAACTCGGTGCTCGAAGTGATTCCCGATTCCAGCGAAAGGTTGTGACGCCAAGTTGATCATCATAACGATCAAGAGGAAGGCTGCTGCTCTGTCGAGTTACGGCCGTAGCTGGCGCCGAACGTGTTGAGAGTTGTAGCTCATGATTAACGGGTCCCGTGATACTGGTATCGATGTTGCTGCGTGGTGTTGGCTCGGCGGACATCACTGCCGCCAGCGCTGGCGCGCTTAACCCTAGTATGAGCAATGAAAGAAGTGAGCGATTCGTCGTGCCGAGGTTCATAGGCTGCCTGCATCGGTAAAAACTGCATCCAACCGTAGCAAGTATTTTTAGGGTTTGCCGCAAAAACGGCGAGAAAATTTGAGGCTGCGACACCCTGTTTAGCGTCAAAAACACGTCGGGCGATAACTCACAATAAACGCAATGGCGCCTCCTGCATGGCGCTGAGTTGCTCGCGAAGTTCAAGAATGTGATCGGCCCAAAAACGCTGCTGACCGAACCAGGGAAACGCTTTGGGGAACGCAGGATCGCTCCACCGGCGAGCTAACCAAGCGGCATGGTGCATAATTCGCAGTGTCCGCAATGCCTCAATCCAGCTTAGCTGCCGTTCATCGAAGTCATTAAACTCTTCGTAACCGTCTATAAACTCACCGAGCTGAAGTTCGCGCTGGTTACGATCACCGTTCAAGAACATCCAGATATCCTGAACCACAGGCCCGGAAATACAGTCATCGAGATCGACAAAGTGGGGAGTGTCATCGCGCCATAAGATGTTGCCCACATGACAATCACCGTGCACACGCTGAAGATCACCTGTCGTCATTGCTGACAGAATCTCGGTCGCCGCCTGATCGCAGTCATGAGCCAATGTCCTGTAGGCCGATTGAAGCTCCACCGGCACAAAATCAGTTTCCACAAACAATCGTGACTCGGTTGCCATCCGGGTCGGGGACAGCGCGCGGCGATGAAGAAACGATGTAGCGCCACCCACCCGATGAATGCGCCCCAGGGTCTGCCCTAATCGAGAGAGATGATCCAAATTATCGAGCTCAGGCGGATAGCCACCACGACGCTTGAATACCGAAAACCGTTGCCCCAAAACGTGATGAAGCGTATCCCCAGCAAAAGACTCTGGCGCGACCACTGAAATCTCATGATCAACGAGCTCCTGCGCGAACGCATGCTCCTCGAGTATCTGCGCGTCAGTCCATCTTCCGGCTCGGTAAAATTTCAAAATGACGGGGTCAGCACCTTCAATCCCGACCTGATAGACACGATTTTCGTAGCTGTTCAGCGCCAAAAGACGCAAATCGCTGACAAGACCGATACTCTCGAGGCAATCAACCACACAGTCTGGCGTCAAGGAGTCATAGGGATGTGTCATGCCAGCTCAGTCTTGGGTCGCAAGTTTCGTTAACGATAGTCAGTGCCAATACGTAGGTAAAGAGACACTCCCTACCGTAACCTACCGCAACACGGCCATCACGCTACTGTACACAGGGGAGAAACTTGGTGCCGATGAAACTCGTTAACTCTATGATGGGCGTTGAAGGTTTTGTAGTTCAAGCCATGGAGGCTGCTATTGTTACTCGATCATCTCGTCTTGTTTGTGGACGATCTAACAACAGCTATCGCTCGGTTTGAATCAAAGGGATTTACCGTCACCCCTGGCGGTACCAATGGCCCCACGCACAATGCGCTCATCGTTTTTTCGAACGATACCTACATCGAACTGATCGCCCTTCATTCATCGAGAGCTCGGTTTATTATCCGGTCGTTGCGCCGAGTTGGCGCGCTGACCCTGAGGCGATGGCTTAGGCGCGATCTTCAGACACGACTGCTTGACTGGATGTCAGGACCCCAAGGGTTGATCGATCTCTGTTTCAGAGGCACTGAGCTCACCGGGATCACTAACTCATCCCCACTTTCGGGCATGGTTCTTACCGACCCTGTTCAATTCAAACGCCATCGTCCAGATGGACTGGTTGTTCAATGGACACTCCGAGGCGCAAACAAGCGTCGCCAGCCTTTCTTCATTCAGGACGCGACACCCATTGACTACCGAATTCCAGTCGGCAATGTGAGGATCCACCCAAATGGTGCGCTTGGAATTTCCGAGGTTCGTACTGGCGAACTGATTGAACCATCGGTATCGAATGTGAGAATCATCCATGACCCGACACTTCAGCCAGGTTCAATGAGCGCGTCTATCGTGAGTGAACTTGACGCCACCGATCACGTTCACGGTCCTCAGTTCTTCAATGCGGACATTCATTTGTCGCCTAAATCCTCGGAACAGCAGAAGACCTAAATCGATGCAGGGTTATTCGCAAGCCGCAGAAAACAATAAAGCACCGATAGCGGACATCATGGGTAAGCATCTGCCGGCCGACGCATTCGTTTTAGAAATAGGGAGCGGTGCGGGCCAGCATGCACTTCACATGTCGAATACGTTCCCGGGCATCATTTGGTTACCTTCTGAGCGAGAGGCGGTCGTACCAATACTGAGGGCTAATCTCGCGCTTTACGGATCCAACAATATCCAACCGCCACTGGTACTGGACCTTACGGACTTTAACTGGAGCGGTGATTCCGTCGATGTTGTTTATGCAGCCAATGTCATGCACATCGTTTCAGAGCCCCTTGGCGAACGTTTGGTGCGACTGGCCGTCGAAGCTCTAAAGCCCTCAGGCCTGCTGATGCTTTATGGCCCCTATAAATACAATGGCCAATTTACATCGGAGTCGAATGCCAGTTTCGATCAATGGCTCAAAGATCGGGACCCGGCAAGTGGCATACGAGACTTTGAAGCTCTGATGTCGACTGCAAAGTGCGCTGGGCTGACACTCACCCGAGATTATGCGATGCCTGCCAACAACCAGATGCTCATATTTGAGCGCGCGTGATCTAAACTGCTCTTTTTTCTGTCTGCTCTACCGAAGATAAATGGCCTGGCGCTTATGCGTCTCGATAGACAGGTTTTCGTTTCTCTATAAAGGCTTGCAAACCTTCTTTGAAATCAGCAGAGCTTGAACACATGACCTGATTTCGATTTTCAATGGCCATCGCGGCCTCGAGACTCCCAGCGTCAATGGCCATGTTGAGGCCCTCTTTGGTCATTCGGAGTCCCATCGGTGAGGTGGCCATCATTTCATAAACAAATACCTTTGCCGCTTCATCGAGCGCTTCATCGACAACCACCTGATTTACCAGCCCAACAGCGAGGGCTCGCTCTGCGTTAATGAACCGCCCGGTCATCATCATTTCGGAGGCTATCGTGACTCCCACCAGTCGTGGCAAGAAATAACTTACTCCCATGTCACATGAGGAGAGACCTATTTTGATGAACGCGGAGTTCATTTTCATGCTCTCCCCCGCGATACGAATATCCGAGGCTAAGGCGAAGGCAAAACCGCCACCACTTGCAGCCCCGTGAACAAGGGAAATAATGGGTTGAGGGCATCGCCGCATTTTGATGTAAACATCAGCCAAGTGACCTTGGAAACCAAATCCCCCACCAAATGGCGCGTCCACTAAGCCTGCATGGTCTTTGATGTCTAGCCCTGCGCAGTAAGCACGTCCTGCTCCCTTCATCACCACAACCCGACAAGATCGGTCCTGAAATAGTCCTGAGAAGTAGTCTCTAAGCTCTGTTGCCATCTGAATATTGATCGCATTGAGGCTCTCAGGTCGATTCAACGTTAACCAGTGAACACCGTCCTTCGCTTCGACGCTGATCGTTTGATAATCAAACATTGTCATTCCACATTTACATAGTCTTATTCGATGTTGGAGTGTCCACAAACCGTGCATGACACGCAATATGGTTTATTGCTTCATACAGTTTTGACACTTTCGTGCAGGTTTAGCTGTACTTTTTAATAGCTTGCCGGTATCGATATACAAAAGATTGTCTGAGCTAAGACAACGAGGGAGTAAAAGTAAGCACAACCAAAGAGAGACGAAAGAGTTAGCGACGTCAGAGCGAGCGTCGGCAAAACGAAGATCGCCGCAAGGAGCCCAGAGACATGCTAAGAAGAACGTCGAAAAGATGAACGTCGTGCCTCCTCATCGTAAGTCCCGGCAAAAGCATCTCCGGCTAGGCTCCTGCTTTCTTCCTGTTAAGTATTGTTAATCGCGCTACAGTAACGGAAACAACGAAGACGCCGCCTTCACTATGTCCACATCTAAGACAGTATCAACCTGGCTACTTGGAGCCCTACTGGGTTCAGCAGTCACTAACGCCGCCGCACAGAGTCTAGGGAATCTTGCGCAATACCCAGCGACACCCAGGCAGCTAACGATAACCACGTCAAACGAGGGTTATCCGGTAATTGAACCGTCGGTCATAGAGCTGGACTCAGGAAATTATTATCGACTTACTGTCAGCTGCCCTGATGTTAAGGGTGACCTAAGTGGTTGGCGCTTAGAGATGCCGCGGCTTTTGAACAATGCGCATCTCAGACTAGTCAGCGTGGGAGATATGGAAATTCACCTGCAAGGTCTTAGTTTCAACGCCATCGAATGCGATGAGATAGGCTCTGCGACGATAAGTTTTGTGCCTATTAAACCCGGAAACTACGAGTTTTATGTCGGTAATGTACCCCTAGCAGTGGGACGCCCCATGGGTGAATCCGGACCTCAAATGCAGGGCAAATCTGTGCTCGGCACGTTCGTAGTGAATTAAGCGGTTAGCTCATTACCGCCAAGCGCTCATGCTATGTTCGCCTCTGAGATAAAAAAGGCAGTTCGCGTTTTACGATGACCACTTTTCGTTGTAATAAGAAAGTGATCCCCAGGGTCACCCTCGTCATAGCGAGCTTTACTGGTTTATCGACCGCCCTTGCTGCGGATGAGGCTCTGGAAGAGATCATTGTCAGTGGTGTGAAAGACCCCAGGAGCGGCTCGCTAATCAGTAGCGGCTCGAGTCGCCTAGTGTCACCGACCGATGTTGTGGCGCCCGCCTTCTCCACCGGAGAATTAGTCGCTCGTTTAGCCGGTGCTGCAAGCAATGGTCAAGGTGGGCTGTTCCAGAGTTACAGCTTGAGAGGCTTCAGCCGTTCACGCATCAGGACTGAGATTTCGGGTGTGCCCATCGTCTCCGACCGACGCGCCGGAAACTCGCTCTCCTTTCTGCCCGAAACATTCATAGAAAATATCAGGGCTGATATGGGTCCTGCCTCATCGCTGTACGGCTCGGGCGCCATGGGTGGCGTTCTGAGTGCCTCTCTCAGGGAGCCAGAGCAAACAACTCTAAATATTCAATTAGGCTCTGCGGGTAACTATCGCGGATTTGGGGTTGAAACGAGGCTTAATGATCAGACCACGATCGCCGGATCCTTCAAGTCAGCAAGTAACTCGCGTGCCGCCGACGATAAGCCGCTCAATACGGGTTTGCGACAATTTGCCCTGTATGCGCAAAACACACAGACGGTTGGAGAGCTTCTAATCAGTTCCGAGGTCATCGCTGGTTTGGGACGTGACCTAGGAAAAAGCAGTAACCGCTTCCCAGCAGATCGCATCTCTACCTACCCACACGATGAACACCTGATCATCAACCTGCGAGCAAAGAACCAACGTGGCCTGTTTGCGCAGGCCTATGTTCATGACCAGGACTGGGCTTCACGAACAGAGCGTATTGGTGAACGACAAAATGTGAGTCGATATCAAAGTCAAACTTATGGCGCACTAATCAGTCATCAACACACTGACGACACAAGCACAAATCGTTGGGGTATCGAGCTGACAGCAAGGAGTAATGTCGATATCACTGAAATCGAAACGCCGCTTGATGGAGAGGCGACGGCTGTAGGTCTTGTGAATGGTGGTAATGAGCAAGTCAGCGGCGTTTTTGCCGATCGAATGTGGTTTTTAGGTGACACAACCCTGCGAGTGGGTGGCCGACTTGACCGGTCCCAAGTGAGCAACGAGGACCCGTCACGATCTGGAACTAAATTAAATGGACAAGTCCAGATTGATAAGAGATTCCCTAATAATTGGCTTATGGCCGCGGAGTTGGGGACCGCCTACCGACTCCCAACCTTGAGCGAACTTTACTTCTCAGGTGAAACACCCAGAGGAACAGTTCAGGGGAATTCGCTATTAGCGCCAGAGGAAACGATTGGATCGCAAGTCACGCTCAGTCATCAGAGCGATAACTTGGTATTTGAGCTCAGTAGTTTCTATAACCGGGTTCAGGACTACATCGAGCGCGTGCGAGCGGACGACTGCAGTTTGACCTATCAAAACTTACGCTCTGGGAGAATCTGGGGCTTTGATGGCCAGCTGTCTATCGAAAACACTCACCAGATCAAGCACCGCATCGCATGGCAGTGGCAGCGAGGTGAAGCCGATGACGGGGAGTTTTTAAACGATCTTCCACCGCCTGAGGTGTCATACACGGGCACCTGGCGCAGTGGCGATATGTCGGTTGGCGTTGACCTTGGCTACCGATTCAAGCGGGTTGACCATGGTCCTAGCGAAATCCTCTTGGGCTCATCATTGATAGGCGGGGCAAGAATCGCGTGGAACCTGAATCCACACTGGTCGGCCTCATTGGCTCTAAGCAATAGTTTTGACCGAATCTATCGAACGAGCGCCGACGAGGATGCACCGCACGCCAATGAGCGAGCGGCACACCTCACCCTCCGCTGGACCCCTTAATTTATTCAGCGATAGGCTCGCCCACGGTCCATGGCGCACCCGCACCTCGAAGTGCCTCCCTTAGAGCAGGCAACCGTTTTTGTACCACATCGTCCAAACGGCGTTTTGCTGGCTCGAAAACGGTCTTAGCGTGCTCAACACTCTGCTTGTGACTCGGTGTTGGGCCATAGCTCGAGTTTGATACGCCTCTCATCGCATGCCCTAGCCAACTGCTCACGCTCATGGGCTCATAACCTCCAATGTCCGCCTGAATATCATTACCAAAGACGGTCTCCTCGATGTCATAGAGTTCACGTCGGAGTTCATGCACTTGCGCGTGAGCATCGGGCGTTGGATTCGCCATTCGCTCAATCATAGTGGCAATCTTATCGAGGCTCTTCCGTGCATCTCGAATAGCGTACCTAACCGCTGATGACTGCCCGTAAAGCGTATTTAACTCAGCAGTAAATGCCTCTAGTTGATCCAGCGAACTACCTGGCAATGCCCCTTCCCTTAATCGCTTCACATTGAAATCGACGGGACCTGCAAGGGTCTGCTCAACCCCATTTTGGACCACAACAAGCTTCGCCTGATAGCTCCCCGGCATCACCATAAAGCCGCTAGGTGAGTCTCCACGCCAGTTTTTACCAGTCTCCACCGGGCCAGAGAACGATCGGCGTAAATCCCATGCAACTCGATTGAGTCCTGCTTTGTTAGGCGCGCTGACTCTGCGCAGAACATTGCCGTCGCTATCATGAATAACCAGCATGACCTCGGGTTTTTGTTCCCGGGTTTCATCTGTTACCTGGCGCCAACCGGGGAAAGATACGTTATCACCCGCTTTCTTCGCTGCAGCCTCACCTGCCTGGCGCGCTTGTTCCTGGGTTTTGAAACTATCCGCTACGAAATAGGTGAAAACAGATCCGAAAGGCGGGTTTTCCGCAAGATACAGAGAATCACCCTGTGAGCCTTTCGGTCTGTAGCCCAGCGGACGTTTTTGGAAATACCAGTAGGCGTCACGGGGTGCGAATAGCGCTGCACCCGCATCGAAATCACTAGGATCGATATCCCGTAGTGCGGTGTAGTCATCTAGGACAAAGAAGCCTCGACCGAAGCTCGCAGCCACCAAGTCGTTTTCACGGCGCTGAATCTGAATATCTCGAATCGAGATAGTAGGCATGCCACCTGACAGTTTGTGCCATTCCTTACCCGCGTCAAAAGTCGCAAATACGCCAAACTCCGTCGCTGCAAACATGAGTTCGGGACGAACATGGTCCTGTACGAGACGCCAAACGAGGTGTCTGTCGGGAATACCGTTAGTTATCTTCTTCCAACTACGTCCCCGATTCTTACTGACCAATAGATAGGGAGAGAAATCTCCGTATTTATGGTTGTCCAGCGCGACATACACGGTATCCGAATCGTGAAGGTCCGCTCTGATATCGTTGATAAATGCTCTATCGGGTACACCCGGCAACGAACCTACCTCAATTGAGCGCCACGAACCGCCATCATCTTGAGATACGTGAATGAGACCGTCATCCGTTCCCGCGTACAACAACCCAGCTTCTAGCGGGGACTCAGCCAACGATGTGATCGAGTTGTAATTCGACATCGCATACATGTCCCACGGCGAATCCCAGCTCTGCGTGGCGCCCATGATTGGCATCGAGAACCGTTCCTCGTTCCGTGTGAGATCGCCCGAGATGGGCATCCAGCTATCGCCTCTGTCCTCCGACTTCCAAACCCGCTGAGACGCAAAGTACAACCGAGTTGGCTTGTGAGGGCTCACAAGGATTGGGGCATCCCAGTTGTGGCGCTCAGGATCCTCTCCTGGGGCTGACTGAGGCTGGATATACACCGTTTCACCCGTTTTCCTGTCAACGCGAGTGAGGTTGCCCTGCTGAGACTGCGCATAAACGATGTCAGGATTCCCCGGCTCTGTTGCTGGTTGGTGGCCGTCTCCACCCAGAATCACAAACCAATCTGCCGTGCGAATGCCACTGACGTTGTCAGTTCGAGAAGGGCCTCCTTGGGTGTTGTTGTCCTGAGTGCCCCCATAAATATTATAAAAGGGCTCAGCGTCATCGAGGGCAAGCTTGTAGTACTGCGTTAGAGGCAAGTTCTCCATGTAACGCCACGTCGCACCGAGATCGAAGCTCTCGTAAACACCGCCATCTGTGCCCATCATGATGTAATCCGGATCCGCAGGATCAAACACAATGGCGTGCATATCGCCGTGCTGGTTGGGGTGTTCCATGTAGGTAAATGTCTTACCCCCATCGGTCGATTTTTGAACCGTAGGGCCTACCAGGTAGAGCCAGTCAAAATGATGAGGGCTGGTGAAGATCTCCTGGTAATAATGGGGGCCAGTACCGCCACCCACGGCATCCGCGCCTTTGGACCAACTGGCACCCCCATCATCGGACCGCCAGACTCCACCTTCGCGACGATTGAGTTCTATCGCTGCATAAATCACGTCAGAGTCCTGCCGTGAGATGGCAAGACCAATCTTACCCATATTTCCCGAAGGTAAACCGGTACTTAACCGCTGCCAAGTGTCACCACCGTCCACCGACTTGTGTACACCACTCTCTGGGCCACCACCCATGTAGGCCGCTACCGTGCGGTGATGTTGCCAGGTGGCCGCATAGAGGACATCTGGGTTGCTGGGATCCATGACTACATCGGTGACACCCGTCCACTCCCCTGCGCTAAGTACATTTTTCCACGACTTACCGCCGTCGGTCGTCTTGTATAGACCTCGTTCGCCACCCGGCGTCCACAAGGGTCCCTGCACAGCAGCGAAAACAGTCGTTGAATCATTTGGGTGAACAAGAATGGTGGAGATGTGCTGGGAATCGTTGAGCCCCATGTTGGTCCATGTCGTACCGCCGTTGTCCGATCGGTAAATGCCGTCCCCAAAGCCAACATGTCGACCACCGACGTCTTCCCCGGTGCCTACCCAAATGGTATTTGAATTTGACGGATCGACGGTCACGTTACCAATGGAGTAGGACGCCTCATTATCGAAGATGGGGGTCCACGACACGCCCGCATTGTTAGTTTTCCAGACCCCGCCAGATCCGGCCGCTACATACCAAACACTGGAGTCCTCCGGATCCCAGTCAATATCCGAAATACGACCTGACATGAAAGCGGGCCCCAGGTTGCGCCACGTCAATCCGCTGAAATCAAAGCTGGCATCATCTTTAGCCGCGGCTGGATTGATGGTAAGTCCTGCCGCGAGCGCGGCGGAAAAAAGCTTGAGTGTGAACCCCCGAACCATTGTTATTCTCCTATCAAGTGATCGGCTTAGATTATCAACTCGGGGCCGAATAACAAACGCTATTCGATGGGTCACAGAGCCCACGTTGTGCAAGTGGGTTGATGCCGTGTCAACCTGAGCAATGTCTCTTTGAACTGGGCCTCTCGGCTCTCAGGATAGCGGCCTAGTCCCGATGTTTTGCTCGGTGCAAAACCATTTTCGTGTGAAGTTCAGATATCGCTGTGCGACCGGTGGTTTTAAAGACGCAGGGAAGGACCGCATGGACAAGGCAGGCGAGACCAGCAGCGAGCATTCGCACACCAAAATAAGAAGCCTGAAACAAGTGCTCTAGGTAGGACTCTCCTACCGACTCTGGGTGCTCCCGGAACAACCGTTGAATCAATTGCATTGATGTCTCCCTTCCGACAGTCGCTCTGCCCAACACATTGAATCCATTGCTTCCGACCGAAATAAGCGATGGTCACGGTGCGCTTAGCAACGAACTTTATGGAAATACTATCAACTCATATGTGTTATTTTTTTCTAAATTTTTGCAATATATGCGCGTATAAATATAATAATTTTTCTCAAAACGGCATATATTTAGAATGGACTTGATTGACAGAAGAATCCTAAACGCCCTTCAGTCTGATTGCAGTGGCTCAATCGCTGATATTGCGGATCGGGCCGGTGTGTCTCAAACACCCTGCTGGCGACGCATCAAGAAGCTAGAGGAAGCTGGGTATATCGATAAACGTGTTGCGCTGCTGAATCCCAAATCCTTGAATCTGACGATGACCGCCTATGTCATGGTCAAGACCGCGCATCATAATGATGCCTGGCTTAAGCGCTTTTCAGACGGCGTACAAAGTATTTCTGAGATCGTGGAAATCCATCGAATGGCCGGAGATATCGATTACCTGTTAAAGGTCGTGGCAGGTGATATGGCCGAGTATGACGCAATCTACAAACGCCTTATCAAAGTCGCTGAGCTTTCGGACGTGAGCGCCTCGTTTTCCATGGAGTGTATTAAAACAACCACAGAGCTGCCGCTGGATCGGCTGCAACGATAGTATTCAGATGTTTATGAGGTCC
>CACMGJ010000012.1 GCA_902613175.1 Halieaceae bacterium | reverse complement strand
GACACGAATAACCCGCGATAACCTCTCAAAACCCGACTAAACACAGCAAAATGGCTAGAAGAGTAGGGGTTATGTTGTGTTATCTGGGGTTATATCGCGATCCAAGGAACTCAAAATCTCTGCTACTGGCCATTCGTTTGCGCTCGAATTTTTTTCAAATCTCGCAGAAGATGAAAATCGGCGTCAGCGACAGTCAGAGATTTTTGGGCGCTTTCTAGACTGGAAAGGTAAAGAGTTTCATTGCCTGCTTTTTTGGCGATCTCCGCTTGTGTGATCAACGGCTCGGGCGCCATAGGGCACGTGTGAGTAATACGCTCTAGCTTGCTTAATGCTGCCTGGTGATCTCCTTGCATCGACAAAGCACGCGCCCACGTTATCGCCTCGGTGCGAGGATCAAAATCATATTTGCCCCCACGCTCAAGTGTTTTAATCGCAAGCCCAGCCTCGTTTTTGATCAATAGGTACCTGGCTTTTAGCTTTGCTTCCAATAATTCGGCACTTCGCGGTGAGCGCTTCTTATAAATCAAGTTGCTCTGCTGGAAGTTCGAAAATGCAATTTCTAGCTCTTCTAGGTTAGCCAGCGAGTTCCCACGCTCAAATAGAATGATTTCGAACTCTAGCTTTCGAGTAGTAAAACCATAGGGATCATATGAAGTCTCTCGCGTGGCCTCGAGTTCAGACAAGAGCACTTCAGCAGTTTCAAACTGATTTTTGGTTAGCGCAACGTCCAGATCGCATTTCGATACCAGCAAGGACTCCTCAGTAAATACACCATTTTCCGCTCGCACCAGAGCGGCTCTGCAGTAACGCTCAAAAGTATCTATGCGTCCCGTGGCCAACGCTTGTTCGGCGCGAACACTGAGGACTCCCGAATCCGAGGGATCACTGAATAAAACCCGTTCAAACGTTTTTAAGGTCTCTTCCGCACCAGTGAAGTCCGCGAGACAGATTTCACTGCTTGATTTTAGTTCGTAACCAGAAACCTCTTGCGGAGAATTAGCTAGCAAAATCTCAGAACTCTCTATGCATGTCTCAGGCGCACTGACTTGACACAAGCTATTGATATAAGTTCCATTCTCTTGCCAGTAATCTCCGTCATTATCAAAGGTTTGCAAAACTTTCTGATGGTCGTTGATACTGGAATAGGCTCGAGCGATTGCGAAAACGGGTGGATTCCCCCGGGTTTCCGATGCCACCTCCAAAGCAAGATCGATTTCGCCCGCTTCCAGATACTCTTGCCACAAGTTGTAGCTCAAAAACCAATCAAATGGCTTAGATTCATAAGCCCTTAATGCTGCCTTGGTTCGCAGAGAGGAATCTGGTCGGACCCAAGAGTAGTAAAGTGAGGCGGCGTGGAGTGAATGCCTAGGCCCAAGGTTGTCTTTAAGCGCATACAATTTTGAAACAGCTTCGCGAAAGTCCTCGCTTGACAGGTCTTTTAGACTGAAAACTTTTTCGAGCCACGCGAGAGCAAATCGGGGCTCAATGACTAAGATGCTATTGATTTGCTCATTGATTTCTTGTGGCGAGAGCTCTTTCGAACTTAATTCATAGGACCGCAGCTCACCATATTGCTTAAAAATCTCGTTAGTACGGGGAAGTAGACGGGAGACTATTGATGTGTGACCCCACTCCTGTTCAACCATCATTCCGTGAGAAGTATAAAGGGACTCTGTGAGAAAGTTTGCGAGCGAAGTTAGGCTTTCAACGCCCTTTGAAAATACTTTTACAGGTTGCTCAAAGCCATACTCTTTACTAAACAATTCCAAAGTAACTGTAGGTACTTCCCCATCTAGATCCACCGATCCCATCATTATGAAATCGCCCGGTACAAGTAGAGAGTCTATGTCCGCGGCCGTAATGTCGCTAACATCCAACATCCCGTCAATGGTTACAAAACCTTGTTGCCGCAACATGTCCCAACCGCCAATACCGATTGAGTTCATCATTAGTTCGCCATCAAATGAATCCGTGGCTTCCTCAAGAACGCCCCATATAGCAAACGCATAAAATAATTCGTCAGATGACATTGTGTTAGTAGGGCTTATTGGGCCTAGCGTAAAAAACGGCATAGGCCTGAAATGTGATAGTAAAATCTTATCAAGTGTTGAGCCGGCGAAATTATTAATTAGGACTGATAAGGCCGCGACGGCAGCCACTATGCCAATGAGGAAAGATGGCTTTTTTATTACGCGCTCCGGCTTAAGAGACGATGTCTTTTCTTGAGGCCTCTCCGCAGAGTGTTGGCTAGTTAAGTCGAACGCATGAAACACATTCTGCTTAACTCGCTGAGTACCAACATCCTTGAAAGCCAGCTCAGTCTTGCCGTCGACAAGATCAAAAAAGCTTTTTGAGACAGTAACGCCTCCAGGCATAGCTGACGCTTCCAAGCGTGCTGCAATATTAACGCCCTCTCCGTAAAGGTTGCTGTCTTCTATGACCACGTCACCAATATTTAGGCCAACCCGGAAAAGCATCTGCTCTTTTTCTTCCGCTCCACTATTACGCTCTGCGATCAAGCGCTGAAATTCTGAGGCGCAAATTACTGCGGACACGGCGCTCGTGAACTCTGCAAGCACGGAATCTCCTGCAGTATTGAAAACTCTGCCACCGTTTTCTTCCAGAAGAGACATTAAGATCGCTTTGCAAGAGCGGAGATTCTTCAGCGTCTGTATCTCGTCACGCTCCATGGCGGAACTGTAGCCCACCACATCTGTGGCGAAGATGACCGCTATTTTTCTCTCAATCGAATCTGTCATTCGTTTTACTGCTTGCGCTTGCCTCTGTGCTATTACTTCCTACAGATACCGCGGCCCCTCGGGAAGTTGCTAAATTACGACTCGCCCTTTAAGCATTAACTGCCACTCGCTCGTCCCAAAATTTCGACACCCTTTGTAAGCTTTAGACACATATTTTCTCGGCAGCTTGTAAATTTGAGCCATTTGATAAGTCTAAATATGGAATGATCTGCAGATGAGGATATTGTGCTGGAGTGCAAACACAAAGCGCCCGCGAACTATCCCTGAAGTTTCAAGATTAAGCACAAAATCTCCTCTTTTCAAATTAGCTTCTAATGTATCTGGCAGGTAACTACTGCTATCGGATCAATGCGATAGCCCCCCGGGGGTGCTGAGACTCCACTGACCCACATAACCCGCGATAACCCTTCAAAACCCCGTTAAACACAGCAAAATGGCTAGGAGGGTAGGGGTTATGTTGTGTTATCTGGGGTTATGTCACGATCCAAGGAACTTAAAATCCCCCGCTCATTGCGAGCGTGCCGGTTCAAGTCCGGCCCCGGGGACAAAAAAATATTAATAAAAACAATAATTTATATTTAAAACGTCAAGTAAATACACCCGACCCTTGTTGTCACCATCTTCGTCGGGTGACACATAGGTGACACTCCGACCTGTTTGTACTAGTTGACCATCGTGTGCGAGCGGTGCAAATCAACCACGCACTGCGCAGGCTCAGAATGTCCAGCTGACTCTATGGCAGCAGCAGTCGAGCCATCCAGAGAGCCATCCAATACCGACGCCATATCTTCTACTGATCCGGCGACCGCAGCCACATAGTCAAACCCAGACAAGCCAAACCCTGGAGAGAATAGGAAGCTTCCGACAGAACCCTCTTTTATCTGACTATTCTGAATTTTATTAACAGCCTCTCGATAAGCCACCGCATCTTGTATTGTTGCGCCTTCATTAAGTTGGCAGACCCTCGCATATAAAGTTTTAATCTTTTCTTCTGGGACAGGTGCACCCGCTTGCAGCGTCCTAGCTGTTACAGGCTTTTCACAGGTAACGAGATCGTAGTAGTCGTCCACGAGCTGGCCGCTGCCCAACCAGGCGGCGTCGGCCTTGTAAAAATCAGACCAAGAGGGATAGTAATCTATCCACCTTACATCGGGAGCGTCGAACGGTGGATTCACCGATACGGCTTCCCACAAGTAACTTGTCATATTAAGACTATTTTTTTCAACGAATTTCTTAAAATCGGTCGAGCCCCATTCAGCTACGTCCCTTGCAGTGATGCCGTCGTTCAGCGTGCACTCCCAAATAACGGCGAGTTGCGAGGGAGTCCCGTCATGGTCGGAAGACCAGGCAGTAGACGATCCGAAAGCGATACTGACTATCAATAAAAAGTACTTCATTAAACTGTCCTCCTAATTAATCCGCTACTTTTTGCAATTCTTGGTCTGACGATGAGCCTAGGTGATCATGACTAGCTCGGCCTTTACTTTAATGTAGACGGGAAACCTGCGGAAATCGAATTTAATTTTATGCGTGAGTTGCTTTGAGGATCATTCACTCACAAACGTATCTAGAAGGTAACTACTGATATCGGATAAATGCGATAGCCCCCCCGGGGGTGCTGACACTCTGCTGACACTAATAACCCGCGATAACCCCTCAAAACCCAACCAAACACAGAAAAACGGCCAGAAGAGTAGGGGTTATGTTGTGTTTTCTAGGGTTATGTCGCGATCCAAGGAACTTAAAATCCCCCGCTCATTGCGTGTCGCGGTTAAAGTCTGGTCTCGTGAAACATAAAATTTATGATTAAAACAATAGTTTATTTAATTAATGTAAATACTATCTAGGCTTTCCGATCGGGTATGCGAATGTCACCGCGGGAGTGCTAAACGAAGTAACTTGTTTAGAAGCGGGTAGGCGTTTACTTGTGTTTCAGAGGACAAGGTCCCGGAACCTTTGATACTTTAGAGATTAGAGCAATAACCTATTAGCTAACGAAAAACATTCGCAAGTCGCCTTTCTTGCGGGTGGGTACGAGACCTCGATCTTCCAGTTGGAATTGTTGGCTCACACGATGCTGGGTCGACTCAGAAATATTTACCCTCCCGCGCTCGGAGTTTTGCTCCATTAGAGCGGCGATATTCACGGCATCACCCCAGACGTCGAATGTAAATTTATTTTCGCCGACTACACCTGCGATCACAGGACCGGAGTGAATACCAACTCGCATATCCCAAGTGGGCATACGCAATTTTTCACGCGTGCGATTGGTCTTGTTGAGGTAGCCGATCATCTCAAGAGCAGCCATGCAAAGGCGCGTAGCGTGATCCTCTTGGTCGCCAGTTGCACCAGCAACGCACATATACGCATCACCAATTGTCTTGATTTTTTCTACGCCGTGTTTGGCAACGATTGAATCAAACTTACAGAAACATTGATGCAGCAAGTCGATAAGATTTTGCGGCGACATGGTCTCTGTAAGCTTGGTGAAGCCAACGAAATCGCAGAACATAATGCTCGCTTCATCGATGTATTTTGGTTCGACCTTCCCGTCGCGTTTGAGCTCTTCTGCGATACTCGCGGGTAGCATGTTGACCATGAATTGGTCCAATGCTTGTTTCTCGTTGAGCAAAGCTTGATACAGCTCTTCTCGGCTTTTTACAGCCTTGTCAGCGTCCTTTAGCGCCCGGCGTAATTCAAGCTGAGCCATCACCTGTCTCGACAGTCTGCGCAAGGCTTCTTTTTGGCTCTGAGAAATTTCGCGCTTTTCAAAGTCCACAGCGCAAATCGTACCCACGGCTGCACCATCTGGAGAGATCAGAGGCATACCTGCGTAAAAACGGATATTGGGCGCAGAACTCACCAATGGATTATTAGCGAATCTGTCGTCCTCAGTGAGATCATTGACCGTAAGCAAGTCACTCTGGCAAATCGTTGTCGCGCAGATCGCAATATCTCTCGGTGTTTCGATATAGTCGTCGGTTAAACCATACTTCGATTTAAACCACTGGCGGTCGGCATCCATGAATTCGATAAAAGACACGGGGCATTGCAAGATTTCTGCCGCGAGTTCCGTAATTTCGTCGAAACAAATTTCCGGTGCGCTGTCCATAATCTCGTAGTTCTTCAGAGTGGCAAGGCGCTGCTCCTCACCGGCGGGAATCGGATAGTCCATAGTCGTGTTGAGTCTCTTTATTTACTTTGTAGTCCAAGCTAGCCATGTTGTGCTTAAAGTTCGCAACGACTTCAGGCTTGGTGCACGTCGCACGAAGCGACAGTAATTGTACAGAGATGAATCACATCATCTGGACAAATCTAAACCACATCCAAATTATAATTGCCCAGCTCGGAAGGAAAAATAGGGCCCTAATTGGCAAAGCACCTACAAATCCATTGAAAAAGATATGGTAAACGCTGTGTGCGACTCTGATGCCTACAAAGCAGTACGCGAGTAAAACAAAAGCTTCATCAACCCTACCAGCCACGTAGATAGAAATACATGCAGCATAAAATAGTATAGGAAACTCAAACAGATTAATTAAATTTCTATCAGCTTGCTTTAACAGGTCACTGGCAGATGAGGGGACTGGAATCTTCATTAATTCCGATCCACTATGCCCTTTGTCGATTAGGACGTCTTTGAAGCGGATAATGACATTAAAAAGAAAAACCGCGGATGTTAATATCACCATGTAAAAGATGGGTATGAAGATTTCCGTGCCCATAACTCTGTCCTTTATTTTCCATATTTGAACGATAAAAAAAACTTTTGTTAGTTAGCCCGACGGATCACGCTACCGGAGCCGTTCGTCAAGGGATATCTTATATTCCAATCAACGGACTAGCTAATCAAACGATATCTTCCCTTTTCTAAGCAACGGTGGAAGCGACGAAGGAGGCGTCAGTTACCTCTGCAGATCCAGTAGCGACATATGCTCAAGTGAATAAAGAATTAGTGGTTCTTATACAACTCAACGCGGTGATTGCCTTGGACATACTTGCGATGATCAAGCAAGCCCGACTAAAGATCGTTTTTTTTAACTATCTTGGCGTCCTGAGTATGTAAAAAATCATCGTTGGAAAGACTATGGGGAGGGCTGCCAGCATGACGACTACTCCCACCCCAAATAGTAGTTGCTGAAAGTTTGAGCTGCTGGTGCGAGGTGAAAGCCCGGTATCGAAATATTGTGCTGAGTAACAATGTTGATATTCTGGATACCGCTCTTGCATCGAGCAAATCCAGGCTCGTATCAGCGTCAGCCGACCATCTTCTCTAAGCGCACGAAGTGGCGGCACTGGAATACTGCAGTGGCACTGAACTATACCGAAAAGTAAAAAATCACGCGACCCTGGCGTAATTCCATCGATAAATTGGCCTGGCGAGGTGGTCAAACACCTTTCCCAATAAAGGAATTGTTTACCCCAATCGCTCGGAACAGAGACCCTCTTCGATACTCGTACTATAGTGATCAAGGTCAGCATGTATAGAGCGATGAAACTGCGCAGAAAGTTGTGAAGTGAGCGCTTAAAGACGTCTTCCGAGGAATCGCCGGCTTTAGCGAATGAACGGAGAAACTCGATGTGTCCCTCAGTGCGATAGGTGACTCCTCGCCATGCATTTCGTATCGCGACTAAGTCGGATTCGATTACTGGCTCAAATCCCATATCCGTAAGCAAATTAGATGACTCTCGCTTCCAGCTTCTTGCGTCTAGCGAAGCGACAGGCATCAAAACCCCCCATTTGAAAAATGTCTGTAGTGGAGGCACTGACTTCAAACGCCAATCAATGCCTTTTTCTGTCAAACCCAGCAGAACTGCTTGTACCCACGGAGAGTGATCGATACCGTAAACCTCGGCGCAGTCGGTAGGTTTTTGTGTCTGTTCGTTTGAAAAGTGCATGTAGGTTACCGGCGAATTTGCTGACTAATCAAAGCCTCTCGATGCAAGGGATCAATATTAAAACTACCTTTAATGAATCTCGCAGGAAACTAACGCTTTCGGATCAATGCGCAAGCCCCCCCCCGGGGGTGCTGAGGATGATGGTGTGTTAGTTTTTGTTACTTGATGTGCATCAGTCTATGGGTGCAAGACGGTGTTCTTACTTGCATGATTTGTGGAGAGAAAGCATTGTCTTTCTAGGCACTAGAAAAACGGATGCCATTTTACCAGCAAGGTATTTCAACGATTTTTTTTAGACGAAATGCTGAAGATGGCAGTTTGTTTGGTTTAATCGAGGCAGAACAGAGGAAGGCGATGATCAAATTAGGGGGTGTTGCTGTAGCCGCAGGGATCCTGTCTCACCTCAAAGTCACCACAGCGGATGAGGTCGCGACGGACCTCAAGCAGCGCGACCAAGGGCTGGCGCAACAGATTCTGGACGAGATGCTGCCATTTGAACGCCTGGTGCAAGCAGACAGCCGCAGCCTACAAACGCTGGTGCGCGAGGCTGAGGCTCAGAAGCTGATGCTTGCGCTTGCCGGCGCCGCTAAGGACACCCGTGACGCTTTTCTCGGCTGCCTGTCGTCCAGAGCCCGCATGCACTTTATCGAGGAAATGTCCCTTATGGGGCCCGCTCGTAGAAGTGACGTCGAGGAAGCGCGGAAATGCCTCTCACGGCTAGCGAGAGAACTGGCCGATCAAGATCGATTTACACTGCCTGTAGATGGATATATTCGGTAACGTCAGCTCATGCGCAGAAGCGAAATATTCCATCCCCTAATGTATCTGGCAAGTAACTACTGCTATCGGGCAAATGAGGTAGCCCCCTGGGCGCAAACTTCGACCCATTAGGGCCGTAAATAGCACTAAAAGTTTATTCTCCAAGGGTGATGTCTCCCGCGATGGTCGCGGTCATAATCTTCCAAACACCCTCTACTTTCGCGAGTTGATAGATGACATTCTCTGTGTCGTAAGCTATGCCTTGATCGTTGTAACGCGAGAAATTGATAGACACAGTCGCTAGTTTTTCTTCCACGATGACGAGCAACTCATTGTCATTTATTCCTGAATATGCCCAACCAGATTTTCTCAGTCCGTCAAAGTTAATGGCATCAACGATACTGTTGTACTGAGTGACCTTGCCGTTAATGTTATAGGTAAATGGCTGCGCCGTTGTTTCCTCTAAACCCTCAAGATTTTCGTCATTAAAGTGCTCAAAAAACTGAACGGCGACCAGCTGCGGGTCGGTCAGCACGTCGGCTTGTGCGGTAAAGCTGATAAGCCCAACTAAAAATAAAAGAAGCCTCATGTCAGTTGCATCCTAAAATTTATTGCGAATCATAAAAAAGCCGTAACTGTTACCTACCATGCATTTAAGCTGCTTCTTGAGTCCTATAAGCAATTCTAGCCAGTTGGCAAGAAAAATGCTGCGACGTCGTGCCTCAGTCAAAATTCCGACGGAGGCTTGATAACGTAGGAGGACAGCAATGGCTCACCTTTTTGTTGCAGCCTTGGAGCATGTAGGAACAATTTTTCTAGTCTGCTCAATCTGCTTTTGCGTCATCTCTTCGTTAATGGTTTTAGTGTAAACCGCTAAGGTCTATTCCGCCCCATGCCGATTTGTGATGGAGCTTTTTTCATTCAGCACATCTACCTAAAACTAACAACAGCTAAACAACAGCAATCACAGCCCTGTTTCTGAAGCCCTACTTTTTCGAATTCGCTTCTGGTGTATCTGGCAGGTGACTACTGCTATCGGATCAATGCGATAGCGCCTACCAGTGTGTTGAAACTTTTGTAAAAGCGTTACTGTTAAAAGTGTTCGGATCTTCGATTCTGGGGAAGAAGTAGGCTCAAAGACCTACAGCAGGAGGAAGAAACTAAGGCGGGGAGACTCGTCTTTTTTTCGTCACCCTCCAATATATCTGGCAGGTAACTACTGCTATCGGATAAATGCGGTAGCCCCCCGGCCCTCTATTGTTTGTCCACACCAAGACAAATGGACAATCTTTTGGACAACATTGCGCTCACCGAGGATATTTTGTGGTATAAATTACTGTATGGATTGGCTTTTCTAAGCGGATTTGAAGTGTTGTGGTGCCTCTCCTGGGCACCAATCTCAAAACCTATCGAAAATCCTCGTTGCCATCGTGAGTGTCGCGCCATGAACGACAAGAAGACTATTCCAGCTGCGCGCCTGCTTTTGCTATAATCAGACGCTTGCGCTCGTTGGCTCGCAGCGGTGGAATCAAAAAAATGAACGGTCGTCACGCATGGCGTCAAGTGACTTCAGCAGTGCCAATTGATCTAAACCGGTCATACCTCTTTTGAAATCATCTCTGTCACCGTAAACGCGCCAACGCGACAATGACCAAATGATTTGCTTTTCGAGGCTGACCTGTTCGGCCCTGAGCAATCTGTACCCAAGCTCTGAGTGCATCATTGTTTTACCGCACCACTTGGTTAAGGCTGAACCTTCACAGTAGCACTTCTCGTCAGCTAAAACATAATTAATGTCATGACCGTCGCATTTCC
Organism: Halieaceae bacterium; assembly: GCA_902613175.1. Taxonomy (GTDB): domain Bacteria; phylum Pseudomonadota; class Gammaproteobacteria; order Pseudomonadales; family Halieaceae; genus Luminiphilus. The sequence goes on along the minus strand of CACMGJ010000012.1, from coordinate 46,994 downwards.
CTCGGATTTGATCCAAGCAGAGCGCATAGCATCCACTTCTTCGACCACTTCTGACTTTACGCTAGAGCACAGTACCAAGCAGGATCGTCGATCGACCGATGACACCCAGGGGCAATGCGTCGGGAAGAGCGCTGAATAAAAGCAATAAGATGCTACCTGCGGCCACGACGGATATCTCCTCCTAGGCCAGTCTTGGAATCTTGGGAGAAAAGGACCGACTGTCATTAGCATAGGGTGCTTCCGATTGCCGCGACCGATCGGATGGCCTCAGCAGAGTGTGTTCCTCCAACTTGCATTCATCGACGCTATTCGCAAAAGGGCTTTTTCACAGTAGACTTGGATACAGCGGGCTTGGCAGTGAACCGAGAGTTAAAACCCATCACTAACCCCAATTACACTCGATAACGATCCGACGATCGTCCCGGTTCTTGGCTACCAAAACGAGACCCCAAACCTCTTCCTCGGCTTCACTAACCTGCCATCCAAGTAGTTTAAGTTGGTTCTGGTGGTGCTCTAAGACTGCATTGCAGTCACCGATACCCGCTGTGTAGGTACCGACAAAGCTCTCGCTCTGGTAAAGGGCACCACTGTAGGTCCCGGCAATTGCGCTCTCGACATATGACAGGCTCGCGATCATCAGTAAGCCGACGAGCACGGTATCCTTAAGGTCGGAAATCATTTGACTATTCACTCCCGTAAAGTTCGACATAAAAAATAAGCAGAACACCTCCGCGTCCTACCTCTCCGTACGTCAGTCAATTTCTTTTCTTGGGAGCGAACATAGTTCGCTTTAGCTGGCTTCTTAATAAAACTCTGAATAAATTATTCATTAAACGGGAGAAACCTGCCATCCCCTTAGGGGGGTAGGGCAGCTTATTGGGATATTGTCATCGTCAGACACGTCCCCAAAGAAGAAAATCCTTTTCGCCCTACCAACTTTCTTTATAGGGCCTCAAGTCCAGCTCATGCGTCCAGGCCGATGCCGGCTGAGTGTGTAATGCCCAAAATGCGTCGGCAATCGCATCGGGATCTAATGCACCATCATCACCCAGCGACTCCAAATAGTCCGCAAAACGCCCGCGCACAATATCGCCGTTAACCACACCGTCGATGATGACGTGGGCAACATGGACACCCTGAGGTCCGTATTCACGCGCGAGCGCTTGAGCGAGATATCGAAGTCCTGCCTTCGCCACAGCAAAATGCGCGAAGTTCGGACGACCCCGAAGGGACGCAGAGGCACCGGTAAAAAAGAGCGAACCTTTGCCTTGTTCGCACAACAGTGGAAGTGCGAGGCGGGAGGTTAAAAACGCACCGAAACATCCTATGCGCCAAAAGTCTTCAAACTGCTCGGGGGATAGGTCACTAAACTTAATCGGAAGATTGCTACCTGCATTGTAGATCACGGCCGACAAAGACTCGTTGCGCGCTCGAACAAACTCAAAAACGCGCTGCTGGTCCTCCTGCGAAGTGACATCAGCAACAATGGATTCGCTGGAGCCCCCGGCGGCACTAATATCCGCAGCGGTAGCGTTGAGCTTCTCAAGTGTTCGACCAGCGATCATCACATGGTAGCCGGCCCCGGCAAATTTGCGCGCGACTGCTGCGCCAACCCCCGCAGCCGCACCAACCCCCAAAATCAAAACCGTTCCTGACACGACCACCTCTCCATTAATGTTGTGACAAGCATCGATCGTTGCGATCGACTCGGCGTCAATGATCAGGTGTCAGTATGCAATGAATGACGAGTGATTCCCAAATGAGCACTGCGCTCGCCTCATCGGATACTTAGAACCGCAACAAGTTACTGCATCGAGTCAGCGCTCATGATCGACGACAAATCAATCGCGTGATCAAGAATACGTGTGACCTGTAGTTCGACATCGGGTGTGAAAGTAAAGCCAAGGAAGGCGCAGCGACCGAGCTCGATACAGCCCATCATGACCGCGCCCTCATCAGAGGCATCACCAATCATCTCAGATACCCCATTAAAGAATAGGTATTGATCTAGCTCACCGGCTTTCATCAGATCGGCACACAATGCATCCAATGGATTTTTAATCTGGTCTATCACCACATCTGAAAAGTCCATGTTGTCTCCCGATCTCGTTATAGAGACACCGTACTGTGTTCCTAAAGTGCCGCCAATCAAAACCCGACTTTGAACCCAAACTGATTAGGAAGAGCCGTGACACACAAGCATGCGATTTATGATAAGAACGGTGTTTGTGTAACGCTACAGCCCGCCGGAAGCAGGGGAAAGCCGAATGGCCGTCAGGCAGTCTATATTTTCAATTGACCTTGAGTACGATGAGGCGCGCGTTTTCTACATCGGCGCGAAGAATCGCGTACAAGTCACTGCCAACGACGGCAAGAAGATCAATTTACCTTGGTCGATGCTTCAGCCATTCTTTACGCCGTCAGGCGTTCAAGGCCAGTTCGTCATTCGGTACACCGACGAGGGAAAAATGCTCGAGCTCAACAGACTCTAGCAATCCAAAAGCGGCACGACGCCTCTACGCAAGCCGCTGAATGGCGCGCTCAGCACCATTCAAGGCTCTCAAAATCCCCTCACGCAGGCCCTCCATGTCGACGCCCTCAGCGCTCTTTTGACCCGCGCGATAACGCGCATATACGCCATGTAAAATAGCGGCTGTCTTCCAGTTATTAAATCCAACGTAATAATCGAGCAGATCGACAGAAAACCCCGTTCGCTCCGCATAGCGTTGAGCCAACTCGGCTCGAAACGGGAATCCGGGCACTGCGGTAGGTGCCGTGGGCTCGAGATGAGGGTCGTAAGCGCTCTCGGGCCAAGCACGAAGGGTGTAGCCCAAATCCGCTAACGGGTCGCCCAGTGTTGCGAGCTCCCAATCAAGTACCGCTGAAACCTTTGAGTTCTGGCCAAACAAGCAATTGTGCAAATAGTAGTCACCGTGAACCACGCTCGCTCTGACTTGCTCCGGCTGATGGGCGAGGAAATAGTCTTTGAAGTCATGGGCGCGAGGGTCATCCAGTTCCGCATAGGCGATTGAGGATTCCCATGATCGGTACCATGCTTTGATTTGGCGGCCCACATAGTCTTCCTTTTTTCCGAGCGTGGACAGCCCGATGACATCGGGGTCTAGCACGTGCATGTCAGCCAAGATATCGATGAACGAATACGCTAGGGTTCTTCTTTGCGCTTCAGGCACCCACGTCAACGTATCGTCATTGGTGAATAACGGTCGGCCCTCCGAAAAGCCCATCACATAAAAAAGCGCTCCGGTTACCGATAGATCCTCACAGAAACCGATAGGTTCGGGCACGGGAAAACCTTGCGGTGCAAAAGCGACGATTAACGACCACTCCCGGTTCATGTCGTGAGCCTTCGGTAGGAGCTCGCCCATGGGTGGACGGCGAACTACTGCTCGCTTACCCGAGTCATCCTCGAGCCTGTAGGTCAAATTAGAGTGTCCGCCCTCTAATCGCGTCCATGAAAAAGGTGGCTTAAAGTCATCGGTGTTTGCGTCAATCCAGGCCTCTACCGCCTGAATATCATAGCCTTCAGCAACCCGTGCGTCGGCATTTTCGTTCATCGTCATTCCACCACTCATCGACTTGTTACTACCATAGCGATCGTACTTAGGCTGGACCCCACTGCCAATCGGAATTAGCAAGCAACTCGCTAATTGGTGGCTAATCAAGTCTCTAATAGCGCATGAGGTCGCTATTTGGAGACGCCTGTTACCCGTTTACGTGTCCAACGAGTAAGCGCCCAGACCGAGAAGAAAACAATCGGGGCAGCGATGCCAAGCACAATTTTCGGGTTCACTTGGAGCAACTGGGCGGCAATGCCCGCTTCCAACATTATCTCCAGAAGACCCATTGCATAGTAACTAATGACAAAGGTGGAAAACCCCTCGACCGCCTGCTGCAAGCGAATCTGGGTGGCCGAGTGATCGCCCATTGTTTTCATCATCGCATGGCTCTGACGGGTGCGAATGAGATCAACTACTGAGCTTTGTAACGTAATGGCGCGCGTAACACGCTGAGCGAGCTCTTCGATCCTTCGCTCTGCAGCCTCACAGGTGCGCATGGCCGGCTGCAAAGTTCGCAACAAGTACGCGGAGTAACGCAGCTGTGGTGAGTCCGCGTCCTCCCCTAACTCACTTAAACGCTGCTCAACAATGCGTGAATAGGCACGGGAGGCGGCAAATCGATAGCTCGACTCTGCCGCAAGGTGCTCCATGCGAGCCGACATATTGGATAACGTCATAAAAAGCGACTCGTGATCCGTAGTTTCATGTGACTGCATAAGTTCATCCATGATTGGCTCGAGCTCTGTTTCAAGCTGATTCAGTTCCGCCATGGTGGTCCGAGCAACGGGCAAACCTTCAACCGCCATCAACCGATAGCTCTCGGTCTCTAGCACCCGCTGGAGTAAGCGACTCACGGCTGTATCGGGCAGCAAATGATCAACCAATACGATACGACAGTAACCGTCCTCGTCTAGATGAAAGCTCGTCCAGAGCGACGCCTTACCATCGGCCACATGACCACCATAAATCTCGTTTGAACCCAAACTTGAACGAATAAACTCCATGTCCAGCTCATGCGCTGCCTGCTTTAGAACCTCGACATTAACGCCGCAAACAAGTTCATCACTAAAAACAGTACCTACCTCGTTAGGTGCGAACTGATTTGCTGATTCGCTGAAGAGTGGCGAGCCGTTGCCCGGCACCAAACAGGTAATCGAGTCCGCCTCGGTATGTCCCTCCCACTTGATGAGCGCTGTGCCCAATTGTGCCAAGTGATAGCGGCTATCTTCACTGGGGCCTGGCTGACTGTGACGAGCACAAAGCTGAGTAAACGCCTCTCGACTGTCTGTGGCCTTCCCTGCTCGCTTAATAACCTGATGGGTACAACGAAAGGGCGCAGGCATCGTTGCCACCGGTCGCGCGTGCCACTCGCTATTGAGCCTCACTCGCGACAGAAGAGAGTCAGATGACGTCATTTAAGACCACCGAGGGTAACAAGGGTGATGGGCAGCTAGCGATATGTCCTCACGTAGGGATGACGCCACTGGATTTAAAGTTCATTACGCACGCTGATGACATATGGATGCTCGAGCAGACGTCCAGTAACGCGCGGTTTATCCTATATTCGACGTTAAAATGACGCGGTAAGAGAGTACACTTACGGCGGTCCCATCGAGACTTTGGACGCGGAGTACGCATGCTTTATCACATCCTTTGCAAAGATAAACCGGGCTGCTTGCAGCTGCGATTAGATAACCGGGATGCTCATTTAGCTGTGGTAAAGGCCCTCGGCGATCGTCTTTTTACGGCTGGTCCCTTATTCAATGGGAATGACGAAATGATCGGATCAGTGCTCATCATCGACTTCGATGATGACGCCGCCGCTGAGGCCTTTTGTGAGCAAGACCCTTACGCAAAAGCCGGCTTATTCGAGCAGGTCACTGTGACGCGCTGGCGCAAAACATTGCCGGCCTGAGAATTGGCAGCTGCGAAGGGTCGCAGACCGTCAACGGGGGTGAATCATAGGCACACCGTAACGCCTAGTTGAAGACGTCAAAGGTATGGGAAAACTTCAAAATCCATTCGCGGCGTTTTTCGGCGAAAAAGCCCACGTCGTCATCGCGTGTTTCGTTATAAACGAGGTAAAAACCAGCGTCGGCTGACGTCAGCCAAGCGAATCTAATATTCGATGCAACAACATCGGTTGCATCGTTATATTGCACCAGAGCCTGAAGCGAGACCTTGGGATTAAACGAATAGGTCATTCGAAGCGAGCCCACATTGATCTCGAGTTTTTCGGGGTTATCGGGACGCTGAATTTCGTTGTAAGTCCATCCAAGCCGCGCATTAAATGTCTCGCCAATTCGATATTTGAGACTGGGCGTTAGCTGGGTTCGATCCCCGCCAAAGAAGCCACCAATCTTTGCCGTCATATCGAACGACAGCGGTTGGCTATCGTCGGTCATCAGAACCAGTTGTAGCTCTTCATCATCATAGTTACCCGCCTCGACGACTTGCCCGGGTGCAAGCTGAAAGTCCTCCCGAACTCCCTCGTGCAGCAGATTTACGCCCGTGTGTATCTCGAACCCTGACTTCCATTCCCAATGGTTATCAATATGTAGGAAGCCCGTCTCGTGCAGACCATCACCTCCCCAGTAGCCTCGATAGGCAATATGTGGCCGAAGTTCAAGCAGGTGTTTCCAGGAGGGATCTCTCCAGCGCTTCAGGGCGAAGAGCCATCCACGCTTAAAATCCGTCCTCTGAAGAAAACCGACCTCGGGATTAAAGTTCTTACCCACTTCAGTAAAACTTGCTGAGTAGGACCACTCCTGCGTATCCGCCGCCGCCGAAAGGTAAAGGGCGGTGTCATCTCCGTTAAGACCGGGCGCGTCGGTTTTCGCAAAGAAACCTGACAACAAGCCATCATCACCCAACCCTAACTGGCCATCGACTGAATAAGTGCGGTTGTAGTGATCTGGACCGCCATCAAGGGAGCCATTTTCATCTTTACTAACCATAAGGAATCCAAGGCTAGTGCGATTTTCGAACTCCTGGCTAACCCTGGCCACGCTGAAGTCTGTCTGAGGTACGACCCCCGGCACCTCATCTGCCTGCATATGAAGTAAGCCCACATTAGTCGCCTCTCCGATCTTGCCAGACAATCGCGCGCCTGCCTTGATAGGGATCTGGCTGCCATCACCCGCAATACCAATCCGCCGGCTAAAAAAAAGCTCCACCTCTCGCGAGATACCCACTGAAAACTGCCCCGCGTTCTCGAGGAAAAAGGGCCGTTGCTCAGGTAGAAATAGACTGAATCGATCGAGGTTAATTTGGAATTCATCAACCTCCACCTGCGCAAAATCGGTATTGTAAGTCATATCCAAGGTCAAGCTTGGCGTCACGGAGTATTTGATATCAAAGCCCAACTCCCGCTCACTCAAGCTTTGAATGCGATTTCCGTTGCGCTCCTTCGCAAGGCCGTAGGGCGTTATTTTTAGATTGCGCTGTCGCGGTGCCGATATGTTTCCCACACTGCCGGCGTCAGCTAACCTTGAAAGACTATATTGGCGAGATATCGGTGCCCAGTAGGCGACTTCGTTATTGCGTCGGATGGTGCGCTTGAAATTAAAGCCCCAGCTTTGGACATCTGCATTACCAAAACGCAGGGACTTAAACGGTATTTCGAACTCAGCAGACCAACCGAAATCACCTATCTTTGTCGCAACCTGCCAATTGGTATCCCAGTTCAGATTGAAGCCAGCTCCGCGGCTCATTGAACCACTCGCCTCTTTACTCACCTGTGCGTCATATTCGATACCCGCGGGGTTGGTGCCGAGGACAAAGCCGTTTTGCTGATCACGAAAGGCGTCAATGATGAAACTGAAACTGTCACCATTATCTAACGATGCGTCACGCCGACTATCTGCAACGATGATGCCCTCAGGATTGTCATCAAAAGCAACGACACCGATATACAAAGTGGTATCGGTGTAACCGATGAAGACATCGGTTTGCTGCGTTGACAGCGCGCCCTCAACCGGGCGCTGCTGCCAGAAGCCACTCAACGCTCGCTTGCCCCACGCACCATCACCCAGCACGTCGCCATCGATCAAAGGGGCATTGGACAGCCTCACTGCATCAGCGGACGGTTCAGCAAGACCTTGCAAAGATAAAAAAGAAAGCGCAATGACTAAAACAGAGCGACTGAGAGCGCGAAAGATCACAGGGTTTACTCTTAAGCGAAGCATAGACCACGAAGGAATAAGAATATCACTTGCCAGAGGTCATTCTGTGAGGACTACCCCTTGCACGTTAGGCCGATTGGAGGATATTCATCACATTCAGGCAGAATGTCACTGGAATAATCACTGGCTTAGCGCCAGCTAATTACCAAGGTCTTGCTCTCTGCAGATTCAACCGCCATCGCGGCAGCCTCCTCACCGAACCGATCTGAAATTTGGTCTCGCTTGATTTTCAGTGTCGGCGTCAACACCCCGTTTTCGATGCTCCAAGGTTCATAGGTAAGAATCACTCCACCCATCCGCGCATGCTTTTCGACTACTCCATTCAACTGCTCCACGGTCTCGAGCACGGAAGCCTCGATGACATCACGGGGCGCATCGCGCATGGTCTCTGATACCACGGCCACCATGATCGTTTTGTTCATACCCAAGCCAACCAAACACTGCTGTTCCACATAGGGGTTGTCGGCAAACTGCGCCTCGATAGGGGTGGGTGCAACGAATTTTCCCTGAATCGTTTTGAAGTAATCTTTGATCCGTCCCGTGAGATACAGGAACCCATCTTCATCCTGACAGAAGCGATCGCCGGTATGCAGCCAACCGTCTTGGATCAACTCGGCCGTTTTGTCCGGTTGCTTGTAGTAGCCAGGTGTACAACCGTCCGCCCTGATCGCTAACTCGCCTTCCTCGGTGATCTTGATATCAACACCGGGAGCGGCCTTACCGAGTGAGCCAAGACGTCGCGCACCTTCTCGGCTGATGATAAGACTCATCGCCTCTGTCTGGCCGAACCCCTCCATCAACGAGATACCGACGCTATCCCACCACTCCATCAGCGGTGCGGGTAGCGGGGCAGATCCCGTAAGATGAAATTCGCAACGATCAAGGCCCAGTGCCGTTTGAACCGTTTGGGTAATCCCCTCTGGGTTTGCGGCCAGGGCGGCATCGAATGCCTCACGCCCGCCGAATTTAGCGAGAATTGCCTGCTGCAATTGCTCCCAGACCCGAGGTGCTCCGAAGAAGAACGTTGGGCGGGTCCGCTGCATGTCGCGGCCTAAAAATTCCAGTCCTTCATTGAAACTGACGGGCGCACCGTGACACAACGAGGTAAATTCAATGACCTGCCGCTCAGCGAGGTGCGAAAGAGGTAGATAGGAGAAGTAAATGGGATCTGCCTCGATGGCGAGGAACTGACTGCCGCGTCGAATCGGAATAACGTTGCTATCGTTGGTCTGAATGACACCTTTGGGTCGGCCTGTCGTACCGGAGGTAAAAATAAGCGCGATCATGTCATCGTGCTTGGGTACGTGACTCGGACTCTTACCCTCACCTTCGCTCAGTAGCTGATCCCATGTTAGCGTTGCCTCAGGTATATCGACACCCGGCAAGCTGATAATAGTGACATCAATGGCAAGCACCTCTTTGACGCGATCCCAGTTCTCCGCCTCGCCGACAAAGATGGCTTTAGACTCGGTAAATTCGGCGATGTACTGAGCAACATCTGCATTCAAGGTAGTGAAGAGGCCCACGCTGACATTGCCGGCGGCCATGATGGCTAGGTCCGCGAAAAACCAATGCGCTCTGTTTCGCGATAAAAGCAGAATTTTGGTGTCTTTGTCGAACCGCTGCTCTAGTGCTGATGCAACTGCATGAATCTGGCGCCGACTCTCTCTCCAGGAATAATCGTCACTGACCTCGCCTTTAAAGTCACGCAGCCAGATCTCATCAGACTTCTCTTCTGTCCACTGGTCGAGGTAAGCCAACAAAGTATCGTGTTCCATGAAATCGCCCCTGTGAAACCTTTTTTATTTTTTTGCGCGTAGATCGTCGCTCTGCCGTCCACTCTGAGCATGCCAGACTGCTCGACTATGGCAAGGGGGTGATGGCAAGGGGGGTGATTGTCCCGAAAGAAGCTGAGTTCTAGGGCGCGTCAGGAGGCTGCGCAGGACCGAATCGTATTGAAGTTTGATAATTGGGCGTCACCACCCACCCGGCCATCGTTCTTACCGGCTTCACTGAAGTGCATCAATAAAAGTGTTCGCGCATCGGACTCGAACTCTTGGGTCGGTGGCTCAAACGATGTGCGATAGCGGGTCTTGTTGCTGATACGAACCTCATCCACCAAGCCATTGAGTACCTCGTAATAGCCACGGCAGCAGTTGTTACCACCAATCGCAATGTTCTGGTATCCCAGTTGGGCAGGGCGGGCCTTGTATTGTTTTTCTGCCGCTAACTGGCCATCGATGAACAAGCGCATGAGGCCGTCTTCGTTGGTTGAGGCCACATGTACCCATCGATTTTTGGGCACTGGGTAATCGGAATACAGACCCTTGGAGTTTGCCAGTGTTCCATCGACAGAAAACCAACCTCGTAACAGACCGTCTTTGCCCACTGAGAGTCGGTATTCCCGTCCTCGACCGGAGCCAGAATACTTGTCGACAATGATCCCCCCTCGGACATAATCGCGCATAAAGACCCGTGCCTCGATGGTGTAATAGTCGTCGAGGTGGAGTTCTTGGGTATTGCTCACCGTAATTGCCTGGGAGCCCTGATAAGGGTCAAAGTCCGCAGACATTCCGCAAAAGGCACTACTGTCATCGTCCATCTCAGACACGCAGTCGACCTCATCTTCCTGACAGTCCCTCCCGGTCAATATCGCGGCCTCGGTCCCTTTCGTTTGATCGTCAATACCAACTCGAGAATCGTCGACCACCAACACCAAATCGACAGCAGGCTCGCTCTCTGTCTTCCCAATTTTCAATTTGTAGCGCCCTGAAATAGGCTGAAAGGGCAGCATAAGTTGAATTCTAGAATCATTAGCATCGAGTAGCCGGGGCTCAAAGAGGTAGTCGGCATCCTCAGCCCCGAAAAAGACTCGATCATCCGGAGTGCTGAGCAGTTGCTCACCGTAAACATTTAATCTTGAGCCCTTCATCTCGACCTGTAGTACAGGGCCGCGCTCAAAATCAGTCGATTCAGATGCCCACAACAATGCAGGCGTTGTCACCGACAACACTGTCATCAGAACAGCATGTTTAACCGCTGTTAAATGCTTCAAGTGGGCGTTCCCCGGAGAGTTACCGCGCATAAACAAATCAGTATTAGTGCAATACGAGCGCTAAAACGAGTTTTTCGACTGCCTAAGCGACAATTTGGTCAAAAAGCCTACCCAGCAGCGATCGTGTGTTGCACGCATCGCTACCGTCATCCGGGTGAGTCTGGCGGTCAATAGCATCGAGCTGAGCAGAGAGCCGCTCCGAAATCATATTCCGATTACAGTGATGGGTGAAAATGTAGAAGTCACCTGCCTCCACGCCTGCAACAGCATGCTCACCAACCTGTTCCGGCGAAAAGCCCAGAGCAGGGCCACCGCCTGAGAAGGTCTCGGGGCCGCCGAATTCGTCAGGAATTCGCGCAACGGACGCCGCGATATTAGTCGCCACCAGCGCGGGACACAGTAAGCTCACGCCGAGGAAATCAGGCGTCTCTCGGTCAAAGGTTTCTGTCAGCCCCAAGACAGCGTGCTTACTAGCGTTGTAGGCGCCCAGTAGCGGAGCAGGGGCTGCAATACTATTTTCAGAGCCCGTGACAATAACCTGGCACTGAGATCCTTGCTCGATAAGGCGAGGCCCAAACGTTTGTAAGGTGTGCCATACCCCAAAGTAGTTCACTTCCATCACCCATCGAGCATGTGCCTCGGTGTGATCCAACAGTGGGCGCAGAGGCAGTCCGACACCGGCATTAGCAAAGACTAAGTCCCATCCACCTAGGGTTGCCCAGCTAAAGTCAGCCAGTGCCTCGAGCGCTTCCTGTTGAGTCACGTTGCAGACAAATGTACGAAATGCGTCACGCTCGTCAGCGCAAATGGTTAGTGCTGCCACATCAATATCGGCAAGTACGATCTGACAACCACGATCAGCCAGCTGCCTAGCAATGGCGAGGCCAATGCCACTTGCACCACCCATGATAACAGCTCGGCGTCCTTCAACCTTCATCGATTGGGATTGCTCTTCTTTAACCGCGTTCCTTCAACAACTCACCGCAAACTTGCAGCTAACTGCTGGCTAGGCAACGACACCATCGGAACTGAGCTTTTGAATGTCAGCCTCGCTCAAACCGAAGCTCCCCAATACCTCCCGAGTGTGCTGCCCATGCGTGGGCGCACCGCTCCCCGACTCTAATCGCTCCCCGCCAAACAGAGGGGGCGCGAGAATGCGCCGAGATGGGCCCGCGATAGGATGATCGTAGATGTCCACCGTGCCATTGGCCGATAATTGCTCTTGCGCGAGCACCTCGTCTCGCGTCATAACCTTTGCACAGGGCACATCGACTTCTCGCAGCCGCCCCACAATGTCATCGCAAGTCAGCTCGGCATATCGCTCGGAAACAAGACCTATGAGAATGTGGATATTGCGCATCTGGTTCTCGAACGTCGCAAATCGCTCGTCTTCCAACAAATGCTGCATGTCGATCGACGTCAGGAAGCGTTTCTGCATGTCGTAGCTACCTGCGGAGATGATGACACCGCCATCGCTACATACCCACGGATCATAGAGGATATCGATGAGCATACCCCCCCTTTCATGATCATCACTGAGCAGCGTGTGGTTTTGAAAGCCGTCGAGGAAAATAAAGAACAGACCCGAATCGATCATTGATAGATCTATGTGCTGACCCACCCCGGTTCGCTCCCGTAAGAAGAGCGCACTGGTGACCGCTTGGCAGGCTGTGTAACCCGTAATCTTGTCGCATAAAAGCGTGCGCATGAATGCGGGTTCGTCACCCTTACCTTGGGTAGCAGCGACGCCAGCGTGTGCTTGGATAATGGGATCGTAGGCTGGTGCGCTACTCATAGGGCCTTCGGTACCGAACCCCGAGATCGCGGTTTAGATGAGCATGGAGTTGATACCGCGCAAGACCTCGGACCCTAAACCCAACTTTTCCATGACACCGGGTCGGAAGTTATGAGTAACCACGTCGACTAACGGAATCATCTCCTTGATAACGCGCACGCCCTCTTCTGACTTGAGGTCGATTCGTAGTGATTCCTTACCACGATTACAGTTCGCAAACAGCGCCGATATATCGGCCTTTCGCGCACCGATGTAACGCATGGGATCGCCCATTGCCATGGGCTCGATCTTGATAACCCGCGCGCCCTGCTCAGACATCATCATCGAGGCGAGTGACGCCGTGATCATGGTGGAAAATTCGAGAATCGTAATTGACTCAAGTGGCTTCATGTCGACTCCGTCGCTTCTTATTCGTGTGTCTTATGACACGCTAGTGGCTGATCGATCGACAATCAAGTGGTGACGCATAAGGCATAACCCGAGGAGGAGTCAGTCAAAGCCGGGGCCGTCGTCACTAATGCAAGGGGTTAACACGCCCCAAGATACTTCCGCGCCTCAGGCGCCATGGTCCTCTAGCCGTGCCCGGGAAATGCTGAGTAATTGCTCATAATCGGATTGATACAGCTCGTTAAGCTGGTCTCGCATACCCCCTCTACTGATCAAGTCCCAATCGCGGTAAGTCAGGTTATCGAACCCATGTTTAATAAAGTTAGCGCGAAGCTTTCGTAGAGGCTTCAGCCAATATGTCCAGTAAACATGGCTAGGTCCCCTGTCGGAAAAAGAAATCGAGTGATTTGATGCGGGGCCACCAGAACAAAAACGTACGATGGCTTGTGCTGAATAACTTCTGTTCTTCACGCGATCGGGCTCGAGGTTGGGCAATTGCTCCAGTCCAATCAGTTCGCGTAGACACTCCAGAATCTTCTCCTTATGACTACGAACATGTTCAAAACACATGAGCACCACCCGGTCGCGGCCGAAGAATTCAACACAGTGATCGTAAATTGATCGAACCGGAAATCGACGAGCATCTATGTTGCGCATGCCATTGGCGTAGACAGCCTGCTTTTCACTAAAGCTGCCGCCCCTAAAATTCAGGAATGTCTCGATAGGCCCGCCGCGGCCTTTGACCAGCGATTGGCGATAGGCCGAGTGCAACCAGTCCACCGGATACCTAGCCACATAGAGAATTTGAGCCTCGGGCATCAGTTCCTTTAGTAACGCGAGATACTCTGGATGCTCTGGATAGCCATCGTACATTTCACCTGGAATATCGGGCTTGGAAATGAGTAAGCATTTGCCCTGCGCGTCCTGTCTAAGCCCCGCCAAGGCAGCCAGTACCTTTTCTTTGGCGCCCTCGACAGAAGGGTCCCGATACAGGGCATGCAAGGGCGTCATGAGCACAGGTGGATTAAAAAGCACACTCGTACTGTTCAGTTGAGCAAACACAAAATTTTGAAAGAAGCGCGTCGCCGTCTTATGCAGTCCAATATGCACAACAATGCGCAGCGGCGATGATTCAGACACTTATTTCCCTTCTCAAGCAACCTCGGCTCGCATGATGGATAGTCCGGTGACCAAGTTCAAGTTGGCGGCCAAAAATCATCAAATACAGTCATTCACTGGCATTCCACAAAACCTAAGCTATGGTTAATAAAGCCCAAGGATAGGCTCTTATCTTCACAAGGAGGTGACCATGACCTTACAACTGTCAAGCCCACATCAAGGCTTTGGTGAGAACGGTTTAGCTGTATCCAATACAACTCAACCACTGGTCAGGGGTCGCGACTGCGACATCTTCGCGCTGCGACTGCGAGAACGTCCACCCGAGCCGTCTGAGCGACTGCTCGAATTCTTTGAGCCACGACCGCAAAGACCTTTATCGCATACAACTCTCAAAGTCATCGATGCCTTGCTGACCCGTGATTTAAGTAGAATTCGCTCAAAGACTGTGGCTGACAGCTTGCGCATCAGCCCCACCACACTTCGGCGCAGGCTAAGCAGAGACAGTATGAGCTACCAAACGATCTTGGATGCGGTTCGACGTCATCGGTGCGAGGAGAGCCTGGCTGACGACTGGGTTCCCGGAAAATTTCTCGCCTGGGATCTCGGTTATGCCGAGGTCAACAGCTTTTATCGCGCTTTCCGACGATGGACCGGGAGAAACTGCAGCGACGTAAAGTTATTACTGATCTGACGACTCAGAGTGATCAACGGGGTCAAAACGTCCCAGTTGATCATAAACCCAAAAACCGACCCACTCATGGATGGCGGCTGTGCTCGTCGAGAGATGCTCAACAGTTGGCATCCACCCCGGGATCGCACGGCCGTACCGATGAACACGATGATCAGTGGGGGCTGCCGTTACTTTGAACCCCTGCGCGGTGAATAATGCGATCGCGCGTCGCATATGAAGAGCAGAGGTGACGAGCAATATGTGTGTGGATTCGGTCGTCAGATTGGAAATCGCGACAGCTTCATCTTGAGTGGTAAGACTACTCTCATCAAGCATGATCGCGTTTGAAGGCACACCCAATCGCTCTAGCACGTCTCTAGCAAGACTTGCGGCAGTGACGGGCCCCTGGACTGCGCCCCCACTGACAATCACGCGAGACGCCTTTTTTGCCTTCCAGAGTTCAGCTCCGGTGAGAACTCGATCTGATGCATCATTTAAATCGCCCCAGCGACCAAATTTTCCCTCGGTATTAATTCCTCCTCCGAGTACCACAATCACGTCTCCCTCGGGGAGCTCTTCCGGAGCAAAAGCGGGATAACGGGCTTCCAGGGGCGCGGCAAGCGCATCTACACCAAACTGGGTCGATGGGACATAAATAACGCCTAGCGCCAGGAAGGTATAAAGACCAGCAGCGGCTCGATTACCACGCAACTGTCCCCACAAAGACAGGCCGACAAACAATAAGCCAAGTGATAATGGGTAGACGAAAAGAGAAAGTATTTTCGTCAGTGTGAACATCAGGCGTAGGGATTCCTCAATACAATCGTCTCTTCACGATCAGGCCCGGTAGAGATAATGTCAATGGGCGCACCAACCAATTGCTCGAGCTTTATAATGTAGTTTCGAGCGGCGGTTGGCAGGTCCTCCACGCGCTGAGCGCCAACTGTCGACTCAGTCCAACCGGGAACCGTCTCGTAAACGGGGTGCAAATCATCGTAGTTCTCCGCACCACCCGTCAAGGGGTTTCCATCAGCGTCGGTATAACCCACACAGATGGAGATTTCCGCAAGCCCATCGAGTACATCAAGCTTGGTGAGGCAGAGGCCGGAAATAGAGTTGATTTGAACTGCGGCTTTCAGTGCGACTGCATCAAACCAACCACAGCGTCTTGGGCGACCTGTCGTTGCGCCGAATTCATGTCCACGCTCCGCTAACCGTTGCCCAATCTCATCAAAGAGCTCTGTAGGAAAGGGGCCGGAGCCGACACGGGTTGTATAGGCCTTGGTGATACCTAAGACGTAGTCCAGGTACAGTGGACCAAAGCCGGAGCCGGTGGCCGTACCGCCAGCCGTGGTATTCGAGCTGGTTACAAATGGGTAAGTGCCATGATCGATATCAAGCAACGAACCCTGAGCACCCTCGAACATGATATTGGCGCCATCCTCACGGAATTCGTGAAGGCGCGACGTCACGTCGGCCATCATCGGTAACAACTGCTCACCCTCGTCATAGGCCGTTGCGAGGACATCGTCGAAGTCGAGCGCCTCAGCACCGTAATAATGAACCAGTGCATGGTTGTGATATTCCAAGACTTCGCGCAATGAATCAGCAAACTTTTTCCGGTCTCTGAGATCGCCCAGGCGTAAGCCCCGCCGAGCCACCTTGTCTTCATAGGCTGGGCCAATACCACGACCTGTTGTTCCGATTTTCTTATCGCCCCGACGCGATTCGCGGGCCTGATCAAGCGCGACGTGGTAGGGCAAAATTAAGGGGCAGGCAGACGATATCTTGAGATGATCACGAACGGGCACATCGCGAGCTTCAAGCGCTTTGATTTCTTTGAGCAGGGCTGCGGCCGAGAGCACAACACCATTACCAATGAGGCACTCTACATCCGAACGCAAAATACCCGAGGGAATGACATGAAGAACAGTCTTCTCACCGTCTATGACGAGCGTGTGTCCGGCATTGTGGCCACCCTGAAATCGGACAACCGCTGCGGCTTGCTCAGTTAGCAAGTCGACGATCTTACCCTTGCCCTCATCGCCCCATTGCGTGCCGAGTACGACGACGTTACGACCCATTATTGCTTCTCCAGTGGCTCGACTAGCCATTCGTTATTTCGGTTTACCAGTTGCCCAGTACATCGGTCATCCACCTCACCACCGATAGCCTTGATTACTATGACACCAGAGGCGCGAAGTTCAGACTCTTTTGCGGCCAGGTGAGCGGACGCTTCGACGGGTGAGGCAACAAAGACCTTGTCTGTCACCTCAAGTACAGCTAGCGCGGACCACGCCTTTAAATCGATGGCGAAGCCCGTAGCGGGACGTCTTCGGCCAAACACCTCACCCACGCCGTCGTATCGGCCACCTTTAGCCACCGCCGCACCGAGTTCCTTTGCGTATAAGGCAAACACAACACCCGAGTGATAGCGGTACCCGTGTGCCTCGGTCATATCGACATAGACATTCACCCGACCCTGAAGACGCTGACAACAGGCAAGAACAGCCTCCACTTCGCCAATGACCTCTTCGAGTCCTTCGATATCAACAAATGCCGCTCGCGCACGTTCCAACACCTCGATTCCGCCATGCATTGTTGCTAGCACTGATATTTTCTCGGCCTGCTCGCGAGACAGTGTGGTGAGGAGTCGATCGAGATCGGAGTTTGCCTTTCGCGCCAATAGCTCGAGTACCGTGTTCTGCTGTTCGCTCGAGAGACCGACATGAGACATCACAAGCTCGCAAAATGCGACGTGTCCAATATCGAAAGTAATGTCTGACAACCCGCTTCGCTCGACGAGAGAGAGCAGCAAATCCACAACTTCGATGTCGGCTTCAATACCACCACAGCCAAAGATTTCCGCACCAAGTTGCACGGGGCTCCTGTCCGCAGGAATGGAATTGGCGACGCTCTTAAGGGTCGATCCCGCGTAGCAGAGTCGGTTCACACCTTGCAGCCCCATACTGTGAGCATCAATTCGTGCAACCTGAGGGGTGATATCAGCCCTTACAGCAAGGGTTTTTCCGGTCTCGTGATCAGTAAATTTGCAACTGAGTAATTCGAGGTCAGCACCCAAGCCAACATGCAGGGAATCCGTAAACTCGACGAGCGGGGGCACGACATACTCATAACCCCAACTGCAACAGGTATTGAGCAACAGCCGTCGGCAGTCTTCTACGCGACCTGCCTGCTCAGGCAAAAGCTCATCGATCCCGTTAGGGAGCAACCATCGTGTTGTGTCACCCATGTTTTTGCCCAAGCTATGAAGGTAAGCGATGAACCGCCCTGCAACCCTACAGGCGTATTATCGCCGGTACGGTCTCAGAGATACAGTGGAAGATTACTTACCCGCTTTGGGGTCTCTCAAGTACTGGAAGAACTGACTATCGGGCTGGAGCAACATGATGTCGCTACCACTGGCAAACGTCTGCTGATAGGCGTTCAAACTGCGAGTGAAGGCGTAAAACTCAGGATCTCGGTTGAAGGAGTCAGCGTAGATCCGTGTAGCAGTCGCATCACCATTACCGCGGATGATTTCCGCATCTCTCACCGCTTCCGCCTCAATGACCGTCACCTTTCTATCAGCCTCAGCCCGCATCCCTTCGGCAATTTCCTTACCTTCAGATCGCAGTTCGCGCGCTTCTTTCTCTCGCTCGGCATTCATTCGACGGTATACCGATTGTGAAACTTCGTTAGGCAAATCAATCTTCTTCACACGGACATCGATCACCTCGACACCCAGCTCGGCAAGCACAGTTTCGTTCAGTCGTGCTTTTACCGCCTCCATCAGCTGATCTCGCTCACCGGAAACAACTTCCTGAACGCTGCGACCTGCGACCTGGTTACGGAGGTCATCATTAATCCGCTGAGACAACAGTGCCGCCGCTCGGAACTCCTCGCCACTCGTAGCTGTGTAGTACTTCGCCGTGTCGACGATACGAAACTTGGCGTACGAATCAACGATTAACTGCTTCTGCTCTTGCGTAAAAAAGCGCTCTGGTGTGGAGTCAACCGTCAATATACGACCGTCAAACTTCCGCACCGAGTCAACGAAAGGAACTTTCCAACCAAGCCCCGGCTTGAGGTCGGCTTCAACAACCTCACCGAACTTTAATTTCACACCGCGCTGAGTCTCGTAGATAACAAATACAGCGTTGCTCAACAAGACGACACCAAAGAATAGGATTGTTCCCAGTAGGTTAGATCTAGACATGATTAACGACCTCCCCGTGTATTGCGATTACCCAAGTCTCTTCTGAGCTGCTCCGTCACGGCATCGGTGACTTCCCGGAGCTGTTGAGACGTCAGACCGCGACTCATAACATTGCCGGGCATGGCATTGTTGCCTCCGGCCGGTGCCAACTTATCGAGTGGCAAATACATCATGTTATTGCCTCCCTCAACGTCGACCATCACCTTGCTCGTATTGCCCAAAACGGATTCCAGTGCATCGATGTAAAGACGCTCGCGAGTCACCTCTGGCGCTTTTTCATACTCTGCGAGAAGCTGATCAAAGCGCTGCGCCTCACCCGTTGCTTTTGCAATCACTTGCTGGCGGTACGCTTCCGCCTCCTCTTTAATTCGCTGCGCACGACCTCGGGCCTCTGGAACAATTCCGTTCGCATAAGACTCCGCCTCGTTTTTAACGCGCTCTTCGTCCTCTCGGGCTTTAATCACATCATCGAATGCTTCCTGCACCTGCGAGGGTGGACTGGCGTCGTCGATATTGACCTTCTGCACATTAATACCGGTGGTATAGGCAACTAAATATTGTTGCAGACGTTCACGAACGTTGAGCGCAATCTCAGCTCGACCTTCCGTCAAAACCAAGCCCATGGTGCTTTCACCTACCACGTGGCGAAGGGCACTTTGTGCGGCGTGCTGAAGTGAGCGCTCGGGATCACGTACCTCGAGGACAAAATTTATTGGATCATTGATCACGTACTGGACCGACATGCTGACATCTACAATGTTCTCATCTTGCGTCAACATCGTTTCGCGGAACTGTGCTGATCGCACCTGAGTAATGTTGACGCGGGTCAGCGTGTCGATACCTCTTGGATACCAGAATAGTCCGGGTTGGGCGGTCCTGTTGTATTCACCAAGGCGAAGCACAACGGCGCGCTCTTGCTCTCCGATCTGAGTCAGGCCTAATAGACCCCACACCGTAACGGCCGCGATAGCGGCAATACCGAGGAGACCGCCGGCGCCACGGCCACTGCCACCACTGCCGCCGCCAGATCGACCGCCAAATAGGCCGTTTAACTGATCCTGCAATTTACGAAGTGCCTCATCGAGATCGGGTGGACCCTGATCCTTGCCACCCCAAGGATCGCGTTGGCCTTTACCGCCACCGGGCTCATTCCATGACATATCTTCTTCCTCGATAGTAGATACTGACAGTCTAACAAAACCTGCCAAGATAGGGAGGTATTAGGGACTTCCGTACCTAAAAACTATGCTGCTGCTTCAAACGTGTCCAATCAGATTCAGGGAGACAGATGTCCAGCTCACTGCCGCCTGCTTCTAACCAGTCTTCAGACTTAACTGCACCCATCTCATAGAGAGCCGCACGCAATTTTCCCTGCGCTGGTGTTAGCTCAACACACCCCCTAAAAAAGTTACCCGCCAGTCGCTCACCAATCGCGTCCCTTAACAGGTCGATACCAGCGCCGGTTTTAGCTGAGACGGATACCGAGTCAGGTCGACCGTCACTATCTCTCGTTATGCGCGGCTCTCGCTCCAAAAGGTCGATCTTGTTGAAGACCAATAGCTGGGGTATGTCTCCGGCACCAATTTCATCAAGCACCGACTCGACTTCCGTCTTTAAAAACTCGCGATCGTCAGCGGCAACATCGATGACATGAATGAGTAGTGACGCATTGAGTGTCTCCTCGAGCGTTGCCCGAAAAGCCTGCACCAAGGTGTGGGGAAGGTTAGCAATGAAGCCAACGGTATCCGCGATAATGACCCCACCCAAACCCTCGATCTCAACTCGCGCCAGGGTTGGATCCAAAGTTGCAAATAGCTGATCGGCGGCATACACACCGGACTCAGACCAAGTATTGAATAAAGTAGATTTGCCAGCATTGGTATAACCAACCAACGAGACCAACGGCACCCCAGCTCTCTGTCGCGCCCGCCGATTCTGCGCGCGCTGTTGCCGCACTTTATCCAACCGCGACTCAATCGTACTCACGCGAGCGCGCAGCAATCGTCGGTCGGTCTCTAGCTGCGTTTCACCGGGCCCGCGAAGCCCAATACCGCCCTTTTGCCGCTCGAGGTGAGTCCAACCCCGTATTAAGCGAGTGCTAATGTGTTTTAGTTGCGCCAGTTCGACCTGCAACTTGCCCTCGTGCGTTCGAGCGCGCTGAGCAAAAATGTCGAGAATAAGACCTGTCCGGGCAATCACTCGACACTTTAAATAGACTTCAAGGTTGCGTTCCTGACTGGGTGACAACGCGTGATTGAAGACCACGAGCTCAGCCTCTACTCGTTCGACTTCCGATGCGACTTCTTCAAGCTTGCCTTCCCCGACAAAGTATTTAGCCGTGGGCGAACGGCGCGAGCCCCGCACCACAGCCGCAGGATCACCACCGGCAGACCTGACTAGCTCAATAAACTCGCCAAGGTCGGGTTCGTTGGCACCAACGTCAATAGAAATTTGGACGAGCACAGCGCGTTCGCCACCACTGTGGAGTTCAAAGAACATCGTTTGTCTCTACGCGTGTTACTTCAGCGCGCTGACGGCCGATATTAGGCGGCCTCTTCCTCGACTGGCGCGATAGGAACGCGCACGTTGCGCGCAGGCACGACCGTGGAAATAGCGTGCTTGTATACCATCTGCGAGACGGTGTTCTTCAACAGGACGACAAATTGATCGAATGACTCGATCTGCCCTTGAAGCTTGATACCGTTTACGAGATAGATTGAAACCTGAACGCGTTCTTTTCTAAGTGCGTTGAGGTAAGGGTCTTGTAGCGTTTGCCCTTTTGACATGGGAGCTCCTTAAAATGTCAACGGCCACAAAAAACGAGGCGGCCCAATATCCCCAAAAATCAGGGGCCTTAATTCTACTACGACAGCGGAGCCTCTAGGTAGGTCCTAAGATGGTTCTTGACCTGCTCTTGACCATCTTTTGCTTCGCTGTCTATACAGTGTAGACCAGACCAGCCGCGAAGCCACGTTATTTGACGCTTGGCTAATTGCCGTGTGGCCGCAATGCCCTTATCTCTCGCATCTTCAAGCGAATACTCACCTGACAAATGTGACCAAATTTGTTGGTAACCAACGGCTCGGATCGCGGGGAGGTCGGTGTGCAAGTCACCCCTATCGAAAAGAGTTTTCACCTCTTCGACAAAACCGGCCTCCAGCATGCGGTCAAACCGAGTTTCAATTCGGGCATGCAGCGTGGCTCGATCGACGGGAGCGAGTGCGAGACAGACGGCTGCCCGGCCCTCTCGGGTATTAGCGCGTTGCCACTGACTCATGGAGATGCCCGTTTGGCGAAAAACTTCCAGCGCGCGCGAAATACGCTGACTGTGATTAGGATGCAGGTCATTCGCCGCTTCGTGATCCACTGCCGACAGCTGTCGATGCATCTCGGGCCATCCCACCCGCGACGCCTCTAGCTCTATCTCAGCGCGGATGACCGGATCTGAGGCGGGCATATCAGACAGTCCCTCAATCAATGCGCGGTAGTACATCATCGTTCCACCTACCAATACCACGCGGCGTCCGCGTGCTCGCGCATCGGCAATACAGCTGAGCGTGTCTTCAACAAAATTTGCCGCCGTATACACGTCAGCAGGATCACGAATATCAATCAGATGATGCGGATAGTCAGGCTGCGCTGCACCAATACACAAACCCCGGTAGACCAGCACCGAGTCCACACTAATTAGCTCAACATCAAAAGACTCACCAAGAGCAACAGCGGCATCTGTCTTGCCGGCCGCTGTCGGCCCCATCAGACAAATCAACGGTTCGGCCAAATCATCGCCCTCGAAGGAACAGCTTATCTAACTCGTCGTGCCCCAATTGGACCCATGTAGGGCGGCCATGATTACACTGTCCCGAGTTTTCAGTGACCTCCATGTCCCTCAATAATGCATTCATCTCGGCAATCGACAACGCCCGATTTGCACGCACCGAACCGTGGCAGGCCATCGTTGTAAGAATTTCATCCATACGCGCTGACAAGCGATCGCTATGACCCACCTCAGCAAGGTCGCCCAACACATCACGCAACAGGTTGATCGCATTATCCCTAGCCAGGATGACGGGAATCTCCCGAATTAGCACCGTGTCATCACTCGCGGCATCGACCACCAGCCCTAATTGTGAAAATAGGTCTGAGAATTCTTCGTACGCGCCCATCTCTGCGGTTGTCAGTGTAATTGGTATGGGAACGAGAAGTGGCTGACTGGCAATCGATGCATTTGCGCGGGCCTCCTTCAAACGTTCATAGGTGATTCGCTCGTGCGCCGCGTGGGCATCGACCAGCACCATACCCTCGGCGTTCTGCGCGACAATGTACGTGCCATGAAGATGCGCAATAGCAAAGCCCAGGGGAGGCACATCAACCTCCGGAACCATAGCGCCTGATGCCGACGATCCAGGGTTAAGTCCAGCGCTGAGTCCGCGCCTATCAGACCCCGCAGCAGTAAATGATGATGGCTGCCGAAGAAGCCCTTCGTCCAAAGCGTTTGTACTAGCTGTGGGCTCACTCAAGCCATCGGTGCCTCGGGGGATTTCCAGCCCCATCGAGACCTGCTGAAATTGACTTTCCAAGGGCTGCGATTCGGCGACTTGATCAAGGTTAGCCCGGTTGGCCATATCCGCCGGTCTGACATCAGCCAAAGCACGCCCCAGTGTGCTAAAGACAAACCCATGCACCGATCGACTGTCGCGAAACCTCACCTCGTGTTTCGTCGGATGGACATTAACGTCAACGCGATTCGCGTCCAACTCAAGGAATAGGACATAAGCCGGATGACGTCCGCCGTAGAGCACATCTCGATAAGCTTGCCGAACCGCATGCGTAATGACCTTGTCTTTGACCACCCGGCCGTTGACAAAGAAATACTGCAAATCTGCCTGCGACCGTGAAAAGGTAGGCAAACCCAGCCAGCCACGCAGTGACAAGCCATGCGCGACTCGATCGACGACGACACTCTCACGTGCAAACGATTCACCACAAATGCCAATCACCCGCCGCTGAAGATCATGCTCTGTCGTACCCGCCGCTAATCGATGAAGCACTTTGCCGTTGTGAGATAGGACAAAGCTAACGTCGGGGCGCGCCAAGGCGGTCCGCTTTACAACCTCTTCAACCCGCGCCAATTCCGTCCGCTCTGTGCGCAGAAACTTACGACGCGCTGGCGTGTTGTAAAAGAGGTCTCGTATCTCCAACGTCGTGCCTCTGGGATGCGCGGCGGGCGACACCGTAACTTCCATCTCACGGCCTTCACAACGCGCTACCTGACCCTGACTGGGGTTATCAGAGGTATTGGAGCTGACGGATAACTTGGAAACCGATGCGATGGAAGCCAGCGCCTCGCCGCGAAAACCCAGAGTCGCTACCGCCTCAAGGTCATCAATCGATGCAATTTTGCTGGTAGCATGGCGAGCCATTGCCAAAGGCAGTTCCTCTCCGTCAATACCGGTACCATTGTCAGTAATGCGTATGCGTTTGACGCCACCTTCGTCGACATCGACGGTGATCACCGTTGCACCCGCATCGAGCGCATTTTCTAGAAGTTCCTTAACCACCGAGGCTGGACGCTCAACAACCTCCCCTGCAGCTATCTGGTTAGCCAGTCGGTTGTCGAGTTGTTTGATCTTCCCAGGCGACATCAGCCGGACTCCGGAATAATCAAGACCTGACCGACTTTGATAGTTTTAGACGACAGTGAATTGCTTCGCATTAACTCATCAACGGATACCGCATACTTCGCAGCAATGCCGGACAAGGTGTCACCCCTGACCACCTTCACCGTGCGCTCAGCGGGGCGCTCCCCAAAGGACGATCTCGCGAAAACAGTGCCGGGTGGGGGGTTTGATTTGAACCAACGCTGCACGCCTCGGAAAATCGCGCTCGCCATTTTATCCTGATAGGTGGGCGTTGCTAGCAGTGACGACTCTTTTGGATTAGAAATAAATCCGGTTTCCACGAGAATCGAGGGAATATCGGGAGACTTAAGCACCAAGAAAGCCGCCTGTTCCACCTTTGTTTTGTGCAGCCTTGGAGCCACCTTACCCATTTCGCCTAGGACCTCGGCGCCCACGCTCAAACTCGAATCGAGCGTACCGGTCATCGAAAGATCGGTTAAGACGCCCGCCAAAACGTCGTCCATATCCGACACTGCGACACCGCCGACCAAATCAGCCGCGTTCTCTTTATCGGCGAGGAACTGTGCCGTTGTAGAGGTGGCTCCACGGGTCGATAGCGCATAAACAGAGGCACCATTCGCCGACGGATTAGTAAAGGCATCAGCGTGAATCGAAATAAACAGATCGGCTTGGTTTTTCCGCGCCAGGTCTCGTCTGCCCTTATGCGTGATATAATAATCTCCGGCGCGAATCATCACGGGGCGGAACTGCGATGAGGCATCAAACTTTGACTTCAATCGATTAGCGATTTGCAGAACCACGTGTTTCTCACGCAATTTTTTGGGCCCTGAAGCGCCCGGATCCTCACCCCCGTGCCCAGCGTCAATGGCCACTATGACAGGGCGACGCATGTCCATTTTTTTAACCGTTTTCTTTGGCGCAGCGATCACCGGCTGCTTGGAGGTCTCGGCGTCGAATAGATCGAGCACCAGGCGATGACCCGTTCGCTCACTCGGTGCCAACTGGAAGCTCTTAGGATTTACGTCTGCGGAGAGATCAAACACAACGCGCAGGTCCTGTCCTTCACGAATACCTGATCGAACTCGAGCGATGGGTGTGCCATCCAGTGGTAAATCGGTCAACGCCCCCGCCAATGACGCATCGCTCACATCGAGCACCAAGCGCGATGGGTTTGCGAGTTGCAGTACTTTGTGAGTCGTAGGCCCTGATAAATCCAGCACCACTCGGGTGTGGTCGGGAGCACGCCAAA
Source organism: Halieaceae bacterium (assembly GCA_902613175.1). Taxonomy (GTDB): domain Bacteria; phylum Pseudomonadota; class Gammaproteobacteria; order Pseudomonadales; family Halieaceae; genus Luminiphilus. The sequence continues at coordinate 21,096 of CACMGJ010000012.1, read as the reverse complement.
GGCGAACATCTTCCACCTCTACGCTTGCCGATACATGGCTTGCCAACAGCGTCATCAAGCAGATTATCGCCAGCGGTGAGCGACGGTGGTTACGCATAACATTCATCCATATGTGTCAGAACACCTTCACCGTTGCTCGTCAACGCGGTGACCTTCAACTCACGTCCATTATTAGATTCAACCAGTGCGACCTGCAGATCGGGCGTCGGCAACCATCCCTCGCCTTTCGATGGCCATTCGATGAATAACATGGCGCCACTGGCTACGTAATCTCTGATTCCCAGGAACTCTAACTCCTCGGGGTTCGACAACCGGTACAAGTCTAAATGGCAGAACTGCCCTGAATCGGAAAGGTCATACGGCTCACACAGCGTATAGGTAGGGCTCTTCACAGAGCCGGCATGCCCGAGCGCTCGAAGGGCACCGCGTGTGAATGTGGTTTTTCCGGCGCCGAGTTCACCCACTAAAAAAACAACGGCTCCTGAAGTGAGGGCACGTCCGATCGCAGAGCCTGCGGCCACGGTCGCTGCCTCATCAGGTAAGAATTGCGTGAAGGAACCGAAACTACTCATGTGCAGAGTGTACCTTGGTCAGGCCCCTATCTGTCACAATGCTGGGGTGAATAACGAAGAGCACAGCGAATTAGTCGAAACCATCCGCCACTGGGCGGCAGAGTTAGGTTTTCAAGATATTGGGTTCACAGGGATCGAGCTCAATGAACACGAAGCCTATCTCCAAAAATGGTTAGACGCGGGTTACCAGGGCACCATGGACTGGATGGGCCGCCATGGTACGAAACGCAGTCGCCCCTGGGAGCTTGTCCCTGGCACCTGTACGGTTATCTCTTGTCGAATGGATTATCAGCCGGAGGCACAAGACGCGTGGCAGGTCATGGGCGCCTCGGAAAAGGGTTTCGTCTCACGTTATGCCGTTGGACGCGACTACCACAAGATCATCCGGTCACGACTGGCCAAGCTGGCGGATCGCATACGCCAAGAACTGAGCTCGGGGGAATTTAGGGCGTTTGTCGACAGCGCCCCCGTGCTCGAACGCGCCGTTGCGGAACAATCAGGTCTTGGCTGGATAGCCAAAAACACCATGCTGATTAATGAGTCGGCCGGCTCCTACTTCTTCCTGGGCGAGATCTTCACCGACATCCCGCTACCGCACTCAAATCCTAAACAGGAAACGCACTGCGGCAGTTGCTCTGCCTGTCTGACGGCCTGCCCAACCGATGCCTTCGTTGCACCTTTTGTTCTCGATGCACGGCGGTGTATTTCCTACCTGACTATCGAACACGAAGGTTCGATCGCCGAAGACCTTAGGGCGAAAATGGGCAATCGTATTTACGGCTGCGACGACTGTCAGCTGGTCTGCCCTTGGAATAAATTCGCCACAATATCAACGGAGCCAGACTTTGCACCACGTTGGGATTTGGACAATCCAAATCTAGTCGAGCTCTTCTCTTGGACAGAGGACCAGTTCTATGAGCGACTCCAAGGCTCACCCATCCGACGCATAGGTTACGAGAAGTGGCTTCGCAATATTGCAGTTGCACTCGGCAATGCTGAGACGTCACCCCAAATCCTGCAGGCACTTAAGAGTCGCGAGAACCACGGGTCATCGCTTGTCAGAGAACATGTGGCCTGGGCACTCGATCAGCACAACTGACTTGCCTTGCGCGTTGACTCGCCGCGAGGCCTACAAACGAATGAGGTGCTCCCTAAAATACTTCAGCTCCTCGATGGACTCTCTAATATCCGCGAGGGCCTCGTGTACGTTTCGTTTAGGTGCTGCTGGCAATTCAGGCCGCCAATAGTTGGCGAGCAACTTCAAGGTTGTCACGTCGAGATTGCGGTAGTGGAAGAAGGTCTCGAGGCTGGGGAGGTGGCGGGCCATGAACCGGCGATCCTGACAAATCGAATTGCCACACATGGGCGAACGATTCGGCGTTACCCACTCGTCGAAGAAATGCAGGGTTTCCCGCGCCGCTGAGTCCTCGTCAACGCTACTAGTCCTCACACGGTCTACCAATCCTGAGTTCGTATGCGTTCGCGTATTCCACTCATCCATCTTTGCGAGCACCTCATCACTTTGATGTATGGCGATAACAGGCCCCTCAGCCAATATATCGAGGTCAAGGGAGGTAACGATTGTCGCAATCTCGATGACTCGATCGGAGTCTGGATTCAACCCTGTCATCTCCATATCGACCCAAATCAGTCGCTTGTCCTTTTCCATGGTCGGCCGTCCTTAAAAAAGCAAACTGCATCGTTTTGAGAGCTGACAGGGTACACTGAGTTGATGGGAAATAGACGACTGACAGATCAGCAGCGCAGGCGCATCGAAGAAAATGCAGTGAAGCGGCGCAAGAACGCCAGTGCCGGATTCAGTGACGATAGGGAAGGCATGATCGTCGCGCGCTACAGTAAAACGGCCGTCGTCAGAGCAAACGATGGAGAGACGCATACTTGCCACTTGCGACCAAACCTCTCCCATCTGGTCGCCGGGGACCAAGTCGTCTGGTCCAATGAGGAGACAGGCGCCTACGTGACCAGTCAGCTAGAGCGCCGTTCTGAACTCAAACGCCCCGACGCGCGAGGCCAGCTAAAGGCGGTCGCAGCCAATGTCGATCTCATTGCCATTGTCGTCGCGCCCGAACCCGAGCCGTATGCCAATCTAATCGACCGTTACTTGGTCGCCGCACATATGGCGAGCATCGACACCCTCATCATTCTCAATAAGTCTGACCTACTGGATAAGCACCCCCATTGCGCAGCGTTGCTAGAGAGGTACCGCAGCATTGGTTACGAGGTAATGACAATCGGCCCAACACCATACGAGACGCAGGCCCTTAGCGACCTGCTGGGATCAAGGACATCCGTTTTCGTTGGGCAAAGTGGCGTTGGAAAATCATCCATGATTAACCGCTTATTACCCGAAGAGGAATTACGTGTTGGTGCTCTGTCGGAGGGCGTGCTCAAAGGCCGTCACACCACAACGACAGCAGAAGTATTCGAGCGTCCGAACGGCGGTTTTATCATCGACTCACCGGGCATCCGAGAGTTCGGACTGCAACACATTGATCCAGCGTTGGTGGCGCCCGGCTTCATCGAGTTCAGGCCTTTTCTCGATCGCTGTCGTTTCCGAGATTGCAGTCACCTCGTTGAAAAGGACTGTGGAGTACTCGCCGCACTCGAGAATAATGATATCCGCACGGAGCGCTATCAGAGCTTCGTCAACATCGTTAGAGACATCGACTCGCAAAGCTATTAACGAACGGACAATCGTGAGAAAAGTGTTTCATGAGGCGCCACTCACGCTGCGCCACTAATCGAGGGGCGTCGGGATAGATCCGTCAAAACACTATTGAACGAGCATTTTTTAAACTTAGACTTATTTTATGAATACTGGTCGAGCCAAAGGAGGTCTCTTGCTGAGCGTGTGCATTGCTCTCAATGCACACGCACTCAAAACACAGGAACCTGAACAGAGCCCCAACGAGGGAACACCCCAAGAACTTGAGTCCGAAAACGTCACTGAAACAGCGCGTGTTAGAGCTGAACGCTGGGTGGACTCCAGTCACCGATTTGCAACCGACCGAACCATTGCGCTAACGCGCTGGGTGGATAGCTTTTTTGGCGATATGGATGGTGACGCGGAAATAGCGGAGTCGCGCTTGCGACTAAAAATCACAACTGACTGGGGTGAGCGTTTAGGAACAGAAACTCGTGTAAGCGTTGGCGGTAAGGTCAATCTACCGCGTTTGGCAGATCGCGTTGATCTGGTCTTCCGTGGTGATGACCCTGACGAACTCGTACCAGGGGATGAGGACGACCCCTCACAAAGCCAGATAGGTTTGCAGGTACTGCTGGATGAGAGCGCAGGCGGGAACCACCGAACCGATTTCACCGTGGGCTTATCCGGTGCTGGCCCTAAGCCAGGTGTGAAATACCGGTACAAGACGCTCTGGGGGTCCAATACCTCGTTTCGATTTTCCCAGCGAGCACAATACGATTTTGATGATGGAGCCTTTGCGACGACAAAATTAGACATTGACCACGCGCTTTCCAGACGTTCGCTCATACGCTCCCAAAATCGCCTTTTATACGGCGAAAAATCGGATGGTGCGGAATGGTCCTCCAATCTCGGTGTCGTGCGTCAGTGGGCCGTTGAAAACGGATTTGAACGAGCAGCTTACTTATATGCTGGGGTGAAGGGTAATACTGAACCCGACAGTTACCGAGAGAACTATCAGGTGGGGCTCCGGCTAAGAGCGCAGGCCATCCGCGAGTTTTTGTTTTTTGAGCTTGAGCCGACACTCAATCAGCGTATCGACGCACCAAACCTACCGCGAGAAACCGCTTGGGCAGTAGAAGCGCGGGTCGAATATCTTCTCTTCAACTAACGCAATACGCCTATCGATTGCGATAACCGGGCCCCAAAATAGGTCGGCTTAGAGGTTCTCCTCTGCGAACGCCGCAAGTCTCGATCTCACGATGCCATTAATGTGCATGATCCCTGCATGCGGGTAAGGCTTAACGCGCTCAACCAGGTACGTTAGGCCCGATGTCAGCGGCGAAATGTATTTGTTGTCAATCTGAGCGAGATTCCCCAAAACTACAATCTTCGAGTCTGAACCCACGCGGCTGATAATCGACTTCAGCTGAAACTGCGTTAGACCCTGGGATTCATCAATGATGATATAGGCGCCGTTGAATGATCTGCCCCTCATAAAATTAAGCGATTTGAACTGGATATTGGCTCGTTCCTTCACATACTCGATGCTGCCATTTGAGCACTCGTCTGCTCCGTGAAGAATTTCAAGGTTATCGTCAAAGGCCGCCAACCAGGGAGCCATTTTTTCTTCTTCGGTCCCGGGTAAAAAACCAATCTCTTCAGCCATGGGAGGTGTTGAACGGGCCACGATGAGCTTTTTGTATTTTTTCTGCTCCAAAATGGCGTGGAGGCCATAGGCTAAAGCCAATAGCGTCTTACCTGACCCGGCTGGCCCCGTCAGTACAGTCATATCCAAATCATCGTTGTCGAGCAAGCGCATCGCCATGGCTTGCTCTAAATTCCTCGGCGCTAAACCCCAGAAGCGCTGATTCATCAAATTGTCTCGGCTGTCGACCGCGAGGTAGACGAAGTCCTGATCCACATGATCGACGAAGGCGATAAAGCCGTTGTCGTCATACAAGAACTGGTTCGGATAGGCCTCTGGTAACTCTGAGCATGGAATTCTGTGAAGCGTCATATCGTCTTCACGCACCGTATCCACACGATCAATTCCTTCCCAGAACTCACCCTCGCTCTGCTTGTAGCCGGTCGCAAGAAGGTCAATATCATCAAGCACACGGTCGTGACGGTAATCCTCGACATGCAGCAAACCAGAGCCCTTCGCCTTGATCCGCATGTTGATGTCTTTGGTAACCAGACACACAAACTCGCCCGGGTGCTCTATCTGGTACTTCAGGGCCACGTTGATGATGCGATTATCGTTAGCTTGGTCCTGCGTGCTATCGAGAAAAGGCACGTGCTCGTTAGCGCCCAACAACTGGTCGGGGAATATCGCTAGGCGGCCCAAGACACCTGACAAGGTTGAGCCAGGAATTTCAACACCATTTTGAATCGCCTGAGGTGATGACGACCCCACCACTTTGTCGATCATCTGAATAGCAATACGGGCCTCTCGGCTGACCGACTTATCGCGTCGGTCCTTGATGTGGTCCAGCTCTTCAAGAACGGTCATTGGAATCACGACACGATGCTCTGCAAACGCTGCAATTGCCGTTGGGTCATGAAGAAGCACATTGGTATCCAAGACATACGTCTTTATCTCCGCGGGGGATAGTTGTGCGACTTCGTTAGGCAAGCTTGCAGATTGCGTCATAGGATCTCCGACCATGGTTCAAACATTAAAATCACGGCCGCCTCGCTCTTATGCAGTGGCGAGTAGTTGGCATTGATTACAGGGGATAAAGGATAGGCGGTTGCGGGTGCACAACGCAGTGGCGTGGTACGAGGTGTCAAGGCGGAGCCGACAAACGTCATTACCAATAAACCGTCCTACTCTTTCTATTTCGGGCTCATGCAGTAAAACCATCGAAACCGCGCATGTCAATCGCCGGTTGATGAATTTTTTTCGTCGCCACAAAAGCGTGAAAAATAAGGTGCTGTCAGCTAGGATTTACGCTTCGATGACGATGATCATCTCGGCGGTACCAACCTTTTTAAGGATTCCTCAGTGTATGTTAGATAAAAACGCCCTAAGCCAACTTCAGGGCCTTAAAGACAAGATAGAAGCGGAAAAAGAATGCGCAGAGGGAACCGTTAAAGCGACACGAAACCGATTCGGCTTTGTGGTGCTCGATGACAACCGAGAAATATTTTTGCCTCCTGACGAAATGCAGCGCGTGCTGCCTGGAGATCGTGTCTCCATCGTCATCAAACCTGCTGCCGGCAAAGACAAGTCAGGCAAAGATCAGAGCACAGCTGAACTCGAAAAACTGCTGTCGACCTCAGTGAATAATTTCGTCGGGGAAGTAGTTCAAAAAGGTAAAGCTTTCTTTGTTGCTCCCGATGTCCCTGAGCTCTCGCATTTCACGCGGTGGCTTTTCATACCGCCTAACGCTCGCTCTGGCGCAAAGGCTGGCAACCTCGTTCAGTGCCAACTTCAACGGCACCCGTTTGCAGATGGCAAGCCATCGGTAGCAGTGTTGAAGTCGTTTGGCCCCATCGGAACGCCTGGCATAGAAAACGACTACTGCGCGGCGCGAGCGGGTATAGAGAAGATGCTACCGAAGGAGCAGTTCAAAACCATTGAGGCCCTTGTCGATGGCGGCGTCACTGTCGACGAGACGCGCGAGGATCTCCGCGTGCTCCCACTGGTCAGTATCGACTCTCCCAGCACAGTCGATATCGATGACGCGCTCTGCGCCGAGCCGCAGGACACAGGTTGGTTACTGACAGTGGCCATTGCCGATCCTACTAACTGCCTCAAAGAGGCCGTTGACCTGACAACCTTGATTGCCACTCGAGGCACGTCGCACTACTTCCATGGTTTGGCGATACCCATGCTGCCGGAGGCCCTGTCTCAGAGTGCGGCCTTGAGGCCCCAGGAAGACAAAAATGCCTTGGTTTGTCGTCTGATTATCTCCCCAGACGGAGACATCACCAGCTCGAGCATCCAACTCGCTATTGTTCAATCGAAAGCCAAACTTAGCTATCAGGAAGTGGAAGAGGTTTTGAAGGATGGTGCTGAGCACCCGTTTGCGGAGCCTTTGAAGCATCTCAATGACTGCTACCGCGGTCTTCGAACCTGGAGGGAATCTCGAGAGCTCGTCATAGAACACCGCCCGGAGCATCGCTGGTTGCTCAATGAAGACAAGCAAATCGATCGCATCGAAGAGGTACAGAAGAAAGCGTCACAGCTGTTGGTTGAGGAGTGCATGGTTGCAGCCAATAGGTGCATAGCCCAAGCCCTCAAGGATGCGGACCTACCGGGGCCATTCGTAACACATGCGGGCATTCGAAGGGACCGCGCCGACGAAGCAAAGGAGTTCTTAACCCGATTCCTACCTGATCAAACTGCTCTCGACTTCTCTACACTTGACGGCTTTCGCACGCTGATAAATGAGCTAAACGCAGCTAGCGGTGAACGACCTTTGCGGTCAATGATTAATCGGTTGATGTCCCGTGCCAGCTTCAGCGTCAAGCCCGCACCCCACATGGGTATGGCGTTGCCTGTTTACACCAATGGAACGTCACCCCTACGTAAAGCGCTCGACTTTTGCGTGCACCTCCAGCTCAAAGCCATGCTGGGTGACACAAGTGTTAAGACGGCGCCCGCCACGGTATTCGATCTTATCAATCAGGCCATTGCCAAGAACCGTCAGGCGGTAACAGCGGCTAACAACTGGCTGAGCTGTAACTTCCTCAACGCTCAGAGCGCCGATGGAGAGTCTGACTACGACGCCGAGATTGTGCACATCAACACCTCGGGCTTTACCGTGAAGCTGAAGGATTTGGGACTCGAAGGCACTGTCGATCTCAGAAAAGAGGAAGAAAAGTTCAGCTTTGATAAGTGGGAGATGGCACTTGCGAGTAAAACCCGGCGTTACCAATTGAGGCAGCAGATCCGAGTGCAATACCAGCCAGTCGAGAAGCCACGTGGAGAGAGCGCTTCCTTTTGTGTGATCTAGGTTCTGTGATTTAGGTTCTGTGATCTAAGACACCGCACGCCAATCCCTGCCTGCCAAATCAGTAACATAGGCACCCACAATACGATAGTTAGGATGAAGTCATCATGTCGCAAACCCACTCCGTAAAAAATCTGCTCGGCGATGAGGCGCTGATCGGTAGCCACGTAACCGTTCAAGGGTGGCTGAGAAGTAAGCGCGACTCGAAAGCGGGCATCTCATTCCTTGCGGTAAACGACGGCAGCCACTTCGATAGTTTGCAGTGCGTTGCTCCCTCGGAGCTCGAAAATTATGAAGATGAGGTTTTAAAGCTTTCGACCGGCTGCGCCGTCATTGTCTCAGGCGAATTAATTGCCTCGCAGGGCGGGGGGCAGTCCGTTGAAATTCAAGCATCTCATGTTGAACTTATCGGTGGCATCGACGACCCAGAGTCTTACCCCATTGCCAAAAAGCGTCACACCTTCGAGTACCTTCGCACCCAAGCTCACCTGCGCACGCGAACCAATACCTTTGGTGCGGTAACCCGCGTACGACATACTTTGGCCAGCGCCATACATGACTTCTTCCATTCGGAGGACTTCTACTGGGTTAACACTCCTATTATCACGGCCAGTGACTGTGAAGGTGCTGGCGAATTATTCCGCGTTAGTACGCTCGATCTCACTAACCTACCAAGAGATGACAAAGGCCAGGTCGACACGTCTCAGGACTTCTTCGGTAGCGATGCGTATTTAACCGTGTCAGGGCAACTCGCAGTCGAGTCCTACTGCTTGTCGATGAGCAAGGTGTATACCTTCGGCCCGACCTTCCGGGCCGAAAACTCAAACACCTCACGGCATCTAGCTGAGTTTTGGATGGTTGAACCTGAAGTCGCATTTGCCGATCTTGCGGATAACGCGGCGCTGGCAGAGCGACTGTTGAAATCTGTCACGCAGCGCGTGCTTAACGATTGTGAGAACGACCTTGGCTTCTTCCAACAGCGAATCGATAACACTGTGCTCGAGCGATTAACGAATATCGTCGATCAGCCATTCGTGCGAGTGACCTACTCCGACGCCATCGATATCCTGTTGAAATCGGGTAAGAAGTTTGAGTTCCCCGTCCAATGGGGCATCGACATGGCCTCTGAGCACGAGCGCTTTCTGTCAGAAACACATTTCAAAGCCCCTGTCGTGGTTACGGACTACCCACGCGATATCAAGGCGTTCTACATGCGCCTGAACGACGATGAGCGCACGGTAGCGGCTATGGACGTATTGGCGCCCGGTATCGGCGAAATTATTGGCGGTAGTCAACGGGAGGAGCGCCTCGATGTCTTGGATGCGCGAATGGATGACGCGCTAAAAGATACCTTGTGGTGGTACCGCGATCTTCGTCGCTACGGCACGGTGCCGCACGCCGGTTTTGGCCTGGGCTTCGAACGTTTGGTTGCCTACATCACGGGAATGGAGAATGTGCGAGACGTTATTCCATTCCCCCGAACCCCCGGCAATGCCGAGTTTTAATTGCACTTCATGAAGGCTCCCCATGAGTAAGCAAGTGCAGGTCGCCCTCCTTTTAACGGGTAACGAATTGATGAGTGGGGATACGATCGACAGTAACTCCTCACGCATTGCACTCGCCCTGGGGGCGCATAAGATTGGCGTCGGTAAGAAAATCACCGTCGGCGATGACCCTACGCTGCTCAGCGACAGCCTTTTTGATCTTTGTGCGAGGGCAGAGGTTGTCATCATCAACGGCGGTCTTGGGCCTACAGAGGACGACCTCACTGCAGAGTTAGTGGCGGAAGTTGCCCAGCAAGCACTAGTGAATCATCCGAGAGCAATTGAGCACCTTGAAGAGTGGTGTGAGCGACGAGGCTTGGAACTCAATGCCAGCAACCTGAAGCAAGCCCTGCTTCCCGAGGGTGCTGACTTGGTTGCGAACCCCATTGGCAGCGCCGTGGGCTTTGCGCTAGAGGTGAATGGCGCACTGGTGATTACGACGCCCGGTGTTCCGGTGGAGCTGACTGCTATGCTCCCCGAAATCTGTGATCGTATTACTGCGCGCGTCGGCGGAGGCACAGCCTTTATCCGCAGACTACAAACCTTTGGTATAGGCGAGTCGACGATTCAGGAACTAGTTAACGCGCGCGCTAATGATTGGCCGGACATGGTGACCCTGGGATTTCGCTCGGGACTGCCCCAGCTCGAACTCAAGTTACAGGTCGATGATGCCAATCTCCTTGACAAGCGAGACGACGCCGAGAATTTACTTCGCGAGCTTATTGGCGATCACATCATAGGGCACGACGACGAGCAGCTCGCCATGTCTCTGCAACAAGCACTCCTCGACCGACAAATGTCGGTGACAGCAGCAGAGTCCTGCACCGGCGGCTTGATTGCGTCGCTGATCACGCGTGAAGCAGGTTCATCTCGGGTCTTTGGCAGCGGGTTCGTTACCTACTCCAACACAGCCAAACGCAGCGTGCTGGGCGTTCCCGAGGCTTCACTGGCCCAACACGGTGCAGTGAGTGAGCCGGTTGTGCTTGCCATGCTGGCCGGCGCACTGGAAAGGAGTGGCTCGGATATAGGTATTGCGGTATCAGGCATTGCAGGCCCGGGGGGCGGGTCAGATGATAAACCTGTGGGCACGGTCTGGGTGGCTTGGGGCACCAAAGCAAGTCACCGGGCCATTCGACTGCAGGTGCCGGGTTCCCGAGAGCGTTTTCAGATTCTCGTCGCGGCCATCGGACTGGATATCATGCGTCGACAGGTGTTAGAGCTTCCGCCCATACCGCATTACATCCAACGCTTTCTTCACCGCGCTCCCTGACCTAGGGTTGCAAGCGCGAGCGATTCCAACCATTGGCGTACTGGTAAATTAAGCGGTCATGCAATCGGTCCTCTCCACCCTGCCAAAACTCGATCCGCTCAGGGACTAATCTGAAGCCGCCCCAATGTGGCGGCCTCGGCACGTCGCCGCCATCAAACCGCTCTAGCGTCGCCTGATACTGGGCCTCAAGCGCTCCACGGCTAGCGATTGGCTGACTTTGCTGGGACGTCCAGGCGGCAATCTGACTGGCACGGGGTCTGGCCGCAAAGTAAGCATCTGACTCGGACTCGGCGATTTTCTCTACCTTTCCCGACACGCTGACCTGCCGATCCAGTTCATTCCAGGGGAAGAGCATAGAGGACCGGTCGTTTTGGGCTAATGCCGCCGCTTTATCGCTGTTGTAATTGGTAAAGAAAACAAATCCGTCCTCGCTGACGCCCTTCAAGAGAACAAATCGCTGACGGATTGAGCCGTCCGGTTGAACCGTCGCTACCACCACCCCCGTAGGGTCGGCCAACCCTGCCGCACTGGCGTCTTGTTGCCATTGCTCGAACAACACAAGCGGATCATCGGGCATTGACTCCTCGCGAAGGCCACCTTTGGTGTACTGCCGGCGGTAATCTTTTAGTTCCATGACTCCTCCTGAGCGCTCTATGGTAATCGAAGTCGGCAGTACTCTGCGTAATCTCGATGATGTGATAGCTTTGCACCCAAATTGCTACACCGAAAGTTTTGGAGATCCCTAATGCGCGTCGCCAGCCTGCTCATCGCCGTCGCGATGACATTCAACGCTTCACCTATTAACGCACAAGCCGAGGACCAAGGTGGGCCGCTGATTGACTACGGAACTCGCTTTATCCCTGCCATTGCGTCCAAAGGCATGGTCTCTGGCCCGGAGAAGCTCGCTTCAGAGGCAGGTCTAGACATGCTTAAGCGCGGTGGAAATGCGATTGATGCGGCGGTAGCCACCGGTTTTGCGCTGGCGGTGACGCTGCCACGCGCGGGCAATATTGGTGGTGGCGGCTTCATGCTGGTGCACCTGGCGGAATCCGACGAGCAGGTATTCATCGATTATCGGGAGATGGCGCCAGATGGTGCCTCACGAGACATGTTCCTCAGTGAAGATGGCACCGTGAACAAGCAGATGGCCTACAACAGTGTCAGTGCCGCTGGCATTCCCGGCACGGTGGCTGGAATGATTCACGCACTGCAAAAGTACGGCTCACTCGATCTCAAAACCGTTATTCAACCGGCAATCGACCTCGCCGAGAAAGGTTTCGAAGTTCCCGCAGCCTTGCACCTCAATTTGCGCTCAGCCTCAAAGCGCTTGTCTAAAAATGAAGAGGCAAATCGTGTCTATCTCGGTGGTAACGCCATAGCACCCGCCATGGGAACAATATTTAAACAACCAGATTTATCCGAGACCCTTAAACGTATTCGTGATCAGGGGAGTGACGGCTTTTACAAGGGGAAGACTGCTGAGTTAATCGTCGCGGAAATGCAGCGACATGGCGGACTAATAACCGAGGCAGATCTCGCGAGCTACCGTGCCATCGAGCGCACACCCGTGCGTTCCACGTTTCGTGGCTACGAACTCGTCAGTGCGCCACCGCCTTCTTCAGGCGGTGTCCATGTTTCTCAGATCTTGAAGTTACTCGAGCCTTTCCCGCTTAAAGAGTTGGGGCATAACAGCGCGGGGTACCTACATCTTCTCATCGAGTCGATGAAACTCGCCTACGCCGATCGGAGTGAGTATTTGGGCGACCCCGACCGAACGGTCATTCCGGTCGAACAATTAACAAGCGAAGATTATCTGGATCAGCGAAGGACCATCATCCGTGATGAAGTGGCAATACCCTCGGCTGAAATCCGACCGGGTAGCTTTAGAGATTTGGAGAGCACTGACACGACACACTACTCCATCGTCGATCAGTTCGGGAACGTGGTTTCAAACACCTACACGATTAACTTTAGTTTCGGCTCCGGCATTGTAGTTCCTGGTACCGGCATGCTCCTGAACAACGAAATGGATGATTTTGCCGCCAAACCAGGCTTCCCCAACGGCTACGGCTTGGTTCAGGGCGAAGCCAACGCCGTATCGGCGGGTAGTCGACCACTATCCTCCATGACACCAACGCTTGTATTTAAAGATGGCAAGCCATGGATAGCCACGGGCAGCCCCGGTGGGTCACGCATTATTACCGCCGTCGCACAAACACTACTCAACGTCATGGCATTTGACATGACACTGGGTATGGCGACGTCGGCCCCACGAATTCACCACCAATGGATGCCCGATATGGCAATGGTTGAGCCTGGTATTTCGCCCGATACGGTGTCGATTCTCGAGGCGAGTAAACACAAGATACTGCGATCTAACAGCACCATAGGGCGCGTCAACTCGGTACAGATTGAGGGTGGCTGGTTTTACGGTTACGCAGATCCAAGGCGGCCCGGAGGCCACGTCGCAGTCTGGTAACTCAGCTCATCGATCGAACTTTCATTGTCTGGCGACCCACAGCAACGAGGTCGCCGTTCGCATCCCAGATTTCACAGTCCTGTTCAGTGACGCCCTTTATCAGGGTATGCGATCTGGCTCTGCATAAGATGGGACCAGGCGCTGGCTTTCCGCGCAACTGCACGGTCATCTCTACGGTCGGCACCCACCCGACGTTGGGTACGAGCGTAAAAGAGGGCGGCGGCATAATGTCGCCAAACATTAAAAGATCGATTGGATGGATATCGGCGCCGTCCACATATTGCATGTAGGCAATAAACTCACCAGTGTTGGTGGGTCGCTGATCAGTAAAGAACTCTGCGCCCCTCACGATGCGCGTATCGATGGTGTTGTGAATCTCCAGCACGTTGTGTTTCGGCACGTCGATGGACTCGAAGGGCGGTACCTCCGGCGGCGTCATAATCGTATTGGTGGGGCCTTTCAAACGATCGAGATCGGTGTAGGCTGCGTTCGCCACAATCTTTAGATTGCCCTCTTGATACAGTCGTGCAGACGCAAACTGGGTGCCTTTGCCAAGCCGAAGAATTTCAACCTCAACCTCAGCTTTGCCCAGCTGGGTTGGCTCGAGATAAAACGCGTTAATCGAGAGTGGATCCGCATGGTTTAGTGACTGCGATATAGCGCGTCCAACAATCGCTAGAACATAGCCGCCGTTAGGTACACGACCAATTCGCCATCCCTTTTGCAAATTAGCACGCCAACGATTTTCGCCGATCGTTTCAAGTGCCGTGTCGTCTAAGAATTTGCCCATTTGCTCACCCAGTGTTATCACCTGTCCAGATCACGCCCAATCCTGGGTCGCGGCGAGAGTGTACACACCTTGTGCTAAGACGTAGAGGTTATGTGGAAACTATCTCTATACTTGGGTGTAGCAAGAGGACTGACTCGTGACAGTATTTTCGACAGGTCTCGCATTATCGACCGCATTGACAGTAGCGACACTCACACTGACCACACTGACTGCGCCAATGACGTGGGCACAGGACGGTTTGTTTGGGGCCTACGACCCTCGACAGCAAGAAACCCTATGGAACGAAGCCATTTACCTGCAAAGCAGTGGTGAGCACAGCGAAGCAATTGAAAAGCTAAAGCGTGCCGCACACCTGAGTCGCATCAGTGACGGACTTAATGCCAAAAGTCAGCTCCCGTACCTCCGCGCAGAGATTGTCAGCCATCGCGCGCTTGAGCAGCTTGCTATGGCGGACGAGCGTCAGGCTTACCTGTCCCGCATTGAATCAACGACCATCCCCTCGGGACCGGAAAAAGTAGAAGCGCTACTGGCGCAGGCGGAGTGGCATCAATACGCTCTACTTCAGGATATTGACGAGGAAGAGGAAACCACAGCCCGCATGGGCAAAGCCTGGAACTTCTATCGTCGCGCCCTCAATGAATCGATTGCCACCTATGGCGAGGAATCCGAAGCGTTGATTCCCGCACTTGAAGGTATGGTTCGAGCGCAATACCTGCTGGCGAGTCACCGAGGTATTGGTGCGGCTATGCCGGGGAAAATGGATCGCGATCTACGTAACAACGCTGCAGGTAAAAGCACCTTCAAACGCGGGCTTTCCGTTCTTGTCGCTATGCAGCACCTCAATAGAGATCGACTGGGTGTCAGCCGGGAAATTCAGGCAGACGACCTGATTCGGATGGGTGACTGGGCCTGGTGGACCGGTAATCGGATGAACGCAATCAGCTTTTACCAGGATGCTCTCACCCTCGCCAATGGCGAGACTTTGGCCGTAGATACAGGAGAAGTGTCCGTATCTGAACAGGCAGAGGTAGCGGTAGAGAGTGATGCGGTTGAGAGCGACATTGACTCATCGATTGAGGTCACAGAGGCTACAGCGGCAAAAGGCGATATGGCCGATGACACACCACAAGCGCCAATGACCAGTAAAGACGAGGAATCAAGCCCATCTGAGTTGGTGGCCACCGATAATTCCGCCCTCGAGCTAGCAGAAACTGGTGGCGAGCCGTCGGAAAACGCGCTTGCAGAATTACCGACGGAACTCTTTCCAACATTCCGTATACTGAATGCACCGGTTGCATTGCCGGCCGTACCTGGCTTTGGACCTGTGCTCGATATCAAACAGGGTGAACCTGCAGAAGGCGACCTCGTTGTGAGTTTTAATATCAGTGCGACCGGCAAAGCGATAAATTTGGAGCGTATTCAGTTCCCTGTGACCGAGGGAGCTAGAGGTCCGGAGCGCGTGATTCGCCGACTGAGAAAGATGCGTTTTAGGCCCGTGTTCGAGGATGGTGAGCCGGTAGAGAGCGAGAGAATGACCTGGGTATTTGAGCCAAAACACTGGGCGATGCCGAGAGCAACTGCGACGGAGAGTTCGACATGAGTGGTAAAGCGATCAAAGGCCTTATTGTAACGGCTGTTATTTTGCCGCTACTCGCGGGCTGCCCATCAGCCAGTATGCCAACGACACCTTCCAGCCCTTCTGCATCCATGCCCCCTGGTGGCAGTGCGGGCTCTAGCGGCTCATCAGGGAGCTCTTCCTCGAGTAGTGGTGGCTCGAGTGGTGCGGCTAGCTCGTCGGGCGGAGGCTCGTCGGGCGGAGGCTCGGCGGGCGGAGGCTCGTCGGGCGGGGGCGCACAAGGCGGAAGTTCGTCGGGTGGAAGTTCATCAGGCGGTGGTGCTTCGGGTGGAGGCTCATCGAGCTCCGGCGGCTCAGCGGGTAGTGGTAGCACTGGTGGTGATTCTGCGGGTGGCGGTATGCCCGGCGGAAGCCAGGGTGGCGGCTCCGGCGGCATGGAAAGCGGAGGCTCTAATTCCGGTGAAGGGGCTATGGCAGGAGGCGACCCGGGTTTCGGCGACTCCATTGGTGGCGATCTCTCACTGCCCAGCCTAGTGGATGAAGAGCCGGTCTACACTGCGTCATCGAGTAGTAGCGGCAGCAGTAGTGGTTCGAGCAGTGGCTCCAGCGAGGGGGGTGGTAGCTCATCAAGCAGTGGTTCGAGTGGCACCAACAATGAAAACTCATCGCCAAGTGCCACCAACGGGCAAGTTGCATCTAACGCAGGTACAGATGCAGGGCAGGCAGGCGGTACGCGCGCGCAAGGTGGTTTAGAGCCTGACTGGGGCGCCACCGACACCATGACAACAGCAGAGCGTGTTGCCGTACTGGATAGGCAGCTCGAAGAGAGCACAGGCGTGTTTGATGCCATTATCCGGGAAGAGCAACGTCAGCAGCGGGAAAGCCAGCGAGAACAAGGCGCAAATACCCAGAGCTCGTCGCAAAGCTCAAATGGCTCGGGAACCGAGACAAGCTCCGGCGATCGAAATCCTTACGAAGCAGACGATCAAGGTGGATATGGCTCCGTGGGCGGCGGTATGGGTGGCCGCTCGGGAGGGCCACCTGATGCCCCAGCTGTCTACGAGGCACCTGAGGACATTCCATCGGGCAATGATGATGACATTGTTGCGCGCCAGCTTCGCGAGGCCGCAATGCGAGAACCCGATCCGGATATTCGCGAAGCGCTGTGGAACGAATATCGAAAATACAAAGGTATTGAGATACCTGAAGCATGATTAATCGTCTAACGACACTCGTGACGCTGCTGGCTGTGCTCAGTGGTTGCGTCACCGAGACCGTGAAAACAACCGCGGTGCCGACACTCAGCACCTATGAGACGTCACTCCCTATTGATGAGGTTCTCGATATTGCTGTCGTCGTTTTTGATCCCGGCATCGCAGAGGTGGACCCGGAGGAAGGTATTTACCCCGAAATTCGGCGTGCCGAGGCGACCTTTATGGCCAGAGAGCTATCGCTTGTGCTGGATGATCAAGGCGTTTGGGGGGCTAGTCGGGTTGTGCCCTCCTCCGAGCACATCACCGATGTCCTAGTCACGGGGGCAATAGAGCAGTCAGATGGAGAGGCACTCTCCCTAGCGATAAGGGCAGTAGATGCTCAGGGACGTATCTGGCTCGATAAAGAGTACGCCGGGACGACCAGTCGATATGCCTATCAGCAGACCCAGCGGGTCAAGAAGGATCCGTTTCTCGCTGTTTACAGGGATATCGCGAACGACTTAATTGCTGTCTTCAAATCGTTAGCGCGAAGTGATCGGCTGGCAATCAGGAATGTATCTAAGCTGAGGTTTGCCCAGAGCTTTGCGCCCGAGGCCTTCGAAGGCTATCTCAGTGACGACGAGGGCGCGCTGACGCGCGCAATCAGACTGCCGGCGGAAACCGATCCGATGATGGCTCGTATTGGCGCCATACAGCAGCGGAACCATATTTTCGTCGATACGCTTCAAGGTCATTACGATAACTTTTCCGGCTCGATGGATGGCCCTTACAACGAATGGCGACGATTGAGCTATGAAGAAACCGTCGCATTACGTGAGCTGCAAAATGAGGCGCAGACCCAGTTAATCATGGGTGGGATTTCTTTATTGGCCGGTATCGCGGCAGCCACTTCCGACGATCGCAATGTGAGAACCGCGGGCGCCGTTGGAATTTACGCGGGCGGTGGTCTGATCAAGAGCGGCCTCGAACGCAGGGCCGAAGCCAATATTCACTCACTGGCACTCGAGGAGTTAGGGCAGTCATTGGAGGCTGAAATAACGCCACAAGTCATCGAGTTAGAAGACAGAACTATCCAGCTTTCAGGTACGATTGAGGATCAATACGGTCAGTGGCGAGAGATTCTGAGCGATATCTACGCCGCCGAAATTGCTGAGCTTCCAACCGATTTAAGCCAGCCCTCTCCATAAACGAGTCTTGCCGATAGATGACAGACGATAGCAAAGACGCTTTGCGCGCAGCGTCCTTTGAGCCGAGAGCCACCACTCATAGTACCCAAGAGGTTTCCGATACTCCTCGCCCCGTAGGCACATGGGTAGCGCTAGCAATAGGTGCGGTGTTGCTCGGGTTTGTAGTCTTCATTTTGCCTCAGTTTGCCCCTACACCTGACAGTCAGTCTTCAGCTGCACCGAGCGCTATTTCGGAAGACACGCAAACGGCGCCTACATCATCGACCAGTGCCGCGCAGGAGAATGCCTCGGAACGAAGCCCCTTTGCGGAAGCGCAGCTAGCCAAAGTAAGGCGCTCAGCGCAGGAAGTACTGCAATCATTGTTGGAGACACAGTCTCGACTCGAGTCGCGCGGTATTGATCAGTGGGCCGCTGATAACTTTTTAGCCGCTAGTGCCGTCGCTTTAGAAGGTGATTCCTTATACCGAGCACAAGATTTTGATGCGGCCGAAGCTCTGTATCAGCAGGCACTTGATTCGTTGAACGGACTCGAAGCAGGGCTAAGCGGCGAAATCGATAGGAGGCTGGCGTTGCTACTCGACGCGATCGAGTCAGGCGATGAAGCCACAGCAGGCACTATCGCTCCGTTGCTTCAACAAATGGCGCCTGATAGCGATGCAGTGTTCGATGCTCTCGAACGCATACCCCTCATGCCGGCCATTACAGAGCTCGAAACAGCCGCGAAGGCAAGCTTCGAGCAAGGTCGTTTGAGTAGTGCGGTATCTCAAGTCGGTGAGGCTTTGGGGCTCGACCCCGCACACCAGCGTTTGGCAAAGGTAGCTCGGCAGTACAAGTCGGCACTAACCCAGCAGCGTTTTGAAGATGCCATGACTCATGATTCTGTGTGAATTGGCGGAACTGCGCATTCGTAACTTCGGTGGTCGCCATGTAAAACGCACGCGTCAGCCGCACAGGTCGTTCGACTTCGTTGGCTCCTCGTCCCGCATCGCGTCTAGGAGCGCCCATAGTGAACTCGTTGACTGGACTCACCTGAGGATCGATTAAGACCAATGTCTGACCCACTGAGCTGGTGATCTCCGGCTTGATGGCGGCCTTTCTCGCCTCTTCTTCAGTGAGCAGCGCCACATTAATCCGCTGTTTCAGTCCTGCTCGCGGCGTTACCCGTCGTTCCACACTTGCATACCCAGGCGCTCTGATGGTGATCACTTGCTCTACACCAGATAAGGCCAGTATCTGGCTTCCCTTACCGCGGTCATCGCCATTGACCTGAATGGTGGCATTGCGGGGCGTCACCTGAATATCGACTTCGCCAAGTGCTGGCGACAAAACGACTTGTCGGTCTACGCTCGCACCCTTTTCCAGTGAGAGGCTAAATGATTCGGGTAAGTAGCCCGCCCGTCTTAGCTCGATGCGATGTCGTGCCGCGGGTTCCATAGTCACGTCAGTTGGAGTGGCGCCGACAAAGCGATCATCGCGGGTGACAACAGCGCCCGCCGGGACAGAAGTTAAACGAAGTATCCCCGCCGCCGGTGTAAGTTCGATAGTACCGAGGTCGACATCGGTATCAGCGACGGCCTTTAGCTCCACCAGCTCGTCGATATAGCCCGGCGCACTGAAAGTGATTTCGCGCGCCCCTTGCATCACTTCGAGTACTTGTTTGCTGGGTGTGACCGCCGACCAATCAACGTTCTGCTGATCAATGCTTACTGAGACCTCGGTAGGAATGGTTTCCACGGATACTCGGGCCCAGCCCGGAGTCAGGTTGGCAGAGAACCGCTGTGTTTGGGTTCTTCCCGTAACCTCAATAGTGGTCTCATAGGGGAGATAACGCTCGGCCACCAAGTTCACAGTTACCTCGCCCGCGTCTATCTCATCGATGGTCAAGGGCGTGACGCCGATTACGGTCCCGCTCAATGACACAGTCGCTGATGGCGGTATGGACTCGATAACCAATGTCCCGGGCAGAGGCGTTAAGACCACTGCCCGTGTCTGCACCTCGGCATCGTCTACGCGTAAAGACCCGGTGTAGGTCTGATATCCCTCTGCGGTGACATTGAGCTCATAGGAGCCGGGTCTCATCAGGAAACGCTCACCGAAGGGTAAATGTAGTCCCGAGATATCGATAGTAGGTGTCGTTTCTGACTCCACAGTGACTGATACCGATCGAGCCGTAAGCAAGAAGAACAGGACATAGGCGATGACCAAGCCCGCTACGACCAGCAATGTGGCGGCTGGCCTTATGCGTCGAGTTGTCGCCACTGTCGTTTCACTGCGAGGTTCAAATGCAGTGGGTGATAAGGACTCGGATGGGTTACGCTCGTTAGACATTAGCGAATGATCGCCTCCTCGCATCGAACGTCAATACGATTATCGGATGTGGCGTTGATACTGGCAGTGATCAACACGTCTCGGTAACCGTCGCGGCTGCCCAGAAATTGATATTGGCCGGGCCTTAGCGAGACTGTTCTTGATGAGACGGTACCCAGGCGGGCAACACGCTTGATGGTTATCTCCGTCAGACCATCGGAGGTGATGACCACGGGTAGCGGTGTACTGGCCGTAGCCACTGCCGATCGAACCGCCGCTACTTTGTCTTTGAGCACAGGCGATGTTTGGGCGCTCGCTGCCAGCGCGGCCTCGGCCTCTGACAGAGAAAGTTGCGCCTCGCTGAGTACAACGGGATCAACCAGCCGCGCTTGCTGTTCGACGATCGTATCGAGTTTCGCAAAGAGCTCTGCCAACGGTCGGGCTTGATTAAGGCCGTCTGACGCTTCAACAAGACTGGCATCAATGGCGATCGCCGCTTCTAAAACCTCGACTGTCTTCGCCCACTGC
>CACMGJ010000011.1 GCA_902613175.1 Halieaceae bacterium | reverse complement strand
CGCCGCCGAAATCCGCGTGCCCGGGCGTATCCACAATGTTGATTCGATAGTCATTCCACTTAATGGCGGTGTTCTTCGCCAAGATAGTAATGCCACGCTCCCGCTCTTGGTCATTAGAGTCCATGATGCGCTCGGCACCCTGACTCTTGCGATCGAGCGTTCCTGACTGCTGTAACAAACAATCAACGAGCGTCGTTTTGCCATGATCAACGTGCGCAATAATCGCGATATTTCGAAGATTCTCAATCACTTCTTAACTCTCAATGTGTGGTGGCGTATAGGTGGTGGCATAGCGCGCGCGGACTTTACCACAGTCGACTACAGTACAGGTCTGGTAATTCTGCCGCGACAGCAAAGCCAGTAGCGATGTTAGCCTTTGAAAAAAAGCCCTACTAAATCGCACTAAAAAAGTGCGCTGTTTTTTACAATGCACTATTATTGTGCATATGATTTTTCTGCCTTATCTGAATTCTTCATAAATAACGAAGAAAATCAGTTGGTTAAGAAAATCGTCGGGCCGCAGTTATGCTGGCACGCCGTTTGCTAATATCAGTCTGTAAAGGTGCATTGCTGATAAATGTACGCACACACAGACCGATTAGATCGGGTTATACAGTCCTTAGGAGGCAACATGTCAGAGCGCACGCTCAATTTAATCAAAGACAACGATATTCGTTGGGTAGACCTGCGTTTTACCGATACCCGCGGTAAAGAGCAGCACGTAAGTATTCCTGCCAGCCAGGTCGACAAAGACTTTTTCGAAGACGGAAAGATGTTCGATGGTTCATCAATCGCGGGCTGGAAGGGCATCAACGAATCAGACATGATCCTCATGCCCGATGACAGCACATCAGTCATCGACCCTTTCACCGATGACGCTACTGTCATCCTGCGATGTGACATTGTCGAGCCCTCAACCATGCAGGGTTACGAGCGTGATCCTCGCAGCGTGGCAAAGCGTGCTGAGGCATACCTCACTTCAACAGGTCTCGGCGACACTGCATTCTTCGGTCCAGAGCCAGAGTTCTTCGTCTTCGATGACGTTAAATTTAAGGTGGAGATGCAAGGAGCAAGTTACGCTATCAATTCCGAAGAGGCAGCTTGGGCGTCGAACGACGATTTTGAGGAAGGTAATACAGGCCATCGTCCTCGCGTCAAAGGCGGCTATTTCCCTGTGCCACCCGTTGACTCGCTGCATGACATTCGAGCAGCCATGTGTTCAGCGATGGAGCAAATGGGTCTCGACGTAGAAGTACACCACCACGAAGTGGGTACAGCAGGTCAGTGTGAGATCGGCATCCGATTCAACACTCTGGTCGCTAAGGCTGACGAAGTTCAGATCCTGAAGTACTGCGTACACAACGTTGCGCGCGCGTACGGCAAGACGGCGACTTTCATGCCCAAGCCGCTCGTTGGTGACAACGGTTCCGGTATGCACGTACACCAGAGTGTTTCTAAAGACGATGTTAACACCTTCGCGGGTGATGAGTACGCAGGTCTTTCGGAGACAGCGCTCTACTACATCGGTGGAATCATCAAGCACGCGCGTGCGATCAACGCCTTCGCAAACGCGTCAACCAACAGCTACAAGCGTCTGGTACCCGGCTTCGAGGCTCCGGTCATGTTGGCTTACTCAGCTCGAAACCGTTCAGCATCGATCCGAATCCCTTACGAGCCATCGCCTAAGGGCAAGCGCATTGAGGTTCGTTTCGGCGACCCAACGGCCAACCCATACCTCTGCTTCGCCGCCATGCTAATGGCCGGTATTGATGGCATTCAGAACAAGATCCATCCAGGTGATGCGGCTGACAAGGACCTCTATGACCTGCCCGCAGAAGAAGCCGCGGCCATTCCTACAGTCGCGTCAACGTTCGAGATGGCGCTTGATGCACTCGATGCGGACCGCGACTTCCTAACGGCCGGAGGTGTTTTCACCAATGACATGATCGACGGCTACATCGAACTGAAGCGCGAAGAAGTTGAGCGTTTGAACATGACTACTCACCCTGTTGAGTTCGACATGTACTACTCAGTCTGATGTCACTACAGGAAAAGCCCGCGACACAATGCGGGCTTTTTTTTGGCTTCAAATTCTATGGAAAAACCTAACCCTTCATTATTTGCACTGAAACAGTGCAAATGTGTAATTGCATGAAAAGAAACGCGCTACAAATCGTCAAATTTTGGACACTTCATAGCCTTGCGCTCTGGTTAGTGTCGTTGACTGCGAGCGCTCAAATTTATAAGTCCATGGACGAAAATGGCGTTGTTACCTTCAGCGATGTACCACCGGCAGCAAGCTCGGGCAAACCCAGCACCATTGTAAAACCCAATGTAACGAACTCGATGCCGGGGTTAAGCCCTACGATAACAAGCCCAGAAGCAGTCATGATCGACGAGTCTGCGGCACGCTCAGTATCCATTGCTACACCCCTTAACAATGCCACCATCCCAATGGGTGGGGGTATATTTGATGTGACTGCCGAACTCGGCGCACCATTGGCCGAAGACGAATTACTGGCGCTTTATCTCGATGAAGAAATGGTGGATAGCCCGCAAGTAAACACGGTCTGGACCCTGACTTATGTGATCCGCGGCCCACACACACTCCAAGTGCGTCGACTCGCGCGCGCGGGGGGGACTATCAGTCAGTCCGAGACAATTACGGTATTTGTTCTCCGCCCATCTGTATTGAGAGCGACGCCGAGATGAACTACAAGCCAGGATTTGATCTCGATTCTTTAACCACCTGCATTGTCCTTATCGATGAGCACGGTGTGGTTGATACTCTGAACCAGTCCGCGCAGGTGCTACTGGAAACGTCGCGTCAGCGAGCCTCAGGCAACCCATTTGATGAGCTAGCCCACGCTATTGGTCAAGGCGCCATCCAATGGCACGAAACACTATCGAATGCGGTAAGAACGCGCTTACCAGCGGTCAGCCGCGATCTGAAGATTGCGCTGAAAACGGGGAAAGAAATCACCGTTGATGTCGCGATCACCCCACTTAACTACGAACATGATTCGCGGATCTTGCTAGAAATGTCGCCATTGGATCGCGCCCGCGCGATCACCGAAACCGAGAACCTGCGTGAAGCACAGCAGCGACTGCACAACGTTGTTAAAGGCATGGCGCATGAGGTTAAGAATCCACTGGGTGGCATTCGTGGTGCGGCGCAGTTGATGGCTAGAAAATTCGATGACAGTGAGCTGGACGAGTACGCCAACATCATTATTTCAGAGGTCGATCGTCTACAAGCCCTCGTTGACCGCATGCTCGGTCCCCGAGAATCACTCGATAAACGACCCATCAATATCCACGAGGTCACTGAACGGGTTCGACAGTTAATGGAAGCCGAAGCCAATAAGGCGCTGACTGTCATCAGAGACTACGATCCGAGCCTCCCCGAGTTTTCGGCCGATGCCGATCAGCTAACGCAAGCCATTCTCAATATCGTCAGGAATGCATGGGAAGCATCGAAGACAGACTGCCAAATCACGATCAAGACACGCAGTCGACGCCAATACACATTAAACGGACATCGGCACAAGCTCGTTTGTGCCATTGACATTATCGACAACGGTCCCGGAATACCCAATGACCTGATGTCATCCATTTTCCTGCCCATGGTCACCTCGAGACCCGAGGGCTCAGGTCTTGGACTGTCCATCGCACAACTCACACTCACCCGCCACGGCGGCGTTATCCAAGCGGTTAGTGAGCCAGGTAACACCTGCTTCACGCTGCTCGTACCAATGGAAGAACTGCATGACTGATTCAAACGAAATTTGGGTGGTTGATGACGACAGCTCGATACGGTGGGTCATCGAGAAGGCGCTGTCAGGCGAAAACATTTCCTGCAACAGCTTCGAATGCGCCGATGACTTACTTGCAGCACTCAAAACAGCGACACCCAAGGCTATTATAAGCGATATTCGTATGCCTGGTATGGATGGTTTGGCCCTCCTTGGGGAGCTGAAATCGATCATTCCCGATGTGCCCGTCATCATCACCACTGCACACTCAGACTTGGACAGCGCAGTGACTTCTTATGAGTCAGGCGCATTCGAATACCTTCCTAAGCCGTTCGATATCGATGAAATGCTTGAGGTCGCCGCTCGTGCGCTCGCACACACAAATAAATTACCCGGCAACGGCAAGGCACTGGATAGGGGCGACAAGGAAATCATTGGAAACGCACCGGCCATGCAAGAGGTCTTCAGAGCCATCGGCCGCCTTTCACAAAGCTCGATCACCGTACTGATCAGTGGCCAGTCAGGATCAGGCAAGGAGCTTGTCGCGCGGGCCCTGCACCGTCATAGCCCAAGGGCGAGCGCACCCTTTATTGCGCTCAATATGGCAGCCGTACCAAAGGACTTGATGGAATCCGAACTTTTCGGGCACGAGAAAGGCTCATTTACCGGCGCATCGGGACGACGCGAAGGCCGCTTCGAGCAAGCCAATGGCGGTACTCTGTTTCTAGACGAAATAGGCGACATGCCACATGAGACACAAACCCGTTTACTAAGAGTCCTGGCTGAGGGGGAGTTCTATCGGGTGGGTGGCGCCAGCGCGATCAAAACTGACGTCCGCGTTATTGCTGCGACACATCAGGATCTTCGCAACCTTGTCGAGCAGGGCTCGTTTAGGGAAGATCTCTATCATCGACTCAATGTGATTGGTATTAACGTGCCCAGGCTATCTGAGCGTAGCGAGGATATACCCTTACTGCTCAACCATTTTTTGAGTAAAGCCGCATCAGAACTGGGCGTCCCGACGAAAGAAGTATCTGGCCAGGTACGTGACCACCTCAGCGCGCTCGACTGGCCTGGTAACGTACGACAACTAGAAAATACCTGCCGTTGGCTAACGGTCATGGCGGCGGGCAACACGATTCTCATGAATGACCTGCCACCCGAACTCACAATGGGCACGGGCAGTGAAGGGAAGGGATCTGTTTCTTGGGAAAAGCAGCTCTCTGACTGGGTTAGAGCAAAGTTACTCGCAGGTGAGACTAGCGTGCTCAAACAAGCCATACCTCAAATAGAATCAATCATGATGCACGCCGCTTTAGAACACACCGCGGGGAGAAAAGCCGAGGCCGCTGAGCTTTTGGGTTGGGGCCGAAACACCCTAACCCGCAAACTCAGCCAGAACCCCTAATCAGTGGGTGGAACCGTCCGCTGGCTGCTCACCACCTTGTATCGAACCACCTTGGGCCATCGCCTGATGATATAGCGCATCAAAATTAACTGGCGCCAACATCAATGGAGGGAAACCGCCCTTGATAACCAGTGCGTCGATCGCTTCGCGAGCGTAAGGGAACAGAATATTGGGAGCGACAGTTGCAAGAAGTTGCTTAAGCGGCTCCTCGTCAATACCCGCTGCGAAGAAGATACCCGCCTGCTGCACCTCTACTAGGAAAGCATTTTTATCTTCCATCTTGGCTGTCACTGTAATTGTGAGGACAACCTCATGATTACCGGTGTCATCTGCCTTTGAAGAACGTGTGTTCAAGTCAACATTAACGTTGGGCTGCCAGTTCTGACGAAAGATATCGGGAGACGCCGGCGACTCAAACGATACATCTTTCGCATAGATACGCTGCATTGTGAATTGCTGCTGAACCTGATCTTCTTGCGCTGCCCCAGCAGCTTCATCTTCCGCCATGGCGGTTACTCCTTTCTTAGTATTTAAGGTGCTTCTGATCGAAGCATTGAATCTAATTGCTGACGACGCTCGAGGCCATACAGTTCATCGCAGCCACCGACGTGCTGGTCGCCTATCCAGATCTGAGGAACGCTCGTCGCTCCAGCCATGGCAGCCATCTCGGCTTTCAGACCTGGATTACCATCAACCGGAATCTCGTCGAATGCCACGCGCTTACTGTTCAGCAAATGCTTTGCTCGCAGACAAAAAGGGCACCATCGCGTGGTGTAAATGGTAACGGTACTCATTTGTTGGTTACCGGCAAGCGCTGTTCATCCCAGCTCATCATGCCACCCGCCATTCGGTGCGCATTACCAAAGCCATTTGCCCTGAGCTGTTTGACTGCTGCTGACGCACTACTACCCATTCGGCACACCACAATCACGGGCTTGTTTTTATAAGCCTCTAGCTCACCCATTCTTCCCGGTAAATTCGCCGAAGGGATGTTGATCGCTTCGCTTATGTGCGCCCGCTTAAACTCTTTCGAATCCCTCACATCAAGAAAGATGCCACCGCTCTTATTTGTCAGATTAATCGCTTGCTGAGGGCTAAGCGCAGGCCCAGCCTTTCTGGACTCCGTAAAGAGTAAGAGATTGAGCGACAGTAAGAGCGCAAATACCAACAGCCACTGCTCGGAGACGAAAATTAAAAACTGGCTAAAAGACACTGTTAGGCTCTCTGAGTTAGCTTCTGCCCCGGAGGGCACGCGCGCGAGAAGCGCAGAGTATACGTGCTTCGACAAGGGCTCTCCAGTAGCAGAATCACCGTCTAACGGGATGATCTGTAACATTCATCAGGATAAAATTCATAAGGTGAGCTTGAGGGGAAACCATGTCATCCAATACCAACGCGTTCTCACCTACCGTCCTAGTCATCTTGGATGGATTCGGTTATCGGCAAGCGCCAGAAAATAACGCCATTTTCCATGCCCGAACACCGAACTTCGACCGCCTGTGGGAAACAGGTGAATCGACGCTTGTTTCAGGGTCAGGACTTGACGTTGGGTTGCCTGCAGGCCAGATGGGCAACTCCGAAGTCGGACATATGAGCTTAGGATCCGGGCGCATTATTCACCAAAGCATCACCCGAATCGACAAAGCCATCGAAGATGGTACGTTTGCTAGCAACCCAGCCTTCACCGATGCGATTGATGCCGCCGTAGCCACTCAGTCCGCCGTACACGTGTTTGGCCTCCTCTCGCCCGGTGGCGTGCACAGCCATGAAGAACATATCTTCGCCGCCCTTCGACTAGCCAAGGCGCGCGGGGTAGAACAGATGTTCCTGCACGCTTTCCTCGACGGGAGAGACATGCCTCCTCGAAGCGCCGCGGCCTCACTGGCACGTGCCGATGATGTATTCGCAGAATTAGGCACTGGCAAAGTAGCAACCGTTCAAGGTCGCTACTTTGCAATGGATCGCGATAAGCGCTGGTCGCGCATAGAACCCGCTTACGACCTTATCACGCAGGGCATCGCTCATTACCAATATGCCTGCACCAGCGACGCGCTCGCCGCCGCTTATGAAAGAGATGAAAACGATGAATTTGTGGCGCCGAGTCGAATTGGTGAAGCCGTTACAATTAACGATGGTGACAGCATTCTCTTCATGAACTTTCGAGCGGATCGTGCACGACAGCTGTCCCAGGCACTAACAGAACCCGCATTCTCAGAGTTTGAGCGCAAACACCTTCCAAAGGCACGTTTCGTTACTACCACTGAATACTTTGAGGGCATCAACGCGAGCGTTGCTTTCAGGCCAAACATCATCGAGGACACCCTCGGCGCCGTCATCGCATCTCATGGCTTGCGGCAAGCGCGAATAGCGGAAACCGAGAAATACGCGCACGTCACCTTTTTCTTTAGCGGTGGTCGCGAGGCGATGTTCGAAGGCGAAGAGCGAGTGCTTATTCCTTCCCCTGATGTCGCCACTTACGATTTAAAACCTGAGATGTCGGCGGTTGAAGTGACCGACACCATTATTGAGAGCATCGAAAATCGTTCGCATGAGCTCATTGTCGTCAACTTCGCCAATGGAGACATGGTTGGCCACACAGGTAATTTCGAGGCGGCGGTGAAAGCCGTGGAAACCTTGGATGCCTGTATCGCTCGTGTGGAGGAAGCGGTGCTAGCAGCTGACGGTCAGGCCTTGATAACAGCCGATCATGGCAACTGCGAACAAATGCACGATCACGATACGGAACAGCCCCATACACAGCACACAACGCAACCCGTGCCACTGTTTTACGTAGGAAAGCATGGACGAGAGTTCAGAGAGGCGCCAGGAGTACTAGCCGATATCGCGCCGACTATCCTAGATCTCATGGCCATTCCAAAACCCAGTGCAATGACCGGTGAGTCACTGCTCTCTGCCTAGTCACTCGCAATGATCTTTTTTCGGCTTTGGATTCAAGCTCTCATGATAGTGAGTGCCACCATGCTACTGGGCTCCTATCCCACCTTTGCCGACAGCAATGAACTCACAAGTGAGGCTGAAGCGCGCGCAGCCATCAAAGCGATCAATGATGAAATCGCGATGCTTGAGCAGCTAATTACCTCGCAATCAAAGGAGCGAGATGAAATCCAGTCGCAGCTGCGCGATACCGACGTCGCGATTGGTCGTACCAATGAAGCCTTGCGAAAGACACAGGCCAGCCTTGAGCAACGTCAGCGAGACATCAATGAGCTTGAAGCCGATGGATTGCGCATAGAGCGCAGGATAAATGGGCTGCAAGAGACTTTAGAGACAAGCGTCGGTGTCTTTTCAGTATTGAAGCAGGGTGGCGATCTTAAGATTCTGTTTGGGGACAGTGCGCCACAGGAAACGGAGCGGAATTTAGCCTACTTTAATCTACTGCTTAATCAACAGCTTGATACGATCGATGAATTTAAGGCGGCGGTGCTCCAGCTCGACGCTAACCGAACTCAACTGGCGGCCGCACAGGAAGCACAAGAAAAAGACCGCGCATCGCTGACCCAAACACGAACAAAGTTAGTGGATCAGCGGTTGGAACAGAAAGCGCTGATCGACAAGCTATCTGCATCTCTTGCCCGCGATGGTAACCAAGTGGCTGCTCTACGCGCCGATTCTGTTCGCCTAAACACGCTACTTGCCGAGCTTCTGGAGCGTCTTGCCAACCTGTCGCTGGACGGCGAATACGATGATTTCGCTGCACTCAAAGGTAAGCTGCGAGCGCCGCTTGATGGCGCCAGTGAGACTCGGTTCGGCCAGAAAAGAGAACGTGGTGATCTGAAATGGCAAGGCTGGCTGATCCCCGCGGACCGGGGATCGTCCGTACGGTCAGTTCATTATGGGCGCGTCATTTACGCAGACTGGCTACTAGGACAGGGTTTGCTTACCATCGTTGACCACGGTGACGGCTGGATGAGCCTTTACGGGCACAACGAGAGCCTGCTCAAAGAGACAGGTGAGTGGGTGGCGCCGGGAGAAGTCATTGCTCGCGTTGGCTCAAGTGGAGGGGCTACTGAGCCGGCCTTGTACTTTGAGATACGTTCAGATGGCACTCCGGTCAATCCGGCCAATTGGATTAGGTAGCAGATACGCATGGCACATATCGGTTTTAATTCTAGAGAACGTCTCTTAGCCAACGGAGCTACCCATTTATTGGGAGCAATGCTTGTACTCAGCACGTCATACGTCGCCATCGCACAGACGAATGAGCCGACTGAAGAGAAACCGCGAGCGGTTAGCACCTCGTTTGAGGAGCTTCAACTCTTTGCGGATACCTTCGATGCCATTCGTCGTGGCTACGTGGAGGATGTCACCGATGCGGAGCTCTTTGAAATGGCAGTGAAAGGTATGCTAACCAGCCTCGATCCGCACTCCGCCTACCTCACCGACGATGACTACGAGAACCTTCAGGAATCAACAGAAGGCCAGTTCACCGGTCTGGGCATTGAAATCGGCTATCGGGGTGGCTTCATTGCAATCGTTACACCGATTGATGGCTCACCCGCGATCGACGCTGGATTGATGGCTGGTGATGTGATCCTCAAAATTGACGGCACGTCGACGCAGGGCATGTCCACCAGTGAGTCCTCTACTTACATGCGCGGTCCGGAGGGCACTACAGTCACACTTGAAATCGGCAGGGCCGGTGAAAGTCAGCCCTTTGACGTGATTGTCACGCGCGGCGTTATCGACGTGCCCAGCGTGCGAGCACGTGAGCTTGACGATGGCTACTGGCTGATTCGAGTATCCCGTTTCCAAAGAGACTCGGGACGCGAGGTCACCCGTGCGATCGAATCAGCGCTAGAAAAAGGTGACGTCAAAGGTGTTGTTCTGGACGTCCGTAACAACCCCGGTGGTGTTATGAATGCCAGTGTTGAGATGGCCACTAACTTCCTTGATGGTGGTTTGGTCGTCTATACCAAAGGACGTCACCCCGACTCCATGAACACATACTACGCCGAACCAGGAGAATTGTTACCGGGCGTGCCCGTGGTGGTTTTGGTGAATGGTGGATCAGCCAGCGCTTCCGAGATTATTGCTGGCGCGCTTCAGGACCGCGGGCGAGCGGTCATTATGGGCACTCAAAGTTTTGGGAAAGGCTCGGTTCAAACCGTACTTCCAGTCTCTGAAACCAAAGCCCTGAAATTAACAACGTCGCTCTATTACACACCCAACGGACGATCTATTCAGGCTGAAGGTATTGTGCCGGACGTGATAGTTGAACGAGCGCAGTTAACCAGCCTTGAGCAAAATAACCGACTTCGAGAAGCCGACCTCAATCGGAGTATTGAGAACACGGGATCAAACGTTGAAACGGAGACCGAAGCCATCGCGACACTGCGCGAAGACGACAATCAGATCTATGAGGCCTTCACCTTGCTCAAAGGTATTAACGTCTATCAAAGCTTGGGAGAAACGCCGCTGAGTGATATTGACGCAGACTCTGACGATTCATCTTCAGAAAAAGAGTAAGTTAGCGCTCACTACCATCTAATCGCAATTCCGGATTGAGCTAAGTGCGCTTTTGCTTCGGCCACTGTATACGTGCCAAAGTGGAAGATACTCGCCGCTAGAACCGCGTCCGCCCCGCCTTTAGTAAACCCCGCCACGAGATGGTCTAGCGTTCCGACGCCTCCTGAAGCAATAACGGGAATGTCCACCGCATCGGAGATGGCTCTCGTAATAGGCAAGTCATAGCCGTCCTTGGTTCCATCGCGATCCATGCTGGTCAGCAAAATTTCCCCAGCGCCAAAATCAGCCATTTTTTGGGCCCACTCAATGGCTTCTATGCCTGTCGGTTTACGACCCCCGTGGGTAAACAACTCGTGACGTCCTGAGCCATTGTCGAGTGCTTTTACGTCCATCGCGACCACAATGCACTGGGAACCAAATCGCTCAGCTGACTCGCGAACAAAATCCGGATTGAAAGTGGCTGCCGTGTTAATACTGACTTTGTCTGCGCCCGCATTCAGCAAGCGGCGGATATCAGTAACAGCCCGAACACCACCCCCGACCGTGAGTGGAATGAATACCTGAGACGCGATCTGCTCAACGGTTCTATATGTGGTATCACGCTGCTCGTGACTGGCTGTGATATCGAGGAAGGTGATTTCATCAGCACCTGCGTCGTTGTAACGACGAGCGATTTCGATAGGATCGCCCGCGTCGCGAATGCCTACGAAGTTCACGCCTTTGACAACACGCCCCTGATCGACGTCGAGGCAGGGAATAATGCGCTTCGCCAGGCTCACTGCATTGCACTCACTTGATCTGCCAGCGCCTGGGCTTTTGCGACGTCTAATGTCCCTTCGTAAATAGCCCGACCCGTTATAGCGCCAACAATGCCAGTGTGCGCCACCTCAGAAAGAACACGAATGTCCTCGATATTAGTCACACCGCCTGAGGCAATCACGGGTAAGCCGCCCTCTTTGGCCAGATTAACCGTTGCACTGACGTTGACACCCTGCATCATCCCGTCTCGCTCGATGTCCGTGTACACAATCGCCTCGACCCCGGCGTCACGAAAATCACGCGCCAGGTCTACGGCAAGTACGGTACTGGTCTCAGCCCAACCATCGGTCGCGACAAATCCGGACTTAGCATCAATGCCTACGATGATGTGCCCGGGAAACCGCTCACAGGCTTCGCGAACAAACTCAGGGTTTTTGATCGCGGCTGTTCCAATAATGATGTAGCTCACGCCGGAATTGAGGTAGCTTTCGATGGTCGCACAATCACGGATGCCACCGCCGATTTGGACGGGCAAGCTGGGAAGCGCACGGGTAATCGCCCTGACCGCTTCAGCATTCTTGGGCTTGCCGGCAAACGCACCATTGAGGTCAACCAAGTGCAGCCTGCGCGCCGTCGCTTCTGCCCACCGCTCCGCCGTGGCGACTGGATCATCAGAAAAGACCGTGCTGTCTTCCATATCACCCTGCCGCAAGCGGACGCATTGCCCATCTTTCAGGTCTATTGCAGGTATAACTAGCATGTGCCGTCCCATGTCAAAAAGTTAGCGAGCAGCTTCAAGCCGTTGTCATGGCTTTTCTCAGGGTGAAACTGGGTAGCAAATACGTTGCCTTTAGCGATGGCTGCACTGCCCTTGATGCCGTAGTCGAACGACCCCGCCACGAAATCAGATTCCGCCTCAGGTAAAAAGAAGCTGTGTACGAAATAGAAATACGCGTTGTCCGCGATTCCGTCCCAAAGTGGGTGGTTCTGGTTTTGCGACACCTGATTCCAGCCCATATGAGGAACTTTCAGCTTCGTGCCATCGATATCACTGTGATTCCTTGGGAAACGCATGACTGTTCCATTAAAGAAGCCCAAACAATCAACACCGCCATTCTCTTCTGATCGCGCCATGAGCGACTGCATGCCAACGCAGATTCCCAATACGGGTGTACCGCGCTCAACGGCTAAACGAAGCGTTGTGTCACAACCCAGCCGGCGAAACTCGGCAAGACAGTCACGAATGGCACCAACCCCGGGAAACACGATGCGACCGGCCGCCAAAATGGTCTCGGCATCTGCTGTGACCACAACATCGCTCGCGCCTGCCTCTCGCAGTGCGCTTTCAACTGAGTGAAGATTACCCATACCGTAATCGATAACGGCAACCGTTTGCGTCATGGAATTATAGAACGCCTTTGGTTGATGGCATTGCCGAGGGCGCGCGCTCATCTGCAGAGACCGCCATACGCAGCGCTCTACCGAACGCCTTAAATACGGTCTCGGCTTGGTGGTGACTGTTCTCACCCTTCAGATTGTCGATGTGCAAGGTCAGGTGCGCGTGATTGACCAACCCGTGAAAAAACTCCGCGAATAGATCGACATCAAAATCGCCTACTGAGGCGCGGGTGAAGGGCACATCGTAGTGAAGACTAGGACGACCCGAAAAATCTACAACAACGCGAGACAATGCTTCATCCAGCGGAACATAAGCATGCCCATAGCGCAGGATGCCACGACGATCGCCCACGGCTTTTGCTAGTGCCTGACCGAACGTGATGCCGATGTCTTCTACCGTATGGTGCGCATCGATGAGCAAATCGCCATTGGCCTTGATGTTGAGATCAACCATCCCATGACGGGCTATCTGATCAAGCATGTGCTCGAGGAAGGGTAAGCCCGTATCAAACTCAGCTTTTCCTGTTCCATCGAGGCAGACCGAAACGGTGATTTGAGTCTCAAGTGTATCTCGTGAGACTGTGGCTTCACGTATAGGCGTTTGAGCGTTGTCCATCTGTTTTTCCTAAACTTGGGTCGGCTTCTGCGCCGACACGCTACACTAGGCCGCGGATTGTATAGCAAAGCGCTTAACAGCTCATCTTATGACTCAGCTTCCCTCATTTTCAGAGCGACTTTTATCCTGGTTTGACCAGTACGGTCGAACCTCTCTGCCCTGGCAGGAGAATAAAACGCCCTACCGCGTATGGGTCTCCGAGATCATGCTACAACAGACGCAGGTCTCAACCGTCATCCCGTACTACAACCGATTCATGTCCACCTATCCGTGCGTAACAGATCTGGCAGACGCGCCTCTCGATGATGTTCTCAGTCTCTGGACCGGACTCGGTTACTACGCACGCGCACGTAATATGCACCGCGCAGCGCAAATGGTGGTTGGCAATTTTGACGGGGAATTTCCCAGCTCCGTAGAAGCCCTAGAGACTTTACCCGGCATTGGCCGCTCGACAGCAGGCGCCATTGTGACGCTTGGACACGGCGGTTGGGCACCTATATTGGATGGAAACGTTAAGCGCGTATTGGCTCGCTTCCATTCGATAGAAGGCTGGCCCGGTAAAGCGGACGTGCTGGCGGCGCTTTGGGTAGCCTCGGAATCACATACACCGAGAATGCGCACTGGCGACTACACGCAGGGCATTATGGATTTGGGAGCGACACTGTGTACCAAATCAAATCCTGGATGCCTCTACTGCCCCATGGCGGATGACTGCCAAGCGCGTATTGAAAATCGACCAGCCGACTTTCCGGGTAAAAAACCCAAGAAAGCAGTCCCCGTTCGGTCGACTATATTTCTGCAGTGCATCGATCGTGAGGGCCGCATTCTTTTAGAGCGACGCCCCCCCAACTGGTATTTGGGGCGGACTGTGGTCCTTTCCCGAACTACGAGACAAAGTGGAGGTAGCCGACTGGCTCTCAGATAATGGACTAACGGCGACCGGAGATGTGACCGAACAATCCCGTCACAGTCACACGTTCAGTCACTTTAAGCTCGACATCACGCCGGTCGTGTGCCCAATAGCCGCTGCATCGTCCAGAATAAGTGACCGGGATGATCACCGCTGGTTTACAATAGACGAGGCGTTGGCACTCGGGTTGCCCGCGCCAGTGCTCAAAATGCTTAACACACTCACTGCTAAAGACTTACGAGACAGCTCATGCGAACCGTTCATTGCCGCCGCTACCAAGAAGAACTAGAGGGACTGGACAGGCCGCCCCTTCCCGGAGCAAAAGGCCAAGACATCTATGAGTCCGTATCAAAGAAGGCGTGGGGTGACTGGCAAGCGCTACAAACCATGCTTATTAACGAAAAGCACCTCAACATGATGGATCTGGATGCAAGAAAGTATCTTTCTGAGCAGATGGATCTGTTCCTGAGTGGCGGAGAACACGATCACGCTGAGGGCTATGTGCCTCCATCACAAACCAGCGAATAACGTCGGTTACTGAGATTTAAGCGATGCGAAAAATTTTACCCTGGCTGATCACATTGGTGTGCTGCTTTTTGGTAACTGGTGCACTTGCGGCAGTTAAGTACCAGCAAATTACCGCTGCGATTGCTTTTGGGGCGTCCTTCCCGGAAACCTATGAAGTCGTAAGCGCACGTCAGGTAAGCTCAATGACGCATACCCCAGTCCGCCGCCTCGGCGGGACCATCAGAAGGCCTGAGTTTGTGGAAATCAGTTCTGAAGTTGGCGGGCGCATTGTGAGTCTTCCGTTTTCTGCAGGCGCTGTTGTTAAGAAAGGCGACGCTATCCTACAGCTCTTCTCAGCAGACCTGGTCGCTCAACAGGAAGCGCTAAGAGCAGACCGCAACCTCGTGATCACTCAGTTGGGGCGAAGTCGCACACTGAAAGAGCAGGCGCTGATTGCTCAGGGTGACATCGATGTTCAGGAGGCGCGTCTGAGTGCACTCAACGCACAAATAAGAGCCATCGACGCGCAGTTGACGCGACTAACCATTCGGGCCCCATTCGCCGGGCGCATGGGTATCTATACTCACGTCGTGGGTGACATGCTCGATTCCGGAGAAGTCGTTGCCGCGTTCACCGGCTTGGGTGATGAGCGATGGATTGATTTCAAAGTCCCTCAAGGCCTCGCGAACATTTCAGTCGGTGATGAGGCGAGCCTCTATGACCTTGACGGTACATTTTTAGGCTCAGCAACGATCATTGTTGTTTCCGATTCTATTGACGCTGACACCCGAACTTTTGACGTAAGAGCGAGTGCAATCGACATTGATCTTAAACATGGTGAACTCGTGCAGGTAGAAGTAGCCAGTGGCGCATCGGTGGCAGTGTATAAACTTCCACCCTCGAGCGTTCGATGGGACACCAAGGGGACCTACATTTTTCAACTTATCGACGCAGAGCCGGGCGCGCAACGACCTTACCGAGCAAAGGTTCAGCGCATAGACCTCGTCGACGAGACAGCATCGGCGGCACTGTTCACAACCGCGCTCGATGAAGCAGGACTGTACGCAACAACCGGGTCCTTCAAGCTCAAAGAGGGTGTCTTGGTTCAACTTGGCGACAGGACAAACTAGGCATGGCTGGCTATCAAGACCGACCGCGCTGGAACGATATTTTCGTCAAGCGACCTGTCATTGCGGTTGTTGTATCGCTACTGCTCCTGCTTGCTGGGATTCGTTCCGCCATTGACATGCCGGTAGTTCAGTTTCCCGTTATCAAAAGCTCGTCCATTCAAATCATGACGCCCTACCCCGGCGCGACCGCAGAATCGGTGCAAGGCTTTGTCACTGAGCCCATTGAGCGCGTTGCCAACGCGATCCCGGGTGTCGACTACGTCGAGTCAACCACAACATCCGGTGAGAGCATTGTCACAGCCTGGATGCAGCTCAATGAGGACAGCACCGATGCACTGGCAGAGCTCTCCTCGGGGTTAAGTCAGATCCGTCTCGAGCTACCTGATGGCGCTGAGGATCCGTTTATTCAGGTCAGTCGTGCTGATAGTCCCTATGCCAGCTTCTACCTTGCGGTCCGCGTTCCTGAAGACCGGCCATTGGGCGAGGTGACGGACATCGTTCAGCGCAATATCGTGCCCCAGCTGACCTCGGTACCGAACGTACAGCGGGTAGAAAATAGCGGTGTCAAGCCCGCCATGCGTATCTGGATGAACGCTTGGAAAATGGCGGCGCTCAGCGTCACTGCGCACGATATTAACAACACACTGCAAAGTAACAACGTTATTGGTGCACTGGGTGCCAGTGAGAGTGCCACCCAACGAATCACCCTAAAAACGGACTCGACCGCACGGACAGCGGATGACTTCCGGTCCATGATTATTCGCTCTCAGGACGGCGCTGAGATCCGACTCGGTGACGTCGCGCGCATCGAATTAGGTATGGAAGAGGCGCAAATGCGCAGTCGCTACGATCAAGATTTGGTGGTCTTCCTCGCGATTTACGCCGCGCCCGGAGCCAGTGAAATTACCGTTGCCGATGCACTCTATGAACGAATCGGCGATATCAACCAGGTTCTTCCTCAAGATCTCGAGCTATTCATGGCTTTTGATATCTCGAATTACATGCGTGACTCCCTTCGCGAGATTGTGATGACGCTAGGGGAGACCATTTTACTCGTGGGGTTTGTTGTCGTGGCGCTCATGGGCTCCTTCCGAACAGCGCTGGTCCCGTTGATGACAATCCCCATCTCCCTCCTCGGCGCCGTAGCGGGCATGTCGATTATCGGGTTTTCTTTCAACCTATTGACTGTCCTCGCGATAGTTCTGTCAGTCGGTCTGGTGGTAGATGACGCCATTGTGGTCGTTGAAAACGTTGCGCGAAATCTCAGGTCGGGCATGACTCGTTATGAGGCGGCTATTACCAGCTCTCGCCGGTTACTCGGCCCCATCATGGCCATGACCGCGACCCTGGCTGTCGTCTACGCCCCCATTGGCTTTTTATCGGGGCTATCCGGCGTTCTTTTCAGAGAGTTCGCCTTTGCTTTGGCTGTCGCCGTCTTAATTTCTGGGTTTGTCGCCATGACACTGTCGCCCATTCTGAGTGCCTGGGTCTGCCCCGATAAAGTACACGAATCAGCGACTACACGATGGGTCAATCAGCGTTTTGACGCCACCTCTGAGGCCTATGCGCGAGTGGTCGACTTCTCGCTTAAATGGCGCTACCAGCTCATTGGCGCTGGCATTTTCTTCTCGTTGCTATCAGCACCGCTCTATCTGTTTTCGCTGAAGGAGCTGTCGCCTGTTGAAGATCAAAGCAGTCTCGGTCTCGTATTCGAGTCCGCGCCAGAGGCGTCGCTAGAAGAGACCTATGATGGCTTCTATCAAGTCGTACAGACGCTTGAAGACAAACCCGAGCCGTCCTACATGTGGCAGGTCGTTACCCCCACCGGCGGTTTTGGCGGGCAAAATTTCGTGCCGCCTGATGAGCGTGATCGACCCATTAAAGACATGGTGTTTGAGATATACCAGACCATTAAGGGATCACCCATTGTCTCGGCTGTGCCCTTTGAGGAGGCCTCACTTCCTTCCGCAGGTCGCTTTGACGTAGAGGTTGTTATTACCTCATCGGACAGCAGTGAAAACATGCTCAAGATTGCACGCAGCATCGTGGATGAAGCACAGAAATCAGGTAACTTCTTGTTTGTCGAAACGGACATCAAGATCGATCGCGTTGAAGCGCAGTTTGATATCGACAAGGAGCGCCTTGCAGATTTAGGTATGAGTCTTGGCGATTTGTCGGCGCAGATGGGTCTGATGGTCTCTCCCGCCTACGTCACACGATTTGATGAGCGAGGACGTGCTTACCGTGTTATCCCGATGCTCGAGAGTGAACAGCGTGATTCACCAGCAGCGTTACTCGACATCCCAATCAGAATCCCCAATGGAGAACTCGTTCCGTTTGGATCGCTGGTGACCCTGACGCGATCAACGGAGCCCCGGGCGTTGACGCGCTTCCAACAAAAAGACGGCTTCAAGATCTACGGCGCCATTTTGCCAGGTAAAACTAAAGACCAAGGGCTCGGCTTGATTGAAGACATTGCAGAGCGAACGCTGCCAGAAGGTTATGTACTGGACTACCTCGGTGAATCTCGGGAACTGCGAAGCGAAGGCAACACAATGACTGGCGTCCTCGGCATTGCAACAGTACTCGTATTCTTCGTATTGGCCGTTCAGTTCAATAGCTTCCGGGATCCGCTGATTATCCTGCTCGGCTCCATACCGCTAGCGCTGTTCGCCGCCCTGACGATCACTTTCTTAAACTTCAGCACCATCAATATCTTTTCGCAGGTGGGGCTGGTCACGCTGGTCGGGCTAGTCACGAAAAACGCGATTCTCATTGTGGATTTTGCTAATCGTGAGCGCATGGCCGGAGTTGAGAAGTTTGATGCGATACGTAACGGTGCCATTGCGCGCTTGCGCCCGGTCTTGATGACCACTGGCGCCACCGTGCTGGGTCATTTCCCGCTGGTTCTGGTGACAGGCGCAGGTGCAGAGGCGAGAAACAGCATCGGTGCGGTTCTGGTCTTCGGTATGCTGATCGGCACCTTGTTCACACTGGTCATTCTGCCCGCGGTTTATGCGGTGCTTGCCTCCAACAGAAACATGACCAAAGACGTTTCCGTGAACGAGCCCGACCCTCAAACAGATAATCAGCCGGCAATGGCTTAGTTTACTTGACGGCTTAAGGTCTCGACGGTTTAATACGCGGCCTTTCCCGAGCACTTACTTCAGATTTGCCCAGGTAGCTCAGTTGGTAGAGCAGGGGATTGAAAATCCCCGTGTCGGCGGTTCGATTCCGTCCCTGGGCACCACTATCTTAGCTGAAGCCCGCATAAACATTGACCTTGATATCAGATTGGCTTGATTTCTGTCAGGAAACTTGTCAGGAATAGCGATATGAAGCGGAAATGGAAATACCTCCCCGGATCAACATACAAAAAGCAAAAAAGCCTACCTAGTAAGCCTCAAACATAAGCTGAAGAAGCACCTGCAACTCCAGTCAGCCTCAGCTAATCAAGTAGACCGTCGCTGGCTCAATGGGTTTATGGCTGCAGGGTTTCACAGTGGACTGCTTAGCCTGTCTGAACTGAAGCTTGAGTACATCAAGGCACACCGCAATGCCTATGGTGAACGCATGAAAGAAGCTCGGGAGCAGCAGCTTGAACGGAGGCGAACTACGCCATAAACATGCATTTGCAAATTTTAGTCAGGTGGCTATCTTTAGAAGTGAACTGAGACTTTATTAGGTAATGTCCATGTTGCTACAAAAAATCTTTTTCAGAAGTGACGGCTCGGCGATGATTTAGCAAAAACACTCAGAGTCTCTACTGGCAATTTGCACGCTCGCGTATCAAATCGACGGAAAATTTAGCTTAGAAGAACAAAAAGGCTTTGATGATTTGATCAAGCAAATCCCTTGGCACTCAGAAACACGCGTGGAGACTTTTCACGCAAAAGTTATCAGCGAGTCCAGAGATGCAATAAACAAAGGCGAAATAGAAAGATTTGTCTTAGATCACGCAGAGTCGCTGAGAGGGGATTCAAGTGTGCTAGAAATTATAAGAGAACTTAGCGCCTCCGACGGCGAGGTTTCTGACTCTGAAGTGAAGCTTTTGAACCTGTTGGAAACCTGTCTCAATTGACAAGTCAGAAATGACTACTAACAGCTAGGCTCCAATATCCGTTGTCTTGGATATTCACCCAAAACTAACAGCATTCAAACAACAGCAATCACTCCCTGTTTCTAAAGACCTACTTTTTTCAAATTGGGTTCTGATGGGTCTGGCTTGGAACAAAAAATCTCAGTGCAACGTTCGCTCTTATTCAAAAAAAGCGCCCTAAGGCGATCTTATGCCCTGAGTATTTTATTAATCCTCAAAATCAGACGCTTGGGTTTCATGCACGCCTCCAAAATTAGCTGGCGAATAATGAGCAGTTCGCAATACCCAGCTTCCATTTTCTTTTACCCAATTCATAGTGACTCGCGTTCTGTAGTCACTCATGCTGCCCTCTGAGCCTACCATACCCTCTGAATAAAAACGGACATGCACCACGTCATCAGATAGGGCGGTTGCTTCGGGATAAAAATACCGTGTTAAAGCTTCACCACTTTTCTCCCAGCTTTCGATGGTTTGCTCTGCAAGTGGTTTATGAAAACTACCATCGGAATTTGTATCTAACGTTCCATCTTTGCTTGAGAGCGCAATTACTGTAGTGAAATCTCTTGCATTTCTAGCCTCCATATAGGCAGACAGAGCCTTTAAAACTGCAGTTTCGCTAGCGCTGGCGACATGGTCATCTGCAAAAGAAGTGCCGCAAAAACCCACCAATAAGGCTGTTAAGAAAAACTTTTTCATTTTGTTATCTCCGTAGCAGAAAGTAAGTTGTTTGATGTGCTTAACAATCAATTAACACCACTGTCAGAAAAGCGGCACTGGGAATCGCGAAAGGCCTCACGACAGACGCAAATGAATCTCCTAATCCTTGCCTATTTGAAGTTACCTATGCGCAAAAAAACAATGTCATGTATGAGTGACATCTTCATTACATAGGCCAACAGCAGAAAAACGACAGCAGTCACGGCACAGTCTCCAAAGATCTACTCCTTTTCAAATCGTCCGCTGATGTATCTGGCAGGTAACCACTGCTATCGGATCAATGCGATGGCCCCCTGGGGAAACTGGGGAGTAACTCTAAGGGGCCTATTTATTTATGCTGGGCAACATTTGAGAGATTTCGCGAGAGTAAAAAGCGATTTTTCTATTGCGCTATCGTGTAACTGTGGGTGCCAGCTCCAGCTGACATCCAATATTCATTGGTTACCATGGAGGAAATATCTCCGAGAGCGAAATTTGCGCGCGTTGCGGCCGCGTCGGGTGTTGCACCTGGACCCCAAGCACCATCTTGAAAGTCAATTATGAAACCAATGAGGTTAGGGTTAACCCAGAAGTAATTCGCGGAGTTAACCCCCGATACTGCTTTTGCGGCTCTACAAAAATCCAAGGCCAAGTTTCCAAATGCATTTCGATCTGCACCACTGTGCATTTCCATTTTTACAACGTTTAACATGGATGTCTCCTCGCCTGTCAGGCATAAATAGCTTCACAATATGTAATAGTAGGCGTCTTGCGCGAGCGCAAAAAAAACCGAATAATTGGAAGGGTCTTTGACTTGATGCAGGTCAACCGCTCGCCTAGTGAAGGCAAGGGGGAAGCCTAAGCTCCCCCGTTCGCAAATCCTATTTCAACGCATAAGTGTGTATTGTCATTTTGTTGGTCATTGGATCAGTGACGATTTTTTCAAGATTCTGCGAGCCATCATTCATCATTACG
Organism: Halieaceae bacterium; assembly: GCA_902613175.1. Classification (GTDB taxonomy): domain Bacteria; phylum Pseudomonadota; class Gammaproteobacteria; order Pseudomonadales; family Halieaceae; genus Luminiphilus. Next base: position 36,259 of record CACMGJ010000011.1, on the reverse strand, counting down.
ACGATGCTCATGACCACTTTGTCGCCGTCACGAGTCCAGACTCCATTTGCGTAGCCAGACACAACCTGTCCATTAGCGAAACCGCGCCCGCTAGCTTTGACACCGCCTGAGTTACGAGTAGCGTCATAGCTCAAGTCATAACTCGCATAGACCTTGCCGTAAGCCCCCATGTCACCCTGCGCTGAGATGGTCGTCTCATCTTCATGGAAGTGAATTGAGGTGACGTCCATAGTTGAGACAGGCTGGCGTAGTTCAAGATTAAGGGTATTACCATGGTTGTCGGCCAACGCATGTGTCGTACTGAACATCAAAGCAACTGCAAACAAAAACCTTTTCATTGTATCTTCTCCAATAGCTAATCGATTTTGTATCGTTGCGACCATACTATGTAGCAAAGTCCGAACACAGGGTCTGTCATTAATTTATTTCAATTTACAACGCAAAAATAATTCTTTTGTTTAAATGCGACGAAAATGGCAGATAGCCCAAACACTCTGAAGACGGCGGATGCATAAGGTTTATTTCTAAAGACCTACTTTTTTCAAATTGGGTTCTGATGTGTCTGGCAGGTAACTACTGCTATCGGATCAATGCACTAGCGCCCACTAGGGTGTTGAAACTCTTGTAAAAGCGTTATTGTTAAGGACAGGCAGACATTTAATTCTGGGGAAGAAGTGGGCCAAAAGACCCACAGCAGGAAGAAGTAAGCTAAGACGGGGCGACTCGTCTTTTTTTTCGTCACCCTCTAATGTATCTGGCGGGTAACTACTGTGACATTTACTAGTGAAAGTACAGGTTAAAAAAAGCGCCACGTATGGCGCCTGTAAACTTGTCTGTTTTAGCTACAGTTAGTCAGATTTTTTCATCCAAACACCTGCCATTTGGTAGACGATTATCGACAGGACGAACACAAAATTGACGATGTTTTGTACCGTTGTATCAGTATCAGCAATTCGCTGCGCTGCTCCAGATATTTCGGTAGTTTCGGCTAACTGTGAGAAACCCGCCGAAAAATCATTTATAAGCGAAACCTGCTGCGACAGAGTGCCAAACATAAAGAAAGCCACGCACAGGCAATATATGGTGGTCAATACCTTTGCTATCATCGGTGGGTTACCAGCTTCATAAATGTTGTTGGACATTCTGAAGCCAAGCCAAACAGCTACAATGCAACCCAAGAAAAATACTGCGTTGCTATTAAAGACTGCGGCCATTAGTGTCCATGCCTCGTATTCCGTCATGTTTACCTCCAGTAATTAGTGTTAGTTAATGCGCTGTGCGCAAAGCCATTTTTATATGGGGTGTCTAGCGGCTGTTTTGAGTTCAGTAGACATGAAATGATGCTCGCTAGACAACTCAATGACACCACGGGTTGATGAATAAAATATGACCAGTGACCCCTTTTTAAATCCACCTCTGACACATCTACAACGGATAAATAGCAATAACGGCACATGGACCTATACTCAGAGTAGTCCTATCTAGGACATCTTCATTCACTTACTATGCTGGAGGAAGCATGAAAACTATTCTATGTGCCACATTACTTTTGTGCACGTCTACCGTACATGCGTCAACGATGCTGCTCTGGTCATGCAAACTGCTAGACGGTCATACGATAGATGAAGTTAAAGCTATAAATTCCGCTTGGGTGGATTATGTAAATGAGTTGACAGATTATCGAGCGCAGAGCTACGTGTTAGAGGCTATTGCATCAGATGATATGACCACATTTCGGTACATAGACGTATTTGAAAACCCGATTCATTGGGGTCAAATTCGCTCAAAAATGGAAGCGGGAGATTTCGATAAGTTTGAAGCTCAGTTCAACAACGCTACGCAGTGCGATGCGGCTAGCTTATATGAGGCTGAAGAGAGCTAAGCTCTTCCTAAAATTGATTAAAGTAAAAAAAGTCTAAGCTTTGATCTGAACCATGCGGCTCAAACTCTTAAAACAAGTCGGGCCGCATTAGGTTTTACCTGCAGCTGTTGGAATCCACAAACACGATAGTACCCCTAGCTAAAACCAACAGCAGTCGGACAACGGCAATCACCGACCAATCGTTATTCTTCCAATCTAGAAATCAAGACCATTCTGACCAGCGCCTTAACAAAATACCCATAAATCAGCGTTAACAGCATTACTGCGACTGCGGGACCTAGCGCGTCTAAACCTTGTGTATTTATGTTTATGCCGATTAGTACTGCACCAAGCAGGGCGCCTATCCACCCGCTAAGTACTGCTCCCTCAGAAAACGCATTTAGTCTTGCGTCTGAATTCCATTCCCCTTTTGCACAAATACCGAAACAAAGCGCTCCAACTAAAACGAATATTGCGGAGGTAGCGTCCATGAAGCCGCTGAAGTTTGTTGAGATAGCCCTAACAGTTATTGCAATAAATAAAACAGTTGCTATCGACGTTTTATGGGTCAACGTGTTTCTCCCTATGGATTAGTAACCGTATGCTGACACAAGCCAGTCTTAACGTAACGATGTTTTTGCGTAGCGCAACAAACCGGCCAAAAGTCTCCGATTGAACCTTTAGTGTATCAATCCACAACCAACAGCAGCTAAGCCACATTAATCAAGACCCTGACAACCAGTCGAAGGTATTAAGAACAAGGTTACGCCAGTCATAGGTGTCATCATTCATGCCAACGAAATCCTTGGAAATATCATCCTCGAAGATCATAGCTGCAAAGCCGTTTGAATCTCCAAAGGCCGCTATTCGTCCATCGCCATAAAATCCAGCTAAGCCTTGAGAGTTACCACGGCCCAGCGGTCCGCCTTCAACACCCATCCAATTTCTCGAGATATTCATGGAATGATCAGATAGCTTCATGATGTTTATATATCCAGCTCCCGATAAAGCACTCCCACCATAACTAGCAACTTTTGTCACGGACCTCTTGCCTGCAACTATAGGGTGACGTTTGTCCAATCGTTCTCCTTCAAAAACTATCTCTCCTGCGCTTTCGTTACTAAAGTCGTGATCAATTGTTACTCCGATAGACGTAGAAATCCCAAAAGTTTCGAGTAGTCCAGAAACAGCAATGTCAAAAGGGAAATGTTCACTGAAGACGATCAAACTTCCGCCTTCTCTAACCCAGCCTTCAAGGACCGCCAATTCTTCGGATGAGTAGGCTTCGGTGTAGTTTTCCTCAAAATCAGTATAGGCGGAGGACATTGGCGTAATGACCAAAAAAATGTCTGCTTGATCAAGCGCTGCCGGATCAAGTTGCCCACCAGAAAAATCTATTCGATACCCGTCACTTTTCAGTAGCTCCAATAACGGCTGTATTAGGCCAGTAGTGATGAAGAAGTTGTTGTGTCCTTCGTCAATTACTATCAGCGGTCCGCTTTCGGTCTCAAAACTTGGCTTTTCAACTTTGGTACTGAAGTTTGGATCATTCCTCATCGGAAACTGAACTTCCGTATCAGCATGACAGGCGGTGGAAGCTAGTGTGGCTGCGAGAACCAGACCAAATACACACTTCATAATCCTGCTCCCGCATTGGATGTTAAATAGAGCTAAATGCTTCGCTGAAAATCCCTGCGATAACCGACATTATCATCTCCGTCATCGGCAAGTCGCTTCCATTTGTTGTAAGCCGCTTAAAAATCCTCTGCGTTTGCCGCGACGCGACCTTTCTCAAGGTCCTCCATAGCGTGCAATTAAGCAAGAAAAGATAAAACAAGGAGTAAATGTCTAGACGCTAACTTCATGACTCCACTTCCGTTTTTTCGATGCAATTAGCGTAGTCAGAGGTCTCTTTTTTTTCAAACCACTCTCTAATGCATCCGCCCATAACCAACAGCAGTCAAACGCCAACAATCACGACCCTGTTCTAGCGACCTACTTTTTTCAAATTAGCCTCTGATGTGTCTGGCGTGGAACTACTGCGGCAGTGATAACAGTTCTGCCTCCCCCGACCCCAGTTTCTGATCAGGTTTTCATCATATTTGTCAGGAATCTTGTCAGGAATTGATGTAACCTGCGACGACAAGGCAGTATCTAAGCCATTTATATCAAGGTTTTCGGCGATTCGATTCCGTCCCTGGGCACCATCCTCGTTGTCGTTTATAGATTCTGACTCTCTAGCGTGTCGCCATCGCGGTGATCACACGGGTCGAGAAGCCACACAATCGTAAGTTGTCAGATTAGATTGACAACCGATTGCCGTACAGTCACTTTCTAACGGTCATCGCTGGTTGCTCTGCTCTGTGCATGCAAAGTCAAATCAATAATAAAGTCCTAGCAAGCTACTCCGTGGTTGCACTGCCCATCGGGGCGATGGGAATGCCGATTGCCATCTATCTGCCGCCGCTCTATAGCGGGAGCCTGGGTCTCAGTCTCGCGACCGTTGGCTTGATCTTTACCATCGCACGCGTCTGGGACCTGGTGACCGACCCCATCATGGGTATCGTTATCGATCGATACGGCAGTCGATGGGGGCAATACAAGCACTGGGTTGCACTGGCCATACCCATGGTCATGCTCGCCGTCTATAAGGTATTCATCCCTAACCCAGGGGACGTCACCGCTTTTTACCTCGGGGTTTGGATGTTGGTGCTGTATCTCGGCTTCACCATGCTGAATATCGCACACAACTCCTGGGGCACTTTCCTTGCAAATGACTACGACGAGCGGTCCAAGCTCTTCGGCTGGCGAGAGATCTTCATCATTATTGGGATGATACTCGTGCTAGCGATTCCCGCGACTATGGATTTCTTTGGTGAATCAAGCACGCCTGCAAAGGTGGCAGGTATGGGGCTCTTCTGCCTGATCTTATTTCCCATAACGGTCGTAGCCACGCTCGTTTTCGTGCCTGACAAGGTTACCGAACGTAAAGAGGCGCCGGGTTGGCGAGATTTTCTCGGCATACTCCGATCGAACCCCTTACTCTGGCGCTTACTCATCGCGGACTTCACCACATCGTTTGCCATCTCAGCGACCGCTGCTCTGTACATTTTTGTCGCTAGTTATGCGTTCGATCTCCAGGACCAAGCGAGTATGGCACTGCTCCTTTACTTTGTTGCTGGGTTTCTTGCCATGCCCGCTTGGCTGAAACTGACCTATCGCGTGGGTAAAGTGGGTGCAATCAAACTGGCTATGGGTTACACCATGGTGCTTCAAAGCGGTTTGTTTTTTGTGGCTGAACCAGGGAATGTCGGATTATTTTGGAGCTACACCTTCCTAGCAGGACTGGCTTTTGGCGCCACACCCACGCTGCTTCACTCGCTGATGGCTGACCTTACAGATATCGATGAGCTAAAGACGGGGCAAAAGCGTGCGGGCATGTACTTCGCGCTACTCGGGACTATCAGTAAATTGGGTGGGGCACTGGCCGTTGGTTTTACACTGACGACTGCAGACACACTTTTTGACTTCACGCCCGGTGCCGCGAATTCGCAAACAGCCGTCGATGGCCTGCTTTTGATTTTTTGCTTTGTGCCGGTAACAGCAATGGCACTGACCTACATACCACTGCATCGCTACCCACTCACCAAAGAAAAACTTACTGAAATCAAGCACTCGCCAGCGTGATTTCACATCGGCAAGGAGTGGACACAGGCCTGAATCTTTGTGGTGCCGGCGGAGTATGCCTACACTGCTGTGAAGCAATATAACGGTTGAGGGGTGGCCTTTACGGCAAAAGAGGAGACTGCAAAAACAAGAAAGAGAAGGGCTCGCACGCCACACCTATGTGGTTATTCTTTGCCTTTAAGACTAGCAGAGCCTGAAATTTTTGCTCGCACTTAGCACGTCAAACGCATGACAATCCACGTTCATGTGTAATGAGTCGTGCTGGCAACTATTCCTTCAGCACGAACACGATAAAAGTGATGACGAGCGTGCCTAAGAGGACATAGACAAAATACGGCCCCGCCTCTGGGTTCTTTCGCGCGCCGAACTTCACCCACTGGCTGCGGGTGACCTCGACGAGTATTACGTATAGCTTGATGAGCGCTATTAGCGCCTTAGCCTTGGCCAATCACACTACCTCTTTGGTCTGCGACCCAAGGGCCCATCGATGTCAGACATCAGTCCGCATAGTCGGACCCTTCGTGATCCAATATAGACTTCAATTCTGAAAAATGCCTCTCGTCTTGCTCTGGATACTCTTCCAATTGCTGGGCTGTCTTCTCAGCAACCTCATCAGCGAGCACACGAAGGGGCCGTCCAGTCTGCAACGCCTGAATGTAATTTGCGGCGGCTCGCTCGAAGTAGTACAGCCGGTTGAAGGTCTCCGCAACGGTGCCTCCAATCACCAGAATACCGTGATTACCCATGATCATGACCTTATGTTTTGGGTCAGAGAGCAACTGTGCGCAGCGATTACCCTCCTCCTCTAACGCCAATCCACCGTAATTATCGTCAATCACATACCTGTTATAGAACATGGCGGCGTTCTGATCGATTGGCGGTAAGTTACTGTCTGCGAGCGATGCCAGCACCGTTGCGTAATTTGAATGCACATGCATCACGCATCGAGCATGGGAACAGTACCGATGAATACCTCCATGCAAACCCCAAGCCGTAACGTCTGGCGCATCGGGTCCAGTTAATGACCAAGGATCATTGGCATCAAGCTCAATAATGTCACTGGCCTTAATGAGTGAAAAATGACGTTGGCTGGGGTTCATAATGAATCGAGTACCGTCATCATTCACCGCGAGCGAGAAGTGATTAGCAACGGCCTCATGAAAATTAAGTCGCGCCGCCCAACGAAATGAAGCAGCCAAATCTGCTTTCTGTTGGTCAATCAAATTGCTCATCTTTAGTCTTCCAACCCTGTTCTAACCAACCTATCAGCTGGTAAACATCCCACGTAAGAGCGCGGCAGCGAGGACCACGCCTAAAATCATGATGGGTGACATGGCAATCGCATCCGCAATCGTGACGTCTGATGATAGCTTGCGGTCTAATCCATGATTCCCCATCAGCTCGGCCGGCTTAACTAACTGCAGGGATAATCCGAGGAGTAGTAGCGAAAGTACTGCGAGGCCCACAGCAAGCGTAGATAGGGAATCGATGCCACCGCTCCCAAACCGAGCTGCCAGTGCCATAGTCGCCAGATACAAGCTAAAGTGTCTCAACAGCACCTCCCATTGCTTAACTTTTATTGCACTACAACTGCACTACTGCAATTTCCCCATCACTTTAGTTTAGGAAGCAGGTACTCAACTTTCCACCTAAGGTATACTCGTCGGGTTCATGCATTGTTCACCCAATTTGAGTCATCCAAGGTGGCGCTTTTCGCATACAACCACCAATAACAACGTGCATGCTGGAAACCCAAATGAAAGCCCTTGTCAAAAAGCGCGCCGAGGAAGGCCTTTGGCTCGAGGACGCACCTATTCCCGAGATTGCGGGAAACGAAGTTCTCATCAAAATTCACAAGACGGCCATCTGCGGTACCGATGTTCACATCTATAACTGGGACGATTGGGCGCAGAAAACCATTCAAGTGCCCATGGTCATTGGACATGAGTACGCAGGCGAGATTGTCGAGATAGGCGAGAATGTCACTGGGCTTTCGATCGGTGACATCGTGTCCGGTGAGGGTCATATTGTTTGTGGTCGATGCCGCAACTGCCTTGCCGGCCGCTTACACCTATGCCCGAATACAAAAGGCGTTGGTGTAAATCGTAATGGTGCCTTCGCGGAGTACCTCGCGATTCCAGCAACGAATGTGTTTAGACCGAGCGTCTACATTCCCACGGACTTACTAGCCATTTTTGACCCCTACGGCAATGCAACCCATACCGCTCTGTCGTTCAATATGGTGGGTGAAGACGTCATCATCACCGGTGCGGGGCCCATCGGCATTATGGCTGCCATGGTCGCTGGGCATTGCGGCGCGAGGAACGTGATTCTGACCGACGTCAACGAATACCGACTCGACCTTGCCAAGCGGATTGTGCCCAAGGTCAAACCAATCAATGTCAGCAAGCAGCAAATCACCCGGGAATTCATGGAAAGCCTCGGAATACTCGAGGGCTTCGATGTGTGTCTCGAGATGTCGGGCTCACCCGTTGCGTTCCGCGATGTGCTGGACAAAATGATCAACGGCGGCAACATCGCCATGCTCGGCATCATGCCGGATGATACCGGCATTAACTGGACCGACGTCGTATTCAAGGGGCTCAACATCAAGGGCATTTACGGCCGGGAGATGTATGAGACCTGGTATAAAATGGTGATGATGGTTCAGAGCGGGCTCCCCGTGGAACGCATCATTACGCACCGACTTCACTACACCGAATTCCAAGAGGGCTTTGACATTATGCGCTCTCGGCAGTCGGGTAAAATCATCCTCGACTGGAAGGACTGACATGAGCTACCAAGCGGCAAAAGGCAGCTTCGCTGACGAAATTGCTGGCATCAAAGAGGCGGGGCTCTGGAAAACAGAGCGTGTTATTGCCTCTGACCAGAAAAACGACATCACGCTGGCTGATGGGTCTAATGTCATCAACATGTGCGCTAACAATTATCTTGGACTGGCCAACCACCCCGAAGTTAAGGAGGCGGCGAGCGACAGTTTGAACACCTGGGGCTTCGGCTTGGCGTCTGTTCGGTTCATTTGTGGCACTCAAGGGATTCACAAGACACTCGAGGAGCGCGTGTCTCGTTTCCTCGGCATGGAGGACACGATTCTCTACGCTGCCTGCTTCGATGCCAATACAGGTCTGTTCGAGACCATTCTTGGCCCTGAAGACGCCGTGATTTCAGATGAGCTTAATCACGCGTCAATCATCGATGGTGTGCGGCTCTGCAAAGCCGCGCGCTACCGCTATCGCAACAACGACATGTCCGATCTTGAGGCCCAGTTGAAGGCCGCGCGAGACAAGGGTGCGCGTAGAATCCTCATCACCACAGACGGTGTTTTTTCGATGGACGGCACCATCGCGCAACTCGATAAGATCTGCGACCTCGCAGATAAATACGACGCCATGGTTCACCACGACGACTGTCACGCGACGGGCTTTATGGGCGCCACCGGTCGCGGTGTTCACGAGTACTGCGGCGTCATGGATCGAGTCGACATTATCACTGGAACCTTTGGCAAAGCGCTTGGCGGTGGCTCAGGTGGCTACACCTCGGCCCGACAGGAGATCGTCGACTTATTACGTCAACGCTCAAGGCCTTATCTCTTCTCAAATACGCTTGCGCCTTCCATTTGCGCGGCGTCCCTGAAAGTGCTCGACATGCTGGAAGCATCGACCGCACTGCGGGATCGGCTTGAAGAAAACACGCATTATTTTCGTGCGCAGATGCAAGAAAACGGCTTCGCTGTGCCTGAAGGCGATCACCCCATCGTGCCTGTAATGTTAGGTGATGCCGTCGTCGCACAACAAATGTCAGAGCGCCTGCTGGAACTCGATATCTTTGCCATTGGGTTCTTCTACCCCGTGGTGCCGCAAGGTAAAGCGCGCATTCGTGTACAAATCTCAGCAGGGCACACCAAGGCGGACCTCGACAAGGCCGTTGCTGCTTTTGCGACTGCACGGGACGAGCTGGCTGCCTGAGTCGTATTACACTCAAGTCCTAGGCAGTTTTGGTCGCTAACCTACCAAGGAATGTCGCAATTAGGCTGGCGAACCATGTTTGGATTGAGGCTGTCAGGGCTGAGCTTGCTTGCCCTCTTTACCAGCTGTTCGAGTGTTAACCATAATCTCGGTGATGAACGATGGTTCAACGCCAGCCTTCCAATTCATCTACAGCACACGTTTTTTGAGCAAGAGCAGGCGTTTTGCCAGCGAGCGGCTGACCGGTGGATTCCCGTACCCGACGTACACTTTTCATTCAACGGTGTTCGCCAAATCAATGGGGCAGCAAAGGTGAGCGTTGAAGGGTACAACGCCGCGGTAACATCGGGCCCGACTGCCCAGAGCAACATTACCCGACGCAGCGGTTTAAACGTGGGATTCTGGAAAATGGCGTCGGCCGCGACAATGACAAACTACAGAGAGTCCAGAGACGCGAAGGGTTGTTTGACGTCTCTAGGTTGGCAAACGACGAACGACATTTGGGATGACACACCCAGCGATTTAAATGAGAGCATTGCTTTAAACAAGAGCGTCATGACGTTAGTCACGCAGGGTTATCGGCATCCCATGATTGTCAAAGAGGTTGTGGCGCTGATCGATATGAGTAAAAGCACCCAACAGAGTGATCGTCTAACCATCCATACTTCAGAGATGCCTTTTTTCAATCCCGACGTTATCTATAACTGTACGTATGAGCTCGAGAGCTCGTGGTTTTCGAAGACGGGCACCGTAGCCTGCAATTGGAGATCACCTTTGCCAGTTCGCATCGAATCCTGCAGCCAAGTATCGCAGTGGATTCAGTTCTACTATTAATGCCCCCTCATTGCTGTTGACGTAACTACAACAGCGACTTGCCAGACATCGCAGAATTGGTGTTTAGTAAGAGACGATAAGTCGAATAAGCAGGGCTCAATGGCAAGCGAGACCGAAGTCAAAATCCGAGCGTCCGTCACGAAGGCCTTAAACACGTCGGCAGCGTTGCATCGGAAACTAAAAAACCCGTTTCGGAAACACATGTTTCTAACGGGCATTCATGAGCCTATGACTGAGGAGTTATCGCTTGACCACCTTGAGGTATCCGGTGACATCCCCGATGCTATCAATGGAACCTATGCTCGAATTGGTCCAAACCCCTTCAACCCAGATCCGCGTGGACACCACTGGTTTGTCGGTGATGGCATGGTGCATGGTATTCGCCTGTCTAGTGGGAGAGCGGAGTGGTACCACAATCGGTACATCAGGGCCAGGACGCTGGAGACAAAAGGAGGGCCACCAGCCGCGGAGGGACCCAGGCGGGGTGCTCGAGACACGGTGAACACCAATGTGCTCAAGCTGGGCGGCAGGACACTCGCACTTGTCGAGTCAGGGCCTTTCCCGTTTGAGCTTGATAGCAATCTAGATACGGTGCAGTCCACAGATTTGAACGGCACCCTGACCCGACCATTCAGTGCCCACCCGCATGAAGATCCCATTAGCGGAGAGTGGCACGCCATTACTTACGAGCCCGAAACGCAGGATACGGTATGGCACGTCTGCTTGAGTAAGGCCGGTGAGGTGATTTCCGAGCGTCCTATTTCCGTGGCCGATGGACCCTCGATTCACGAGTGCAGCCTTACGGAAGATTATATTATTGTCTTCGACTTACCCGTCACACTATCCATGGCAGTCCTTGCTCAAGGATTCCATTTCCCGTTTCGCTGGAATGCGCGCCATGCGGCCAGAGTCGGCTTATTGCCTCGCCGGGGAACGGTCGAGGAAATTATCTGGTGTGACGTCGATCCCTGCTATGTATTTCATGTCGCCAATAGCTTCCAGAATACAGACGGCAGCGTGTCCATTGACTGCTGTGCCTACGAAAGCATGTTCGCGCACGGACCGGACGGCCCCAACGGTGTCCCCTGTGGTTTTGAGCGCTGGCACGTCGACCCTGAGAAACGCCGCGTAACTCGAGCGGCGATTGACCCATCGGCTCAGGAGTTTCCCCGCATTGATGAGCGCCGATTCGGCCAGTCGTATCGACATGCCTGGGTCGTTAGCCAACCCCGCGAGGCCGTCTCAAATTTCGTCGCCGAGAATGCACTCTATCACCATGATCTTGAGACGGGTGAGAAACGCAGGCACGACTTTGGTCCGGACCAGGTAGGCGGTGAGTTCGTGTTTATCCCCCGTGCGCCAGACGCTGACGAAGCCGACGGCTGGCTAATGGGCTTAGTCATCGACGCAAGAAATGATAGCACTCAACTCCAATTCTTTGGGGCCCTTGATATTGAAAAAGGGCCCGTGGGCGCAGTACATATTCCTCACCGGATTCCCCCTGGCTTTCACGGCAACTGGATACCCGATTAACAAAGGCACCCACCAACGTATTAAACAATAACGATAAAGGATGACTCACATGCAACTCGATCTAGCAACGACGTCAATGCTCGCGGGCATGATGCTCAATGAGACGCCTGCACTAAATACCCTGACACCGGAAGAAGGGCGTCTCGTTTTCTCGGAAATTAATCGCTCTATGCCACCTGGGCCTGCACGGATTAGCAGTTTGGATATCGAAATCCCTGTTGACGGCGGCAGTATTAGAGGCCGCGTACTAACACCCCCATCTACAGCAAAAAGCCTGATGGTGTATTACCACGGTGGAGGCTGGGTCATTGGCAATACCGACGACTACGACGCTGTCGGTCGTCACCTGGCAGAAGTGTGTGAGTCGATCGTCGTCATGGTCGAGTACCGCAAGGCCCCAGAGCACCGATTCCCTATCCCTGTAAATGACTGCTATACGGCCCTCCAGTGGGTGGATGATCACCGAGGGGACATCAATGCCCTCGACCTGCCGCTTGTCGTCGCAGGTGACAGTGCAGGTGGCAATCTGGCGGCAGTGATGGCGATACAGTCACGTGACGAGGGTGGCCCAAAAATCGATCTTCAAGCACTGATCTATCCCGTAACGGATGGGAGAATGGGCGCCAAGAGTTGGGGCGATGAGGACAAGCAATTGTTCCTAACCAGCGACATCATGGCCTTCTTTTGGGAGCACTACGCTGACAGCTCACAAAGACTCGATCACAGAGCTTCACCACTGTTAGCCGATAATCTGAGCAACGTTCCGCCCGCTGTCGTACTTACCGCGCAATACGACATTTTGGTTGACGAGGGTAGAGCCTATGCAGAAGCCCTAGAGGCGGCTGGTGTCACCGTCAGCTATAAGGACTTCGCTCAGCAAATGCATGGTTTCTTTGCCATGCCCGCCGCATTGCCCGCTGCCGGTAAAGCCATGCAATGGCTGGCACAGGAGATGGACCGTCACCTCACGGCAGCCGAACGGAAGGATGTGGTGGTTGTCGGTGCAGGTTTTTCGGGCATGTACCAGCTCTACAAACTGCGTGAGCAGGGGCTTGATGTTCAGGTGTTTGAGGCGGGCAGCGATGTGGGCGGCACTTGGTATTGGAACCGTTATCCAGGCGCCCGTGTTGATATCGAGAGCATGGCCTACTCCTTCTCATTCTCAGAAGAGCTACAGCAGGAGTGGGAGTGGTCCGAGAAGTACTCGCCTCAGCCCGAGCTTCTTAAGTACGCCCAGCATATTGCGGATCGCTTCCAGCTAAAAAACCATATTTCGTTTAACACACGAGTGGCTAGTGCGCATTTCGATGAGGATGCGGATGAGTGGGTCGTGACTACCGAGTGTGGTCGGCTCATAAGAGCGCAACATATAGTGATGGCAACAGGCGTCCTATCAGCCTCGAAAGAGCCCGATATCGCCGGACGAGAGAGCTACGTGGGAGAGACGTATCGCACAGGTTTGTGGCCCAAAGAGGGTGTCGACTTCACGGGCAAGCGGGTCGCCGTCATTGGAACAGGGTCGTCGGCCGTGCAAGCAATTCCATTGATTGCCGAGGAAGCGTCTGAGCTCGTCGTTTACCAGCGCACCGCAACCTTCACGACACCTGCGCTCAATCATGCACTCAAAAAAGAAGATGCGGACGCGATCAAGGCGAACTACGGCGAGTATCGAGCCACTCAGAAGCTCAACGTGCTGGGCGTCGTTAATGAACGCTCAGTGGATCGGGCAATTGATGCGACTTCGGAAGAGCGAGAACGGCGGTTTACCGAGGGCTGGGAGAGCGGGATTCTTCCAGGGATGCTGTTCCAGTTCGCCGATTTGCAGGTTGAGCAGGAAGCCAATGATCATATCTCCGAATACATCCGCGACCGCATTCGCGATACCGTGAAAGATCAGCAGACAGCGCGGGATCTATTGCCGACTGACTATCCCTATGGAACCAAGCGGCCCTGCATCGATACCAATTACTACGAGACCTTCAATCGGGACAATGTGTCGCTGGTTAACCTGCGCCGGACGCCTATCGAAACCATCACCGACAAGGGCATCCAGACACTAGCGGGTGAGCGTGAGTTTGATGCCATTGTCTATGCCACCGGCTTCGATGCGATGACGGGCCCCCTACTTCGGATCGATATCCGCGGTCGAGGTGGTGTCAAACTTCAGGATGCATGGGTTGATGGACCTCGGTCTTATCTGGGTATCGCGATACATGGATTCCCAAACCTATTCACCATCACCGGTCCATCAAGCCCGTCGGTCCTAAGCAATATGCTGGTATCCATCGAGCAGCATGTCGATTGGGTGAGCGACTGTATCCAGTGGATGCGCGAGGAAGGGAAAGCCACCATCGAGCCGTCAGACAGTGCCGAGCGCGAATGGGCGGAGCACACTGAGCAACTGGCCAATATGACCCTCTATCCCAAGGCGAATAGCTGGTACATGGGGTCAAACGTACCCGGAAAGCCACGCATGTTCCTCGCTTACGTGGGCGGGGTCGGGACCTACCGACTCATATGCGACCAGGTTGCAGCCAGTGGCTATCACGGTTTTGAAGCGGCTTAGCCCAGAAGAACGTAAACTAACGACCCGGCTGCGGCCGGGTTTTTTATGTCTGTAGGATTACTTTAACCAACCGTGAGAGTACCGCATGGAAATTTGGGTCGACGCTGATGCCTGCCCAGGCATAATTCGTGAAATCATCGCAAAGGCGGCGCATAAACGCGCGATCAACACAACGTTCGTGGCCAACCACAGCTTCAGCTTACCTAAGTCACCGCACGTGCGGCTCTATCAGGTCCCAAGTGGATTTGATGAAGCGGACAAGGAAATAGAGCGGCGCGTGAGCGAGGGTGATTTGGTGATCACAGCCGACATCCCACTCGCGTCTGATGTGCTCGATAAGTCCGCATTGGTATTGACCCCTCGCGGTGAGCGGTACACAGAAAATAACATCAAGCAGCGGCTACAAATGCGCGATTTCATGGAGACCATGCGCTCATCAGGCGAACATACCGGAGGCCCATCAGCTTTAAGTCTCACCGATAGAAAGCATTTCTCAGATCAGTTAGATCGACTGCTGACCCGAGCAGAGCGAGCAGGTTAGCCGCTCGACGGACGCGCTTAATGGACAGATCCAGTAGCGAGCGATTTCACGGAAATCGCGCTAAGGTATAGGGAAGGTAACACAGGATTACATCATGAAAAGATCAACACTTTTTACTGTTTGTCTCTCGATCATGATTTCATCGGGCGCTCAGGGGCTCAACTCAGGCACCTCTTCACATCTACGTTTTAAAAATGCGGCAGGTGCCCAGCGTGCAACTTGAAGTGCGTCGCTGATAAAGATGACTCATTTGTTACTTATGTTTGAAAAAGAGGCTGTACAGACAATCTCAATAAAATCTTTAGGTGTATAATTAGGCCGACAGTTCTTCGAGTCGGGACTGCACGAGAAAGCGGTCTAAAAAGTTCAAAATACACTGATGCTTATGCTTGGTAGGGTCCTTAAATGAGTAGTAAGGCTAGAGATTTTTACCACACGCAAGATGAGCTTAATTTGGCTTGGCGCTATCTGGCACGCTCACAAGTAAGTGCAAGTATTGAACTGGACACTCTCTCAGCAGAAATAGAGTCAATATCAGAATCAGTTCGATCTTACTCTCCCGAGATTGATAAGTTTATTGATCTCACTCAAAAAAAAATATCGTTGCTAGAAGCTGCCTTGCAAACCGAAGTTGTGCACACAGATGAAGAAAGTGATCTGATTGATTTAGTTAGGCAGCGTGTAGAGGTTAGCCTGAGCAGTAGCGGTATCGGCTTTTTTTCACAAAAAAGCATTGATGAAGATGCTGTGATCGAAATTTTGCTGTACCTCGATACAGTCGACAAAGAGTTAAATCTCGAAGCCTCCGTTTTAGAGTCTCGAGTGTCTGCCGATTCCGAGAATCCAGGCTTTTGGATAAGGACAAGATTTACTCGAAAACAAGACCAAAAAATTGATCTCCTCCTTGCGCATGTGTCCCAACGACAAATAGAAAAATTAGAGAGAAAGTCTAAAGTGATAGTGCCAAGTTGAGAGCAGTAGCCAATGCTTGTAATGAAGCTTCTAGCCCAAACACTTGAAGCGAGGGACGAATTGGCCATCGAGATTAACCTGCTCAAGGAAGTTTTTTAAGGGCCTCACCCAAAGACCATAATCACCATATTCGGCGCGATATAATACCATCCACTCTTGGGTCTCCGAGTGCCTTACCACATCAATGACCGTGTAGTGCTTACCGTTCTTATAATGCACATAGGTGCCGGGGTCAGGTCGATCGGTCATTCCGAAATACCGCCAAACGTTTTCGCTATGGCTGTTTGAAGCCTGCTCAAAGTCTCCCCCATAAGAAGACAGTCCGCATCTCGATGTGCCAGCACATCTTCGTGAAGCTCCTCATTGATACCTTTCAGCTCATCGCTAAAGCGAATGCGACGCAGACTCAGATCCTTATCGACCACAAAGTCGACTTGGTCTTGCCACGATAACGCCAGCCGGACGGCCTGCTTACCGGACTCGATATGCCGTCTAATTTCATCGGATTCGAGATACATGCCTCGCACTCGAACAACACCACCCTCCTCCTGAGGATCCTCCAAATCGACATCGCCCCCGAGACTCAGGCCCTCTGGTAGCCCCCCGTTAAGTAACCACTGGCTCATAACGATCACAGGCGATTTTTGTGTGTCGGGAATGACCACAGGGAGATTGCCCAGACCTTCACGAAGCAGCGACAGCAGCTCCTCGGCGCGCGCTGCACTAGCGGTATTCGACCAAACCCAGCCTTCACGGTCGTTAATCAGTACCTCAAGATATTGCGATTTGGTAAACGCACGCGGCATCAAGTCCTGAGTGACCTCATCGACAATATCCAAGCGCTCCTTTCGCTGAACACGGCGCCCTTGGCCTGTCTGGATTTCCTGAATACGGGAGTTCACCTCGCTTCGAATGACCGAGGCAGGTAATAGTCGTTCCTCGCGCTGCAGGCGAATCAGCCAGTAATCGCCAGATTTGTGAACAAAATCAGTCGCATCATCTGACAAAGCGGCCACCCATCCGCTCGATACAGGTTGACTTGGTCGACAGGACTGAAAAGGGCGTCTAGATAATCGCTGCGAGAGCTCGCTGGCATCAATACCAAGGCGACCGGGCAGTCTATAGGGGCGGGCGTTACGGAACCACATGAAAAGTACTCTTTGTTTCTGAAGGCACGCGCGTTAGTCGCGCAAAAACGCAATCTTTTGCGAGCAAAATAGTGTAGGAGAATTTTCAAACTATTGCTCGTCTGATCGCACGAATACGTTAAATTACTTATCCATTGAAATAGCAGGCGAAGGAAATTTATCAATGCGCTACTTGCACACCATGATCAGAGCCAGCGATCTCGATAAGACGCTCGAGTTTTTTGTCAGAGACCTGGGCCTTGTCGAGGTGCGACGGTACAACAGCGAACAAGGTCGCTTTACCTTGGTGTTTCTCGCAGCACCGGGCGATGTTGACCACGCAGAAGTAGCGCAAAGTCCGTTGGTGGAAATCACCCATAACTGGGACCCCGAAGACTACGACGGAGGCAGAAACTTTGGTCACCTTGCCTATCGTGTCGACGACATCTACGACACTTGCGAGAAGCTACAGAATGCGGGCGTCGTGATTAACCGCCCACCGCGCGATGGGCGCATGGCCTTTGTGAAATCCCCCGACGGTATCTCGATCGAACTGTTACAAGACGGCGATGCACTGCCAGCGCAAGAGCCATGGGCATCAATGGAAAATAAGGGGACGTGGTGACTCTCGAGGTTTTCTTCAACCTTCCGGTAACACCTTCATAGCTGCCTGAACAATTGGGCTAACTCGCGAGGAAGCTCAGCATCCAACCAGCAACACGGCCGCCCTCATGATCGTGCTGCTGCAACGATTCGCGTCCCTGAGCAACACGATCCGCGCCAATCATGTCGTAACGAAATGACATGATCGCTTCAGAGTACTCATCGATGAACTCGGGGTGTCCCTGAAGGGTGAATATGTGATCGCCCATGACAAATCCCGCGTTCTCGCAGTGCGCGTTGGAGACAATATTGCGTGCGCCTGGTGGGAGTTCCTGTACCTGGTCTTGATGCGACGCCACCAGCTTTAGCTGACCGGACTGCGCTCCATTAAAGGGCGCTTTATCAAGCTCATAGGTGTGAATACCAACGCCCCAACCTTTATCAGACTTTGAGACAACGCCCCCTAAAGCCCTCGCAATGATTTGATGACCGAAGCAGATGCCGACCATCTTTTTGCGCCTCGCATGGAGCTTCTGGATTAAGGCCTCGAGATCTCGGATCCACTGCTTATCGTCGTAGGCCGAGCTCTTACTGCCCGTGATGATAAACCCATCCACCGAATCGATGTCATGATCAGTGGGATGAACGCCCTCCTCAACATCCCAGATTGCAAAACTCACCGAAGGATCGGCGTCCAAAAGTAGCCGCTTAAACATATCGGGATATTCGCCAAAGTCTGGCACCCATTCTGGTCTGACGGTATCTGTTTTAAGAATCCCTATGTGCATATTGGCTGTCATCTAATGTTTTTTTAGTAGTCATATTTTTGTGATATTTCAACATCACACTACGTGCTATTGTGACCCAATACGCTAGTAAAAAGCGATCTGGGGAAAGAGTAATATTACTATGGCGATCAGGGCGACACTCCAACAAATCGATCTCGCACTCTTCGATAAAGTGTTCTATTTTGGGCGAGACAACAAGGCAATGACCAAGAGCGCTATTGCCCTCTCGCGCAGTGGCGATGGTTACTTACAATTAATAACTCCTGCCATGGTGTGGCTGTCCGAGTCGGTGCTCGCTCCGACCTACGTCTTCGCTCTGACAGCTGCAATGCTTGTGGAGCGCATCACATACTTTGTTCTTAAAAATTCGCTTAAGCGTTTGAGACCTTGCGACTTTAAGAAAAACCTTAAATCTCTTGTAGCCGCATCCGACAAATTCAGCTTCCCATCCGGCCATACGTCAGCGGCCTTTTGCTTCTCAACCATTACCGTCATCACCTTTGGTGGCGCTTACACCGCCATGTTCATCTGGGCATCTTTAGTGGGTGCATCACGAGTCGTCATCGGTGTTCATTACCCAGGAGATATCGCTGCAGGTGCCATAGTGGGGTCAGGGATCGCCCTTGGCACTGCATCAATGCTTAACATCTGGTAAAACGCAGTAATGACAAGAAAGATTCTTTACGGTGTTCAAGGCACCGGGCAGGGGCACATTAGTCGTGCACGTGGTGTAGCTGAGGCACTCAAAGATTACGATGTCGATGTAGCCTGGCTCTTCTCAGGCCGGCCCAAGGAAAAGCTGTTTGATATGGAGCCGTTCGGTGACTTCAAGCACCGTGAAGGGCTTACCATGGTGACTGAAGCGGGAAAAATGAGATACCGAAAGACAGCGTTTGCTCTTTCTCCTGCCACCTTCATCAAGGACACGACAAATCTCGACCTCGATCCGTACGATCTAATTGTTTGCGATTATGAGCCAGTGATTGCTTGGGCCTGTAAAGCGAGAGGCAGGGAAGCCATCGGTATTGGGCATCAATATGCCTTCGGTAAGAACACACCCATGACCGGCGATACACCAATGAATCGGCTGGTAATGCAACAGTTTGCACCCGTGGTGGTGCCTGTCGGCCTTCACTGGGCGCCTTTTGATGGTACGATTTTACCGCCCATTCTTGATCTACCGGAGCTAGATCCAGAAACGACAGAAGACCATATTCTCGTCTATCTGCCATTCGAGGATCAGAATCTGACAACCACCTGGCTTCACGGTTTTTCTGATCAGAGGTTCATACAATATTCGCCAGACGTAACCGACGAGGCTCAAGGTAATGTCGTGCGACGAAAAGCCAATATCCATGGCTTCAAACGCGACCTTGCCGCCGCACAGGGTGTTATTTGCAATACTGGCTTCGAGCTCATCTCCGAGTGCCTGCAATGGAAGAAGCCCGTTCTCACCCGCCCATTGGCAAAACAGATGGAACAGCTATCCAACGCTGCCGCCCTAGAGCAATTAGGCTACGCAACTACAATGCAATCGTTAGACACGCAAACGGCACGTCGATGGTTTGATTCCCCGCCTGAGGCGCCGAACGTTCAGTTTAAAAATGTCGCGGCGGCACTGGCAGAATGGCTTGCACGAGGTGCAAGTAGGCCTGTCGCTGAGCTGAGTAGACAGCTCTGGTCGTGAGATATATCCGCAGGACCTTACTGACTATCTATGCTTTGTTGCTGTCTCAAGCTGCAGTGGCAGACACTACGCAGGACAGCTTTGTCGGAAATAGCACCTGTGCATCCTGCCATGACGCTCAGGTTCAGGACTGGACCGACTCACACCATGATCTGGCCATGCAGGAGGCCAACGATAAGACCGTCCTTGGCGATTTTGATAACGCCACCTTTATTTACGAGGGCGTCACCACTACCTTTTCTCGAAAGGGTGATGAGTACTGGGTCAAAACTGACAACGAAAACGGGGAACTACAGGATTATAGGGTCGCGTACGTCTTTGGCGTTTATCCTCTCCAGCAGCTTCTATTGCCTATACAAAATGACCGGCTCAATGCATTAAGCATCGCTTGGGATTCGCGTAATATATCCGAAGGAGGTCAGCGCTGGTATCACATTTACGAAAATCAAGAGCCTGTCACCTCAGAAAGCCCGCTGCACTGGACCGGTATCTACCACAACTGGAATAGCCGGTGCGCAGAGTGCCACAGCACCAATGTTGTAAAGGGCTATGACGGGGAACGCCGGCAGTACACGACGACCTACGATCAGATTGATGTTGGCTGCGAGGCCTGCCACGGACCGGGATCGCGCCACATTGAATTAGCCACAGCGGGAAAGGTTGATCGCAGTCAAAGTCCTGCGGAAATGGGACTAGCCCTGTCACTTGCTGCTCGAGGCCAATGGATTAGAGCGCCCGAAGACGATATCGCGCACCGTGTCACCGCACTGACCGACCAGACGCAAGTCGATAATTGCGGACGGTGTCACTCACGCCGAGCCACACTCGGGGATTACCATTACGGGCAGTCTTTACTTGATACCCACCGGCTATCGACCCTCGAGTCGCCTCTGTATTGGCACGACGGCCAGATTCTCGACGAGGTCTATGTTTACGGGTCCTTCATGCAGAGCAAGATGGCTCAAGCAGGCGTCGTATGTAGCAATTGCCACAACCCGCACAGTAATGAGCTGGTTGCCGAAGGGAACGCCGTCTGCACCCAATGTCACAAACCCGAGACCTACGATGCACCTGCCCATCACCGCCATTCAGTGACCAGTACTGGAAGCGCCTGCGTCGCTTGTCACATGCCGTCGCAAGTTTATATGGTTGTCGATGCACGACGCGATCACAGCATGCGCATACCGCGACCCGATATTTCAATGAGCATTGGCAGCCCCAATGCCTGTACGCAGTGCCATGAAGACAAGAGTGACGCTTGGGCTTACGACGCACTTCAAACCTGGGGCGTTAACAGTAGCTTTCAAGATCTCAAGCTCCCAAAGGCGCGATACAGCGCTGATCGGGGTGATTTGAGAGCGCTGCCGACACTCGAATCTCTGGTAGCCAACTGCAGCCAATCTGACCTCATGCGAGCGTCGATCATTGAGCAACTAGGCAATTTAGGATCGCGCCAGCTGCCCAGCGCCGCAGCGATGTTATTACAATCCGACAGCCCAGTATTGCGAGCTTCTGCAGTTAGGGCACTTCGAAGCGTCGAGCCTGTCCAGCGCTACCTCATGCTCAGACCGTTCGTAAAGGACACTAACCTCACTGTCCGAATGGAAGTTGCTCAGCTCCTCGCGGGCATCCCAGCCTCAGAGCTGCGACCGCAGGATACAGCTGATCTAGAACCGCTGTTTGAGGAATATCTCGCCGTACAGAGCGATCATCTCGACATGCCCTCGGTGCAACTTCAACTTGCGAATTTCTGGATCGATCGGGGCGACAGTGCAAAAGCGACGGCCGCGCTCGAAGAGGCGCTTCGACTCAACCCGCAGCTAGAACCCGCGATCGTAAACCTCGTCGATATTCTCAGAAGAGACGGCAAAAATGATGCCGCGTCGGCGCTTTTATCAAGTGCCCTTAAGCGCATCCCCGACTCAGGAAGCCTGTGGTTCTCACAAGGTCTTCATCTCATCCGCCTTGGTCAAACTGATGAGGCGCTTGTCTCGCTGAAACGGGCGGCAGATCTTGAAAACGAGGGATCGCGGCATCGATATGTTTATGCGATTGCGCTCAATGACACTGGCTCAGGACCCGAGGCCATGTCAGTCCTAGAAAGGCTTAATGCAAGCCTTCCTGGCCAGCCTGACGTGCTCAACGCGCTGCTTGCCTTTGCGCGGGATCGCGGCGATCGACAGCGATACGAACGCTATCGATCACAACTGGTTGCCTTGATGCAGGCAACCGGACAGCGTTAATCAACGGTCAGACGAAGGTCCACAGTAACGGGGATTGATCGGCTGATCGCATTGAGTCCAGCAATTTGCTGCAGCGCCGCAACACCTCCCTCAAAGCCGAACTCCTGCGCCGTGATGACGATCGGCTGGGTCGTCGTAACGCGTACATCACCACCTGAAGAACTCACCGACACATTCGCCATCTTACTGACGGTCTTTCCATGGAGGCTGATATTTACTGACACGCTTTCGGCTTGAACGCCACCGGCTCTTAGCACCGCAATCTGGCTATCAGTTAACGCAGCATTAATCGTTGCCGTTGGAAAGCTCGCAACTTCAAACAACATTTTCTGAAGGCGTTCGTTGCGGATGCCAACCCCAGTTTCCGCAGAAGATAGATCGACGCTGACCGAAACCTGACCACTCGCGGAGATACTGCCGTAAACACGCTCGAAGGCGTTGTTTTCGCCGATACTGTTGTTCTTAATCGACACAAAGCCGATGCGTGAGCTGTCGCTCAACGTCCAGTCTGCTTGCGCCGGGGCCATAACACCCAGAGCGCTCAGTAGAATCACTAGTTTCGGAAACATTGATTTGGCCATCGATACCTTCTCCATTCGACAGATCTATTGGGTTATAGCGCTAAACGGAGGCCATGACCAACCCACAGACAAAACATCTAAATCAGCTTGGGTTATACGTTGGCGAGGTCTCCCTTAGATTCCAGCCATTCCCGTCGGTCACCCGCGCGCTTTTTAGCCAGCAGCATGTCAAAGACACTATTGGTGTCATCGTCTGCGTCCAACACAAGCTGCACCAAGCGGCGCGTATCGGGGTCCATGGTTGTCTCGCGCAACTGCGACGGGTTCATTTCTCCCAGCCCTTTAAAGCGCTGAACATTGGGTTTAGCTCTCGAGTTTTCCGCAGCAACGCGCTCCAGAATTCCGTTCTTTTCGGACTCATCGAGGGCGTAATACACGTCTTTGCCGACATCTACCCGATACAAAGGTGGCATAGCCACAAAAACATGACCCGCCCGAACCAAGGGGCGGAAATGGCGGAGAAAGAGCGCGCAGATGAGCGTTGCGATGTGAAGCCCATCTGAGTCGGCATCGGCCAAAATACAGACTTTCTGATAACGTAAACCCTCGAGATCGTCGCTCGCAGGATCGATACCCAAGGCCACCGAAATATTGTGAACTTCTTGCGACGCAAGAATCTCCCCGGCGTCCACCTCCCAGGTGTTCAGGATCTTACCTCTGAGCGGAAGAATGGCCTGGAACTCGCGATCTCGCGCCTGCTTTGCCGAGCCCCCAGCAGAGTCCCCCTCCACCAAGAAAAGCTCGCTTCGCGCTGGGTCTTCAATGGAACAATCGGCGAGCTTCCCGGGTAATTGAGGGCCTGAAGCCACCTTCTTCCGGACGACTTTCTTGGCCGATCGCATCCGCGCTTGAGCGCGATTGATGCACAGATCAGCCAGTAATTCAGCATCCGATGTGTGCTGATTCAACCAAAGCGCAAACGCATCTTTTGCCACGCCAGACACAAAGCCTGCAGCCTCTCGAGACGACAGCCGCTCCTTGGTCTGGCCAGAGAACTGGGGATCAGCCAGCTTCGATGACAGCACGTAACAGCAGCGATCCCAGAGGTCCTCGGCGGTCAATTTCACGCCTCGCGGCAGCAGATTTCGAATCTCACAGAACTCGCGTATCGCCTCTAACAGCCCAGAGCGAAGGCCGTTAACGTGGGTCCCACCCTGAGCGGTGGGGATTAAATTCACATACGACTCAGCCGTTACTTCACCTCCCTCAGGAAGCCACTGTATGGCCCAATCAACGGCCTCGGTTTCGCCAGCAAAGCTGGCAGTAAAGGGCTCCTCCGGGATAACGGGATAATCGATGGTGGCGTCGGCGAGATAGTCCGAAATACCGTCCTCGTAAAACCATTCCTGCTTCTGGCCCTTCTTCTCATCATTCAGCGTGACGCGAAGTCCCGGGCACAAAACCGCTTTGGCTCGAAGCGCATGGACCAAGCGGGACATCGCAAAATTGACACTGTCGAAGAACGTTTCATCAGGCTTGAATCGAATGCCGGTCCCGGTATTGCGCTTACCGCATTGTCCAGTAATGGCAAGATCTTCAACCTTATCGCCGTTCTCGAAGGCCATGCTGTATACATTGCCATCGCGGCGGATCGTGATGTCGAGCCGCTTGGACAACGCGTTTACCACGGACACACCTACGCCGTGCAGACCGCCGCTGAACTGATAGTTCTTATCCGAGAATTTACCGCCAGCGTGCAGCGTCGAGAGAATGACCTCTACGCCGGGCTTCTTTTGCTCCGGGTGTAAATCAACCGGCATACCCCGCCCGTTATCGGTAATGGTAATCGCACCATCGGCATGCATGATAACATCGATTTGGTTCGCGTGACCCGCCAGGGCCTCGTCTACCGAGTTATCGATAACCTCTTGGGCAAGGTGGTTAGGGCGAGCAGTGTCGGTATACATGCCAGGGCGCTTGCGCACCGGCTCTAGCCCCGTCAATACCTCGATGGCGTCTGCGTTGTACTGCGTCATTACGTGGGTTTACCTTAGTTGAATGCGTCTTACGACGTGCGAGTCGCCGTAACGCCTAATGATAACCCGAGGAAGTCAGTAGAGGTCGGTTCTCTTCATCAGAAATACGAATAACCTGTGTCTCAATCCGAGCATTTGGGTGCAGCACAAGACGTCGATAGCCCGGATCTTTAGTGTCGAGCGCAAAGTCTTGAGAGCACGGTGCAAATTGCACACATGTCGACGGCGTCGTCATCATCCGGACACCGCTTATAACTTCGTCACTTTCTTGATGTACGTGACCACTGATCACTGCAGTCTGATCGGCAATGGGCTTAAGAATATCGAGCGCCTCCGATGCGTTCTTTACCGATTGGTCGTCTAGCCATGCAGATTCAAGACGGCGAAGCGGATGGTGCGTTGCAACCAGAAGGGCCTTATTTGCCAGCCGCGCATCATCGACAGCAGACCTCAATGCCGCAAGCTCAGTGGTGGAAAGGACGCCACCCACCTCACCCTCGACTTGCGTCTCTAGCATCACCACATCCCAGTGCTTTGCGCGCAAGTGACGCTTCGTATGCGGCGCATAGTGATCTTTATAGCTAAACAAATCGTCATGGTTGCCCGGCAACCAAAGGCTGGACACCGAAGTGCCGAGCAAGGCTTCAAGCTGTCCGTAAGCGTCGGGCTGACCATCGGCGGCAATGTCACCGGTCACCAAAATACAGTCAGCGCTCTCAGTGGCGAGTGCAGCATCGATGACACCCCTAGCGGAACGCGCAGTATTCATGCCTAAAAGGCATCCTGTTTCGGTGCCTGTTAAGTGGGTATCGGTGACCTGCACCAAGAAAAGTATGTCCGCTCCGCCAGCGACGACCAAATCACCACTGAGCAGCGACTCAGTCGACATTGCCCACCTCAAAAATGACGCCATCGGCATGGGCCTCGGACAAGCAGAGGCTCAAAAGCTCCGAAACAAACTTGTTTTGCTGTTGCTTCTCGTCGGGCTGATGCATCTCGGAATTTGGATAATCGTAGCGCGACTCCAAGCGGCGGCTTGACCGATGCCTCACTACCTCGGCCATAGCGACGTCGTGATACATGCGTAAATACAGATTGGAGTCCATCAGGTTTGGCAGTTGGAGAGCGTGATACTGCACGTGAAGCGAGGTTGTGTGCCGGTCCCGATCGATAACGGTTAGCACCACCAAGCGCTGACCTAATCGAAAGCGTCGTTCATTTGCCTGTTGATAGTCCGGGAAGAGCTGCAACAGGCGCGCATAGTTGGCCTCGCATAGCGCATGTAACTCTGCAAGATCCATCTGAAAACGCTTTTTGTTTCTGCTTTTCTGCACTCAACTTCCTCAAAACACCCGCAGCCAACTGCACAACCTTCCACCAAAGTCTAGCAATCAATGATCAAAATTGTGCCAATACAGAAGATGAACGTATTTTATCCGCCCACCCGTATACGATGTTAAACTCCGCCGCACCGTAGGTCTAAGGACACTAGCAAGGAATATTGCATGATTTCTCATGTCACTCGACGCGCCGTGTCGGCCGTCATCGTCGGCACGTTGCTGCTGGCAGCGCCCTTCGCTTCAAGCGAAAGCCTTTTAGATATTTATGAGATTGCGCTCGATAACGATGCGCAGTTGAAAGCTGAAACCGCTCAATACAGAGCCGATCTCGAATTGAAGACTCTGGCTCTCGCACCCTTGTTGCCCCAAGTGCGTACCGGTGTCTCGCGGTCAATTCGTGATTCGGAAAACACGCGCCTGAGTATTACCGACTTCGAGAACGGTCAAGTGGTCATTCAGGATCAGACCAGTGGCTCCCGAACAGAAACCACCAGCTATGACATCAATCTGTCGCAGACATTATTTGACCTGTCGGCGTGGTTCGATTGGAAAGCCGGGAGTGAGCGGAGCAAGCAGGCTGAAGCAACACTAGCTGCTGCACAGCAAAATCTGATTGTTCGCGTATCCGAAGCCTATTTTGGAGTGCTGCGCGCGCAAGATAACCTCCTTGCAGCGAAGGCTCAGGAACGCGCTCTCGCGCGCCAGCTTGAGCAGACTCGCCAACGTTTCAACGTCGGTTTGATCGCTATTACCGACGTCTATGAAGCTGAAGCCCGATATGACCTCGCCGGCGTCACTCGCATTATCGAAGAAAATAATGTGGCTGTAGCCCGTGAGCGTTTGTCAGTACTCACAGGTCAAAACCACGGACAACTGCTGCTCTTGAACGATGAGTTCACACCTGAGGCGCCCACACCATCAGACCGATCTGCCTGGGTCGACTTCGCGCTTGCCAACAATTTTGAGCTCGCGGCTGTGCGTTTTGCGGAGGAGGCCGCACGTCAAACTGCAAAATCTCGGCAAATGGGTCATGCGCCAACCGTCAGTGCGCAAATCGGTTATTCCGAGAGCGAAACAACGGGCCGCGTGACACCACCTAATGCGTTCAACCTACCACCTCGTTCTGACGGCGAAAGCGAGTCATTCCAGATTCGTCTTGATATGCCCTTGTACGCCGGTGGTGCAGTCAGTGCGAATCGAAGACGGGCGACAGAGCAATTTAATGCCGCGCGTGAAAATCGAATCAACTTGACGCGTAACACGGTGACGGCATCACGCTCACTTCACATGACGGTAACCTCGGACGTGGCACGCGTTAAGGCACGCAAGCAAGCCATAAAGTCGACACAGAGTGCGCTCGACGCGACCGTTGCAGGCTACGAAGTGGGTACGCGCAACATTGTCGACGTCCTGAATGCTCAGAACGCTGTGTTTGCAGCGCATCGTGACTATGCCAACAGTCGCTACGACTACGTCCTCAACAGCATGCGACTCAAAGAGAATGCAGGCACCTTGTCACCCGAGGACATCGCTGCGCTTGAATCTTTCCTGATTGAGCCCGCGGCACCGACGGCCTCTGAGGAAAGCTAGGCCACCAAGGTCTTGAGTAGCTCGAGCTGACGGCGGGTCGCTCCCCGCCGCGTCTCGATAAAACGCCGCGCCACCTGCGCGTCATCGCCACACACTGACTCAGTCCATACACTTGCCAGTCGGCTCGCGAGCTCGTCTTCATCCTTCACCACGCGGATGGCGCCACCGCGCTCCATATCCCGAACAATGGTGGCAAAGTTAATGACGTGAGGGCCTGTAATGACAGCACACCCCCATGCCGCCGCCTCGATGGGGTTATGTCCACCACGCGGCACCAAACTGCCACCAATAAATGCTGCATCGGCCAAGCCTAGGAAGGCACTCAGCTCCCCCAGCGTATCAATGAGCAGGACATCCGTACTGTCAGTCAACGGCTCATGCTCGCTACGCTTCTGATACTCCAAATCATGACTCTGAAGCAACTTGGTTATCTCAGGAGTGCGATTGGGATGTCGCGGGGCCAGTAGTAATCGCGTCCTCAGGCCTCGCTCTCGCAGTTCGAGGTAGGCCTTGATCACCAACTGCTCCTCGCCTGGGTGCGTGCTCGCCGCCGCCCACAGCGGACGAGAACGTATGACCTCACCCAGCTCGTCACGAATCTCCTCGAGCTGCACACGGCGCGTAGCGAGGTCAATGTCAAACTTAATGCTCCCCACCACCTGCATCTTTGCGGGGTCAGCGCCAATCTTCCGAAATCGTCTGAAATCTGACTTTGATTGACAGGCAATCAAATCAAATTCATTGAGTGCCCGAGTGGTTAGGCTTCCAAGGCGGGCATAGCCCCGTGCAGACCGCGCTGAAAGCCGGGCGTTGACCAGTGCAACCGGCACCGAATGATCCTTTGCGGACGTCAGCAGACTCGGCCAAATCTCGGTCTCCACCATGACGATGAGTTTTGGGTCCCAATGGCGTATGAACGCACCCGTGACCAGTGGTGCATCAAAGGGAAACCATGTGTGTTCAACTCGGTCCCCAAACAACTTTTGCGTCTGTGCTGAACCGGTGGGCGTTGTGTTAGTCACCAAAACAGCCTTATCGGGCCACTCGCTTAGCAGGCGCTCGATAAGCGGTGCGACGGCGAGTAGTTCACCGACTGAAACTGCATGCACCCAAATGAGCCTATCGCCCGGACGTGTTCGCGCTGGCAGACCCAGGGCAAAACGTCGCCACCACTGACGTCGGTACTGCGGCTCACGCAGGCTTTTATAGAACAGGCGCAGCACGAATAACGGCGTCAAAACCGTAATAAGCAAGTTGTAGAGTGGGCGCGCCATATGGTCGATGCTACGAGGATTGGTGTGATACGTCTTATACTGACGCTTTTAGATGGAGCCTACCATGGCAGCGACCGAGTTTGAGGATGTGAAGGGCTTCCTTCCAATGGAGGAAGCCGAAAAACTGCGCCAATGGGCGACACTCGGTGCTCAGGTGGGTCCACTCTTGGAAATTGGTAGTTATTGTGGACTATCTACGCTTCACCTGGCAGATGTTGCGCGTGAAGCCAACACGGTTGTTTT
Source organism: Halieaceae bacterium (assembly GCA_902613175.1). Classification (GTDB taxonomy): domain Bacteria; phylum Pseudomonadota; class Gammaproteobacteria; order Pseudomonadales; family Halieaceae; genus Luminiphilus. The sequence continues at coordinate 6,827 of CACMGJ010000011.1, read as the reverse complement.
TGCTGTAGACCATCATCGGGGGAGTGAGGAGCACCAAGTAGGGGAGTTTTTTCACGATGACGCCCTGACGGATGATCAAGGAAATTTCGATTCACTCCCAGAATTCCGACGCAATCTCAAGCGCTATCAGGCCGAGGATGTCGTTATTCCGCTCGTTGCGCCATCGACAACGGCCGCTCGTCATTGGACAACACCGCTAGGCTTTTTATTTATCGACGGGGGGCACAGTTTAGATGCGGCGCTTACCGACTACCGGGGCTGGTTATCGCATCTGCTACGCGACGGGCTGCTAGTCATCCATGATGTCTTCGCCAATGTGGCAGAGGGGGGGCAGGCACCGCATGCCATCTGGCAACTCGCAAAACAATCGGGGCTGTTTAAAGAAGTGGGCTCCTTTCAGAGTCTACGCGCCTTAAAACGACTGTAACTGGTCGACACTAAGCCTGAAGATGACGTCGTTCGAGCTTGGGCTGCTCCCTGCTATCAACCTCGATAAACACGCGGCTAGCTCTCGTGTACTGGCTCAAGGCGTCCGCTGCCAGTAGTACGGCCCCGGAAGTCCAGGTCGGCTTCTCTAACGGCCATAAGACGTCTTCTTCAAACTGGTAGCCGGTCCAGAAAACACCCGCCTCGTCACGCCATTGCCATAAACCGTCAAAGAGTGTCTGAGCTCTCGCCACATCGCCCACGCTGAGAAGCGCCATGGTTAATTCACAGGACTCGGCCACCGTAACCCAGGGCTGATGATTCTCACACCGACAACCCAAGCCGGGCTTCACAAACTCATGCCAGCGCGCATTGATGCGTTCGAGCCCCTGCTCACCCTGAAAAACACCCGCAAGGACAGGATAAAACCAGTCCATCGCATAGCGCGCTTTACTGTCCCAGTTTCGATCAAACCGCTCAGGCCGGTGCCGCAACGCCGTACCAAGCTTTCGTCTTGCTTCACGCCACTGGGGTTTTATAACACCAACTGTTCTTGCGATATGCAACACACACTCGAGCGACTTATAGACCGAGCTACTCCCGGTCACAAGCGCGTCGTCCATCGCTCCACCGGAGGTATCGCAAGCCCATGCCACTTCACCATGCTCCGACTGCATCGACACGACAAAATCTATCGCGCGCTCAACGGTTGGAAACAGTCGCTCGAGGAAAGCTCGATCTTCGCTAATCAAATAGTGATGCCATACACCGGTAGCAATGTAGGCAACGTAATTGGTTTCGCGCCGGGTTACATTGGCTGGCGTGCCATTAACGTAAGACGCCCACCAACTGCCATCGTCTAACTGCTCACTGGCAAGCCAATCATAGGCACGCTCGGCGGCAACGAACTCTCCGGCTATACTGAGACCCATTGCGGCCTCTGTGTGATTCCAGGGATCGGTGTGTCCACCGTCAAACCAGGGGATCTCGCCATTCTCTCGCTGCGATGCCAGTAGGTAATCCACTGTCGGACGCAGAGCTTCGGCAGGGTAAGAAAAAGGCAAAGAAGTACGTTGACTCATGTCCTAATACTAATGCTTTTCTGACCGATCAAAATACAGCACGACGCTTTTCCCCATCCAAGGATTAGTCACCGCCTCAATCGCGCGGGTTAGCCATGGGTGCTTCATCAGATCCCAGACTAAGAACCGGTGATACCACTTGAGAATAAAGGGCTCGGTTTTCGCATGCCAAAACAGGCACTTGAGCCACCAATAGGGCACATGAAGCGCGTGTGCGCCATGGCGACGCGTCTCGGCTAGTGTGTAACGCTCGATTTCACGACTAAGGTGCGAGGCATTGAAAATTCTAATATGCCCACCTGGCGTTCGACTATACGCATCACAAAGCGACCAACACACCCGCTCCGGCCAGCTTCGTGGCACACTAATGCACAGTCGTCCGTCCGGCTTTAGCACGCGATCAATCTCTTCTAGAAACCCAATGTAGTTAGGGATGTGCTCGAGCACCTCTGAGCAGATAAGTCGATCGACCGAGTGATCTGCCAGAGGAAGCGACAAGCCATTCGCCTGCGCAAAATCCACCGAGCCCTTTGGGTTATAACTCGCCATGTCAGCAATGCGTGACTGCGCTGTCTTCAAGTCCTGATGCGATAAGTCGAGGCCAATCACCGTAACATCGTCCTGAAGATAGGCCGTCAATGAATGACGTCCCTCCCCACACCCCAAATCGACACAGACATGCCCCGGCTGCAAGTCGAAGTAGTCGAAGTCCACCGTCAGCATGCGGCGATACGCTCCCGATAGTAGGCTTCCATTCGTTCAGCACAGCGATTCCAACAAAAGTGTTGCTCCGCTCTCAATAAGCCGCGAGAGGCATACTCGTCTCGAAGCTGATCATCCTCAAACAGTTGGCGAATGGCAGCCGCGAGCGCTTCGCTGTCACCCGCGGGAACGACCAGACCGGCATCCTCAACCACCTCAGCGAGGGCGCCCCCATCCGTGGACACCAGCGGCACACCGCATGCCATTGCCTCAACGGCTGGCAAACCAAAACCCTCGTAATTAGAGGGCACCACGGCAACCGAGGCACTCGCATATTTTTGGACCATTTCCTCGTGAGTGATGCCTTTGAAACTCTCCACCACATCCCCTAGTCCTAGTGATGCGATCAGCTTCTCGGCATCGCCCCCCGGCTTTGGACGGCCCACCAGCGTTAGCCGAATTCCAGGATAACTCGATTGCAGGGACGCGATGGCACGCAGTAATACCGCCAAGCCTTTAAGTGGCGCGTCGGCTGATGCTGTGGTCATCAATCGATGCGGCTCGCGTTCCGCTTCAGGGAGCGGCCTAAATAGCTCAGTATCGACGCCAAGATGCATCACCGAAATCGCCGAGCGATCAACATTAAAATCGTCACTAATGTCCGTCGCTGAGGCATCGGAAACCGTGACGACCGATTTCAACTGAGGTGCCACACGTTTTTGCATGCGCAAAAAACTGTGCCAGCGATGAATTAAAAGCCGCATGTGCCAGCGTGGCTCAGCGGCAAGGGCTACCCGGTAATCTTTAGTGATGGGATGGTGAATCGTCGTCACCAGGGGCAGCCCACGATACTGCAAACTAAGAATTCCGTCAGCAATCGTCTGGTTGTCGTGAATGATATCGAACTCAGATTCCCGCCCTACGAACCAGCGCTTCACACGCTCACCAAAAGTGTAAGGCTCGGCAAAACCGCCGGTCAACTTACTAAACCATTCGATGCGCTCTAGCCGCGATAGTAGTTGTATCGGGCGTATGGACCTTAAGCCGTGCTCATACAAATCCAGGCTGGGTAAACGAACCAGTGTGACTTCCGGGTCGAGCTGAGGGTAGGGAGGGCCCGAGATCACGGTCACCTTGTGACCCCTTCGAGCCAATGAGCGGGAAAGGTATTTTAGGTAGATACCCTGTCCACCCGAATGCGGGGCAGACCGATAGCCCAAAAGTGCAATGTTGAGCGGCGCATCAGGCACCACAGACGTCTGCGACATCAATGTGTTAGAAGCTTGCGAATTCACTGTGGGCACCCAGAAGTTGGCAGGGAGTATGCCAATAGGGTGTGAAGCGGACAACCGCGGATTGGCATCAACACAACCATTGAGTGAACGAACCCACTTACAAGCGGGCAGCTATCCAATCCAGACAGGTGCGAATAATGTGTTCTTGTTCGGGCTCGTTGAACAACTCGTGATACATGCCCGGATAGACCGTGATGTGCTTATCAGTCGCACTCAAATCAGCCATAAACTGGCGCGACGCCGGTACGGATGTCAGTTCATCTTTCTCACCGTGCAGCAATAATGTTGGCAGAGAAATCTCACTTGCTCGTCCGAGGACGGCACTCGCCTCGTCGAACAGCGACAACACGGTTCGGGCAGGGATGTTCTCATGATGAACCAGTGGATCAGCGACATAATCATCGACCACAGCCTGATCACGAGAAACGGCGCTTGCGTCAATCTCCAGGGCTTTGGCGGCAGGGAATAGGGCGCTCAGCGTTCTCAGTAACCAGGTCTGCCACGCCGGCGGTGGCGTAGGCACGCCTAGCAGTGGCCCTGTCAGGATCAGGGTCTGATAGTCGGGCGCTGCATCGAGTACGGTTCGTGTGGCGATAAGCCCGCCCATACTGTGCCCAATCAACACAACCGGGAGATCGGGGCGCTCAGACGCAATATGGGATCTAAGCTCAGCCACCCCGGCGGTAAGATCACTGAATGACTCAATAAACGCGCGCTTCCCGGGAGACTGTCCATGCCCAATATGATCCAGTGCATAAACGTGGAGGCGGTTTGCCGTAAGGGCTTGCGCTACGTGATTGTAACGTCCCGAGTGCTCGCCCAGCCCGTGGCTGATAAGAACAACGCCTTTTGCGGTATCTTCACAAGACCAGGACCTAAAAAACCGCTCGCTCGCCAGTTTGCCCGTAGATGCCCCCATCACGACCCCCTTTTATTTTGGTGTTAACTCACCGGTGTTAGCCACGCTCCATATTGTGACTCGCGACCGCGAACCGTATCGAAGTAAATCGATTGCAGTTGCGCTGTCAGAGGGCCACGGCTACCGGAACCAATTGCCCGGCCATCGAGCTCGCGGATGGGCACTACCTCGGCCGCAGTGCCCGTAAAGAACGCCTCATCAGCCACATACACCTCATCTCGGGTGATTCTTCGTTCCTTAATCTGATAGCCAAGATCAGCCGCAATTCTGAAGATACTGTCGCGCGTAATTCCCTCTAAACAGGATGTGAGTTCAGGCGTATAAATCGTCCCGTCTCGCACTATAAAGACATTCTCGCCACTGCCTTCAGCCACATAGCCCTCATTATCCAGAAGAAGCGCTTCTTCACAGCCTGCATCAAGCGCTTCGCGCAGAGCCAAAATAGAGTTTATGTAGTTACCATTTGCCTTTGCCTTGCACATGGTGATGTTCACGTGATGTCGGGTGTAGCTCGAGGTACGCACCCGAATACCGCGGTCCCGGGCCTCCGGGTTCATGTACGAAGGCCATGACCAGGCGGCCACCATAACGTGGGTTTTTAGGTTATCCGCACGAAGTCCCATGCCCTCTGAACCCAGGAAACACATGGGCCTGACATACGCCTCGTCTAGACCATTGACACGAACCACCTCGCGCTGCGCTTCGTTCAGGGCGTCCTGGTCGTAAGGCATGTCCATCTGCAAAATTTTTGCGGATCGGAAGAGTCGGTCAGTGTGTTCATTCAACCGAAAGATACAGGTGCCATCACCCTCGGTAGCGTAGGCCCTCACGCCCTCAAAGACACCGAGACCGTAGTGGAAGGTATGCGTTAACACATGTACTTTGGCCTCTTCCCAAGGGACGAGCTCGCCGTCTAGCCAGATAGATCCGGTCAGCTTAGACAGGTCCATAATTATTCCTTATTCACCTCTCGCGAATGGCTCGCGAGTCATTACAAATTCGGCAGCAAACGCGTGCACACTGCACTGGCCTGCTTCATTAACTCATCGGTTTCAACCGAGTCACCGTAAGATGCGTTCGATACCGCAGCTCGATGCACTGACGACCGCAAGCCTAGATACGCTTCCTTGAGGCTATTTGCGTCACTTGAACTTAAAATTCTGCAGGCTTCGAGGGCCTCGAGTATCCGGACCACGTCCGACCAACGCCCAACGTCGCGATAGTGCGCCGCATGTTTAAGCACAAGGTATTGGACCACAAATTCGATATCGACAATACCGCCGCGCCCGTATTTCAGCGCTACTCGACGCGACGCATCGCCAACAGCTGGCGAATGGTCCCGCATTTTTTTCCGCATCGCAGTGACGTCATCGGCAAGCGACACATCGTCACGACGTGTCGACAATACCTCCGCCCGAAGGGCCTCCCCCTGTGTGACGAGTTCCGGCGCACCCGCAACAACGCGCGCCCTCACCAACGCCTGATGTTCCCAAGTCCATGCATCGTGCTTTAAATAACGCTCCAACGCCTGAGCAGAAGTAACCACAAGACCTGAATCACCGTTAGGTCGTAACCTTAAATCGACCTCATACAGACGCCCGCCCATCATGTTGGTCGATAAAATATGAATCACTCGTTGTGCCAGACGCGTAAAGAAGCGTTGAGTCTCTATAGGCCTGGCACCTGCGGTAGTGCCATTTTCTCCCGTCGAGACGAACACCAAATCCAAATCCGACTCATAGCTGAGCTCAAGACCGCCCAACTTCCCATAGGCCATGACACAGAAACCAGCATCACCACTCGGCTCGCCATATTTTTCAACCAGCTGATCGTAGGCAATAGTCACCGCTCGTTCGACAATTACCTCGGCAAGAAAGCTTAGGTTGTCACTGACTTTCATCAGCGAGATCACACCCTCGAGTTCGCTGCAAGCCACACGAAATGCGATCGTATCCTTAAAGCGTCTGAGGAGCTGCATGGCGCTCTCAAGATCATCAGGATCAACATGCTCAAGCGTAGAGTTCAGTAAGGCTCTGATCTCGTCTTTACTGGGAATACTGAGGAGACGTTCCGGGAACAAAAGCTCATCGAGCAACTCGGGCGAGCCCAGTAGTTTTTGCGTGATGGGCTCGCTGCGACTCACCAAGTTAACGAGGCGTCGCAAGGCAAGCGGATTTTCACTGAGGAGAACCAGGTAGGCACTGCGCTTCAAGACCGCGGTGACAATTGAAAGCAATCGCTTCAGCACCTGCTCGACATCGCGCTGGTCGTCCACCGCCTTCAAAATAAGCGGTAATACCTTTTGCAGGCGTCGCACGCCCTCGGGGTCAAGGACACGAAATCGGGTCTCTGCAATAAAGTCCGAGACTGCCGCCACAATTTGGCCCTCACGATCTAGCGAAA
>CACMGJ010000010.1 GCA_902613175.1 Halieaceae bacterium | reverse complement strand
GCGGTGCGAACTACACCCGTGCAAGGAGGCCTGTGGCGCTGGCCTGGTACGAGGAGTGCGAAAACCGCTCTGTCGCTCAGCAACGCGAGTATTCCGTTCGTCGTTTGTCCAGACGGGAGAAGCAGCGTCTAGCGGCAAAAGCGGCGGTAGGCAAAGATGACGAAAGGTAATGAGGCGTTTGGCAGTGATTTGCTAGAGGAGTTTTGGCATTGGGCAGTTGCGCATTATGAGAATGTGCAAGTGCGGGAAGGGCTTCTGGAGCTTCAGGAGTGCTCAGGTCTTATTATTTTGGAAGCTATGTTTTTCGCATGGTTGGGCCATCGAGGTCAGGCCATCGGAGAAGAAGACCAACAGCGTATTCGCGCGGCCATCACACCGTGGGTCGAAGGTGTTGTATTACCGCTTCGTCGGCAACGGCAAGCTTGGACTGATATGCCATCTATGATCACGAATCGACGCCACCTGCTTGGACTTGAGCTGGAGGCAGAACGCGTGCTAGCTCAGTTGCTCATTGATGCATTACCGATGAAGGAGCAGCTTAACGACCTCGCTACGCCAGCAGTAGATCGAAACTTGTCCCAACTCCCAGAGCTCAAGGATGTGGCCACTCGTCGGCGGGTGGTCGACATATTCGGGCGGTAGCCAGCACTGCTGGACACGCGTACCATGCGCGGACCTTTTTTGTTTATTACCTACACAGGACAACCTGCCATGTTAAATGCGAGTTTTTTCTCGAAATCTGCGTGCAAAACTGTAGCGCTGGCCGCGCTAATGAGTGTCGGTTTGGTCGCTTGTGATCAAGCTGCGGAGACAACTGAAATGAGTTTAGATAGCCAAGAGCAACGTATCAGCTACGGTATTGCCATGAACATGGGCCGACGCATGAAAGCTGAGGGCGTGCCAATCGACGCGGATGCATTTGCGGAGGGACTTCGGGATGCGTTGTCAGGTTCAGAAGCGAAGATGACCGATGATGAAATAAACGCTGAAATGATTGCTATGCAGGAACAGATGCAGGCTGAGCAAGAAGCTGAGATGCGGGCAGCAGGTGATGCCAACCTAGAAGGTGGCGTTGCCTACCTCGAGGCGAACGCGGGCGCTGAAGGCGTGCAAACGACTGCGAGTGGTCTCCAGTACCGCGTGGTTCGTGAGGGTACAGGTACCAAGCCTACGTCGGCTGACTCTGTTGAAGTGCACTACGAAGGTCGTCTGATTAATGGCACTGTGTTTGACAGCAGCTACAGCCGTGGCCAAACGGTCACTTTTGGTGTAACGCAAGTAATCCCCGGCTGGACAGAGGCATTGCAGCTAATGAGCGAAGGCGCCGAGTATGAGCTGACTATCCCATCCAACCTTGCTTATGGCGCTGGTGGTGCGGGCACTGCAATTGGGCCAAATGAGGTGCTCATCTTTAAGGTAGAGCTCGTCGCGGTCGTCTCGCAATAAGCGGCTAAAGACCCCGCGCTCGAAAACAGTTATACCGGTTGGTGGCTCACCACGGCTAAATGGACGGTTGATGAGAGCGGGGTAGCCTCAATCTTACAAAAAGCGGTCGATACCGGCCGCTTCCGCTTGAGTTTTAGCGACGGTACTGCGCGTAGAACTCGTGTAGGAAAGCATCAAACGACACACTATCGGCGGATTCGATGTCACGCTGGCGTCGAAGCGATGCGATTGCCTCATCAGCCAGACCGGTTCTGATCTCGCTCGGTAGGGGGTGGGCATCGAATCCGCGATGCCACTCTTCAGCATATCGACCCATCAGGTCTGAGTAGCTGATGTTCTGTTCGGAGATTTCCCGCAACACGCGGGAAGATGGAGTCTCGACGTCGCCCGTTAACATGCCCCGTGCTCGAATCATGGCGTCGCCGTGACGCGTTGTAGTAGTCGCCCCGTCGAGCCAGTCAGCGGCCTCTTGCATCGCATTAAGAATGGGCTTTGCGAGCTCGTTACGCGGTATCTGTCGATTATATTTTGTCAATAGTTTAAGCGATGGATCACGTCCAAAGTTAAGGATCTGTTGAGTATTGGTGTTATCGATGCTGCGAGTGGCGGCATCGCACAATGAGTTATCCGACAGTAGACACGACAGTAGGAAGGTATCGACCAAAGCAATGATTTGTTCATCGATACCAAGGGGTGTGAACGGATTAATGTCGAGACATCTTACTTCGACGTACTCGATACCGCGCTCTTCAAGCGCTCGCACCGGTGCCTCGCCTGATTGCGTGACACGCTTTGGACGAATGGCACTGTAGAACTCATTTTCGATTTGGAGTAACCCGTCATTTAGCTGGGTACGCTCGCCGCTGGTGACATCTGGCAGTTGGCGATAGTCTTCATGGGGCGTCACAATGGCTTTGGTTAGCGTTTCAATGTAGGTCTCTAGCTGGTTGTAGCAAATTTGCAGACCATCCTGAGCGGAGCTGGTGTAGCCGAGATCTCCCATACGAAGAGATGTCGCAAACTCGCCATAAAGTGTGTGATCGTTAATGCTTTGCAGGTGCCCTGGCACCTCGCCCCGAATAAATGAGCGGCTAAGCGCCGGGGAGCTACCTGTTAAAAAGTTAAGTAACCAGCCATGGCGCTGGAAGTTTCTTATCAGCGCTAGATAGCCCTGCGTTCGCCAATTGGTGAGTGAACAGTCTGGGTTACCGATGAGTCTAGACGTCTCCCAGAACGCATCGGGTAATGAAAAGTTGTAGTGAATTCCGGCGATGACCTGCATGGTTCGACCATACCGCGCGCTCAATCCATTTCGATAAACACGTTTCATCGTACCGATGTTGGATGAGCCATAGTTCGCAATGGGAATTTCCATCTCGGGTCCGAGTTCTCCCGGCATACTGGCGCCCCAAATGATTTCGTCGGGAAGTGACTGAGCGGTATAGGCGTGCAGTTGATGGAGCTCGTTCAGCGCGCCCGCGGGCGTATCATGGACATCCGTGATGAATTCGAGAAGTGCTTCCGAATAATCCGTTGTGATGGCTTTGTGCGTTAGGGCAGAACCCAATGGTGTGGGGTGGGGCTTCTGCGAGAGCCTGTGGCCGCTTGAAGACACACGAAGGCCTTCTTTTTCGATGCCTCTGGTTATTTGCAGAATGTCAGACGGGCTACCGTTTGTTATTGCCGTTCTAAATGCTGCAGCCATCATCTTGTAGTACCTTACAAACCACTGGGGTCATGTACGTCGATGCGCTATTTCGGATCGCTGTACAACATCGGTCGCAAGTGTACGCGCTATCAGATCAGTTGGTACAGCAGTTCGACGTAAACCCGAGAATGTGCGCAGCAGGGATCTTGAAAATTGGCTTAAGACCCTCGCTGATGAGGGGGGTGCCGGCGCCGCCGGCGGACTATAGTTGGAGGAGACTGACTAGCTCAACTGTTGAGCTGAACTAGTAAGTCATCAATAACCCGCTCTAATTGCTTGAGGGTGCTGCACTCGGCCGCCACATCGCAGTTGCGGATGACGCCTGGCATTTCAGAATCACCTGTGCCCCAACTTCTTTGGCTTTCCGGATTAAGCCAAATCAGCTGTCGACACTTCGATCGAATTTCAGCAAGCAGGTCGAGTCTTGGATCCGTATTATTGTTCCTCGCATCACCCAAAATAATCACTGTAGTGACGCGATTGATGTCGGTCATGGCCAGGCTCGCAAAGTCCTCAAAAGCACGGGCGTAGTCCGTAGCACCACCGTACTTCAAGTTGACCCGCTCAATGGCGATCTCTACAGGAAGCGCACGCAGTGTCTCTGTGACTTCACCCAAGTTCGATGAAAAGGCAAAACTGCGTGTTCTCGGCAGAATATCTTGAAGTGAGTGGAGGAACAGCAATAAGAATTTCGCATAAGCCGCCACAGATCCGCTGACGTCACACAAAATCAAAATCTGAGGTTTGCGACGAACGCTTTTGCGCCACTGTGGTTTGAAAGGCACACCGTCGGTCGCCATGGCTTTTCGCAGGGTTGCTGGCACTGCCAGTTGACCCCGTTTGACGCGCTTTCGGACGCGGCCGTGACGAGCGGCAAGCTTGCGTGTCATGCGCTCCAGTAATCGCTTTAGTCGGGCTCTGTGGTGCTGGTCTACATTACCGAGCGACATGTTACTCAGTGCTTCATCGAGCATATCCTCGGCATCGCCACTGGCGTGAACCATATAGGCTCTATCGACCCGATCTCTGACCTTATTGCGAAGCTGCTCGCGCAGCGCCTGCACTGCTTCAAACGCAGCGGGTTCAGTGCTTTCAAGCTCTACCGCGGCATCTCGAAGGGCTTGCTCGCCAAGTGCGTCGAGCATTTTGCGGATGTACTGTCCTCGTTGCGTCAGTAGCTTAATCGCCGATACGTCGACCTGTTGCGCCGCCGTCTCCACGGCAATAGCAATTGCTGCCTCATCGCCGCTCTTCAGGGCCTCAACCAGTTCGCTCGACAGGTTTTTCGCAAGTTCAGGTTGTGCCTGCATTGCCTGCGAGAGTTGCTCGCCCAGTTCCTGAGAGGATGGGCTGTCGCCTGTGCTGTCATCCGCACTGCTGGATGAGTTTTCATTTTTGGATTTATCGGAAGAGGGTGCGCCAAAATATTGCTCGAAGGCTTCGTTGAAGACTTCGATTTCAAACTTTGATTTAGCCAGCGCACTGCCCAGGCCATTTTTGAGCAGTGTCCGGTCGTCGTAGCCAACGAGCCCAGCGACTTCCATAGCCACAAGTGAATCGGCAGGCGATATCAGTATGTCTCGACCGCGCAGAAATTCGATGAAGGCCAGCAGTCGATCGGTGGGTGCGTCCTGACTGAATCGTTCAGCGTGTGCCATGACCTTTTAGGCGTTGGCCGCCCGCTTTTCGGTATTGAGGAGATCCACCAAGTTTTCGACCACACTGGTCAGGTCTTCCTCATACTTCAGGAGTGCGTTCAAAGAGCTTTTCACAAGCTCTTCATCCAACGAGTCTGCGTGTAACAGGACCAGACTTTTTGCCCAGTCGATGGTTTCTGATACCGATGGAAGTTTCTTGAGATCCATCTCGCGCACTTTGCTGACGAAGGTGACCAGATGATCTGTCATAGCCTCAGTGATCTGCGGTACGCGAGCTCTGACGATGCGGCCCTCGAGTTCCGTCGTTGGAAAGTCGATATGTAGGTGCAGGCATCGGCGTTTTAACGCGTCGGACAGATCCCGGGTATCGTTACTGGTGAGGAAGACAAGTGGCTTTGACCGTCCCTGAAGTGTACCGAGTTCAGGTATGGAAACCTGAAAGTCGGAGAGCACTTCAAGTAGTAGTGACTCAAACTCGAAATCTGCCTTGTCAATCTCGTCCACCAAAAGCACAACACCGCCCTCGGCATCGATTGCTTGAAGTAGGGGCCTTGGCTCCAAGAACTCTTTTGAGAAGAAGACATCATCAAAACTGTGCAATCGCTCAATCGATGCGCGTAAACCCTGCGCCCCTTCCATTACCTCGGAGAGCTGTGTCTTGAGAAGCTGTGTGTAAAGCAGTTGCTTTCCGTACTTCCACTCATAAATCGCCTTTGACTCATCTAGTCCTTCATAGCACTGCAAGCGTACCAGCGGTGCACCTGTCACCTGCGCACAGCTTTTCGCGAGTTCCGTTTTCCCTACACCGGGCGGACCCTCTACCAAGATAGGCTTTTCTAGTGCTGCGGCTAGATAGACAACCGTGGCGATTTGCTCGTTACAAATGTAACCCGCGGTAGCAAGTGACTCGACAATGCTGTCAACGCTCTCCAGCTTCGGAAAGGAATGGGACATAAATAAATCCTAGTGTGATGTTATCCGCCAGTGGCGTTCATCAAACGAACGACCTGAGGTTCATCTGGCTGATCAAACACATGACGCTCGGGTTTATACGCAAGAGCGGCAACAATTGCACGTTTCAAGCTGGACGAATCCATGTCGCTACGCAGCATCTGGCGTAAATCCAGAGAATTTTCGTGGCCTAAACAAAGGACCAATCGGCCGTCTGGCGTAATTCTGAGGCGATTGCAGGCATCACAGAAGTTATCCGTAATCGGTGAGATAACGCCGACCTCGGTGCTGGTTCCCTGCACCGAGTAGCGTCGTGCGGGTCCATCTGTTGAAGACCCTACGATAGGTACAAGGTTGAACCGGCGCCGAATCGTCTCCAACACTTGTGCGGAGGGTACGAGGCTCAATTCACGGTCAGTTTGAGTGATATGTCCCATCGGCATCTCTTCGATGAAGGCAATATCAATACCCTTATGGAGCGCATAGTCGATGAGTGGCTCTATCTGGGTGTCATTTTTACCCGTCAGTAAGACGGTGTTGAGTCGAATCCGTTCGAACCCGGCATCAATGGCCGCATCCAATCCAGCGAGTACCTTACTCAGGTCGCCGGTTCGCGATAATTCGGCGAATTGGCTGTCGCACAAGGTATCCAGACTCACATTGATACGAGAGATTCCTGCGGCGACCAGAGGCCTTGCTAGCGTTGGCAGTTGGCTACCGTTGGTTGTCATCACAAGCTCATTGAGCCCTTCGATATTGGATAACCCCTGGGCGATATCAACGATGTCAGGACGCACCAACGGTTCGCCACCGGTCAGTCGAATTTTCTGAACACCCAAATCCACGAACAGCGTCGCGAGCCGAATAATCTCTTCGGCGGATAGCACGGCTTTACGGGGTAAAAACCGCATCTCTTCAGTCATGCAATACTGGCAGCGAAAATCGCACCGGTCGGTCACCGACAGCCGTAGATAACGGATCCGGCGATCGAAAGTATCGACAAGAGAGGATGGCTGAGATTTCATGGCACCTAGTGTAACGAACAACCATGGGTAATACGCAATGCTGAAACCGCATTGGCTAAATTTAAATGCATCGGTGATTCCTGGACTGGTTGCCGCCCTGGCAGCGGGGTGTCTCTCGGCCCTTCTGGGGCAGTCAGAGGCCGCGTCTGTTACTACAGGCGTCGCTGTCCTGTGTGTTTTCTGGTGGATTTTCGAGCCCATCCCGATTCCGGTCACCTCCCTGATTCCCATGGCAGTGCTGCCGCTCTTGGGTGTCATTAGCCCGAGTGATGTTGCCGCTGCCTATGGATCACCCTTGATCCTGCTTCTGATGGGCGGGTTTTTATTGTCTAAGGGTATGGAGTCTACGGGGGCTCACACGCGGATTGCGGTGACGGTTGTTCGCTTCGTTGGCGCTGACGAGCCGAAGCGTTTAATCATGGGATTTATGCTCGCTGCAGCCTCACTCAGCATGTGGATTTCCAATACCGCCACCGTATTGATGCTATTGCCGGTTGCGCTAGCAGTTATTGCCACCTCGAGTGCGCCGAAAGCGCTGGCAGCACCCCTTCTGTTAGGGCTTGCTTGGGCTTGCAGTATTGGCGGGTTGGGAACGCCGATCGGAACACCGCCTACGCTTATCTTCATGCAAGTTTATGAGGACACGACAGGCTCGGCGATCAGTTTCAGTCAGTGGATGTCATGGGGGGTTCCAGTCGTAGCGTTAATGATTCCGCTGATCGCCATAGCGCTGGCCCGGAAAGTCCCGACCGATCTCGTTGTGGATCTTCCAGATATTGGTGCCTGGCGCAGCGCAGAGAAACGGGTGCTCATTATTTTCGGGTTAACCGCGCTCGCATGGATGACGCGTATCGAGCCGTTTGGTGGTTGGCGCGCATGGCTCGATATGCCAATGGCCAATGATGCAGCGGTCGCGTTTTGTGCGGTCGTGGCCCTGTTCATAACGCGTGACCGAGAGGGAGAGCCGCTTATCTCCTGGGAGCAGGCGAGCAATATACCGTGGGGTGTACTACTACTGTTTGCAGGTGGCATCACGTTGGCCAAGGGCTTTGTCAGTTCGGGCTTGAGTGGTCAAATGGGAGAAATCCTTGCCAGTCTTGCCATGGTGCCGACGCTTATTGCGATAGCGACGGTGGCGTTGCTGGTAACTGCTTTAACCGAGGCTACATCGAATACAGCAACAACCGCACTGCTCATGCCGATTTTGGCGGCAGCCTCCATGGCAGCCGACATTGATCCCCTGATATTAATGGTTCCCGCGGCGATGAGCGCTAGTTGTGCCTTTATGCTTCCTGTCGCCACTGCACCCAATGCGGTTGTTTTTGGAACGGGTCAGATCGACATTCGGACGATGGTGCGCTGGGGAATTTGGGTAAACCTTCTTGGTGCGCTGATCATTACATCCGTGATTTACGTGGTTACTACTGCGGCTTAGCCGCAGCAGTAACCATTTTATCTGTCAGAGTAGCGCCATCATCGTTTCTGCAGAGCTCGCTTCCACGCCTGGCCCTTCTTCAACGTTGATATGAGTAATGACGCCGTCATCAACCAACATGGCATAGCGCTGACTGCGCTTGCCCATACCGAATCCGGTTGCGTCGAGTGTAAGTCCCATGGCGTCGGTAAATTGTGCATTACCATCGGCGACCATGATGATTTCGCTGGCATTTTGAGTCTCGCCCCAAGCGCCCATCACAAATGCATCGTTGACCGAGAGGCAGGCGATTGAATCTACGCCGGCTGCTTTAATCTTGTCGGCATTGGCGACGTAACCTGGTAGGTGAGCCATGGAACAGCCGGGTGTGAAAGCGCCTGGTAGTGCAAACAGCAGCACGCGCTTACCTCCGAAAAGATCATCAGTAGAGAGCGGTGCGGGACCTGATTCGCTCATAACAGATAGTGTGCAAGGTGGGACTTTGTCTCCAGTGGTAAGCGCCATGAAAAACTCCAAATTGTTTTGTTTGAGCCGCAAATAGTCCGCGAAAACTCCCTCACTAGGCAAGTGGCGATTGACCCGAATTTAACGCGATGACCATTTTTCTCGATGACGCTTGGGTATTGCCCCGAAAATGTGACAAGTTTTTTAACGGGTAACTGACCCGTCTCCGTATAATGTTCAAGTTCACCTGAGACAAAAGCCAGACACCAGGCTTGAGTTCGGACTGATGAGTCCCCATTAAGTCGACTGCTTTCCGCGACGGAACAAAACATGTCTGATACCCCTGAGGTTTCTACAGTGGCCAATCGCCTGTCACTGAGAAAGTTAACTATCGCCACTGTGGCTACCCTTACTGGTCTTGCATTAACGTGGGTGGTTCTTACAGCCAAATCGGAGCCGCAGGCTGGACCACCACCCGATCGACCCGCTCCGATGGTGGCTGTAATCGAGGCAACGCCCGCAACACACCAATTATTGGTGCACACGCAAGGTACCATCGACGCGAAGCGCCGGGTGGACCTTGTGGCTCAGGTGGCCGGCAAGGTAGTGGAGGTAAGTGATGCCTTCGCAGACGGTGGATTTTTCGAAAAAGATGACGTGCTGTTATCCATTGAACGCAATGACTATGAGTTTGCGCTGGCGCGGGCCGAGTCCTCGCTGGCACAGGCCGAGCAACGTCTGGCCGAAGAGCGAGGACGCAGCAGGCAGGCGCGTCGCGAATGGCGAGAGCTGGGTTCGGATGAAGCCAACGATCTTTTCCTAAGGAAGCCGCAGTTGCGAGCAGCAGAGCTGGCGGTAAAGGCCGCTCAAGCGGATGTCGCGGCTGCTGAGCTTGCGCTTGATCGCACCATTATCAGGGCACCTTTTGATGGACGCGTTCAACAGAAGCGCGTCGATATCGGGCAGTTTGTTGGAAACGGTACTCCGCTCGCACAGATTTACGCACTTGAGGCAATGGAGCTGCGGCTGCCTTTGTCGGACGCTCAGCTTGCCCTGTTGCCCGAGCGGTTGCTGACTTCCTCGGGAGGTTTAGTCGGATCTAGTTCGTCTGTTTCGGTCGACATTGGCGGTCGAGCATGGCAATTTCCTGCTGATATCAAACGATCTGAGGCCGAGCTTGATCGGCGAAGTCGCGTCGCGACGGTGATTGCCGAGTTCCCTGGTAGTCCCGATTTGGAAAACGGAAGACCCGCTTTGACACCCGGTATGTTTGCGCGCGCACAAATCATTGGCCGACCCGTCGATGGTGTGATCGAACTCACGAATGCGGCATTGAGCCCCGATGGTCACGTGCTGATCGTCAATGATGAATCGAAGTTAGAGCGCCGTGACGTTGCAGTTATTAACCGCGAAGGGCGATCGGTTTGGGTGTCCGGCTTAGTTACTGGCGACTTGGTGGTGGCGCAGCTTAACAACACGCTCTTCCCGGGATTACGTGTTGCAACAGAGCTAGCGGTTAACTGATATGAGTGGACCTATTGCGTGGTTCATTAAGAATCCCATCGCGGCCAATCTGCTCATGGTGCTTCTCATCATTGGCGGGTACACCAGTATTCCCAAGCTGGATAAGCAGTTCTTCCCCACACCTGAAATCAATCAGATCGAGATTCGCATGGAGTTTCGCGGCGCGAGTCCTCGAGAAGTTGAAGAGCAAATTTCGGTTCGCATTGAGGAGGCTATTCACGACCTCAACGGGATCGAGGAGCTCCGGTCGACCTCTAGAGAGGGGGTTGGCGTAGTACTGGTTGAGGTGGAAAGCGATTACCCGACTCAAAAGCTGACCAATGACATCAACACGCGTGTCGATGCGATTAGAAGCTTCCCGTCAGATGCGGAGCGGCCAACTGTCACTGAAATCACCCACCGACACCAGATGGGGCGGGTTCAAATTTTTGGGGACCTAAGTGAGCGGGAGATGAAAGAGCTCGGCGGGACGTTGCGTGACGAGCTTGTGCGCCAGCCTTGGGTATCCGTTGTCGAACTCCAGACGGCGCGTCCTTATGAAGTATCGATCGAGGTATCCGAAGAGAGCCTCCAACGTTATCAACTGACCTTCGATCAGGTCGCAGCTGCTGTCCGCTCTGCCTCTATCAATCTGCCGGCCGGCGCGGTCCAGCGAGACAGCGGTGATCTACTGATTCAAACCCGAGGTCAGGCCTACGACAGAGCAGACTTTGAGTCGATTGTCCTGAGAAGTGACTTCTCAGGGCAGGAACTACTCTTGAGTGATGTCGCTGCCGTGAGGGATACCTTTGAGGATATCGACGTCGATATCGAGTTCAATGGCAAGCGCTCGCTGGGTCTCAATGTTTATGTCACAACGTCACCAGACGTTATTTTGACCACGGATACAGTGAAGGCCTGGGTCAAGGAGCGCGAGCTGTCGTTACCCGAGGGCGTATCGCTGGAGTTTTGGCAGGATCCCTCGAAGTCGTTTAAAGAGCGGGTGCGAACACTGGTAAGCAATGGTCTAGGCGGCTTAGTGCTGGTCATCATCGTGTTGATGTTGTTCCTGCGTCCTATGCTGGCCTTCTGGGTGTCGGTCGGTATCGTGGTCGCCTACATGGGCACGCTTTTCCTCCTGCCTTACACGGGGCAGGGGCTGAATATGATTAGCCTGTTCGCTTTCCTGCTGACGCTCGGCATCGTCGTTGACGACGCCATAATCGTTGGAGAGTCGGTGCATTCGGCACAGTCCCGTGGTTTGAGTGGCGTTCACGGTGCCCTGGTGGGGACGCGTCAGGTGGTGAAGCCGGTAGTGTTCGCCGTCATCAGTACGATGGTGTTCTTTGCCCCCATGTTCTTCTTACCCGGGGAGTGGGGACCCGCGTCAAAGGGAATTCCGGTTGTAGTCTGTCTGGCTCTGGCGTTCTCGCTGATTGAGAGCTTACTTATTCTTCCCTCGCATCTGGCGCACATGAAGCCTGAGCCAGAGGTGCCCGATTCCGGTTGGTTAACGCGTACTCGCATGGCTTGCGCAAGCTGGCTCGCGCGCTTTGCTAACGAACGCTATCGACCCTTCCTCGAGAAGTGCTTGCGTAATCACGCCTCGGTGGGTGGCTTCTTCCTAGTTTTATTGTGTTTGAGTTTGGCATTGTTCGGCGGCGGTTATCTGAAGAGCGCCTTCTTCCCTCGTGTGAATTCAGATTTTGTCGTGGGTACTGTCGAGCTGCCTCAGGGTGGAGCTTTCGCCGCTTCGCAGGCCATGCGCGACCGCTTGGTCACTGCGGCAGAGGCCATTAAGACGGATTACAACAGTCAGCCTCGTTATCAGCAGACGCCAGCCATAGACAACATCTTGGGCGTTGCCGGCGGAAATAAAGTCGATCTGTTAGTTCAAACAGTGAACGATGATCTCGATACGGAAGAAATGACCAAGCGCCTACGACAAAGCCTAGGTGATTTTTCTCAGGCCAAGGACGTGCGGTTTGATTACACCATTCGTGATCCAGGCAAGCCCATTTCCTTGTTATTTGCATCCGATAGCATCGCTGATCTTGAGGTGCTTGCGGAGGAAGTGCGCGGAGCACTCGAGCGCTACACGGGCGTCTTTGATGTCACGGACAGTTTCGATGCACCATTAGAGGAGCTCGCGCTGTCTTTGAAGCCAGCGGCTGAAACGCTCGGTATTTCGCTCGCTGATGTGGCGACACAGATACGTCAGGCATTTTATGGTGAAGAGGTTCAGCGCATACCCCGGGATGGTGAGGATGTCCGGGTGATGATTCGTTATCCAGAGTCAGAGCGCCGAGCGATCGCTAACATCAATTCAATGTATATCCGTACCCGTGATGGCGCTGAAGTTCCTTTCTCGACCGTGGCCACTTACCGTGTTGAAACCGGTTATCAGTCGATTGAACGATTGGACCGACTTAGAACTCTGGAGGTCAGTGCAGACGTGTCCGAGGATGGCGCACCGCCTCGAGCTATTGTGGAGTCGGTACTTCGAAATGACGGTCCTGTGTGGCTGCAACGGTATCCTGGGTTGACCATTAATATGGACGGCGAGCTTCAGGAGGAGATCGAGTTTCAGCAAGCAATGGTCTACATGGGCTCGCTCTCAATGCTGATTATCTTCGGGCTAATGGCGATCGCCTTTAAATCCTATTGGCAACCCTTCTTGGTTCTAACGGCCGTACCTTTTGGGCTTATGGGCGCGATCTTTGGTCACTGGATGCTCGGTTGGCAGGTCAGTATGTTTTCCATTATGGGCGTCATCGCCTGTGCGGGCGTCGTTGTAAACGACAACCTAGTGTTGATTGATCGGATTAATAACCTTCGCGATGAGGGCATGGATTTGGTCGATGCACTGTTACACGGAGCGACCGATCGTTTCCGACCGATTATCCTGACCTCAGTGACGACCTTTGTGGGTCTCGTACCGATCATGCTGGAAACCAGTGTTCAGGCTCAGTTCCTAATTCCCATGGTGGTGTCTTTGTCATTTGGGGTGATGTTTGCCACAGGTGTGACGCTGGTGTTGGTGCCTGCGCTCTACCTGTTGGGTGATGATATCGGTAAGACCCTATCGAGCGTGACGAAGCGCGAACTGGAGCGACAAGATGGAGACGTATCACCACCCCTGGTCTGAAGAGCAGAGGGTAAAGGGTGGAAAGGCTACACCGCCGCGCTTTTCTGCGGAGGTCTCTTCAAAGCGAGCTGTGATTGAAAATTACACACGATAAAAAACGGGGCAGTAGCCCCTTTTTTTATGGTCTGTTGAATGTGCTTACAATTGAGGCCCGGCGGCAACGATGTCATCACTGACGTCAAACTTCTCGATGTTGCCTTTGAATAGGGTAGCCAGTTTCTTGGCCTGCTCTTCATAGGCATCATCATCTCCCCAGCTGGCTTTGGGGTCGATGTATTCGTCGGCTACACCGGGAATTGTGATCGGGAAATCCAGATTCAGCGAATCGATGTGCTTTGTGTCCACATTGAGCAAGGCGCCGCTTTGAGCAGCGGCAACTACGGCACGAGTGACTGGGATTGGGAAGCGATTACCTTTGCCATCTGCGCCTCCCGAGCCACCGGTCCAGCCTGTGTTAATGAGGTAGACCTGCGACCCGAAATCTTCAATACGCTTCATTAGCAGGTCTGCGTAGTCTTGAGCTGGGCGAGGCATAAACGGAGCACCAAAGCAGGTGCTAAAGGTTGGGTGAATACCGGCTTCGGCACCAAGCTCGGTCGAGCCAACACGGGCTGTGTAGCCTGAGAGGAAATGGAAGGCTGCCGCTTCTTTCGATAGCAAGCTCACCGGCGGAAGCACGCCGGACACATCGCAAGTGAGGAAGATTACACACTTGGGTTCGCCGCCCATGTTCGTGGCTGAGCGCTTCTCAACGTGATAGAGCGGGTAGCAGCAGCGACCATTTTCGGTGAGGGTCGTGTCTGAGTAATCGGCTTGTCGCGACTCATTAAGTGCCACGTTCTCGACGATCGCGCCAAACCGGATGGCATCCCAAATGATAGGTTCGTTTTTCTGACTTAAGTCGATGGTCTTTGCGTAGCAGCCGCCTTCGATGTTAAATACCGAGCCTTGCGCCCAGCCGTGCTCATCGTCACCAATCAGGTGGCGCGCGGGGTCTGCCGACAGGGTGGTTTTCCCCGTGCCAGAAAGACCAAAGAATAGAGTTGTATCCCCTTCGTCACCGATGTTTGCTGAGCAGTGCATGGGAAGCACATCTTTTTCAGGAAGGAGGAAGTTCTGTACCGAGAACATCGCTTTCTTCATCTCACCGGCATAACGCATACCCGCAATGAGCACTTTGCGCTGGCCAAAGTTGATGATGACAGTGCCGTCCGAGCTGGTTCCGTCTCGCTCAGGATCACAGACAAAGTCGGCAACATTCATAATTTGCCACTCTGGCTTTTCTGAGGGGTTGTAGTTCTCGGGCCGAATGAACATGTTGCGACCAAACAGGCTTTGCCACGCGGTGCCTGTCATAACCCTCACAGGTATGTAATGGTCATGGTGCTCGCCTACGTGGAGGTGCTGCACCCATTGTTCGCCGGTGGCGAGATACGCCTTCACCCGATCCCACAGCGCATCAAAGGCTGCCGCATCGAACTCTCGGTTAACGCTGCCCCACTCGATCGCCTCCTCGCTCGAGGGTTCTCTAACGATAAATCGGTCGGCTGGAGACCGACCTGTCCTGTACCCTGTCTCGACGCGAAGTGCGCCGGTATCTGTCAAACAGCCCTCTTTCCGGTCTAATGCCATCTCAATAAGTTGGGCTGCAGTGTTGTCAGTGTGTTTAATCGGTGCTTTGGCACTCTGTTCAACTGTCATTGGTATGTGCTTCCAGTGTGAGTGTGGAGATACAGTTACCCAATCAGTGGATCGTAGGCTCCTCTGACTGATCTATATCATTACGCGTAAAGTGGTAGCTATCGCCACACATTTCGCAATTCATTGTCACCGTCAGTTGCTCCTCAAAGAGCTCGGTGATCTCATGTTTAGGTAGTAAACGGATCGCATTCAAACTGCGATCACGCGAACAATTGCATGAGAAACGGATACGCTTAGGTTCAAAGCGCTTCACATCCCATTCATTAAAAAGCTTGAACAACAATTGATCGGTATCAGTATCAATCAGCTCGTCGGGCGTCACCGTGTCAGCGAGCGCACAAAGGGTCTGCCACTGATCTAGCCGCTCGTCCTCGTCGTTGATGAGCTGCTTTGGCAGCTGTTGGAGCATCAGGCCTGCTGACAATCCAGCCCGTGTGGATAGCCAAAATTTGGTGGCAAGTTGTTCGCTCTGCTCGAAGTAGTCGCTGAGCACATCGGCTAACTCATCTCGCTGTACCGCGATGATGCCTTGATAGCGCTGCCCAACCTCTGGCTCGATGGTGAGCGTCAAAACGCCATTGGGTAAATGGCTCTTAATGGGGCCTTCTGGTGCCTCTAGCTCGCCGCGTGCAATGCCTCTGATATCGCCATCGCTGGAGCACTCGACCATGACCAGCGAGATCGGGCCGTCACTGCGGCCCTGCAAGACCACGCGGCCTTCAAACTTGAGGTTGTTTGAAATGACTACGGTTGCCGCCGCAAATTCACCGAGCAATGTTTGAACACCGGGTCCGTAGGCGTGGCTTCCAATCAGGTCTTTTAGCACGTTATCGAGGATAACGGTCTCCCCACGAATGTCCGCGCCTTCAAAAAGAAAACGGTAACTATCGTCGTTGGTGGGGTCCTTCGGCATGGCGCTAGTTTAACAAGCTCACTCCGTGGAGCGATGTGAAACTAGCATAGAATATTCACAATCAAGCCGCTGGATGGCGGCTTGAGTTCAGCTAGCAGCTAGCGCCTTTACTTTCGAGTTTAGACGGCTCTTGTGACGTGCTGCTTTGTTCTTTTTGATGATACCTTTGTTCGCCATACGATCGATGACTGGAACGGCCGCATTGTATGCTTCTTGCGCGCGCCCGCACTCACCGGCGTTGACCGCTGCGAGTACTTGCTTCATCTTGGTGCGAACGAGTGAGCGCAGACTTGCGTTATGCGCACGTTGCTTATCGTTCTGCTTCGCTCTCTTGCGAGCTTGTGGTGAGTTCGCCACGAATTCTCTCCAGAATTGAAAGGGCGCCGATATTGGGTGACGTCGAGGGTGATGTCAACCGCTCAGAGCCCATATACTGATAATGTCTAATTTAGAGCCCGAGAATCACCAGCAACCAGCCGATCACAGCTAGGAGAAGCGTCTCTTTCGCTGAATCTAACCGGAAGAGTGCATAGCCGTAGCCAACGGGTGGCAACAGCAGTGAGAACATTCCCCAGGCGTAATCTTCTTTCCACGCTGTGATGAGCAATAGGCACCAGCTGACCAACAGGCAGGACACCCCCAAAAACATTAAATACGCACTGTACGCTTCCATCTCTTCTTCTCCGCAGGTAGGGTTCACGACGGGACGCGATGCTACCAGATTGCGAGCCGTATCAAAGCATTTATGAGGTAATAGTCGGATTCTTCACGCTTGAAATGATGCACTCGGTAAAACCCCCAATTTTCTCGAAGATGACAGCCTAACTAATTAGCGTTTTTAGCAATGACAGATCTTTACAACGACATTCGACCCTACCGTGACCATGAGGTCAGTTCAGTGATCGATACACTGCTGTCGGACAATGAGTTTATCGATACGCTGATCGCCTTGCGCGGTAATCGTATTGCCAAATGGAT
This sequence comes from Halieaceae bacterium, assembly GCA_902613175.1. Classification (GTDB taxonomy): domain Bacteria; phylum Pseudomonadota; class Gammaproteobacteria; order Pseudomonadales; family Halieaceae; genus Luminiphilus. The sequence continues at coordinate 49,511 of CACMGJ010000010.1, read as the reverse complement.
GCCCGGGCTCGTGCGTTTATTTGCGCGGCGGACCATGAGGTCACAGCTTGTCGGTGTTAGCACCGTTGACGGCTTCCAGGCCTTAGTCAAGCCGCGTCTCGATCGGGTGGTAGAGGCAACCTCATACTTTTCCTACTCAGGTATCGAACAACTGGATACCGAAGCGTCGTATCTCTTCATCAGTAATCATCGCGATATTGTTATGGATTCTGCGTACGCCAACAGTGTCTTGGTTATTGAGGGCCATCGTACGGCACAAATTGCTATCGGCGATAATCTGTTGCAGAAGCCGTGGGTGTCACACCTGATGCGTGTCAATAAGAGTTTCATTGTGAAGCGGAGCTTGAGCGGCCCGAAGCAACAGCTCGCAGCCTCCAAGCAGCTGGCCAATTTCATGCGTGAGGCGATTGTCGAAAATCAGGGACCATTGTGGATCGCGCAGCGGGAAGGTCGGGCAAAGGATGGGAATGACCGAACGGAGGCCGCTGTTTTAAAAATGTTGACGCTGTCGCGCGACAAATCCACGGAGTCGCCGGATGAGGTTTTGGGCAAGCTCAACATAGTGCCGCTAACGATTTCTTATGAAATCGATCCATGCGATGTAATGAAAGCGCGGGAGTTGGCTTACGGGGCTGGGTACGAAAAGGCGCCCTTTGAAGATCTGGAAAGTATCGCGCAAGGTATTCAGGGACAAAAAGGGCATGTCCATATCCATTTCGGCAAGCCTCTGAATCAAGCGTCACTGTCGGTACCTGATGCCGTGTCGCTTATTGATGACGCTATGGTGGCCAATTACCGACTGTTCAAAACCAACTTTTGGGCATGCGAAGCATTGGGTTACACCATCGATAAATCAGATCGCGATGAAGCAGAGGCGAGCATCACTCAATCAGCGTACCTTGCCCGGTTTGATGAGCTGTCTGAAGCGGAACGTCAGCAAGCGCTCGAAATGTATGCGAGACCGGTTCTGCATGTGATGGCCAGTAACGAAAGAGTGTAAGCATCCTTGTTAGCTGATACCTTAAGAGAAGAAATTCGAGCGGCTTTTTTTACGCTGACCGAGGCGAAGGATTTAAAGCCTCGCTGGGGTCAGCGCCAGATGATCGCCGAGGTTGCCAATGCGTTGGGCGATCCAGACACACCGCCGTTTCTTGCGATCGAGGCGGGTACAGGTACCGGTAAAACCATTGCTTACATCATGGCTGCTTTGCCTGTGGCAAAGACACAGTCAAAACAACTGATCATCGCTACTGCCACGGTCGCTCTACAGGAACAGCTTATTTTTAAGGACCTGCCAGAGATCAGGCGTCACAGTGGCATTGACTTTACCTATCAGCTTGCCAAGGGACGTAGCCGCTATCTTTGCTTATATAAGCTCGATCAGTTGATTCAGGGCTACGCTGAGTCACCTATGTTGTCGATGTACCCCGATGAGGGTGAGCTTCCCGAAGGGGAGGAGGTACAGCGGACCTATGACGCTATGCTGACCGCGGTGAGTGACGATTCGTGGGACGGAGACCTCGATGCCTGGCCTGAGGCACTCGATGTAGGCGTTATACGATCGATTACCACTGATCACTCGCAGTGCTTAGGGCGTCGGTGCCCACACATTACAGGTTGTAGTTTTTTTCGTGCTCGGGAGGGACTTGAAGAGACAGACATCATTGTGACCAATCACGACTTGGTGCTAGCCGACTTTAGATTGGGAGGAGGGCGAATTCTCTCGGAGCCGGAGGAGAGTTACTACATCTTCGATGAGGGTCACCAGTTGGCCGAAAAGTGTTTGGAGCACTTTGCGTGTTTTTCTCGAAGTGGGCGGACCTACAATAACCTGGCAGAGACCCAGCAGTGGTTGGATGCCAAGCGAGAGCTATTAATCGAATATGAGGTGCGTCCTGAAGCCCTGTCAGCACTGTCCATTAGTACAGACGACCTTATTCAAGCAAGCCGCGATACCTATGCGCTGTGTTGGAACGCATTGAGCGGGCGTGTCGACGATCGCGCTGACTTGCGTTTTCCGCTTGGTGTTGTTGATGAAGAGTTGCGCGATGCATCGCGCTCGCTTCGAGATCTTTGGAGACTGCACCGGCAAAAGCTCTCACCAGTGCTTAGTTTGATTGAGGCTTTGGTGGAGGAGGGCGACGCTGATCAGAGGGAGGTCTGGGAGATTAATCTCAATGACCTGCAAGTTATATTGGCACGCGCTGAGGGCCAGATCGCACTGTGGGACAGCTATGCTTCATCTGATGAAGAATCGAGCACTCCATGGGCACGATGGATGCGGCACTATGGTGACGAAAGCTCGATCGAGTGCTATGCGAGCCCGATTTACGCGCGAGATATTCTGTCTGAGCATGTTTGGGAGCGCGTTGCGGGGGCTGTAATGACCTCTGCGACACTTACTGCGCTCGGGTCCTTTGATCATTTAATGGAGCAGACTGGCTTACCGAGTGACACCAAGTTAGCGCGGGTTGAAAGCCCCTTTGAAGCGTCTCGTGGCCGATTTGTTGTGCCCGAAATGACGACTGATCCAAGCGAGCCCGCGGCGCATTCGGATGAGCTGATTAACCTATTTCCGAGCTTATTGGAGCGGCATCGTGGTACGCTGGTGCTCTTCAGTTCTAAGCGTCAGTTACAAGAATTGGTTGAGGCTCTCGAGCCCGCGTATGAGTCACGGCTTCTTATTCAAGGGCAGATGAGTAAAGCAGAAATACTGCAAGAACACCGGAGAAGAATCGATCGCGGTGACTCGTCGATCATATTCGGACTCGCCAGCTTCGCTGAGGGCGTCGATTTACCTGGTGACTACTGCAGCCACGTGATTATCGCAAAGCTGCCGTTTGCGGCACCCGATGACCCCATCGATGCTGCACATGCGGAGCTCCTTGAGGCCGCTGGACGCAATCCATTCATGGAGCTAACTGTGCCTTCAGCGTCTCTCAGATTGCTCCAAGCTTGCGGTCGACTGCTTCGCACAGAAACGGATGAAGGCGTTATCACGTTATTGGATCGGAGAATTATCACGAAGCGATACGGACGTGCGATTATGGATACCTTGCCCCGGTATCAGTTCGAAGTTCAATAGTCAGAGGCTCTGTGACAACCTATTGAGACAAAAAAAGTCCCGCTAGTACGGGGCTTTTTAAGGTTTATCGATAGATTAGTCCCAACTAAGAGCGCCACCTGTTTGATACTCAATGACACGGGTCTCGAAGAAGTTCTTCTCCTTTCGCAGATCCATGATCTCTGACATCCATGGGAATGGATTTTGAGCACCTGGGAACTGCTCGGGCAGCCCAAGCTGCGTTAAACGGCGGTTTGCGATGAACTGTAAATACTCTTCCATCATGCTGGCATTCATTCCTAGTACACCGCGTGGCATTGTGTCGCGTGCGTATTCGATTTCCAGCGCAGTACCCTCAAGAATCATCTGAATGGCTTCTTGCTGGAATTCCTCAGTCCACAAATGTGGATTCTCGAGCTTGATCTGATTGATCACATCGATGCCGAAGTTGAGGTGCATCGACTCGTCTCTAAGGATGTACTGGAACTGCTCTGCAACCCCGGTCATCTTGTTACGACGACCCATTGAAAGGATTTGCGTAAAGCCACAGTAGAAGAAAATCCCCTCGGTGACGCCATAGAAGCCGATCAGATTTCGCAAGACTTGCTGGTCGTCCTCAACCGTGCCCGTTTTGAAGTTAGGGTCTGAGAGCGCTTGGGTCTTGTTCAATGACCATGAAGCCTTCTTAGCGACGGACGGTACTTCACGGTACATGTTAAAGACTTCACCCTCGTCCATACCCAGTGACTCAATGCAGTACTGGTAAGCGTGTGTGTGGATCGCTTCCTCGAATGCCTGACGCAGGAGGTACTGGCGGCACTCTGGGTTGGTAATGAGTCGATAGATACCCAATACCAAGTTATTCGCCACGAGCGAGTCAGCGGTTGAGAAGTAACCCAAAGACCGCATCACAATGCGACGTTCGTCGTCAGTGAGACCGTCTTCACTCTTCCAGGTCGCCACATCAGCGGTCATGTTAATCTCCTGCGGCATCCAGTGGTTCGCGCAGCCATCGAGATACTTCTGCCATGCCCAGTCGTACTTAAACGGCACCAGCTGGTTGAGATCTGCTCGGCAGTTAATCATCGCTTTCTCATCAACAGAGATACGCGATGCGCCCATCTCAAAATCCTCTAGGCCAGGCGCAGTATCAATATTAGCTACCGCTTCAGCCGCCGCTTTAACCTGATCCGTTACAGGCGCAGACCCTGCCTCTTCCTGATTGAGCGTTTCGAGCGCCTTGTTAACCACTTCGGGTTGAACAGGTGCTTGTTGCTGCGGTGCCGCTACGGGCGCTTCGCCCTCGGCTACGTTGTAATCATCCCAATTAAGCATTGTTAACTCCCTTAACTTATTTGGTTACTGACAGGCTTCACAATCTGGATCGTCGAGAGAGCAGGTAGCTGGAACCGGTGCGGGTTGCACTGGTGCAGCTGCTGCTTGCTGTGATACGGCATTGAGCTGACCGGTGGTAACCGTGGACTTCTCAGTACCCGTCGCAGCGAGCGAACGCAGATAGTATGTTGTTTTCAGACCGCTGAACCAAGCCATTCGGTACGTCACGTCCAACTTCTTTCCACTTGCATTATTAATGTACAAGTTTAGCGACTGAGCTTGGTCGATCCACTTCTGTCGTCGACTTGCTGCATCGACTAACCATCGGGGTTCAACCTCAAAAGCTGTCGCATATTTTGCTTTTAGATCGGCCGGGATACGATCGATGGCTTGTACGCTCCCATCGTAGTACTTGAGGTCGTTGACCATGACCTTGTCCCACAACCCGCGCTCTTTGAGGTCACGAACCAAGTGAGGGTTTACGACGGTAAATTCACCTGACAAGTTCGACTTCACGTAGAGGTTTTGATAAGTCGGCTCGATGGATTGAGACACGCCAGTAATGTTGGCAATCGTTGCCGTCGGCGCGATCGCCATGACATTCGAGTTGCGCATGCCTTGCTCAGCGACTTTGCCTCTGAGTGCATCCCAGTCCATGGTGCTGTCTTGGTTGACCGAGATATAGTCGGTTCCACGCTGTTCGATCAACATGCTCAACGAATCAATCGGGAAAATGCCCTGGCTCCATAGCGAACCGTCGTAGCTTGAGTAGGCGCCACGCTCGGCAGCCAGATCTGTTGATGCGTTGATCGCAAAGTAGCTAATGGCTTCCATTGTCTGATCGGCAAACGTTACTGCCTCGTCAGAAGCGTAAGACACGTCGACTTTGTAGAGCGCGTCCTGGAACCCCATGAGACCTAGACCAATGGGTCGGTGCTTCATGTTCGAGTTTTCAGATGTATCTACCGAGTAGTAGTTAATGTCGATGACGTTATCGAGCATGCGAATAGCGGTCGTCACCGTCTTGCGAAGCTTATCGATGTTCAACTCGCCGCTTTCGATGTGCTGCGGCAAGTTGACTGAACCGAGATTGCAGACAGCGATTTCGTCTTTGCTGGTGTTCAGCGTGATCTCGGTACACAGGTTTGATGAGTGGACCACGCCCACGTGTTGCTGAGGCGACCGAATGTTGCAGGGATCTTTAAAGGTGATCCAGGGGTGTCCTGTTTCAAAGATCATGCCCAGCATTTTTCGCCAAAGTGCCTGTGCTTTCAGTGTCTTATGGAGCTTTAGTCCACCATTTCGGGCTTGCTCTTCGTAGTGGTTATAGCGTTCCTCGAAGGCTGTTCCATACAGGTCATGGAGGTCTGGCACATCGTTAGGAGAGAACAGCGTCCAATCACCATCTTCGAATACGCGTTTCATGAAGAGGTCAGGCACCCAGTTTGCGGTGTTCATGTCATGGGTTCGGCGACGATCGTCTCCAGTGTTTTTGCGGAGCTCCAGGAACTCCTCAATGTCCATGTGCCATGTTTCGAGATAGGCACAGACCGCACCTTTACGCTTGCCGCCCTGGTTCACGGCAACGGCAGTATCGTTGACCACCTTAAGGAATGGAACAACGCCCTGACTCTTTCCGTTGGTACCTTTAATGTAGGCGCCAAGGGCACGAACCGGTGTCCAGTCATTTCCGAGCCCGCCTGCAAACTTAGACAGCATGGCGTTGTCCTGAATCGCACCGTAAATACCGTGTAAGTCATCTGGGACGGTCGTCAGGTAGCACGAGCTCAACTGGGGTCGCAATGTGCCAGAGTTGAACAGCGTGGGTGTTGAGCTCATGTAGTCAAACGATGACAACAGCTGGTAGAACTCAATCGCTCTCGCGTTCTGGTCGTTTTCGCGAGTCGCCAGCCCCATAGCGACGCGCATGAAGAAGAGCTGCGGTAGCTCAAAGCGAGTCTCATCGCTGTGGATGAAGTAGCGGTCGTACAGTGTCTGTAATCCTAGGTAGCTGAACTGCAGATCGCGCTCGGGCAGGAGGGCTTCGCCCAGCATGTCGAGGTCATAGTCTGCGAGGTTAGGCGCCAACAGCTCGAGTTCAATGCCCCTACTGATAAACGACTTGAGCGCCTGAGGATAGTACGTTGCCATATCCCCTTGAGTGGCTGACTGTGCGACATTCAGGAAGCTTAGTCCCTCAGTGCGTAGGTTGTCGAGCAACAGTCGGGCGGCAACGCTCGAGTAGTTAGGCTCCTGTTCGATCATGGTGCGTGCTGTAATGACTAGTGAGGTACTCAGCTCGTGCTCTGTTACACCGTCGTACAGGTTCTTCAATGCTTCATCGATGATCGCTGCCTCGCTGACGTCGGTGAGGTCCATACAGGCCTCCGCAACGATCGTGCGAATGCGCTCGATATGAAGCGGCTTTGCGGTGCCATCGGCACCCATGACCTTAATCGCGCCGGCGGCTGCCTCTGATTCGGGCGACAGCGCTTCTTTCTCTACACGGGCCTGCCGTCGGGATTCGCGGTAGATCACGTAGTCGCGAGCAATCAAATGCTCACCGGCGCGCATCAGAGCCAATTCGACCTGATCCTGAATGTCTTCGATGTGGATCGTGCCACCTGAGGGCATACGTCGCTTGAAGGTGCCGACTACTTGCTGCGTTAGCTTGGCAACAGTTTCGTGAATGCGCGTGCTCGCTGCGGCAGTGCCTCCTTCAACCGCTAGGAACGCTTTCGTAATGGCGACCGATATCTTGCTGTCTTCAAACGGCACAACAGTCCCGTTGCGCTTGATTACGCGCATTTGTCCGGGCGCGGTAGCGGCAATGCGTGTCTGGCTGGGAGTGCCTGTAATAGGGGGGGTTGCGGACGCTGGATTGCTTACTGATTCACTGCCTGTCTGCATTCTATCTTCACCTTTAACTCGTCTTTTCGTGGGTTTGCAACCGGTCCATCACGAGGTGTTTCTTATCGTGCTTCTCACCACATATTGGGGTTGCGTCATATTCTGTCCCCAAGATAGGGCGGTATAGGGTTGAATGCAAGCCCAAAAGCCAGCGGATTTCTTGTGGATAAGATGTGGCGTTCTAAGAAGTTAGTGCTTACTAACTATGAGGGGTGCTGAAGTCGTTTTGAAATAACTCACATTGATGCGGGCTGTATGTCACATCAATGCAATAAATCGGCAGGCAGTTGGTGGCTCAAAAGCTGGCCGTCATTGCCTGTAAGGTAGCTACTAGCTCAGGAGAAATTCGACCAACGCCTTTTGGGCGTGCAGTCGGTTCTCAGCCTCATCCCAGATAACTGAGTTAGGGTCATCCATCAGTTCGGCGGTGATCTCTTCGCCTCGATGTGCCGGCAGGCAATGCAAGTAAATTGCTTCATCGTCGGCGAGGTCAAGAAGCTCCCGATTGAGTTGATAGGCTTTTAACGCGCTATTGCGCTCACTGGCCTCGGACTCCTGCCCCATAGATGCCCAAACATCGGTGACTAGCAGGTGTGAGCCGGCAACCGCTACTTTTGGATCTGGCTCGATGGTTACCGCATCTCCCGCCGCCGCAAGAACCACCGGTGAGGGCTCATAAGCTTCGGGGCAGGCAATGCGCAAATGAAAGCCCAGTAGCTTTGCCGCATTAATGTAGGAGTGACACATGTTGTTGCCGTCGCCGAGCCAACAGGCTGTTTTTCCTCGCATATCGCCGCGATGCTCGAACCATGTTTGCATATCAGCAAGTAGCTGGCAGGGGTGGAAGTCATTTGTCAATGCGTTGATGACGGGCACGCTCGAGTTCGCTGCGAAGGTTTCGACCTCTTGATGATCGAATGTTCGTATCATCACAATATCGACCATCGACGATATCACTCTTGCCGTATCCTCCACGGGTTCGCCGCGGCCCATCTGTGTGGCGCTGGATGAGAGGAATATGGCGCTGCCACCAAGCTGTGTCATCCCGGCTTCAAAAGAAACGCGCGTTCGTGTCGATGCTTTGGCGAAAATCATGGCCATCACTTTCCCGGTGAGCGACGCGTGAGGTGTCCCATTGCGTTGCATCTGCTTGAGCTCTGATGCCCGCCTTAAAACCGCAAGCAGCTCGTCCGAGGACAGGTCATTCAGTGTCAGAAAGTGGCGGGGCGTGTTCATACGTCTGTCCTACAATCCCATGAGTTAAGCATCTTTGAGTGAATTCACAATGTCGGCGACGGTAGCCCCAACACGTCGTGCATCATCCGTACTCATGACCAGCGGTGGTAGTAGTCGGATGGTGTTGCCGCCGGCAACATTGATCAATAGGTGTCTATCCAGTGCCATTCGGACCAGGTTTTCTGTGGGAACCGTGGGTTCAATGCCAATCATAAGCCCTACACCACGACGATCGCGAATCAAGTCTCCATCGGCGATCTCTGAATCCAAGCCTTCAAAGATGGCTGCGCGGATGATATCGGCCCGATCCCAGAGCTGGTCTGCGCTTAAGGTGTTGATAACGGCGCTTGCGGCAGCGCAGCAGATAGGGTTGCCCCCGTAGGTGGTTCCATGGTCGCCTGCAACTAGCAAATCGCTGGCACGCCCGCGAGCCAGACACGCGCCTATGGGTAAGCCGTTACCCAGTCCCTTTGCTGTGGCTAAGACGTCCGGGATGATCCCGAGGCGTTGAAAGACATACAGGGCTCCGCATCGACCGTTACCGGACTGTACCTCGTCAAAACTGAGCAACCAGTCTTCTTGATCGCAGAGTTCGCGCACGCACGCCAGAAACCCACGGTCCAGAGGGTATATTCCACTCTCGCCCTGCACGGGCTCTAGGTGGATCGCGACGATGTCATCTCGTGTTTTTGCGAGAGCCTCCAGCGCTTCGGCGTCATTTCTCGCAATCCGAATAAAGCCCGGCAGTAGGGGTTTGAAGGCTGCTTGAATCGCAGCACTGCCCGTCGCTGATAGGGCACCCATGGTTCGTCCATGAAAGGCGCCCTCCAAGACCACAATCTGAGGATTGGCAATACCTTTATTATGGCCGTGGCGCCTTGCCATCTTGATGGCCGTCTCGTTCGCCTCTGCTCCCGAGTTGCAAAAGAAGATGCGTTCCATGCCGGTGAGTTGATTGAGTTCTGCAGCCAGTCGCTCTTGCTGTGCAATACCGTAAAGGTTGGACGTGTGTAACAGGCTTTCTGCTTGCTCGGTGATAGCACGCGTGACGCTCGGGTGAGAGTGGCCGAGATTGGTGACGGCAATGCCAGACAGCGCATCAAGATATTGCTCGCCCTTTTGGTCGGTGAGGTAGGCGCCTGCACCCGACGCAAATGTTACGGGTAATCGACCGTATGTGGGCATGATGGCTGACATGGCTATTATTACCTTTAATTGTCGATTTTACGACTTACCGCGCATGGCTTCTGATAGACTCTCGCTCGCGAGTAATTGAATTAGAGCTAACTACGGCGCGGAGACTAGCAATGGATATTATGGAGACCATTAATGATCAGATCGAGAACAATCGTGTGATCCTTTACATGAAAGGCTCCCCAAATCAGCCGCAGTGCGGTTTTTCAGCGCGTACGGTGCAGGCGCTTATGGGTTGCGGTCAGAAATTTGCCTACGTCGACGTGCTAAGCAACCCTGAGATCCGAGCGAACTTACCGGCTTACGGTAACTGGCCTACCTTCCCGCAACTTTGGGTTGATGGAGAGCTAATCGGCGGTTGCGACATAGTCTGCGACATGGACGAAACCGGCGAATTACGCGAACTCATTGTCGGTGAGGGTGACTCCGAGTCTTAAACTCGGAGCGCGGCCGACCGTCTGAAAACGACGGTCTTTTTAACCGACTTTAACCAGCTTTCTTTAACTTCCCTCACTTGGCTTGACCGTTTTCATCGCGGTCTGAAGGTAATTCTGTTCTCCCACGCGATCCATGAGCGATAGCTGCGTCTCGAGCCAGTCAATATGCTCTTCCTCAGCGTCTAGAATCCGCTTTGCCAGGTCGCGCGATACGTAGTCGCCCACATCTTCGCAGCATTTGACGGTTGCCTTCAGGTCTTCATGCGCGACATGCTCTAGCTGGAGATCACACTCGAGCATCTCACGGGGTGTTTCACCAATTCTCAGTTTTCCCAAGTCCTGCAGGTTGGGGATGCCCTCTAAAAACAGAATGCGCTCGACCAATTCGTCGGCATGCTTCATCTCATCGATGGACTCGTGATACTCGTGCTCGGCGAGTTCGGTAAGTCCCATGTCCTTGTACATCTTGGCGTGCAAAAAGTACTGGTTGATAGCGACAAGTTCGTTGTAAAGAATTTTGTTGAGGTGGCGAATAACGTCTGAGTTGCCTTTCATCACGGATAGTCCTGGCGTGTTGATATTAGGCCATAGGATAGCGCGAAACGCAGACTAAAAAAAGCGTAACTTATTGTTTTTAAAAGAAAAGATAATGGGAACGATTCGCAACCGCAATCGCATTTAGGCGCGGCGAGCTGCCTGTATTTGCACGCCGCGATTGAGTGCTTCGCTGACCAGGGATTCGGCAAAGCAAGAGCACTTGCCACACTGTGTGGAGCAACCTGTTGCGCGGCTTACCTCGGCGAGTGAGCGCGCACCGGAAGCTACCTGCTCGCGAATGGCACGGTCGGTGACGCCTTTACAAATACATACATACATACGAGAATGGTAATGTTAATGAGAACCATTGTCAACAATGTTTTGGCGTCTTAGCGTATACTCCGCCGCTCACCACCGGGAGTCAGACCATTGTCGGTTCAGCAGTACGTCAAAGACCTAGCGATATCCGCGAAGAGCGCCTCAAAACTTGTGGCGAATTCGCATGTGTCAGTGCGTAACGCGGTATTGGAGGCCATCGCCGGCACAATACAAAGCCAGCGACAATCGCTGCTCGATGCGAATACGATGGATCTCTCGGCAGCTCATGACGCGGGTCTTGATGCGGCCTTAATTGATCGCCTTGAACTCACCGAGACGCGAGTAGATGGCATGCTAGAGTCTTTGGCGATTGTGCAAGCGTTACCGGATCCCATCGGTGGGATCGAGGGCTTGAAGTCGATGGAGTCCGGTATACAAGTGGGCAAGATGCGCGTGCCGCTCGGCCTTATCGGCATCATTTATGAGTCGCGCCCCAATGTCACGATCGATGCCGCAAGCCTCTGTCTGAAGTCGGGTAATGCCGTGCTGCTGCGTGGCGGCTCTGAGGCCCTTCGCTCCAACCTGGTCTTGGCAAGCTGTATTCAGGCGGGGCTTGAAGCCGCCGGCTTGCCTGCGCAAGCGGTTCAAGTGCTCGATACGACTGATAGAGAGGCCGTATCGGCCATGGTCAAGCTTAACGGTGTCGTAGATATGGTGGTTCCTCGGGGCGGCAAGGGATTGATCGAACGCGTTGCGAGCGATGCTACAGTGCCCGTGCTTAAGCACTTAGATGGTATTTGCCATTTATACATCCATAGTGATGCGGACCCAGCCATGGCGATTGAGCTTGCAGTCAATGCAAAAACCCATCGCTACGGGACCTGTAACACGATGGAATCACTGCTCATCGATAGCGAGTGCGCCGCACTGCTTCCGGAACTCGCACGCTCATTGCTAGAAAAGGGTGTCGTGCTCCGCGGCTGCGAGCAAACCTGCGCCTGGTTGGGCGAGGACTGTGCGCTGGCATCGGAAGAGGATTGGTCCACCGAGTACCTTGCGCCCATCTTGTCGATCAAAGTGGTCGAAGATTTTGATGCCGCTGTCGATCACATTGCGCGGTTTGGTTCAGGCCACACGGATGGCATCGTTACCAAGTGTCACTGCAGTGCGATGCAATTTCTGAGGGCGGTCGATTCCAGCTCTGTGATGGTGAATGCCTCAACACGGTTTGCTGATGGGTTCGAGTACGGGTTGGGCGCTGAGATCGGTATTTCCACGGATAAAATCCACGCCCGCGGTCCAGTGGGTCTGGAGGGGCTCACCAGTCAAAAATACGTCGTTCTGGGCAATGGTCACATCCGCGCCTAACCGACATATCGGCATTATGGGTGGGAGTTTTAATCCTGTTCATTATGGGCACCTCAAAGTCGCGAGCGATGCCAAACGCAGGCTAGCGCTCAACGCTATGTGCATTATGCCGGCCGCACAGTCCCCGTTAAAAACCCAGCACTCGGTGAGCGCCGAACATCGACTTGCCATGCTCGATCTCGCGATGACCGAATTTCCTGAACTTCAGCTCGATACGCGTGAGCTCGAAAGGGAAGGGCCGTCTTATACGGTGGATAGTCTTCAGGAACTGCGCCAAGAGATGGGCAGTGACGCAACGATCTATTTCCTGATCGGTGATGACTTGCTGCCGACGCTAAATCAGTGGTCGCGCTGGCAGGTACTGACCGATTACGCTCACCTTATTGTGGCCAATCGACCAGGAGAATTTTTAGCGATTCCATCTGAGGTGGCTGCCTGGTGGCATGATCGTGAAGCGCCCTTAGCCCAACTGTCATCGCTGCCGGCGGGATGTGTATCGCGGCTCGAATGTCTTCTGGTTGATGTCTCATCATCGGAAATACGGCAGTCACTGAAGTCAGGCGAACGCGAGACAGAGATGATTCCATACCCGGTTATGGAGTATATTAGGCATCACAAACTGTATGAAAATTTGAGCCAGACTGAGGCAGTTCTTTGACCCCGACAGATGCAATCATTACCGACCTTGTGGTCGATGCCCTAGACGATCTAAAAGCAGTTGATACGAAAATAGTGGATGTCCGTGGACTCAGTTCCGTGATGGATTTTCTTGTGGTTGCAAGTGGCAATTCGTCTCGCCATGTGAAGTCACTTGCCGATAATGTCGTTGTCAGAGCTAAAGAGGCTGGGTGTCCACCGATCGGTGTCGAAGGTGAAAATGACGCTGATTGGGTTTTAGTCGATCTTGGCGACGTTGTTGTTCATGTGATGCAGCCCGCCGCGCGAAGCTTTTATGACCTTGAGCGGTTGTGGTCAGGAGAACCCGAGACCGCTGTAGAGCCAGACGCAGTCTCAGATTCCTGGGGATAGTCAATGCGTGTTTTGGCAATTGGTACGCGCATGCCCCAGTGGGTGAGCGATGGTGCCGATGACTACGTCAAACGACTGCCTCGCGAAGCCTCAATTGAATGGGTTGAGTTGCCCGCCTCCAAACGAGCGAGAGACACCGCTGAAAGCCGTAGGCTTGAGGAAGCAGCTGCTATCGAGCGACGGTTGAAGCCCCAAGAGCTAATGGTGGTTTTGGACGTGGAAGGGAAGGTGATCTCGACCGAGACCATTGCTGAGACCCTCGCGACGTGGCAGAGCGATGGCTCGAAAATCGCATTTGTCATCGGCGGCCCTGACGGACTTCATCCCTCGCTGAAAGCAAAGGCAAGTGCACGGTGGTCCCTGGGTCGGATAACACTGCCACATCCGCTGGTGCGAGTGATTTTGGCGGAACAGCTGTACCGAGCCTGGTCAATTAATGCGGGACACCCCTATCACCGAGCATGAGGCGTCGTCCTGTGGCACAGTGCACTGAGGTAACAAGATAAGACGCTAATGGCACGCCAGCTTAACCAAATGCAAGATTGGGCGCGTGAAACCCGGATTACCCACGGGAGGGTCACGGTGCTGGCGGCGGTAATGGTCTTGGTAATGATGGGCCTCTTGTACCGTTATTTCTCTCTCCAGGTTATCCAGAACGAAGAATTCCGAGCGCAGTCAGACCGAAACCGAATTGCGGTGCGAACCGTAGCGCCCACTCGCGGTGTCATTGTCGACCGATCAGGTAATCTCCTCGCGGTTAACCAGCCGTCGTTTACCTTGGCCATCACGCCAGAGCGCGCCGAGAATCTCGATATTGTGTTGACCACGCTCAGTGACCTGTTGGGCCTGACTGAGACTGATATCGAGCTGTTCACGCAAGCGCGAAAGCGTCGGCGTCCCCTAAGTCCAGTGCCTCTGAAGTATCGACTAACCGATGAGGAATTGGCCGTTATCGCGGTCAATAAACACGTACTTTCTGGTGTGTCTGTCCTGTCTGAATTAACGCGTCATTATCCTGAGGGAGATCTGCTCGGGCATGCGCTAGGGTACGTTGGCCGTATTGGTATTGATGATGTCGATGAGTCTGAGAAAGAAGCCTATCGGGGTATTAGTCACATAGGAAAGGTGGGGCTGGAGGCTTACTACGAGGACGTCCTGAAAGGAGGACTAGGGTTAAGTCGTATCGAAACCAATGCACGTGGTGTCGAGTTAGACGTGATCGACCGGATAGAGCCTGTGCCGGGTGCTGAGCTGACTTTGCACCTTGATATAGAGCTTCAGCGCGTGGCCGCAGCCGCCATGGGGGACATGCGAGGTGCCGTGGTGGCGTTGGATCCGAGAACTGGGGGCGTGTTGTCTGCGGTCTCGAACCCCCGCTATGACCCGAACAAATTTGTGAACGGAATTAGCTTCTCTGACTATGCGGAGCTGCGCGACTCGCGAGATGCGCCACTACTAAATCGCGTCATTCAGGGTCAATATCCGCCGGCCTCAACGATCAAGCCCATGTTGGGGCTTGCTGGTTTAAATCGCGACTTGATCACTATCGATACCGCTATTCCTGACCCCGGTTATTACCAATTACCCGGTGACCCTCGTCGATACAGGGACTGGATCCTTCGCGTGCGCGGCACGGGTCATGCCCAGGAAATGAATCTTCGGGACTCAATCGCGCAGTCATGTGATGTCTATTTCTACGAGCTCGCGAATCGCTTTGGGATTGATGCCCTCGCCGAGTCGCTGGAGGAGTTTGGCATTGGCAGCTTGACGGGTGTCGATCTGCCCAGTGAAAAGCGAGGAATTTTGCCGAGTTCTGAGTGGAAGCGTCGTGTCATTGGCAGTAGCTGGTATGGCGGTGAAACACTCATAGTCGGTATTGGCCAGGGATACATGTTGGCTACGCCACTGCAGTTAGCGGTAGCGACCACGGTGCTTGCCACACGAGGTACCGCCTTCAAGCCCACGTTTGTTGCAGCCGTGGACGGCAGGTCCGTTGAACCCGAGCCGCTACTCAATGTCTCAGCAGATACAGCGTATTGGGACGAGGTATTTGCAGGTATGGTTGACACCGTAGCGTCCGTCAGGGGGACAGCCTTCGGCATGCGATCGGGTTTGACTTACAGCGTAGCGGGGAAAACAGGAACGGCCCAGGTTGTGGGTATTGCGCAAGATGCGACCTACGATGAAGAGGCGTTGTCGGAGTATCAGCGTAACCATGGCTGGTTTGTTGCTTTTGCCCCAGTCGAGAATCCCGAGATTGTTTTAGCCGTTTTAACGGAGAACAGTGGGGGCGGAAGTTCCGCATACCCGGTTGCCCGGGCCGTGCTTGATTACTGGATGAGGCGAGATGAGTAACGATTTTGCGCGAGTTGCCGAGGTCTCTTCCCGAGAGTTGGGTGCTCGTGTCCGGTTATTGCAGGTGCTTCATATTGATCTCTGGCTTGCGGTGCCACTGCTGATGCTCTGTGTTGGTGGATTATTTGTTCTTTACAGTGCCAGCGGTCAATCTGATGTGATCCTGAATGCGCAAATGCGTAACATCGTGGTGGCCGTGATGGTCCTGTTGATTACTGCTCAATTCAGACTGGAGACATTGCGTGGGGTATCGCCCTATATTTTTGCATTGGCCACGCTCCTACTCGTTGCTGTGGCGTTCTTTGGTGTGGGTGCTAAAGGTGCGCAGCGTTGGCTGAGTTTGGGCTTCATTCGCTTTCAGCCCTCGGAGGTCATGAAGGTAGCGATGCCTTTGGCGCTCGCGTGGTGGTTGTCCAAAAAGGCACTTCCACCTGATTTGCGATCGCTCGCAGTAGCCTTCGCCCTGGTAGCTGTGCCCTCTGGATTGATATTGCAGCAACCTGATCTTGGAACGTCGCTACTGGTTGCCACCAGTGGCCTGGCCGCCATCTACATGGCCGGGATTCAGTGGCGGTATATTTTTTCAATGATGGCACTCGCCCTCGTCTCCATTTGGCCGGCGTGGGTCTTCGTGCTGAAGGACTATCAGAAGCAGCGCGTGCTTACACTGTTCAACCCCGAATCTGATCGGCTTGGCGCTGGATGGAACATCATCCAGTCCAAAACCGCGATTGGATCCGGCGGTTGGGAAGGTCTGGGTTGGACCCAAGGCAGTCAGGCGCAATTAGATTTTCTGCCCGAGGGTCACACCGACTTCATTATTGCCGTGTTGGCTGAGGAGTTCGGTTTTCGCGGCGTTTTACTACTGTTCCTGATTTACGCTGTCATCCTCGGTCGGGGTCTGCTGATTACATGGCGGGCGCAGTCGAGTTTCGCGCGAATGCTCGGGGGCGCGCTGGTTGCAACCTTCTTTTCTGGATTGGTGATGAACCTTGGAATGGTTTCAGGGCTCTTACCTATTGTCGGAGTGCCATTGCCTATGGTGAGCTATGGTGGAACGGCTATGGCGTCGATGATGATTGCTTTGGGCATGCTAATGGCGATCTCAACCGAGAGACCGGTCCCACGAACCATGCGGTGAGCACACGATTTAGGGAATAACAACCCAGATACATTAACTGAGGGGAGCGAGCACACTATGGGTGGCTTTATGCGTTTTCAGACGATCCTACTATCACTGACCTTAGGCTGTCTGCCCCTAACGGTAGCCGCTGACTACAGTGATCATCCGAGTGCGGAAGCGCTGATCAACCGTGTTGCCGAACGTGGTGTGGACCGCGACTGGTTGCAGTCTGCCTTGTCAGAAGCGACGCGGCAGGTAAGTATCTTGAAAGCCATTTCGCGTCCCGCGGAGAAAAGTAAACCGTGGTCCGAATATCAAGACATTTTTCTCACCGATCGAAGGGCAAAAGAGGGCATTAAGTTCTGGCGGGAGAATAGGGAAACGCTAGATCGAGTGTCTCAGGACACCGGCGTGCCATCCGAGGTCATCGTCGCGATTATTGGCGTCGAGACCTATTACGGACGCATCACAGGCGGGTATCGCGTCATTGATGCGCTGTCGACGTTGGCATTTGATTATCCTCGGCGGTCACCCTTTTTCACCAAAGAACTCGAGGTGTTTCTTGAGCTCGCTTATCAGTCTGGCTTGCCGCTCGCTGAGTTAAAGGGTTCCTATGCGGGTGCGATGGGCCTAGGGCAGTTCATGCCCTCCAGTTATCGCGCTTACGCGAAGGACTATGAGGGCGACGGTGTCATCGATATCTGGACGAATCCGAACGATGCCATCATGAGTGTGGCTAATTATTTTGTGGAACATGGCTGGAGACCCGGTGGTCAGGTGATTACTCGTGCGAAGTTCTACGGAAACCCAGCCCTGTTTGATGTCGGATTAAAGCCCAAGCTTAGTATTGATGTGCTGACTGACAAGGGGTTGGAGCCAGTGACTGAGCAGTCGTCTGATCAGTTGGCGACCCCCATTAAGTTTGACGGTAAATCGGGTGAGGAGTACTGGTTAGGGCTTCATAATTTTTACGTCATTACTCGCTATAACCACAGTGCGATGTATGCGATGGCGGTTCATCAGTTGAGTCAAACCCTGCGGGCCCAGATGCTGTGATGCGCGTATTCACCTCGCTTGCGCTGTTGGCGCTAGCGAGTTGTGTCGGAAGTCCCCCGACGACGAAGGATTATCAGCCGCCCCCAATCTCAGCTGAGGCTATCGTCGATGCCGTACCCACGGCAGACCCCATCTCCAGGATGGGGAATAAGAGCCCCTACGAAGTCTTTGGGCAGCAATATACGGTCATGTCGTCTGCCGATGGCTACACTGAAGAGGGCGTTGCCTCGTGGTATGGTATGAAATTTCAGGGGCGTCGGACTTCTAATGGCGAGATATTTGATGTCTACAAGGCGACCGCAGCTCACAAATCGCTGCCACTCCCATCTTATCTGCGAGTAACTAACCTCGAGAACGAGGCGTCTATGATCATTCGTGTCAATGATCGAGGGCCCTTTGTCGGTGATAGGTTGATTGATGTGTCTTATGGTGTTGCTGTGAAACTGGGATTCGCCGAGCAGGGAACAGCCCGCGTGCGGTTAGAGCATATCCCGGTCGATGGCAGTGATGACTGGCGAGGGGCTCAGGGGTCTAATTACGGTCAGCTGCAGGTGGGGGCCTATCAACTCAGGTCTTCCGCCGAGCAGGTCGCAGCAAACATTCGGAACATTCTCGGAGAGAGTATCGACGTCCATGTGAGTAGCGTTCAGCATGAGGCAGGTACAATTTTTCGGGTGCGCGTAGGACCCGTGGATAGTTCCGAGAAACTCCACGAGCTTCAGGAACTTCTTGTAAAAAACGGCCTCTCAAAAGGACAGCCATTACCCTGAGCGATTAGGCTCTCGAGTTGTTACACTAGCGCCGCAGTAAATCCGCGCCAAGGTAAAAAAATGATGCGATCGACCTCCTTTCATTGGCTATTGATGTGTGTGTTGGCCTTTGTGGCGAACCAAGCAATAGCAGCAGTTCCGCCCGCGCCTAAGTTGCCCGCGGATGCTTACGTCTTGATGGATGCGACGACGGGTCAGGTATTGGTCGATTACAATGGTGACTTGTCATTACCGCCAGCAAGCTTGACCAAGATAATGACGTCATACGTTTTGGCTGAAGAGGTCGATGCGGGCAGAGCCTCGCTCGATGACATGATCAAGGTCAGCAGGAACGCTTGGTCACAGAACCCTACTTTTAAAGGGTCTTCACTGATGTGGATTGAGCCGGGTAAGCCCGTCAGTCTCGCTGACCTTGAACGTGGTGTTGTCATCTCCTCAGGCAACGATGCGTCCGTCGCAGTGGCCGAGCACCTTGCAGGCACAGAGTCGAGTTTTGTCGACGTGATGAATCAGCTGGCTTCAGAGCTGGGCCTGGATAATACCGTTTACCGAAACCCACATGGCTTACCGCATCCCGAGCACCGCACGACGGCGCGTGATTTAGCAACCTTGTCAGTGGCCCTGATCAACGGTCACCCTGAGCACTATAAAATTTACAAAGAGCAAAGCTTTACCTACAACGGAATTAAGCAATACAACCGAAACAGCTTATTGCGATCAGATGCCACAGTTGACGGGTTGAAGACGGGATACACCAGTGAAGCGGGTTACGGGCTGGTCGCTTCCGCACAACGTGAGGATATGCGCTTGGTATCTGTTGTACTCGGTAGTGCTAGTAAGCGGACCCGAGCCTCTGAAAATAGCAGTCTGCTCAACTACGGGTTCCGATTTTTTCAGAATTTAAGACCCCTCTCGGCGGAGGTCACATTGGTCGAGCCTCGCGTGTGGAAGGGCGCTGCTGAATCATTACACGCGGGTGTGCTGGAATCTGTGGTTTTGACAGTGCCGCGAGAGCGAACCGCTTCCGATATCAAATTGACGGTGGACGAGCAGCTTGAGGCTCCGCTTAGCCGAGGTGATGTCATTGGCCGTGTGCAAGTCGTTCGAGGCGGCGAGGTGTTGTTTGAAACCCCGCTCCGGGTTTTGGAGGATGTTCCAAGTGGTGGATTTTTTAAACGTCTAATGGATGCACTAATTCTTTGGTTCCAAAATCTGGTTGGTTAGGCCATGATAGAACAGGAAGCACCTAAAATTGAATTTCCATGTCGTTATCCCATCAAAGTGGTGGGTCGCGCGACACCCGATTACGCGGAGGCGATACGCGCCATCTTCGACCGTCACACGACCGGGCTGGCCGACGCAGATATCGAGACCAAGAGCAGTCGCTCTGGGACGTTTGATTCGATCACGTTCACGATAACGGCAACCGGGCCCGATCAGCTCGACGCGCTCCACAAGGAGTTGGTGGCGTCGGGTCGTGTATCCATGGTTATTTAGGTCATGGTTGTCCGCGATCTGGGTCATGTCGACTACCTCCCTACGATCGAGGCAATGAAAGCATTCACTCAGGCGCGCGGCGTCGAAACGCCCGATGAGCTATGGGTGCTCGAGCATCCCCCCGTATTTACACAAGGTATTGCTGGGAAAGAGGAGCACTTGCTGGCACCGGGCGAGATCGAGGTGATCAGAACAGACCGCGGTGGACAGGTGACCTATCACGGACCGGGACAGATTGTCGTTTATGTTTTGTGTGATATCCGCAGGGCAAAGCTGGGTGTTCGCGACTTGGTCACTGGACTCGAGCAGGCCATCATCGCCTTTTTGTCTGAGTTTGGCCTGGTTGCAGAGGCGGACCCAAAAGCCCCCGGCGTCTACGTGTTGGGCGAGAAGATCGCATCATTGGGCTTAAAAATTAGTCGAGGATCTAGCTATCACGGTCTCGCGCTTAATGTGAACCCAGATCTAGAGCACTTTGGGAGAATTAACCCTTGCGGCTATGCTGGTTTGCGAGTGACCTCCCTAGCACAACTTCTCGGTGAGCAATGTCCGTCACAAGCGGATGCCTCCGAGCGATTAGTGGAGCATTTACTCTCAAAACTCCCGCTTCAATAAGCGACCGGCCTCTTTAAGTGGCATAATCCGCGGCGTCATCGGAGGACTCATGTCAGAAAACGACAGCGTCATTAACGCGCGCCGCACATTCGCCATCATCTCTCACCCTGACGCAGGTAAAACCACCATCACAGAGAAGCTTCTGTTGCTGGGGTCGGCCATTCAGGTAGCGGGTTCCGTGAAAGGAAAGCGTGGCCCGCACGCGACATCTGACTGGATGGCAATGGAGCAGGAGCGTGGCATTTCAGTCACTTCCTCGGTCATGCAATTTCCCTATCACGATCGTATGGTCAACCTTCTTGATACTCCCGGTCACGAAGACTTCTCGGAGGACACCTACCGCACGCTGACTGCGGTGGATTCCGCCCTGATGGTTGTCGATGGTGCGAAAGGGGTAGAGGATAGAACCATTAAGCTAATGAATGTCTGTCGACTGCGTGACACCCCGATCATAGGGTTTGTAAACAAGTTGGACCGCGATATTCGTGATGCCATTGAGTTGCTTGATGAAATCGAGAAAGTGTTAAAGATCGAGGCAGCACCGATTAACTGGCCTATTGGCATGGGTAAGTTTTTCAAGGGTGTTTACAACCTGTATACGAACACCATTCACTACTACGAGAAAGGTCATGGACAGGTACTGCCGCCCGATCAACGCATTTCTGGGCTCGAATCTGACGAGGCGCGTGACTTGCTGGGAGATGAATACGATGACTTTTGCGATGAGGTTGAGCTTGTTCGTGGTGCCAGTCACACCTTTGACAAAGCGGCTTTTCTAGAGGGAAAGCAGACCCCCGTATTCTTCGGAACCGCGCTCGGTAATTTTGGTGTCAGGGAAATGATGGACGATTTTGTTGAGTGGGCACCCGAGCCCCAATTGAGAACCACGCAATCGCGTGATGTTGCGCCCACTGAAGCCGAATTTTCCGGCTTCGTGTTTAAAATTCAGGCCAACATGGATCCCAAGCATCGCGACCGCATTGCTTTTGTTCGCGTCTGTTCAGGGCGCTACGAAAAAGGCATGAAAATGCGCCATGTCCGAATCGATAAAGACATCAGAATTGCGGACGCAGTATCGTTTAAAGCCGGTGAGCGTGAATTGGTCGAGTCCGCCGTAGCGGGCGACATCATTGGTCTTCATAATCACGGCACGATCCAGATCGGCGATACATTTACGTCTGGAGAAGCGTTGCAATTCACGGGTATTCCGCATTTTGCGCCCGAACTCTTCCGCAAGATTCGGTTATCGGATCCCATGAAAATGAAAGCCTTACAAAAGGGCTTACAACAGTTGTCAGAAGAGGGGTCGACGCAGGTCTTCTCGCCGCTCAATACAACGGATTTGATTGTTGGTGCTGTAGGGCAGCTGCAATTTGATGTCGTTGCTCACCGGTTGAAGGATGAATATAAGGTCGACGCCATCTATGAGCCGGTCAGTATCTACACCGCTCGGTGGTTGGACGCGGAAGACCCCAGAAAGTTAGAAGATTTTCGAAAGAAGGCTGCCGATCACCTGTCTGAGGATGGCGGAGGCTATCTCACCTACCTCGCGCCAACCCGAGTCAATCTATCGCTAATGCAGGAGCGCTGGCCCGACATCCGCTTTAGAGAAACTCGAGAGCATTGATTGCGCGTTACCCTTTATAGAAGCGCTTTGATTTTTTGCGCTATGTCAGCGGGCTTCTTTTGAGACCCAAATCGAGCGACAACCTCTCCCTCGCGATTGACGAGAAATTTTGTGAAGTTCCATTTGATGCGCTCGGTTCCCATGATGCCTTTCACAGAGGATTTCAGATGCTTGTATAGCGGATGGGTCCCGTCACCGTTGACTTCAATCTTCTCGAATAATGGGAAGCTGGTCTTAAAGCGCATCTCACAAAACTCTACAATTTCTTCAGTGCTACCGGGTTCCTGAGCGCCGAACTGGTTACACGGGAAAGCCAGAACCGAAAAACCAGCGTCTTTGTGGTCTTGGTATAGCTTCTCAAGCCCCTCGTATTGGGGGGTGAAGCCGCACTTCGACGCTGTATTTACCACCAGAAGGACTCGTCCTTTGTAGTCCGATAACGAGGCCTCGGTGCCGGTAGCGAGCGTGGCTGAATAATCATAAACGTTGGACATTGCGAGCTTCCTTGAAACAACGGGCCGCGAAGGAAACTACATTCTCAGGTAAGTTTCCAGTTCGAATTCGGTGACGCGCTTAGCGAACTCGTTCCACTCTTGCACTTTCGTTGCTAAAAATAGCGTTTTGAACTCGCTCGTCAGGTAGCTTGATAAAACGTCCGACTTATCGAAGACCGATATGGCCTCATCCATGGTGGTAGGTAGGGCAGGTGCATCGATCTCCTGATCCCAAGCATTTCCCTCGATAGGGTTTGGCGGTGACAGCGTGTTCTCGATGCCGTGCCAAATCCCGGCCAGCACTGCTGCTAATACCAGATAGGGGTTGGCGTCGGCCCCGGCCACGCGATGCTCAATGCGGCGGGCCGCGCCTGGGCTCTCGGGAATACGAATCGCCGCGGTTCGGTTGTCGTAACCCCAAGCAGATTCGGTTGGTGCATGATTGCCCGGTTGAAATCGCCGGTAGGCATTGAAACTGGGTGCGAACAGAAGCATGGAAGCTGGCAGCAATTCCAAACATCCAGCAACTGCGTAACGTAATAGGTCAGAGCCTTCCTCACCGCCATCATCGAAGACATTGATTCCCTTTTCGTCAAGCAGGCTGCAGTGCACATGCAATCCGTTACCAGCCTCATCATCAATGGGCTTTGGCATAAAGCTGGCGACAAAGCCGTGGCGTGCCGAAACCGCTCTGATAGTGCGCTGCATTCTGATCACTTGATCCGCGAGAAGCATGACATCATCACTGTGTGCCACATTGATTTCGAACTGGCTGGGGGCTGATTCTTTGATAATGCCCTCGTAGGGGAGGTCCTGGGTATCAAATGCCTGTCGCAATGCTTCGAGTAGCGGGCCGTGGTAATCGAGTTCGCTGAGGGCGTATAAGTTGCCGCCTACGGCGTTTTGATCTCGAAGCGCTGTACCAATGGCTTCACTGGTTTCTGGCTTTGGAAGCAAGCTGAACTCCAGCTCGACGGCCATACATGGCTTGAGTTCTTTCTCGGTGAATCGGGTTACCAGTGCCTGTAGCACCTGTCGGGGGTCCCCCATGTACGGACTTCCGTCCTTATCAAACATGCTGAGCAACACCTGAGCCTGATCCACACCGCGCTCAGTCAGGAGGGGTCGAAGCGAACCCTCGACCAAGTGGCAGTATCCGTCGATATCGCCATTGGCGTGAGCCAGCGCAGGAATATCACGACCCCACACGTCGAGTCCCAGCGCCGACTTAGGGAGCTTGAGGCCCTGCTTCTCGATCGTGTCGAGTTTTTGCACGGGCAGCCACTTTCCGCGCGCGATCCCGTTGCAGTCGGTGATCAGCGCTTCGACCATAGTGATGTCCGGATAGGCGTTGAGAAATTGTCTTGTCGACTGCACAACCTAGACTCGTTTGGGGTAAGCCCAAATGGTGGGTCGTCGCGCGCGTTCGCTCAATGACCAAGCTGGGGCAATCGATACCTTAGCTGGGTCAGTCTCATTAATTCATATAGATTTTTAATGGATCATCGCCCTTGGCCTGCGCGACGTAGGGGATGGCGTTGATAAAGAGCGCAAACAAATCGGCCTGACTGTTGACATCAAGTTTCTTGTAGATCGACTTTCTGTGACGACGGACGGTCTCCAGTGAAATGTCGAGTTTTTCCGCGCTGGTGTCCGCGCCATAACCTCGGAGTAGTAGCTCCAAGACTTCTTGCTCTCTGTCGCTCACATAACTTGAACCGAATGACTCAAAACCCTGTTGAATATGATGGTCGACACTGGGTTGCAGCAGATTGCTCTCTACAAATTCTTCCCGCCGCGTATGAAGGTCAATCAGTTCTGCGATGACCTGACTGACACTGTACAGCCAGTTGTACTCGTCCTCACTGAACTCTCCTTGGTTTTCAAGGCGCATGAGACTGATATTGACCACACTGCCATCGTCCAGACGGGTGACAATGATGGCCTCATCAACCGTGCCAGTGATGGCGTAGTAATTTTGATGGTAACTACTGTCCTCGAAATCTCCGGTGACCAGTCGTGAAAGGCGGTAGCAGTTATTTCGAGGGGAGTTCAGCGAAATCTTAAAAAAAGGATCTTCGCGATAAGGGCCTTCTAAGTACTCGTCAACTTGAGAGCCGTAGGCTTCTTTTGGGATTTTGTGATCTAGCAGCTTTGGCGGGAGGTCCCGGTGATAGAGCCAAGCCTGTGGAAAGGCCACTGGTACTTGCGCCTCAATGGCGGCGAATACCTGCTGAAAAAAAATAGGCTCGCCAACATGCGCAACGATGTTGGCCAGATCTGTATTCCAACGTTGAAAGGCATTTGTATCCACGGGTTTTGAAGCTCCGTTTCCCATTTGGCCTAGCATAGGGTGTAGCGTTTCCCCTCGTAGGTCAATCGACCGCAGAGGCAGGTTGCTTTTGGGTCTATCAGCTCGCTCTAACCACTCACGCGCTCTGCAAGGTGCTGGGCTGCGTCCGCAATGGCAACCCGTTTAGCCTCTGCTTCTCTTCGACCTTGTATCTCAACGACGCCATCGGCCAGCGATCGCTCTCCCACAGTGACTCGCAAAGGGATACCGATGAGCTCGCAATCGGCGAACTTCACACCCGGTCTTTCTTTACGGTCATCCATTGCGACATTGATGCCGCGGGCCTTTAGGTCTGCATAAAGTGCCTCGGCGGCCTCAGCGACAGTCTCAGACTTATCCATGCCAAGTGGGATAAGAACGACTGAGAAGGGCGCCATAGTTTCGGGCCAGATGATGCCGTTCTCATCATTATTTTGCTCGATAGCGGCTGCCACAATCCGCGTGATACCTATTCCGTAGCACCCCATACTCATGGGAACCGATTTGCCAGTTTGGTCGAGAACTTCGGCGCGCATGGCTTCGGAATACTTGGTGCCGAGCTGGAAAATGTGGCCGACTTCGATACCGCGCTTAATTTCAACCTGCCCCTTGCCACAAGGACTGGGGTCACCTGCGGCGATGGTTCGCAAGTCGGCGACTTCAAATCTGGTGATATCCCGGTGCCAGTTCACACCTCTCAAGTGCTTGTCGTCCTCATTGGCGCCGCAGACGAAGTTGCTAAGTACTGATGCGGCTCGGTCAACGACGATGCGTGCATTGAGGCCCACAGGTCCCAGTGATCCAAAGGATGCCCCCGTCGCTGCTATGGCCGCTTCTTCTTGAGCCATCTTGAGTGGTTGGCTCATGCCAGGGAGTTTCTCGGCTTTAATTGGATTGAGCTGATGATCGCCACGCAAGACAAGCGCCACCAGTTCGCCATCCTCGCCTTCGACAAACAACGTCTTGATGGATGCGCTGGCGGCAACGCCATGCTTTTTCTCAAGTGCATCGATGGTCTTTGTATCGGGCGTGTCGAACACTGTCATTGGCTCGTGTTCTGCTGGAACCGCATCGGGTGTTAGCGCCTCAGCTAGCTCAACATTGGCAGCGAAATCACTCTCTGTGGAGAAGGCAATGTCGTCTTCTCCTGAATCAGCCAAGACATGGAACTCGTGGGAGTGACTTCCGCCAATTGAGCCTGTGTCGGCCTCAACGAGGCGATAGTCCAAGCCAAGCCTGTCAAAAATAGTCGAGTAAGCCTTGTGCATTCGCCAGTAGGTTTTCTCAAGCGATGCATGGTTTTCGTGGAATGAGTAGGCATCTTTCATCACGAACTCGCGCGAGCGCATGACACCAAACCGCGGGCGAATTTCGTCTCTGAACTTCGTTTGAATTTGGAAATAGTTAATGGGTAAGCGCTTATAGCTTTTGATTTCCGACTTGGCCAATTCTGTAATAACTTCCTCGTGAGTCGGCCCCAGGCAGAAATCGCGTTCATGCCGATCCTTTACACGCGCCAGCTCGGGACCATACTGCTCCCAACGGCCCGATTCCTGCCACAGTTCTGCAGGCTGAACGACGGGCATGGCCACCTCGACGGCACCCGCATTTTCCATTTCTTCCCGAACCACACGCTCGACGTTTCGGACGACTTTCAATCCCAATGGCATCCAGGTATAGATGCCTGCAGCGATGCGTTTGATAAGGCCTGCGCGGAGCATGAGCTGGTGGCTAATCACCTCTGCATCTGCTGGTGTTTCCTTGGTGGTAGAGATGGGAAAATTTGAAAATCGCATCAAGGTTTCCTATGAATACATTAACCGAAAAAGTTGCTGTGAAGCGCAGCGGCACAGTGTACCAAAACTGGGTTTTTAGGTCGCTAGGTAACAATTCACCCATCTCGTGTACATCGCTCGCATATCTTCGCAACGGATGAGTGGTTGGGTGCGTCTCAAGACGGTTGTCAGTCGCTGGATCGGTGTCTATTCTAGCCACCCCATGGAGCTACAGCGGACGCTGAAAGATCCTGTAGCGAATTCGGAGAAAAGAGCGTGCAAGCCGAAAAGATGAAGACCAAAAAAGGTAAGAAAAAGAAGCAAACAGCTGGGCTTTCAAAGCGAGATTTGCATCGGGCGATTTCAGAGAGAACCGGTCTCAGCAAGAAGCGCGTGACCGAGGTTTTTGCTGCGCTCGAGGACGTGCTTGCAGATCAAATGAAAACCGACGGCCCGGGAGAGTTTACGTTGCCGGGATTGGCCAAGTTCGCAACAGCCACGCGTCCAGCTGTAAAAGCTCGGAAAGGTATCAATCCCTTTACCGGTGAAGAGACGGTATTTGCGGCCCGGCCGGAGTCAAGAACGGTAAAAATTCGAGCTCTGAAGAGACTGAAAGGCTTTGCTAACTCGTAATAAACCCCATTGAGCGAGTAATGCCATTAACCTCGAGCCCTGATTAGTGTAATCTCTCGCGCTCCGCGCGGTAGGGTGCGGAGTTCGGTTCATCATCTTTGAGAATGTTCGCATGCCAATTTACGAGTACGTATGTGGTGCCGGCGGTAACGCGCATGAGGCACTGCAGAAAATATCAGATGCCACGCTGACGGATTGTCCGGCATGCGGCCAATCGTCCTTGAAGAAAAAAGTGTCAGCGCCTGCGTTCAGGCTCGCTGGATCAGGTTGGTACGAAACCGATTTTAAAACGGGTGTGAAGAAGAACTTAGCCAATGACTCGAAATCTGACTCGAGCGGCGCTTCAGCATCTGCAACACCTGCCTCCTCAACGACATCGTCAGATTAGTGCTGGGGAAGACAGGAAGAGGATAATTAAAGAGTACTAATGCGGACACATTATTGCGGTGCTACAAAGGATGTCGCTGTTGGCGAAACGGTCACTATCTGTGGTTGGGTAGACCGGCGACGCGATCACGGTGGGGTGATCTTTCTCGACATGCGCGATCGCGAAGGCATTGTGCAGGTCGTCTTTGATCCAGACACCAAAGAGCACTTCGATTTGGCCGATCGTGTGCGCAGTGAGTACGTACTGCAGATTACGGGGCGCATCCGCAATCGCGCTACCGAAACGATTAATCCTGCAATGGCCACCGGCCACATAGAGATCCTTGGAAAAGAGCTTGTGATTTTGAACGAGGCGGCACCGCCTCCTTTCCCCCTTGATGCACACCAATCCGTGGGCGAAGACGTGCGCCTGCGGTACCGCTTCATGGACCTTCGCCGCGACTCTATGCAGCGAAATCTAATCAGCCGCTCACGCATTACTTCCACGATTCGGACCTATCTGGAGTCTGCGGGCTTTCTAGACATTGAGACACCCGTTCTGACGCGCGCGACACCTGAGGGCGCCAGGGACTATTTGGTGCCAAGTAGAACCAACGCATCGAAATTTTTTGCGCTACCTCAGTCCCCGCAGCTTTTTAAACAGCTTCTAATGGTTTCGGGCTTTGATCGCTATTACCAAATCGCGCGTTGTTTCAGAGATGAAGATTTGCGCGCTGACCGACAGCCAGAATTCACGCAAATTGATATCGAATTATCGTTCACCGATGAGTCAGAGGTGATGAGCCTCACGGAAGGCATGGTCAAAGAGCTGTTCGTTCAGCATTTGAATGTCGACCTCGGAGCGTTTCCTCGCATGACATGGCATGAGGCTATGGAGCGTTTCGGCTCGGATAAGCCAGATTTGCGCATCGATCTTGAGCTCGTCTCTGTGGATGATCTGATGGCCGACGTAGAGTTCAAGGTGTTCTCGGGCCCTGCAAATGATGAGACAGGGCGCGTTGCCGGTTTACGCGTCCCTGGCGGCGCCAAGATTAGCCGCAAGGAAATCGACGATCTCACCAAGTATGTCGGTAACTATGGGGCACGCGGTCTCGCGTGGATCAAAGTGAACGACAAGGTGTCGGGTGTTGAAGGCTTGCAGTCTCCCATACTCAAGTTCATGCCTGAGGTTACGGTTGCTGCCTTGGTAGAACGCCTACAGTTAGAGGATGGCGATATCGTCTTCTTTGGTGCAGACAAACGTCAGGTTGTGAATGATTCGCTGGGTGCGTTGCGCTTAAAAGTAGCCGAGATGATGGACATGATCGGTGAGGGTTGGGCGCCTTTGTGGGTGGTTGACTTCCCGATGTTTGAGGAGACCACAGACGGCAATCTCACCGCATTACATCATCCGTTCACGGCGCCCTCTTGCTCTGTCGATGAGCTGACAGCGGCGCCCAAGGCGGCGCTGTCACGCGCATATGACATGGTGCTGAATGGCAGCGAGATTGGTGGTGGGTCAATCCGTATTCACCGCCAAGACATGCAAAAGGCCGTTTTTGAGGTGCTTGGTATCTCCGAAGAAGAGGCAGATGCCAAGTTTGGCTTCCTGTTGTCGGCACTCAAGCACGGTGCGCCACCCCACGGTGGTCTTGCATTTGGTCTCGACCGATTGGTCATGCTGATGGTCGATGGGCAGTCGATTCGCGATGTCATCGCTTTCCCCAAAACACAGTCCGCGCAATGTGTCATGACCGATGCCCCTGGCGAGGTGTCGGAGCAGCAACTGCGCGACCTCAATATTCGATTGCGAACGCCCGAGAAGTAATTTCTGCGCTGACATGACGTCAGCGCTTCTTTCCCGCACAATCAGACCATGGGCGGAGAGGCATTGTGACAAGAATTCTGGGGATTGATCCCGGCTCGCGAAAGACGGGATTTGGCATAGTTGAAAACGATGGTAAGCGCACGCATTACGTGACGAGTGGCGTGATCAAGTTGCCGGTCGATGAGCTACTCGCTGCGCGCCTTAAGGTGCTTGCCGAATCGCTCGATCAGATCATTTCCGAGTATCAACCGACGCTAGCCGTGATAGAGCAGGTATTTATGGCCAAGAGCGCAGATTCTGCGCTAAAGCTAGGGCAAGCTCGCGGTGCGGCTATGGTCGTTTGCGCGCTCGCAGATCTTGAAGTTCACGAGTACGCGACACGTCAGATTAAACAGGCGGTTGTGGGCACTGGCGGTGCGAGTAAAGCCCAAGTGCAGCACATGATCACACGTCTACTCAAGCTGCCGTCAACGCCGCAAGAGGATGCCAGCGATGCACTCGCTGCGGCACTGTGTCACATTAGTGGTGCGGCCGTAAGACGAGCGACCGGAGCACAGGCCTTCGCTACAGGGCGATTAAAGTAATGGGGACGCAGCCATGATCGAGAGACTCCGCGGCATTTTGCTGGTCAAGCAGGCCCCTGAGGTCATTATTGATGTGGCTGGTGTTGGCTACGAGGTTCGCGTCCCGATGACAACCATTTATCAACTGCCTGCCGTAGGTGAAGAGACCATCATCCTGACCCACTTTGTGGTCAGAGAAGATGCGCAGCAGTTGTATGGCTTCGTGAGAGAAATCGACCGTCGTCTGTTTCGAGACCTGATCAAAGTGAATGGTGTGGGCCCAAAACTCGCCTTGGCCATCCTTTCCCGCATGGATACGGAGCAGTTCGCCGCCTGCATGAACCGAAATGACGTCGATGCACTCGTTGCCCTTCCCGGCGTTGGAAAGAAGACGGGCGAGCGATTGCTGGTGGAGATGCGAGATAAAGCCGGGCAGTGGCTATCCGACGTGCTTCCGGGCGCGTCTGTGACGGCAGCACAGCCTGTAGTCACCGATATGCGGGCCGAGGCTGAACAGGCACTTGTTGCGCTCGGATACAAGCCCACTGAGGCATCTAGATTGGTGTCGGCGGTGGATTTGGATGAGATTGATAGCAGCGAAACACTAATTCGAGCCGCGCTTCAGACGGCAATGCGATAATGGTGTGGATACGATGAAGAGCCTGAGAGAATGCCGTGATTGAAACCGATCGTTTAGTCGCTGGAGGTGCCGCTGATAACCGCGAGACGGCCCTCGATCGCGCGGTCAGACCACAGACGCTCAATGACTATATCGGTCAGTCTGCTGTCCGAGAGCAGATGGAGATCTTTCTGTCGGCAGCCAAAGGTCGGGGTGAGCCACTTGATCACACGCTCATCTTCGGTCCGCCAGGTCTCGGCAAAACGACCCTGGCGAGCATCATCGCAAATGAAATGGGCGTGCAACTCAAGACCACCAGTGGCCCCGTACTAGAAAAGGCAGGTGATATTGCGGCCATCATGACCAATCTTGAACCCAACGATGTCCTGTTTATCGACGAAATCCACCGGCTCAGTCCTTACGTCGAAGAAATACTCTATCCCGCTATGGAGGACTTTCAGCTAGACATTATGATTGGGGAGGGACCTGCGGCACGCTCGATTAAATTAGACCTGCCACCCTTTACTCTCGTGGGCGCTACGACCCGAGCGGGCTTGCTGACATCGCCGCTGAGAGATCGTTTTGGCATTGTTCAGCGATTGGAGTTTTATGAGGTCAGCGATCTGAAGCGCATTTTGTCCCGTGCCGCATCGATCCTTGAGGTTGAGGCAGATGACGCGGGTGCGCTTGAGATAGCCAAGCGATCGCGAGGCACCCCTCGGATTGCCAATCGACTGATGCGACGTGTTCGGGATTATGCGCAAGTCAAAGGTGACGGTGTCATTAATCAACTGATGGCAGAGCAGGCGCTGGATATGCTCAGTGTTGATGAGCAGGGTTTTGATCACCTCGATCGACGATTCCTGCTCGCACTGATCGAAAAGTTCGAGGGTGGGCCGGTTGGTATTGATAGCCTGGCTGCCGCATTATCCGAAGAGCGCGGAACGCTCGAAGATGTCATCGAGCCCTATCTTATTCAGCAGGGACTGATTGTCCGCACCCCGCGGGGGAGAGTTGTGACTAATGCGGCATACCGGCATTTTGGATTGGCGCCACCAAAGTCACTCGAGACAGGTAGTAATCTTTCTTTGGACCTCGGTGAGCAGGGTGATGCCTGAGTACCGGCTCCCCATCAGAGTTTATATTGAAGACACTGACGCAGGCGGCATCGTCTATTACGTCAATTATTTGAAGTATTTTGAGCGTGCGCGCACGGAACTTATCCGATCGCTGGGCGTCGATAAAACAGCGGTGACGGAAGATGGATCGGTATTCGTCGTCACCTCCGCAGCGATCGATTATCACGTGCCAGCGCGATTGGATGATCAGCTTGAGGCGGTCGCCGAGGTGGTTAACAGTGGTGCTGCCACGATCGACTTTAGGCAGTCCGTCGTTCGATCGGGAACTGAGCTTGCAAGCGGACAGGTGAGAGTGGCTCTTACCGATGGCACATCGGGGAAACCGAAACGAATGCCAAAGGGATTGCGCGAATTACTTACTTAGAGCATCTGAGTGAGAGAGGAGTGGTGAGATAAAAAATGGCAGATGAACTTAGCGTTATCGAGTTGATTCTTGGGGCAAGCCTCACAGTGAAGTTTGTGATGGCAACACTTGTCGCCGCGTCGGTGACATCGTGGTTCATGATTGTCCAGAGAGTGATCATTCTGAGGCGTGCGAATGAAGAGTTGCTCGATTTTGAGGATCGATTTTGGTCGGGAATGGATCTCGCACAGCTCTACCGAGAGGGCTCGGATGCGATTGAAGAGGGCGTCGATATCACGGGTGGTGAGGCGCTGTTCAGAGCCGGCTTCAAAGAGTTTTCGAAGCTGTCCCGCCAGCCAAATATGGATGCTGAGGCGATGGTTGAGGGCTCTCGCCGAGCAATGCGTGTTGCCCTGATGCGCGAAAGCGACCGACTTGAGCGGCACCTACCGTTCCTCGCCTCGGTAGGCTCTACCAGTCCTTACATCGGTTTGTTTGGAACAGTTTGGGGCATCATGCACTCGTTTCGAGGATTGGCTACCAGCTCGCAGGCCACGCTCGCGGCCGTGGCTCCCGGTATCTCGGAGGCCTTGATTGCGACTGCTATGGGGCTATTTGCTGCCATTCCAGCGGTCTTGGCCTACAACCGATTTGCGGCAAAGGCGGATGCGCTACTCAATCGCTATGAGTCGTTTGTTGATGAGTTCTCGGGGTTATTGCAACGCCAGAGTTACGCTCAGAAGCGGGGCAACAGCCAGTGAGATCTCGACGAGCCGTCGCTGAAATAAATGTCGTGCCTTACATCGATGTGATGTTGGTCTTGCTGGTTATTTTCATGGCGACCGCACCGCTGCTTATGCAGGGTGTCGAGGTGGATTTGCCGAAGGCTGACTCCTCGCCCGTGTCCGACAGCGACGCCGAACCTCTCATTGTCTCCATCGATGCGCAAGCGAGGCTATACCTCAATTTGGGAACCAGTGATGATCAGGCACTGAGCATGGAAACCGTCAAGCAGCGTGTCGCAACCGTTTTGAAGCGCAACCCAGATAAGGCGGTAATGGTCTGGGGTGACGCCGCCGTTTCCTATGGAGAGGTGGTGGTGCTGATGTCAGAGCTGCAAGAAGCAGGGGCGCCATCTGTCGGGTTGGTGACCGAGGCGCCTGCGAGGCGATAGTGAACTCGGATCGTTTACTCATTTTCGGAATTCCGGCGCTCGTTGCGTTACTGGTTCATCTGCTGTTCGTTTTTGCCCTGGAAGGTGGGTGGACGACTGCTTCGCCTACGATCACTGCGCAGCCACAGGTAGTTCAGGCATCATTGGTCTCGTTATCTAAGCCAAAACCAAAGCCCAAACCCAAATCCAAATCCAAACCCAAACCGAAGGCGGTAGAGCCGAAACCCGAACCAAAGCCCGCGCCTCCGCCGGCGCCACAGATCGAGGCGCCACCACCTGAGCCTATCGTTGAGCAGCCCGGGTCTGCGCCTGAGGTATCTCAGGAGGAGCGACTTGCGGAGCTGCAACGCGAGTTGATGGCAGGCTTTGAAGATTTACCCGATGCCGATGAGCAACTGCCCAACGAGGAAGTTAACGAGGTTCAGCAGGTTGCCGGATTAATGCAGGCGCGAATCACTCAGAATTGGCGACGGCCGCCGTCGGCGAGAAACGGTATGGAGGTGCTGCTCATTATCAGCTTGGTACCCACGGGTGAAGTCGTCGGTATCTCGATATCCAGCAGTAGTGGAAGTACGGCATTTGATCGCAGTACGATTACAGCCGTTGAGCGCGTGGCGCGCTTCCCAGAGGTCACAGTCTTGTCTATTTCCGATTTCGAGCGATACTTTCGACGCTTCCCCCTACGATTCAAGCCAGAAGATCTGAGGTATTAGGTATGGCGCAGCGCATAACCCTCCTTTTGTTGAGCCTGATTTATTCGTCTCTTGCTTGGGGGCAACTCGAGATTCAAGTCACGCGCGGCATCGATAATCCAACCTCGATTGCAATTGCTCCCTTCGCCTGGGATGGCTTGGGTACATCGCCCGTCGACTTTGCACAGATTGTCGATTCCGACCTTGCGCGCAGTGGTCAGTTTAGTCCTGTTAGCCGCCGTGACATGTTGAGTCTGCCGACATCGAAAGCGGATATATTTTATCGTGACTGGCGAGCGATCGCGACGCGGTATTTAGTGATCGGTCGGGTCAGCAAAGGCACGCAATTACGTGTTGATTTCGCGCTTCACGATGTCGAGCGAGGTATTGAGTTGTTCTCAGGTCAAGTGGTTGGTAGCGAATCCGAGGCCCGCATGGTGGCGCATGGCGTCGCGGATGCGATTTATGAAAAGCTGACCGGCATACCCGGCGCTTTCGCAACCCGGCTTATTTATGTGTCAGTGACGCGTAATCCTGAGGGCAAAGACTTCTATCGGTTGACAGTTGCGGATGCCGATGGCCGACGTCCTATTGTCCTTCTTGAAGGGCGCGACCCTATCTTGGCACCGAGTTGGTCACCCGATGGTAAAGAAGTTGCCTATGTCTCTTTTGAGTCGTCTCGCCCTGCTATTTATCGACAAGTACTCGCCACCGGCGAGCGGGAGCAGTTGACCAATTTTCAGGGCTTAAACAACTCGCCGGTATGGTCTCCTGATGGCAGGTTTATGGCGCTAGTCTTATCGAAGGATGGTAGTCCCGATATCTATCTCCTGGATCTTGAGACAAAAGCACTGACCCGGCTGACACGGCATTACGCCATCGATACGGAACCCACCTGGATGCCAGACGGTAAGTCGCTCCTGTTCACCTCCGATCGCGGGGGTCGTCCACAGATTTACCGTTATGAACTCGCTACCGGCAAGATCGAGCGGGTGACCTTCGAGGGGCGATATAACGCGCGAGCGCGTGTCGCTGAAGACGGTCGTAACGTGGCTCTGGTGCATCAGCGAGACGGACGTTTTCACATTGCCGTCTTCGATTTAGTCACTGAGCGACTCACTGTTTTAACCGAAACTTCGCTGGATGAAAGTCCCAGTATTGCGCCCAACGGATCGCTCGTTATTTATGCGACTAAGCGAGGTGAGCGGAGTGTGCTCGGTGCGGTCGCTGTGGATGGGGGAGTTAAATTCAGCTTGCCGGCGCGCTCGGGTAGCGTGCAGGAGCCTGCTTGGTCTCCCATGTTGCCGCAACAATGATGAAAAAAGAGCCTACATGTTCAACAAATGGACATATATGCGCTACATTATGGGTAGTATTCAAGAAACCTGTGTAGGAAACACGCCATGACTACGAAAAATACTTTGGGGAAAGCCGCTGCTGTTGTTTTGATGGCTGCATTAGTGAGCGCGTGCTCAAGCAATGCCGCTAAGGAAGAAGCTGCAGCGCAGGCTGTGGCAGAACGTGCTGCCGCAGAGCAAGCCGCAGCGGCTGAGGCTGCAGCTGCCGAGCAGCGAGCAATTGAAAAAGAGAAAGCCATGATGATGGCTGAAAAGCGCGAAGAGAAGCGTCGTCTAATGGACGCTGCTTCCGCCGCCGGTAGTGTTTTCTACTTCGATTACGATAGTTCATCACTCAGTGATGACGCGAGTGCTGCCATCGATGCACACGTGGCTCTCATGATGGCCGATAGCGGTAATGTTCGACTCGAGGGCCATACGGATGAGCGTGGCACCCGAGAGTACAACTTAGCTCTGGGTGAGCGTCGTGCTAATGCGGTGCGTGATTACATGGTAGCCAGTGGTGTTCCTGCTTATCGCATCGAAACCATCAGTTATGGCGAGGAAAATCCAGTGGCTTACGGTTCAGGCGAGTCTAGCTGGATGAAGAATCGACGCGTGGAGATCAAGTAAGACGTTATGATTCTTCGACGAGTTACGAAGCCGGCGCTTGTCGCCGGCTTTTTTGTTTGGGCATCGGCGAGTGTGGCTCAAGTAACCACTGTTGAGCCCGCGGCCGAGCAGGCGGCAGTGCTTCCTTACGCGCAGGCGGACACCTCTACTGACTTCACCGGCAGTCAGCCTCTTCCATTATCATCAACGGGCTCACGTTCGCTTGCGCTTCGGGTTCAGCAACTAGAGGAAGAAATCCGTCGGCTGAATGGGCTGGTGGAAGAGCAGGCCAGTCTGCTCATGCGTCTGCAAGATCAGTCTCTCGAACGCTACGTTGAGGTGGATCGACGTTTAGCGGCCATCGGGACAGTCGATCCATCGGCTGTCATCGAAGGCGACCAGGAAACGGATATCCCAGCTCCCGATGACAGTGTGCCGTCACCAGTGGTGCCAGTGGCGGTGGCCGAGGTGCAGCCGGGTGAGCGCGAGGCGTATCAGTCGGCGTATGGCTTGGTAAGAGAGCGACAGTTCGAGGCGGCAGTTGACGCGTTTAATACCTTCCTGGCCAGTTATCCATTTGGTCGATTTGCGCCCAATGCGCACTACTGGCTCGGTGAGCTGTATCTTGTTATTGAGCCTGTTGACCCGGAGTCGGCGCGTCAGAATTTCCAGTTGTTGCTGGATCAATACCCTAACGACCGTAAGGTCCCCGATGCGCTTTACAAGCTGGGCCGAGTCCAGGCACTAAAGGGCAACATAGATCGATCGAAGGAGTATCTCAACCAAGTCATTGCCGACTATGGTGCGGAACAACATCCCGCGGCCCAATTGGCCAAGGACTTTTTAGATAGCCTCGATTGAGAAGCGTTCTGCGCCGCGGAGTTATTGCTCGTCTTGGTGTTTCTGCGGCTTTGTCCCGCCGGTCTTATGGCGTGTAAACACGCGACATGGGACGGTAATTTTCAAGGCTTGATTTTTCGCGCGTAAACCGTAGGATACGCGCCCTCTTGCACCAGTTTTCGGGTCGTTAGCTCAGTCGGTAGAGCAGTTGGCTTTTAACCAATTGGTCGCTGGTTCGAACCCAGCACGACCCACCATCTCAAAAGAAGCCACCCATCGGGTGGTTTTTTTGTCATGTGAGTTGTTGTTGATAAGGCTGGTACCGGGTGTGCCGCTCGAGCGGTCACATACCACAATCTCGCGCAGTTCCGTTGATAAGGGATACCTCATCCCTCTAACAGGCAGAGTCTGTTTCACTCGCGCTGATAGCACGCAGCGAGTAAAGTATTCGTTCATCCCTCACACAAATAACAAATCGAGGCGTGACATGAGCAGCAACGTCTATATTTTAGGTGGCAGTCAGACGGATTTTGCGCGTAATTGGGCGCGTGAAGGCCTTGAAGTGTATGACATGTTTACCGAGGCACTGACCGATGGGATCAGGGACGCAGGCATCGAACCAGCCCAGATTGAGGTCGGCCATGTAGGAAATTTTGTTGCCGATCTATTCGCCGGGCAAGGTCTCATCGGTGGCTTTTTCGGCCAAGTATTCCCTGAACTTGCGATGTTGCCGACGTCTCGGCACGAAGCAGCGTGTGCGTCTGGTTCAATGGCGATTCTCGGTGCGATGCGGGACATCGAGGCGGGTCATTATGAGACTGCCTGTGTGGTTGGACTTGAGCTCATGCGAAATGTGAGCGGTAAAACCGGTGCTGAGTATTTAGGCGCGGCAACGTGACACGGCCACGAAGCGCTCAGCTGTGACTTTCCCTGGCCGTTTATGTTCGATTTGATTACCGAGGAATATGACCGGCGTTTCGGTATTCGAGATGATCATTTAACGCAGATAGCCGAAATCAATTTTGCCAATGCCAAGTTGAACGAGAATGCACAAACACGTGCTTGGCAGTTCGCCGAAGGCAGTTTTCGTGGTGATGAAACACTCAACCCGGTCATCGAGGGACGAGTACGGAAACTCGACTGCGGTCAGATTACGGATGGCGCGGCCTGCATCGTCCTCGCAAGCGAAAGGTTGGCGCGGCAACATGCCGAAAAACGAGGTCTTAAGTTGCAGGACATACCGCGTATCAAGGGTTGGGGCCATTGCTCAGCGCCCATTTCTCTGGAGACAAAGCTTGCGCGGTCGCGTGGCGATGATCTCATTTTTCCTCATGCAGCAAAGACTATGTCCGATGCATTAAATCGCGCAGGCTTTGGCGCTGCTGATGAGGTGGACGGGCTTGAGACTCACGACTGTTTCACCGTTACCGAATACATGGCGATAGATCATTCCGGTTTTACGAAACCCGGCGAGAGTTGGAAAGCCGTGGAAGCTGGTCGTATTGCTATTGATGGTGATTTTCCGATCAATGCCAGCGGGGGATTGATTGGACTGGGCCATCCTGTGGGCGCGACCGGTGTTCGAATGGCGCTTGATTGTGCGAAGCAAGTTTCTGGCAGAGCAGGTGCGTACCAGATACCTGATGCGCGAAATTTACTGACCTTCAACATGGGCGGTAGCACAACCACCTGCGCGAGTCTGGTGGTAGGTGTGGGTGCGTGATTGATTGATGCGTTTGTCCTAGAGGCGCTGCGGAGCCCCCGAACAGAAGCAAAGGAATCCGGCGGGCTTCACGAACTCTCTCCCTCCGACCTGCTGGATCAGCTTTACCATGAACTTGTGCTGCGCACGCAAGTCGATCCCGTATCGCTTTCTGAAGTCATTCTTGGTTGTGTCACCCAGCAGGGCGAACAGGCGGCCAACATCGCCAAAACCTCTGCCTTAAGAGCGGGTTGGCCAGCATCAGTCGCCAGGATGACGATCAATCGATTTTGCTCATCCAGTATCGATGCAATTGCACTGGCTGCAATGAAAGTGAATTGTGGGCAAACCTCTGCATTGGTGGCTGGCGGTGTAGAAATGATGTCGCGGATACCTCTAATGGCAGACGGCGCCCGGGTCTTCGCTGATCACGACTTTGGCGTCAATCATCAGATGCTACTCATGGGGGCGGGTGCTGATCTCATTGCCTCTCGAGGGGAGATGTCGCGCACGGATCTCGATGCTGTGGCGTTCGGCAGTCATCAGCGAGCACTGCGCGCGCAAAAGGAAGAACGCTTCACCTCCATCCTGCCCATAGCGACATCGAAGGGATTGGTTTGTAGCGATGAATGCGTCAGACCCTCGCTTACCCCCGATCGACTTGCCGCGATGCCCAGTGTTTTCGGTGATTTGGGGAAGGCGGGATCTGATCAGGTATAGCTCGCGAAATTTCCTGGCTTGAGTGAGATTAGCCATCTTCATACAGCGGCTAATTCGCCAGCGATGTGTGATGCCGCGGCCGCACTAATGGTTGGCTCGTCCAAGTTTGCCGAGGAGCAAGGGCTGAAGCCCATCGCTCGGATCGTCGACACAGTGACCTGTTGCGGGGAGCCCCTTGAGGTAGTTGGTGGATGCGTCGAAGCCACAAAAGCGATTCTCGAACGTAATTGCTGGAGCGCTGTAACTAGTTTTGCTCACCCTCATTGGTGATACCTGATTGGTGGCGAATCTCATTGGTTAATCGCTTTTTGTACCGACGCTGTCGCCGTCGAGCTTTAGCTGCATTGGCGCGCCAGCCCTGGCGTTTGTCTGCGACCAATTCATCGACGTCATCTGCGGTTTCGACGTTCAAGCCATCATTCTCATAGGTTCGCCGTGCCATGGCAGCCTCGCAATTGTCTTGACCAGAGTCTTTTATAAGTGTGACTGTCCCGGTCACGGGAGGCGATGGGTACATGCAAAGTGATGTCAACGCAATGTGGACGCGCGGCTAGCAAAATCGGCCAAACGCGCTTGTATCGCGGGCCAACCGCGCTACCCTGTCGGAGTTGACGCATTAGATGGGGGAAATCGTGGCGTTATTCAGTCGTTTTGTGGTGGCTATGTCACTGGTGCTGATGGTTGCCTGTGGTGGGGGAGGTGGGTCTTCGCTTCCTATATCAACTCCAGTAGTAGACAGTTCTGGGTCTTCAGGGGGCGGAGCCGCGACAAATCCCCCACCTGCGCCGCCCGAGCCACTAGAGCTCAGAGAGATGGTGGGCAATGAGCGGGCGCTTAATGTAACGCGCTTTCTGACTCAGGCGACCTTTGGTCCGACCGAGTCGGAAATCAAGGCACTGTACGAATCCAATGGTGATTTTGATGCCTGGATTGATGAACAGGTGGCAGCGACGCCTTCACTAATCCTCGAAGGTCTCGATGCGCATATGCGGGCTTCGGGCTTAGAACCGAGCAACAAGCGAAACTTGGAGCTCGATTGGCAGAAACGCATGCTCACCAGCGATATATTGTGGGAGCGATTTGTTCATGGCGAAGACCAGTTACGCCAACGGGTTGCCTTCGCTTTGAGCCAGATTTTTGTCATCTCTGATTTGTCAGATGCGCTGTTCAATGATGCAAGGGGCATAGCGAATTATCACGACATCATGACCGACCACGCGTTTGGAAATTATCGAGACTTACTGGAGGCGGTGACCCTAAATCCCATGATGGGCGAGTACCTCAGTATGGTGCGTAACGAAAAGGCAGATGCGTCACGCAATATTCGCCCGGACGAGAACTACGCCCGAGAAATGATGCAACTGTTCACGATTGGCTTGGTCGAACTGAATGATGATGGGACTGTCAGGTTGGATGAGGGTGGAAACCCTATTCCAACTTACGATCAGGAGATCACGAAAGCCTTTGCCAGCGTCTTTACAGGGTGGATGTACAGTAACGCGCCTTACTGGTATTGGGCTGACTGGTTTAATGAGAGCACGACTCTGGCAATGAAGCCGTTTGAGGCGTACCACGATACTCATACAAAGACCTTATTGAACGGTGAAGTCTTGCCAGCGGGACAGACAGCTCAGCAGGACCTTGATGCGGCGTTAGACAATGTATTTGCGCACCGGAACGTGGCGCCCTTTGTGAGTAAACAACTCATTCAGCGTCTGGTGACCAGTAACCCGTCACCTGAGTATGTGGCCAGAGTAAGTGCGGTGTTCAACGACAACGGCAGTGGCGAGAAGGGTGATCTGGAAGCCGTTGCACGAGCGATCTTGCTCGATGATGAGGCAAGGCAACTTAGCCCAGAGACACGCGAGACCTTCGGTAAACTCAAAGAGCCCATTCTCAAATTTTCCGCTTTGATGCGCGCTTTCCATGTCGAGGCCTTTCAACCGCTGACTGAGGACGGGTCAGTTGAGCGAGAAACGATACGATTTTTCGGGCCCGGCTACGATTACGGTCAGAGACCCTACGGTTCCCCCTCGGTCTTTAATTTCTACCGACCGGATTACAAGCCAGCCAATGCCTTTGGCGGCGCTGATGTCGTGAGTCCTGAATTCCAGATTCTGAATGAAAAAAACATCACCATGGCCTCAAATTGGGGTGGATCCATTGTGTTTAACTCCTATGATTTTTTGCGCGATGGCTGTGAGGAGAACCTCGACTTCGAAGCAGGGGTCGGTTGCTTGTATGCGAAGTTCGAGGATGAAATTGAGCTCGCAAAAAATACGGATGAACTGCTCGACCACCTCAATGTTCTCATGATGGCAGGTGGTATGAGCGATGACATGCGCGGCGTGATCGCCGATCACATTGAACCGTTTGACCCCAATGACGAACAACAGCGCCTCTACCGAGTGGCCGAAGCGACTTATCTGATGTGGATGTCGCCCGAATTTGCCGTGCAGCGCTAGGAGTGAATCAGATGAAAGCATGCAAACCTTCGATGATCGACCGGCGCAACTTTATTCGGCGCTCAGCACTTGCTGCCGTCGGTAGCTCGAGTCTCTCCGCATTGACAACACAATTTAATCTGG
Organism: Halieaceae bacterium; assembly: GCA_902613175.1. Taxonomy (GTDB): domain Bacteria; phylum Pseudomonadota; class Gammaproteobacteria; order Pseudomonadales; family Halieaceae; genus Luminiphilus. Next base: position 7,283 of record CACMGJ010000010.1, on the reverse strand, counting down.
CACATGCGCAAGTCGGTGGCGCTGATGATTACCGAGCGTTGGTTTGTGTCTTCCTTTACGGAGGCAATGACGCATTCAACATGTTGGTCCCGAGGTCGCTGGGCGAGCACACAACCTACGCTGACACGCGCCGCAGTCTCGCGATAGCGCGTGAAGATTTACTGCCCTTAAATCCAACTAATAGCTTACCCGCCGACTACGGTTTGCACCCTCAGATGCCGGATCTGAAGAACCTATTTGACGACGGCAAGCTCTCACTCATTGGTAATGTGGGGACGTTGATCGAGCCCACACTGCAGTCGGATTACGTTAATCAACGGGTGGAGCTGCCGCCGCAGCTTTTCTCTCATAACGATCAGCAAAATTTTGTGCTGAGCCTTCAGTCGAACCGGAATCGTCAGGGTTGGGCGAGTCGCATTGCTGATCTTATGATCGACACCAATACGAATCAGAACCTCTCGATGAACATCACCTTGAGCGGATCGAATACGTTCCAGACGGGCGGTGTTCAGGCGCCTTACGCTATTGGTGCAGGTGGGGTAAACGACTATTGGTCCCTGCAGCCGGGCAATGCGGAGGAGTGGTCGGTGAGACGCAATGCCGCCTACGATGCCTTGCTCGCACAGTCTCAGTCTCATCTGTTTGCGACGGAATTCGCTCGCACTCAAAGACGTTCTATCGATTTGGGTATTGAGCTGCGCCAGGCACTGAATGCAGTGAGCGCTCCGCAGACAGCATTCGATGGATCGAGCCGTCTCGCCTCAATGTTAAGGATGGTGTCGCATCTGATTGCCGCTCGACAACAGCTTGGAATGAAGCGCCAAATCTTTTTTGTGGGCATCGGCGACTACGACACGCACGGTGATCAAATCAATCGACATCCGACGCTCATGAACGAGCTCAATCACGCGCTGACCTCGTTTTACAACGAAACGGTCGAGCTGGGTGTGTCTGATAAGGTCACTACCTTTACTGCCAGTGATTTTGGTCGAACTCTGACCAGCAATGGCGATGGTACGGACCATGGTTGGGGTAGCCACCAAATGGTCATGGGTGATGGTGTCGATGGCGGTAAAATTTTTGGCACGATGCCAGAGCTCGCTATCGGGAGTAACGATGACATTGGTGAAGGCCGAATCATTCCGACAACCTCGGTCGATCAATATGCGGCTACCCTTGCAGGCTGGTACGGACTGACACCGTCTCAAATTGCCGAGACCTTTCCAACACTGGCTAATTTTAATGCCGCAGATCTAGGCTTCATGCACTTTGGTTAAGGCTATGCTTAACGGCGCCCGCTTTAATAGGATAGCCATGTAATGACTCCAGTTGAGACGCCGGTATGGCTACAACAACTCAAGCGCGCAATAAATGGAAATCGTCGTGATGCCCATAATCGCTACGTGCAATTTGCGACGCTCGGGCTGGACGGCAAGCCTAGGGTGAGGATGGTCGTTTTTCGCGGATTCTCACTCTCCGAAGCCTCGTTTTTTATCATCACGGATGCGCGAAGCGAAAAAGTGGAAGAGCTAGCGCAGTGTCCTGATGTGGAGGTGAGTTGGTATTTCACTCACACTCGAGAGCAGTTTCGACTGCAATGTAGCGCTGTGACACATAGCCACGGGACAGACGCGGACTTACACCGTGACACCCTCTGGAAGGGATTGTCGGACGCGGCAAAAGCACAGTTTTTTTGGCCAGAGCCGGGGCTTACGTCAGGCGAGGGTCAGTCGCTAGAGATCACGATGCATCCCCCGGAAACGTTCACTGTCATCGAGTGCAGCCCGCAGCGGGTTGATCATCTTGTGCTTGCCAAAATACAGCGACGCACGCTCTCTCATTTGACGGCTTCGGGTTGGACAGAGGTTTCGATCAATCCATAACCTATCGGCGCTGCTGTTATCGCAGCACCCCCAGGTCGAGCGCGGCTTGCCGACGTAACTCAGACTGCGGTAAGTGGGGGCAAAGGTTTTCTAGCACCCGATTTGATTTATGCTAGTGCTCCAACAATAACAATTGCGTTCGTCGCCCTAGAGGTCACAAAACATGTGGAATCGTCGTGATGGTATTTCTTCAAAGAAGCTCGCGCTGCTGATCGCAGTCGGTGGATTAGCCGCCTGTTCGGGTGAGCCCGTAGAGCAGTCGAGCGAGGCTTTCAGTGCGATGGCGGATGTCCATAACAACCCCGATGTTATCGCCAGCACAGCTGAGATCGATCAGCTATTGATCGATCAGGATCCCGCAGGGAATTGGATGGCCAGCGTGTTTGATGCGGACACCGTTTTGCTAGAGCCAGGTGGTCTCGACGAAACCGCCACTGCCGAAGGCGATACCCCGGTACCTCAAGGACGAACGGCGTTTTACGGTGACTTACACGTCCACACCGAGTATTCCTTCGATGGTTATGCCATGGGGACACAGGCCACGCCCTATGATGCGTATCGCTTTGCCAAGGGGGAGGCCATCACCAACCCTGGCGGTTTCGAAATGCAGCTGTCACGGCCACTCGATTTTTATGCGGTGACTGACCATGCAATGTTTCTCGGATTGGCGAAAGCATCGGCCGAGACCGTCACCGAGTTTTCTAAAAATGATTTTGCCGCGCCGTATCACGGGCTAAATGATCCGCATAACTACGACACCGATTTTTTCAGCATAATTAAGCGACTCAGAACCTTTACCAATTTCCTGCCCAGTGCGGTGGGGAGTTTGCGATCGGGCGACATTGATAAGGATGAAGTGCTCGGGGTTATTCGATCCGCCTGGGCGGACATTATTGTCGCCGCCGATGAGCACAACGATCCAGGTAACTTTACGACCTTCGTTGCTTACGAATACACGGCTTCGACCCAAGACATGGGCAATCTGCACCGTAACGTGATCTTCAAGGGCAGTGACCGCTTACCGCGAGAGCCATTCTCGCGTTTTCATTCGGTAAATCCTGAGGATTTGTGGGACTGGATGGATGATTTGCGGGCAATGGGTGTGGAGAGCTTGTCCATCCCGCACAACTCGAACGGCTCGAATGGCCAGATGTTCAAGTTGGAAGATTGGGCGGGCGATCCGCTGGATGATGCCTACGCCGAACAGCGCATGCGCAACGAACCCGTTGTCGAAATCACCCAGGTCAAAGGCACTTCGGAGACGCACCCGCTGCTGTCTACACGAGATGAATTTGCCGGCTTTGAGATCATGCCGTACCGAGTCGCAACTAACGCCTTGAGTGCGGTTAATGGCTCTTACGCTCGGGAAGCCTTACTCAACGGGCTAGCGATCGAAGACGCGGGCGGCCAAAACCCCTACAAGTTTGGTTTCATTGGCTCGAGCGACACTCACTCAGGTGCAGCGGCGATTGAAGAAGACAACTACGTCTCTAAATTGGGCTTACTGTCGAGCGAAGCTGTCCAGCGTGGTTCGGTACCCTACACGGGTCTGGATGCGCAAACCTTTTATTGGGGAAGTCGTGTGCTCGCAGTGACTAATCCATCGCCTCGCGGTGGCGCTGGCTACTCGAAGATCAACGGTCAGGTCTATATCATCGGTGCGACGCCTACGTTTGGTGCATCGGGACTGGCGGCAGCTTGGGCAGAAGAGAACACCCGTGACTCACTGTACGCCGCTTTCAGACGAAAAGAAGTCTTTGCGACATCGGGTCCTCGCATTCAAATCCGTTTTTTTGCCGGGGCCGATCTCGAGGAATCCATGATGTCTTCGCCAGACGGGATTGACCGGGCTTACGAGGCCGGTGTGACCATGGGTGCTGATCTTCAAATGGTGGAGGAGGGAGAGGGTGCACCCAAATTCTTGATCATGGCGTCGGCCGATCCATCCAGCGCACCACTGCAGCGATTGCAAGTGATCAAAGGCTGGGTAGATGAAGCAGGGCAGACCCACGAGGATGTCATCGATGTTGCCTGTGCCAAAGGTGCGTCGGTTGACCCTGAAACCAACCGATGTCCAGATAACGGTGCGCGTGTGGATATCTCAAGTTGTGCCATCAATCGGGAGACGGGTGATGCCCAACTCTCAGCGCTATGGAGCGATCCAGACTTCGATTCCGAGACTCGTGCTTTTTATTACGCACGTGTTATCGAGAATCCAACCTGTCGGTGGTCGACGTGGGACGCTATTTGGGCGGGGGTAGAGCCGCGACCGGATTTGGCAAAGACACTGCAAGAGCGTGCCTGGTCGTCGCCCATCAATATTGTTCCCGGTGATCTGTAGGTTCTTAACTATCGGTCAAACTGAGCATCAGTTCATCACCGGCCTTTATCTGTGCGAGCTGGTCTAGCGACTGGCTAACGCACTGCAGTACGCGTGGGTAGCCGCCGATCGTTTGCCCGTCTCTCATCAGGATGATTGCTTGCCCTGCGTGGGTCAGTTGCACCGTACCGGGCTGAACACCCGAGGACACCATTTCAGTGTCGCGCTTGTCCTCGCGCAGTTGGATTTGGGTGTCGGTGCGCAAACCAACTCGGTTCGACGGATCGATCACCAGGATGCGCTTGGACAGGAGCTGCGATTGGCCATGATCGTCCAGCCACTCGTACTCAGGGCCTGGTGACACCTTGATGATATTGCTGGGTGGTTGGGGGGGAAGCAGCGCGGATGGCCACGGTTCTACTGACCTATCTCGTGTCTCTAGAATATCGCCTCTCGTCCAGACTGCGCCTGGCACGAGCTCATGACTTCCGATCCTGAGGGCGCTCGCGCTTCCCAACCAACGCTTAGCGTGCCACTCGCCTGAGACTGATAGGTAGGCGCGACATCCGTTTCCCGATGACTTGATTATGAGCGCGTCTCCCGGGTTGACCGAGGTTGGAAGCAGCGCAGGCTGCGGTTCACCATTAAGCAGCAGATCAAAACCGCTTCCGATAAGCGCAACTCGTCCGGCTTCAAGGCAGCGTAAATGCGGTCCGGAGAGCGTGACCTCCAAAACCGGCGCGGCGAGGGCATTCCCCACTAACTGATTCGCGAACCGCATTGCACTTCTATCGAGCGCACCTCCCATGGGTACGCCAATATGCGTATGGCCGGGCCTTCCCAAATCTTGTGTAGTCGTTCTTAAGCCACTCGTGACGAACTGAAGCTTCACCGGCGGGTCGCCTGCTTGATCAGTGACGCGATGGGTCGCTGTTCCAACTCTTTGAATACCTCGGGAGTGACGGCTTCAAAGCGGATTCGATCGTTGACCTGAAATAGCGCTGGCTGGTCAGCCTGAGCTTGGAAGACAGTGAAGGGAAGTCGACCTATGATCCGCCATCCGCCCGGCGAGTCGAAGGGATAAATGCCGGCTTGAGTGCCGGCAATGGCAATCGATGACGCAGGCACAGTTGCTCGCGGATCCCGCAGACGGTAGCAGTGCAGTGCGTCCGGGAGATTCCCCAAATAAGTGAAGCCGGGAAGAAAACCAACCGCATGGACGCGATATTCCGCAGCGCAAAAGCAATCAACGATGGACTGCCAGTCTTGCGATAGCTCCGTCTCGAGTGCGACGCAGTCGAGCGCGTAGGACCCGTCGAAGCATGCCGGTAAAGACCACTGATTTCCCTTCGATATATCTTCGATGTTGATGGTATCTGCGATGGCATGGATCTTGGCTTGCAGGTCGGAGTGCTGCACTTGCTCGGGCTCAAAACAGACGAGTAGGCTGTTGTAGCTTGGCGTCGTTTGGGTAATACCGCGGGTACGCTGCTGTGACAGTTGAGCATTCAGGGCCATTACGATGTCGCTTGACGCATCGGTACTCCCGGCATCGATATCGATGAGCAGGGCTGAATCACCGAAGGGTCGAATCACCATCTTGAATGCGAGAGATAGGGTCATGTTACGCCGATGGTTAGACCGCGGGCGATCAGGTGGTTACTGATGAGCGTTAGGTGTTCTAAAGCACCCGGTGTGTCGCTGTGGACGCAAATGCTTTGAGCTCGCAGTGGTAGCCACTTACCGTTGATAGATCCGACTCGCGCATGCTCAACAATCGACATGATTTGCTCTACCACTGTCTCGGACTCGGTAATCACAGCGCCATTTTGTGATCGGGGACTTAGCTGGCCGTCATCGGCGTAGCGGCGATCCGCAAACGCCTCGCCAATGAACTGCATCCCCAGACCCTCGCAGATTGCGCGGCAATGACTCCCAGCCAAACCCATGATCTGCAACCGCGGATCAATGTATTTAATGGTGTAAATGACCAGCGCCGCAAGGTCAGCGTCGCGCACCATATCGTTATAAAGCGCTCCGTGAGGCTTTATAAAGCTCAACTTGCCTCCTTGCTCGTCAGCAATGGTCCGCAATACAGAGACCTGCTCGGATATCGCTGCGCACAGGGCATCCGGTGTTATTGGCATTGTCTGGCGGCCAAAGTTTTCTCGATCAGGGTAGGACGGGTGCGCGCCTATTCGCAAACCTGCCTCGAGCGCAGACCTCACCGTGAGCCTCATGGTGCTCTCAGATCCAGCATGCCCACCACAGGCGATCGAACAACTGCTGATGAATCGCATCAATTCGCGATCGAGCGCGGCGCTGGCCTCGGTTGCACCTTCACCCATGTCGCAATTCAAATCGATGTGTCGCGACATCTCAGAGCCATCCTGCTGCCAGCAAGATACTGCGTAAGCCGAGCGCGAGTGTGATACCCACCACCAGGCATCCCAGAAGATTCTGCGCCGCGTTATTTGAGCGCTCGCCAAGCAACGTTTTGTCGTTCGAAACCCAAAGTATGAAGATTGCGATAATTGGCAGCAGCACACCATTCGCTATTTGCGCCAGCAGAATCAATTGCAGCGGTTTTACGTTCAGACTGGCGAATAGAACACCGATGACAATCACGGACTGCCAGGTCCAGCGAAAACCCCGATCTTTCAATTCGGGGTGTAACGTGACGATCTCAGTGACAGCATAGCCTGCAGCAAGCGGTGCGGTGATAGCGGACGACAATCCCGCCGCCAAGAAACCAGTGGCGAGAAAGATGCTGGATGAGTCACCCAGTAATGGTGCCAGCGTGGGTGCTAGGTCGTTTAGCGATGTCACAGACGTCCCCGCACCATGAAGTGCGGCAGCTGCCGTTATTACAATGCATAAAGTGATAAGGCCTCCACCAATGACCGAGACAGTGATGTCACGTCGTGCCTCGGTTAACGTCACGCCCTGTGCGACATGACGTTTCAGCGTCGAGGCGTGCAAGAACAGGTTGTAGGGTACGACCGTCGTCCCGATGAGACCGACTACAACCAACGCGCCATTTCCGGGGATACTCGGTGTGATCAGGCCTTTAATGATGT
>CACMGJ010000009.1 GCA_902613175.1 Halieaceae bacterium | reverse complement strand
CGCCCGAGGGTTGCGCAAATATTATTTGGAAGAGCAGTGAATTCGCGCCACAAGCGGCCGAGGCGATGGGTGTGACGTCATCGACGCTCGAGGAGCATGGCATTGTCGATAAGACCATCCAAGAACCTCTGGGCGGTGCACACCGTGATGTCGAAGAGATGGCACGTCGCATCCGAGACCATGTTTCGGGTCAGCTAGACCGTTTATGTGCCACTGACATGGATAGCTTAGTTGAGTCTCGGTATCAGCGATTGATGGCCTACGGTAGCGCATGATCGCGTCATGGCGCTGCTTCCGGCACTGATTGCTCAACTCGACTCACTGCAAACAGCCAGCAGAATCTTTGTTGGGTTTTCGGGTGGTGCCGACAGTCACAGCCTGCTCAATGCGTTAGTTGAGCTCTCCCAGACAGAAGCCTTACCTCCCATAATTGCGCTGCATATTAACCATGGTCTTCATGGAGACGCCAATGCATGGGCCGCGCACTGTGCATCCGTCGCTTCCGGCCTCGGCGTTGAATTTCATGAGCGGGTTGTATCCGTTGATGCGGGAGCATCCCCTGAGGCGCAAGCGCGCGATGCTAGATACACCGTATTTGAATCTTTCCTATCGGACGGGGACGTCCTTTTACTCGGCCATCATCTCGATGATCAGGTTGAGACTGTATTGTTCCGCCTGATTCGAGGAGCAGGGCCTTCGGGGCTGGCTGGAATACCCAAAAAACGACCATTGGGCAGGGGGTTGCTCATGAGACCTTTGCTGTCCATAACCCGAGACCAGATTGAGGACTACGCAGGCTCCCACGAGCTCGGTTATTTGAATGATGGGAGCAACGACGACACGCGCTATGATCGTAATTTCCTAAGACACGAGGTCTTGCCGCTCATCGAGTCTCGATGGCCCGGTTACCGCTCTGGGTTTGCCCGTTCAGCGGGACTCAGCGGTGAGCTCGCCGCATCGGAAGATTTTGACAACCTAACCGAGTACACCCGGTATGGCGGGCCCTATTTGCCCATGGATTTTTACGATGCGAAAAGCTTGCATCGCGCGCTGCATGGATGGCTAAAAGAAGTAAATGCCCCTGCACCTGAGTTTGTGGCATTAGAGGAGTTCGCTCGTCAGTGCACGCACGCTCAGGGAGACAAGCTGCCTGAATTGAGAGTAGGGGGCTATCTTTTGCAGCGATGGCGTCAGGGTATCCATCTTTATCCCGTAGACATTGATCGTGACTTCGATATTTCATGTGAGGTCGGTGGCGCGCTCGCAGGCAGATGGGGCTCTATTGCATGGCATAAGGCAGACATTGGATTGCCCCCGGGTGTCTCCATTCGGTTAAGAGCACCGCGCCCCGGAGAGGCTGTATCGCTTGGGCAGCGGTCGCGGCGGTCCATAGGGCAATGGCTCCAGGAAGCGGGCGTCCCGCCCTATTTACGAGGGTGTTATCCCCTGGTGCAAGTCGGTGATGAGATCATTGCCATTCCTGATGTTGGGCTGGCATCAGACTGCTCAAAATTGAGCCTCTGTAAAGGAGGATTAGTACCGGTTTGGACGCCTCCAAAAATTGCCTTTCTAAATTGAGCGATTGAAGACTCTTTGGTAAGCTGAACTCCCATCGGAGCTATGCTGTCGGCAACCGTTTGTTCGCCGCCCCACAGTTCCTCTTGCTTTGGTGGAGTTCATGACGCGATACGTTTTTGTTACCGGCGGTGTTGTTTCCTCGTTAGGAAAAGGAATAGCGGCGGCATCGCTCGCTGCTGTGCTCGAGGCGCGCGGCCTCAAAGTAACACTTCTGAAATTAGACCCCTATATCAACGTTGATCCGGGAACGATGAGTCCGTTTCAGCACGGGGAAGTTTTCGTTACCGACGACGGTGCGGAGACAGATTTGGATCTCGGTCACTACGAGCGTTTCACCCGCGCTACAATGTCCAAGCGCAATAACTTCACCACCGGTCAGGTTTACGACGAGGTTTTGAGAAAAGAGCGTCGGGGCGACTACTTAGGCGGAACTGTTCAGGTCATTCCTCATATCACAGATGAGATCAAGCGACGTGTGATTGCGGGTGCCGAGGGGGCCGATGTGGCTGTCGTTGAGGTGGGAGGTACCGTCGGTGATATCGAAAGCCAACCGTTCCTGGAAGCGCTGAGGCAGTTGAAGCTCGAGGCGGGTGCATCGCGCGCATTGCTCATGCACCTCACCCTGGTGCCCTACCTTCCTACTGCGGGTGAAATTAAAACTAAGCCAACTCAGCACTCGGTCAAGGAATTGCGCTCCATAGGTCTTCAGGCGGATGTACTGTTGTGCCGATGCTCTGTTGATATCGATGACAGCGCCCGCGAAAAAATCTCGCTTTTTACCAACGTTGAAGAGCGGGCAGTGATTCCTGTGCTGGATGCTGATTCGATTTATAAGATTCCAAAAAATCTGCATGAAAAGGGCCTCGACGACTACATTCTCGAGCGGTTTGGCATGTCGCCCAGCGATGCTGACTTCACCGAATGGGATGATGTTGTCGCTAGAGAGTTCGCCGAGCGACGCGCTCGGGTGAAAGTAGGAATGGTGGGTAAATACACTGATCTCATTGATGCTTACAAGTCGCTCAATGAGGCCCTCGGGCATGCGGGTTTGCATACCAATACGCACGTTGATATCGAATACATTGATGCGGAGGACCTCGAAACGCAGGGAACCCATATTTTGGCAACGCTGGACGCTATTTTGGTCCCCGGTGGCTTTGGCGACCGCGGCATTGAAGGCAAAATTGCAGCAGTGAAGTACGCGAGGGAAAACAAGATTCCTTACCTCGGTATTTGTCTAGGCATGCATATGGCCATGATTGAGTTTGCTCGAAACGTGTGTGGCCTCGAAGGCGCGCATTCGACCGAAATGAATATTGATACTCCGTTCCCCGTCATCGGCCTTATCACCGAATGGCAAACAGAAACGGGCGATATCGAAGTTCGTGATGAGCACTCGGATATGGGAGGCACGATGCGCTTGGGATCACAGACTTGCTCTCTGGTAGACGGCACGAAGACCCGTCAGATCTACGGTAGTGACGTCGTTAGGGAACGTCATCGACATCGTTATGAAGTGAACAACACGCTGGTGCCAAAGCTCGAGGCCGAGGGAATGACGATTTCGGGCTGGTCGCAGGATCAAGGTCTGGTGGAAATGGTTGAGCTTGCCGATCACCCCTGGTTTGTGGCCTGCCAGTTCCACCCAGAGTTTACTTCCCACCCGCGCGGCGGCCATCCGCTGTTTTCAAGCTTCATTAATGCGGCGGTTGAGGTGAAGCACTGATGGCGCAGAAGACCGTCAGCATTGGCGACGTCACATTTGCTAACAACAAACCCTTAGTCCTCGTTGGTGGGGTCAATGTCTTGGAGTCGGAACAGTTTGCCGTCGACGTTGCGGGTACTTACAAGGAAATATGCGCTGAGCTAAATATTCCTCTCGTGTTCAAAGCGTCTTATGACAAGGCAAACCGGTCCTCGATCAACTCGTTTCGCGGTCCCGGACTGGAGAAAGGACTTGCGATCTTTGAGGCGGTCAAAAAGACCACGGGCCTGGCCACCATTACCGACGTTCATACGCCGGAAGAGGCCGCACCTGCCGCCAGCGTGGTCGATATTATTCAGCTACCAGCTTTTCTAGCGCGCCAGACAGATCTTGTGCGAGCTATGGCAGAGACAGGAGCCGCCATCAATATCAAAAAGCCTCAGTTTCTGAGCCCTGAACAGATGAGCAACATCGTTCATAAGTTCAGAGAGTGTGGCAATGACCGTCTGATCCTCTGCGAGCGCGGCAGCAACTTCGGCTACGACAACTTGGTGGTCGATATGTTGGGGTTTGGCGTTATGCGCAAAACGACGGGTAACGTGCCGGTCATCTTTGACGTTACTCATGCATTGCAGCGTCGAGATCCCGGTGATGCAGCCTCAGGTGGCCGCCGATCTCAGGTAGTCGAGCTAGCTAGGGCCGGTATGGCAACCGGCCTAGCAGGACTCTTTTTGGAATCGCACCCGGATCCAGATAAGGCGTTGTGTGATGGGCCCAGTGCTTTGCCATTGCAACAGCTGCGGTCATTTTTGGAACAAATAAAAGCCATCGACGATCTCGTCAAAGGGCTACCTCAACTAGAAATTAACTGACACTAAGTGGAGTAAGTGGTGAGCGAAATTATCGATATTCGGGCGTTTGAGGTCATGGACTCTCGAGGTAACCCTACGGTGATGGCCGAGGTCACCTTGCATGACGATACCGTTGGTGTAGCTTATGCACCATCAGGCGCAAGCACAGGTTCGCGAGAGGCGCTTGAATTGCGAGATGCTGACCCTTCGCGTTATTTGGGTAAAGGCGTGCTGGCCGCTGTTGCCAACGTTAACGGACCGATTCGTGAATGTTTGATTGGTCATGATGCCATGGATCAGCGTGCGGTCGATCAGCGCATGCTTGATGCCGACGGTACGCCCAATAAGAGCAAATATGGCGCAAACGCTATTTTGGCCGTCTCGTTAGCGACCGCCCGCGCCGCGGCCCAATCGGCAAAAATACCGTTGTATCAGCATATCGCTAATCTTGTCGGCACCACGCAGCTGACGATGCCTGTACCCATGATGAATATTCTCAATGGTGGAGAGCATGCTGATAACAATGTCGATATTCAGGAGTTCATGATTCAGCCTGTATCCGCGACATCCTTCGCAGAGGCGCTGCGAGTGGGTGCGGAAATCTTCCACAACCTTAAGGAAGTGCTTGGTGCGCGTGGCATGGCGACGTCTGTCGGCGATGAGGGCGGCTTTGCGCCTGACTTGCCATCGAATGCTGCGGCGCTTGAGGTCATTGGTGAGGCGGTAGCGAATGCGGGTTATGTCCTTGGCGAGGACATAACACTGGCATTGGATTGTGCAGCCTCCGAATTCTATCGAGACGGTGAATATCATCTGTCGGGCGAGGGACGCTCTTTCTCAAGCGAAGGATTTTCCGACTATCTTGCTGATCTCGCTGGCGCTCACCCCATCGTATCGATTGAGGATGGTTTGGATGAATCTGACTGGGATGGTTGGGCTTATCTCACGCAGCAACTCGGGGATAAAGTCCAACTCGTGGGTGATGATCTATTCGTTACCAATACTAGCATATTGAAGCGCGGAATCGACGAGAATATCGGTAACTCCATCCTGATTAAGTTCAATCAAATAGGCTCACTCAGCGAGACCCTCGATGCCATCAAAATGGCTCAGGATGCGGGCTTCACGGCTGTCATCTCTCATCGTAGTGGTGAGACTGAAGACGCCACGATTGCCGATCTTGCTGTGGGCACGGGCGCAGGACAAATTAAAACGGGATCACTTTGTCGATCTGACCGCGTGGCAAAATATAACCGGCTTTTGCGTATTGAGGCCGAACTCGGCATGACCGCTCCCTACCGAGGCAGAGCGGAATTGGAACGAGGCGCCTGATCCAATGCGGCCCCTGTTGCTAGGGCTCCTGGGGCTGCTGCTCCTCTTGCAGTACCGACTATGGCTGGGTGAAGGCGGTATTCGCGAGCGACAGGGGCTTGAATCACAGGTCCGCGTGGGTGAGGAGGGTAATCAACTGCTCAGAGAGCGTAACGACGCGCTAGCGCGCCAGGTGCTTGAGCTTCAAGAAGGAGACGAGATGCTCGAGGCAGTCGCGCGCGAGGAACTCGGATTGGTTCGGCAAGGAGAGGAGTTTATTCTTTTTGTTGATGATGACACCAAAGAGAAATCGCCGTGAGCAGTAGCGTCTGGGCAGTTGTACCGGCCGCGGGTAGCGGCAGGCGAATGGCTGCTGAAGCGCCAAAGCAGTACCTTCTGGTCAATGGTGTACCGATCCTCGAGCATACGTTGAGTGCCTTGTTGGCCTGTCCCGATATACGCGGTTTGGTGGTCGTTTTGGACCCGAGTGATCGACGTGCCGACTCCATCGAGAGCCTTTCAGATCCGCGGGTATTCCGGGCACCGGGAGGCAGTGAGCGAGCAGATTCAGTGCTATCAGGACTTCAGGCCATCGCACCGTATGCGAGCGCCGATGACTGGGTGCTCGTCCACGATGCGGCGCGTCCCTGTATTTCGGTCTCTGTATTGCGACAGTTGATCGATCATACGGTCGAAAGTGGAGTGGGTACCGTACTTGCCCAAGCCTCCACCGATACATTGAAACGTGTGTCTTCGAGTATGAGGGTAAGTGAGTCTCTAGATCGCCGCGTTGTGTGGCGGGCACAAACACCTCAAATGTTCCGGTTATCTGAGCTTGAGACAGCGTTATCGTCTGCACTGAACGAGCAGTTGCCGATAACGGATGAGTCGATGGCCATGGAATTATCTGGCTTTCCTGTGTCGATTCTCGAGGGGCCCTCAACCAACATTAAAGTAACCCTGCCTGTCGATTTGGAGTTTGCAGAGATTATCTTGCGGCGCATGGCAGAGGAGATCGACTCATGAGAATTGGTCATGGCTATGACGTGCACGCATTTGGCGACGGTGATCACATCATGCTTTGTGGTGTTCGTATCGCGCACCAAAATGGCTTGATGGCGCATTCGGACGGTGACATAGCACTTCACGCGCTCACCGATGCCTTGTTGGGTGCCCTTGCACTCGGTGATATTGGGCGCCATTTCCCTGATGATGATCCAACCTTCGAGGGCGCTGATAGTCGACAGCTGTTGAGGCAGGTGGTGGCGCTGGTTAAAGCGCGGGGTTTCGCGTTGGGCAATGCCGACCTCACGATTATTGCGCAAGCACCTAAACTCGCCTCACATATTGCCGCCATGCGTCAGAATCTCTCCGAGGATCTAGGCGGCGATATAGATCAAATCAATGTCAAAGCGACGACAACGGAAAAGCTGGGTTTCGTGGGACGAGAGGAAGGGATTGCAGTGCACGCGGTCGTGTTGCTAAAGGAGAGTCCACTCCAGTGACTGATCTTCGCGGTATCGGCATGACGTCGCAACGAACGCGACTGAGACTCATTGAGCGTTTGAAGGAACAGGGCATTGTCGACGAGCAGGTGCTCGAAGCAATGACAGAGACGCCTAGACACCTCTTCATTGATGAAGCTTTGTCCCATAGAGCTTATGAAGACACCGCACTACCGATTGGATTCAATCAAACCCTGAGTCAACCATACATCGTTGCGAGGATGACGGAGCTGGCTCTACAGGCTGGCAGGCCAAAACGGGTGTTGGAACTGGGTACGGGCTCCGGTTATCAAAGTGCGGTCTTGTCGAAGGTGACCGATGAAGTTTACTCGGTTGAGCGAATTAAGCCGTTGCTGGACAAGGCGCGGGTGCGCCTTCGCAAACTCAAGGCGCGAAATGTACGTTGTAAGCATGGTGATGGCTTTGAGGGTTGGGAAGAGTTTGCGCCCTTCGATGTCATTCTGGGCGCCGCTGCACCTGAGACAGTACCCGAGAACTTGCTCTCTCAGCTTGCGCTGGGCGGCCTACTGCTTCTGCCAGTGGGTGGCGATTCACAGAAGCTTGTACAGATTCAGTTAGCCGAGGAGGGGTTCGAAGAAACGATTATTGAAGATGTTTTCTTTGTTCCCATGCGCGAAGGGCTCCAACGATGAGCCTTAGTCGACATCATTGGCTGGGACTATATCTACGCGGGGTCGCGATGGGGGCGGCAGATCTTGTGCCTGGCGTCTCTGGCGGAACGATCGCACTCATTACCGGTATCTACGATCGGTTTATTGCGGCCATTGCCAGTGTCGGAATCGACGTACTACGTATGGTCCTGTCAGGAAAGATCAAAGACGCATGGGCCCATGTCGATGGAAACTTTTTGGTCGCGGTAGGTGCGGGAATCTTGTCGTCTGTCGTCGCACTAGCCTCCCTGCTTAACTGGTTACTTCTGAATTATCCGCTACCGTTATGGGCGCTGTTTTGTGGTTTGATTTTGGCTAGTGCGATACATCTCTTTTACACAAGTCGCATCGACTGGACAGGACGTGAGTACGCGCTATGGCTCATAGGTGCAGGCGTAGCTACGGTCATCGGTTTAGTGCAGGCAACTCAGCTGCCCGTTGGCCCCGTCAGTGTTTTCTTGGCCGGTGCTATTGCTATATCCGCCATGCTACTGCCGGGCATTTCGGGTAGTTTTCTGTTGCTCATTATGGGGATGTACCAACCGGTGATCGGTGCGCTCGTCAATATTGATCTGGTTACCGTTGGTCTTTTCGCGATGGGTTGTCTCTGTGGGCTGCTAGTCTTTTCTCGCCTGCTAAGAGCGCTGCTGGCGCGCGCTCGGCGGGCCACCATGGCAATCCTTTATGGCTTTCTCTTGGGTTCAGTCATTATGTTGTGGCCTTGGCAGCAACCAATAACATCGATAGTTGATCGGCACGGTGAAAACCGTGTCGTGCAGAGTGTGCCCGTGTTGCCTCAGACCTACGAGGAATTGGTAGGTGAGCCTATGCTTTGGCTCTGCCTTTTTGCTTTTAGTTTAGGTGCTGGACTCGTTTCACTGCTGTTGTCAGTCGGGTCTGTCGAGCACTAGGTCTTGGTCAATGCTCCTGCCATGCGTGTGCTGTTAGTCACCCTCGTGTTAATGACATGGATTACAGGCTGCTCGGGAACAGATCCCGATAACTTGCGACCCTGGGAACAAACAGACCAAAGCCAAGGTAATACCACCCACAGTAAGGATTACGGCTCCAAGCTTGAAGAGGGTAAACCCTATGTCGTGGTGAAAGGTGACACGCTGTATTCTATCGCCTTTCGGTTAGGTATCGATTTCCGCGAGTTAGCTGCACGAAACGGCATTCAGTCGCCCTATATCATTAAAGTAGGGCAGACGCTCAGAACAGAAAAACCAGCGCCTCAGCCCACGACAAAAAAACCAAAAGTTGTGGTCAAAGCTTCTTCACCGTCGAAAAAAACAAACAAAACGGCTTCGAAGCAGTCAAAAGTGACACCAGTAACTAAACCGTCATCAAAGTTGCAGGAGCCTAGTGATAATGTGAAAAAGTCACAACCTGTGTCGCGCTGGCGCTGGCCCTCAGCAGGGAAGGTTGTTCGAACGTATTTGAGCAATCGACACAAGGGCATCGATATTGCCGGTAAGCGGGGCGACCCGGTAAAGGCTGTGGCGGCAGGAAAAGTAGTTTATGCCGGGGCGGGCGTAACGGGCTACGGCTCGCTACTCATCATTAAACACAATGATACGTACTTGAGTGCCTACGGTCACAACGAGCGATTGCTAGTCTCGGAGAACATGAGCATACAGGCAGGGCAGCAGATTGCGACCATGGGCAGCAGTGGAACAGATACAGTGAAACTTCACTTCGAGTTGCGTAGGCGGGGGCAACCTATAGACCCGCTGACATTGCTTCCCAGACGTCGGTAGGAGTGTGGGTCGCCAACGAGGGGGAACACTCTCATGGCAGATCTGGAAACACTTGAGGCACCTGCAGCCAATGGGGCCGCATTAAATTTTCAAAATGAAACGACCGAAAGGCGTGCTTCACAGGGCCCTTCGGGTTCACCGCGCGATGCTGATCCGTTACAGCTGTATCTCAACGAGATTGGATCGACACCGCTCCTAACAGCGGCTGAAGAGATTCGTGTCGCGAGGGCGTCTCTAGCCGGCGACGAGGCGGCGCGCCATAGGATGATCAATAGTAATTTGCGGCTAGTGGTGATGGTTGCGAAACGGTACACGAATCGTGGTCTACCACTTCTTGACCTGATTGAAGAGGGGAATCTCGGGTTGATGCGCGCCGTTGAAAAATTCGATCCGGAGCGGGGCTTTCGATTCTCTACCTACGCTACGTGGTGGATTCGTCAAAGCATTGAGCGTGCGTTGATGAACCAGGGTAGAACAATTAGGCTACCGATTCATATCCAGAAAGACATCAATACGATTGTGCGATGCACGCGTGAGTTGAGGAGCTCATTGAGGCGCGAACCGTCGACGAGCGAAATCGCCGACTCCCTCGATCGCGACCCCGGGGAGGTGAGCAAACTACTGAAGCTGTCCGAAAAAATCACCTCCGTTGACAACCAACTGTCCGATGACAGTGAGCGAAGTCTTGTTGATACCGTCCCTTCACATGTGGAGGATAATCCGCTTTCACTCGTCGATGACGAGAAGGTCGAGGGGTGTCTCGGAGAGTGGCTCGATGATCTTCCAGATCGTCAGCGTGAGATACTGGCTAGGCGATTCGGACTGATGGGCTATGAAGCTTCAACCTTGGAGGCTGTAGGGGATGAGGTTGGCCTCACCCGAGAGCGGGTGAGGCAGATACAGATTGACGCATTGGCGAGGCTCAGGCGCGCCGCGTTGCGTGAAGGGCTCTCGGAAGAGGAATTGCTCGTCTGACGACTAGCGCTCCAAGAGCGCAAGTTTACCGGGTTTTCCTTCCCAATCAGCGGCGTCAGCTGGCGCGTCTTTCTTTTCAGTGATGTTGGGCCAGATCTCGGCGAGTTCCGCGTTGAGTTCAAGGAAGTTTTCCTGGTCTGCGGGTAACTCATCTTCGGAAAAGATCGCGTCAATGGGGCACTCGGGCTCGCAGAGCGCGCAGTCGATACACTCATCCGGGTGGATCACCAAAAAGTTTGGACCCTCGTAAAAGCAGTCCACTGGACACACTTCCACGCAGTCCGTGTGTTTACATTTAATGCAGTCTTCGCCAACGACGAATGTCATAGTGTTTCCCCCAATACCCGCTTTACTTACGAATTTACCGCGGCGAGTGTCAAAATTTTAAGGCGAACTATGTGTCTAGTAAAGTTTTCATCATGTACAGTGCGTCCAACGCCTCTTTGGGCGATAGTTCATCAGGATCAATGTCTGACAAGACGTCTAGGACTGGACTATTGACTGTGGGTGCACTGAAAAGATCTTCTTGCCCACCTATGGCCGGTGGACGCTCTATCACCTGTTGACTCTCGAGTTCGCCAAGTTTCTGCCGAGCGTGAAGTAAAACCCCCGCCGGAACACCCGCTAGTCTAGCAACTTCTAGACCAAAACTGCGATTTGCAGGTCCCTCTTGAATGTGATGCATGAACACAACGTGGTCTTCGTGTTCCGTAGCGTCCAAATGAACGTTGGCCATTGAGGCGTGATCATCAGGAAGGGCTGTCAGCTCGAAATAGTGGGTCGCAAAAAAGGTAAGCGCCCGGACTCGTTCTGCGAGTGTAACGGCCGATGCCCAGGCGATGCTCAACCCATCAAACGTGCTGGTGCCTCGACCAACCTCATCCATGAGCACCAGGCTTTTCTCCGTGGCGTTGTGCAGGATATTGGCCGTTTCGGTCATTTCGACCATGAAAGTGGACAAGCCGCTTGCCAGATCGTCTGAAGAACCGATACGCGTGAAGATTCGATCAACCAGTGACAAGGCAACGCTGTCGGCTGGCACAAAAGCGCCGCAATGCGCTAAGAGAACAATGAGCGCGTTTTGCCGCATGTACGTTGATTTACCGCCCATATTGGGCCCCGTGATAAGCAGCATGCGCCTCTGTTGGTTGAGCAGGGTATTGTTGGCGATAAATGGCTTATCGCTGACTTGCTCAACAACGGGGTGTCGCCCATTCGAGATATCGAGCTGTGCCTCGTCGCTAAACGAGGGACGGCTCAGTGATAGAGCATCAGCGCGCTCGGCGAAACAGGCGATTACATCGAGATCGCAGATGGCTCGCGATGTCGTTTGTAGCGGCAGCAGGTCAACTGCGATTCGTTCTACCAGCGCCTCATACAGGAACTTTTCTCGCGCCAGGGCGCGACTTCGGCTGGACAAGGCTTTGTCTTCGAACTGCTTCAGCTCGGGTGTGATGAATCGTTCCACGTTTTTGAGCGTCTGCCGGCGCTGGTAGGTGTCAGGGGCTTGATCCGACTGCTGTCGACTGATTTCGATGTAATACCCATGAACCCGGTTGTAACCGACTTTGAGGGTCGATAGCCCGGTGGCCTCCCGTTCGCGACGCTCAATATCAACCAGGTATTCACCTGCGTTCTCATTAATACCCCGCAGTTCATCAAGCTCTTCGTCATAGCCCTCAGCGAGAACGCCACCATCCCTAATGACTACAGGGGGTGACTCAACAAGAGCTCTTCTCAGAAGCCCACAGAGCTCGGGATACTGACCTACATCACTGTGCAGTCTTTGAAGTAGATTGGTGTCTTGTGGCGTGGCTGCGATTAGTGCCGGTAACGCCCATAGGCTATCCCGCAGACGCGTGAGGTCTCGAGGCCGTGAAGACCGCAATGCGACTCTTGCCAAGATGCGCTCAAGATCTGAGATGGGCTTGAATGCCTGTCGCGTTGTCTCAAACGCATAGTTCTGAGCTAGGCGCGAGACAGCATCCAGGCGATCTTCGAGTACAGAGCGGACCCTTACGGGTCTGTGTAGCCAGCGCCTAAGGTGGCGCGTACCCATAGCCGTTACGGTCGAGTTGTAAACCGAGAATAATGTGTTGTCTTCGCCGCCATGTAAGTTCAGATCAATTTCGAGATTTCGACGTGTTGCCGCATCGAGAATGACCGAGTCGCTTTGACGCTCATGACGTATGGAAGTGAGGTGTGGCAACTCGTTGCGCTGCGTATCTTTAACGTAATCGAGCAGACAGCCTGCCGCCGCGATGGCCAGCGACAGGTCGTCGCAACCAAATCCACTTAAATCTCGTGTCTGAAAGTGCTGATTCAGCTGGGTACGGGCGCTGTCTTCATCGAATTGCCAGGCTGCGAGACGTCTGATTGCGACATGGTCGGCCAGTGTCGGGATGCTCGCATCCTCAGGAAGCAGTAGCTCAGCGGGAGACAGCCGCTGTAATTCCGCACTGAGGGCTTCATCACCCTCAACTTCGGTAACCAGAAATCGCCCGCTACTCAGATCCATCCAGGCGATACCGGCGCTGAGCTGGCGTCTGACTACCGATACAATCAGCGCATCACCACTGGCATCGAGCAAGGATTCATCGGTTAGTGTACCCGGTGTGACAACGCGAACCACCTTTCTTTCGACGGGTCCTTTCGTTTCGTTGGGGTCACCAATTTGCTCCGCAATTGCGACGGAGAATCCCGCCCGGACAAGCTTCGCTAGGTAGCTCTCAGCGGCGTGGTAGGGCACGCCGGCCATCGGGATGGATTCGCCAGCTGACTTTCCACGCGACGTCAGCGTGATGTCGAGCACGGGTGCTGCAATCTCCGCATCGCGATAAAAGAGCTCGTAGAAATCGCCCATGCGGTAGAACAGCAGTTCGTCCGGGTGCGCCTCTTTAATGGCCAGGAACTGGCGCATCATCGGCGTGTGCTGACTTGTGTCCGGGGTCGTCGGCATGAACTGCGGCATGGTCAAATTCGAAACGACGAGGATAGGTTAAAAGTGACCTCGTTTAAATCCCGAGCCAGGCATAAAACCGGCGTTATTCGGTTATGCCTAGATTAATCTCAGCTGTTTCCTACTGGGTACTGGTCGATCCCTGTTTTAGCCGCTATCGTCACGTCACAACACTAAAAAATACATGGATTTTTTATGATCCGAACAAAGCTCGCTCTCTTAGCAACCCTCGGCACTCAGTCTGCACTAGCCGCCACCGTGATACACGCAGGATTCCTTTTCGATACCAATGAGGGTGATCTCCTCGAGAAGCAAACAATAACCGTAGAAGGCGGTCGGGTCGTATCGGTTGATGATGGTTTTCTTACGCCAGAAGGAAGTTCTGTGATCGACCTCAGTAATGCTTATGTTTCTCCAGGCTTTATGGACATGCACGTTCACCTCGACGGTGAGCTTGATCCGCCCGCGAGTTACTCTGAGGAGTTCTTCATGAACTCTGCCGATATTGCACTGCGGTCAACCGTGTTTGCGCGACGAACCTTGGATGCAGGTTTCACCACTGTTCGGGATCTGGGCGCAGGAGATATCCAAGCCATCTTTGCGTTACGTGATGCAATTGCAAAAAACATTGTCGCGGGTCCCCGGATATTCGCGGCCGGTAAGGCAATGGCGACCACGGGTGGTCATGCGGACCCAACGAATGGGGTTAGGTCTGATTTGCGTGGCGACCCCGGACCAAAGGACGGTGTGATTAACGGGCCTGCTGACGCCTACAAAGCGGTAAGACAGCGATACAAGGACGGGAGTGACGTTGTTAAGTTGACGGTGACCGGGGGTGTTTTGTCGCTTGCCAAGAGTGGTGATAACCCACAGTTCACGGATGAGGAGCTGGAAGCCGTGGTTAAAGCCGCGAAGGACTACGATTTCGTGGTGGCAGTTCACGCCCATGGTGCGCTCGGTATGAAGCGTGCCATCAGAGCCGGTGTCGACTCAGTAGAGCACGGAACGTACATGGACGAGGAAGCCATGCGCCTCATGCGCAAAAAGGGTACTTGGTACGTTCCCACCATCTCCGCGGGCAAATGGGTAGGTGACCTAGCAGAGCTCGATAACAAATTGCCGGCGGTGGTGCGTCCAAAGGCCGCGGCGATTGGCCCCCAGATACAAGATACCTTTGGTGCGGCATACAAGTCGGGGGTCAAAATTGCGTTTGGCACTGATGCTGGCGTGTCCCCGCACGGAGCCAATGGCAAAGAGTTTCGGTTCATGGTTGAGGCCGGCATGCCCATCATGGAGGCTATACAGTCGGCAACGGTAAACGCTGCTGATTTACTCAATGTTGAGGATGAGTTGGGGCAGATCGCCCCCGGATATTACGCTGATATTGTCGCGTTCAGAGAAAATCCTCTCGAGGATGTGCGGGTATTGGAGCGACCCAACTTCGTCATGAAGGCGGGCGCCGTATTCCGATACGACGGCGAGTGATCGTGCGGTTCGTTAGCGGCTTACAGCTGTGTTTTTTGCCTCTTTGGGTTGTGGCTGCGGACCAGCCCGTCGCGATTGCCCTACACGGCGGAGCGGGGACGATCGAACGCGATCGCATGAGTGCCGAGGTCGAGGCTGAATATCGCAGCTTTCTCGACAGGGCGATATCCGATGGCTATCAGCAGCTCAAAGCCGGTGAAGACGGCCTAGATGTGGTTGTGGCCATTATCCAGCGCATGGAGGATTCGCCCTTGTTTAACGCGGGTAAGGGCTCCGTCTACACCTGGGACGGGAAGCAAGAGCTCGATGCCTCGATTATGCATGGTGCGCAGCTGGATGCGGGTGCGGTTGCGGGTGTGACCACTGTTCAATCCCCGATTGCCCTTGCAAGAGCCGTAATGGAGCAGTCGCCGCATTTCATGCTCGCGTCCAAGGGGGCGGAACAGTTTGCGAGGGAGTTGAGTATTCCGGAGGTGCCACCAACGTATTTTGAGACCGAGCGGCGTAAACGTGCCCTTGAGTCCTATAAAGCACGCAAGCAGGCGGGTGTAGAGCCTCACGTTGACAATAAGTTCGGTACTGTGGGTGTGGTGGTGCTCGATTCAAAGGGCAATCTCGTCGCAGGAACCTCTACCGGTGGTATGACCGGTAAGCGCTGGGGAAGAATTGGTGATGCACCAGTGATCGGTGCTGGCACCTATGCGGACAACCGCTCTTGTGCGGTGTCTGCGACGGGCCATGGCGAATATTTCATTCGTCATACCGTGGCGAGGGATATTTGTGCGCGTATGCAGTTTGTTGGACAGAACCTCCAAGAAGCCGCGGAGACCGTCATTATGGATGAACTAGTGGTAGCGGGCGGTGATGGCGGCATAGTGGCGGTAGATGCGAGTGGTTAGGTGTCTATGATCTTCAACACATCGGGTATGTACCGAGCGAGCGTGAGTGGCTCGGGCGAGAAGCGCATCGGAATCTTTGGTGACGAGCCCTTTGCATGCGTAGATGACATCCCCTGTCGCTTTAGGCGACAGGGGATTAGATAGGCTGATTTCAAACGCGAAAAAGCCACGTAAACTGCATTGCAATTTCATCGAAAAATACTGATTATATATACAGTACTTAATTCTTACGGAGAGACTCATGGACCCGAACAAACAAAAGGCCTTGGATGCCGCACTAGCGCAAATTGAACGTCAGTTCGGAAAGGGGACGGTCATGCGGATGGGTGATCAGGAGCGCGTGGCAATTCCTGCGATATCCACCGGCTCACTAGGTCTGGACATTGCACTGGGCATAGGCGGATTGCCGCGCGGGCGGATCGTTGAGATCTATGGTCCTGAGTCATCTGGTAAGACAACACTAACGCTTCAGGTCATCGCTGAAGCGCAAAAATTGGGTGGCACGGCCGCGTTTGTCGACGCAGAACATGCTCTGGATCCACAGTATGCTGAGAAACTTGGTGTGCAGATAGACGACTTAATCGTCTCGCAGCCCGATACCGGCGAACAGGCACTCGAAGTGTCAGAAATGCTGGTGAGATCAGGTGCTGTAGACGTGCTGGTTATCGACTCGGTCGCAGCCTTGACGCCAAAAGCTGAAATCGAGGGTGATATGGGTGATTCGCATGTCGGCCTTCAGGCGCGGTTGCTGAGCCAGGCAATGCGCAAGCTCACAGGCGCCATCAAGCAAACTAATTGTCTCGTTATCTTCATCAACCAGATTCGTATGAAGATCGGTGTGATGTTTGGCAGCCCCGAGACCACAACGGGCGGTAATGCGCTCAAGTTTTATTCGTCGG
This sequence comes from Halieaceae bacterium, assembly GCA_902613175.1. Lineage (GTDB taxonomy): Bacteria > Pseudomonadota > Gammaproteobacteria > Pseudomonadales > Halieaceae > Luminiphilus. The sequence continues at coordinate 49,856 of CACMGJ010000009.1, read as the reverse complement.
TTCGCCTCGACATTCGTCGCATTGGCGCGATCAAGGAGGGCGACGAGATCGTAGGTAATGAAACCCGGGTTAAGGTGGTGAAGAACAAAGTATCACCGCCATTTAAACAGGCCGAATTCCAGATCATGTATGGCGCGGGTATCTATCACATGGGCGAGGTACTCGACTGGGGCGTAAAACTTAATCTTGTTGATAAGTCAGGCGCTTGGTATGCGTACAAGGGTGACAAGATCGGTCAGGGCAAGGCAAATGCTGCGAAGTTCCTCGACGATAACCCTGCGCTCGCAACCGAGATTGAGGTTGAGATCCGACGTCAGACCATGAATTTACCGATACCAGAATCTGAAGCCGCCGCTGCTCCAGATCCGACGCCGGTCGAGGAGTCTGTTGAGGGATAAATCTCAGGTGGAGGTACGTTCCTCGGATGTGCGCCGAGCAGCGATGGATTTGCTGGCTCGGCGTGAACACTCCTCACAGGAAATGATCACCAAACTTAAGCGTCGCTTTCGAAAGCGACTTGAAGGCGATGATCTTTACCACGCTGTGGTGGATGAGTTGATAGCGGATGGGTTGCTCAGCGACGAGCGGTATGCGTCCTCATTGGCCCGCCAGCTGGTTAATCGGGGCTGTGGTCCCAAAAAGCTATCGTTTGAACTTCGACAAAAGGGCTGTGACTCCGACAGCGCGGTCGACGCGGCATTTCCAGACGGTATCGACTGGTTTGCACGCGCAGAAGACGTTTACGAGCGAAAGTTTGGCGGAAGGCCGTTTCCATCCGATTGGGACAGCAAACAAAAAGACCGGGCAAAACGGGGAAGATTCATGGCTTCTCGAGGGTTCTCCCCGTCTCACTTTATGCACTTGCTCGAGGCAACGTCAGATGAGACGGATGAGCAGGACTTGTAACCACTGGTCGTAACCTTTCAAAAAAAATCAGCTGCCCGTGCTACTTTCGAGTACTGCGCCGCGTAAGTCGCGGGCCTTTGCCTGAATAATCTCCGAGTTTTCAGGACCCATCCGTAAGACTTGCTTCTGCAGTGAGCTCAGTGCCTCCAGCTCGGGGTCCATGTAGACCCAGTTGGCCTCGCGTTTCATTAACTCTGCGCTCTGGGGCGCTATCGGTGTCGCCAAAATTTCGGTCGTTGCCGCGAGCACTGCGCTACGAATGTCAAAATCGCCCACGCCCATTCGGGACAAGGCTTCTGTTGCGATTTGCTCGTAATCGTTGAGTAATTCGACGATAGCCAACACATCGATGCCATTGACCCACTGCGCAAAACCGTCGTAACGATTGAAGCCGGACGGATTCATTGTCACTCGGAGTCCGTCGTCGCTGATCGGGAAGGGCTTTGATGGACGGCCAACTGGTAGGAGCTTGTAAGGTACTTCACCCCTTCGCAGCGCATCAACAATAGCCACCGCGCGCTCGACTATATAGTCCCCAGCAACGAATTGAGCGAGTGCTTTACCACCATTGACCCTTTCAATGGATTCACGCGCATAGGTATCGGCGGTCTCTTCGGTGACCGTTGGTTCAGGTGGTAGCTCCGGTAGAACCTCGTCTTCAATGACAATGACCTTATCTTCTATAGGTTCAGGCTTGGGAGCCCGGACCATCTCAATCTCAACAGGTTTTATTTCTGTGGTTTGTTCGGGGACTTCCGACTTTCCATAGTCTCCAGTCATCAGAATAAATACTAATGTCGCCAAGATCCCTGCGAATAGGATGGCGAGAATGATTGGATTGGCTTTGTCGTCTGCCGCTTTGTCGGTCATTGATGTTTCCCCAGTGCTGTTGTGTGCAAGCCTACCGAAGAAACCTTAGACCTGCGACTCTTAGATAAGTTCTGGGGGTTGGTCCGGTTTTGCGTAGGTGAAACGCTGTCCTGTACTCACACTGTGATACGCATCAAGGCCAACGCCGGCAACAATATCCATGCTCTGAAGGTCCAGCGTTCCATCGCCTCGCCGCGAATGATCAGATAGGTGAATCTGTTCGATAGAGCCGATAATGAGGTGCGTACCGTTGATAGTCAGTGGCAGGTGCTCCGCCAGTGTAAGACCTAACTGTAACGGAGATTCCGCGACAAAAGGTGCTGTGAAATCTTCATGCCAGTATTCGGTGAATCCACAGACCTCGAATTCAGATTGGTCGCGGTCAAACCTGGCTGATGTGTGATGAGCACGCTGCGCCATATCGCGAGTGACTGCGTTAACCGAATACGTCTTGGTCGCGAGGATATTTTTAAGAGTATGCCGCTCTGTGCCTTCAGGCGCAGGCCTGATAATCATGCCCATGAGCGCAGGGTCTGCACCCACGTGGAAACATGAGTTGATAACACAAAGATTGGTGCCGCTGTCATCATTGGTGCTACCCACGAGTACAACAGGTTTGAAGCCCGGAAGGCTGTTAACGAGCGCAGCCCGCTGACGCTTATCCAGCGATTGAAGTGCTTGCTTATCGATCACGACGCAGGCTTCGATTTCTCGGGCGACGTGCCATACAGACCGTCGTAACGTCGCCTAGCCCAGAACGCGTAGACCGGGTCCACAATCTGTTTGATGAGCGGCCAGCGTAGCCACGCCCACAGCATGCCGTAGCGCGTGTGCTGCCAAGCGGCAACATTCGCATCGGCACCCACTACCCATTCCTCACCGCACTTAAGGTGCAAATTTAGCAGCAAGTCTTCCTTTGATGGCATTTCGGGACTGATTTCGGCTTCATGGATGTCGACCAAGTCCAAACTGTCCCGCTTTAGTTTCGCGAGATGTTTCATTTCTCGCGCGCATAAAGGACAGGCACCATCGTAGTAAAGGGTTTCTTTAGTCATTATTCAATCCGGCAACGTCGCCTACCAATCCTAGAGACTTGGAGGCGCGAAAACCTTGATTGCTCAACTAGCGTCCATTTCCGCAAGCATTTTTTTAATGCTTTCCGCTAGTTTCAGCTCGTCACCGCGTTTGTAACCAACATGGACCTCCCGAACCATACCGTCCGCGTCGACCAAAAAACCTGATGGCATACCGTTCACTTCAAATAGTCTTGCAATGTCACCGTCAGTATCAATGACGACTGGATAATCCACTGAATATCGTGATAAGAAATCCCAAGCGTCTTCTTCGACTACATCTATGCTTACGGCTAGAAATTGTACCGGGCGATCTTTAAATTGATCCTTCAACTGGTTTAAGGCGGGGAGAGACAAGCGACATGGACCACACCATGACGCCCAAAAATCAAGATAGGTTATTTGACCGCGAAAATCCGACATCGAAAGGTCGCCGTCTGAATTCTGAATTGCGGGCAGTGTCCATTCAGGCGCCGACTGAGGAGGATCAAGCATTATCACGTTGTTTCTATCACCAGAAAATGCCACCGCGCTCGCAAGTAAGCTGAGTATGGCTAAAAGCGATTTCTGCCGTTTCATAAGCAATCTCTAGGATAACGTAGTCGTATTACGCTGATTATCGTCAAATTGATCACAAGCACCAAGTTTATGCTCATTCGGCGGTTTGTTTGCTGGCGTGGCCATTAGGTTTACCAACACTCTGAAATCGAGGCATAAACGTCTGATTCATTTGGTCCAGATTGATCAACCGCGAACGTCCCACAGAGATCGTTGTCTTGACCCCCATTGGTATTGGGGGAAGCACTAGCGACGAAAGCAATCTCGCTGCTCGAAACGATAGAAATGTTGTAATAATCCCGAGAAGGTGAATTATAGCTACCAAAGCCCAAGGCGCTCATACTTGGAGCATAACTTCCATTATTCGCGCGGTATTTTTCTTGCTCGACCAGCACGGCCATAAGGATGCTTTTGGCATCAGCACGCCGCGCTTTTTGAACCTGTGAGTTCCAAGAGGGCAGGGCAATGCTGGCGAAAATGACGACGATAGCCACCACAATCAGCAGTTCTACGAGTGTCATGCCTCTGTTTTTCTTATTGTTCATGATGTTTCGCTTCACAAAAAACACCCTGAGGGCACCTAATCACAACAGGGTGTTTCGGTATCATTGATAACGTCGCGATTAACGGTTTCGGCCGAGCCTTTCGTGCGCATCAACCCACTCATTGGTTCGTGTCGCTTTGTCGACTCGCGTTGCTGCTGCCAGTGACAACTCGCCCGCAACCACAAGCCCTGCTGCGATTTCGCAAAGCTTGAGCGCACGGTCCTTCCCAAAGCAGTCCATCATCTCGAGGCATTCGCGCTGCGTCGGCAGATTCGTGCCGCCACCGTAACTTGCCATGATTATTGAGGGTAGGGTGATCGAGAAATAGTGATCGCCCTCACGCGTCATACGTTGATAAACGGTGCATTGGTTGGACTCACCAATATTGGCCAGATCCTGGCCCGTAGCCGCGTACAGCGCCGCTAACCCATTGGCTGGGTGACTTGCATTGTTTGAGCTCGAGGTCGTCAGTGCAGATAGTGTTGTGATCTGATACCCGTACTGCATTTGCTCTGGGGTGATGCGGAGGTTATCCATCAGCACTTTTCGAGGAATCGTGACTTCCGCTGTTACGCGTCTGCCACGACCTTTCAGCATATTGACCGCTGATGTCTTTTTCTCAGTATCCCAATTGCCTGATAGCATGTAGTTACGCATCGAGCCCGGGTAGTTCTTGCGAATCCACTCACAGGCAAAGAATGTCGCTCGGCTGGTCATATTCTGGCCCGCAGCATCACCCGTTGAGTAGTCGAAACGGCACGCAACAAAGTTATGCGTGTGGTAGTTCTCGATCTCTAGCAGTTTTCCGACAGATGTTGTGCTCTCTGCCTGCTCTCTGATGGCGTCGAGGTTGGCTCGCAGCCACAGCTGGAAGTCTCGCGCCTCACGTGCATCGCTAAAGATGAACAAGGGTGCTCGTTGCATCGATTCAGCAGAGACGGTGGTCTTCACACCTCCAGACTCACGAATCACCTTCATGCCGCGGTTGTAGCTGGCCAGCATTGTGCCTTCAACGGTCGCCATAGGAACGAAATACTCACCTTTGGCATATTCACCGTCAACGAGAAGCGGCCCGGCGATGCCGATCGGGATCTGAGACACACCCCAGATGTTCTCGATGTTTCCCGACATGACCTGGGGGTCATACGAGAATTGCTTGGTATGGTTTAGCTCGGCACCGGTCTGAGCTTCGATAAAGGCTTGGCGTTCAGCAATAATTTCGAGGCTGTAGTCATCCTCGTTCGACCGAGGAATCTTTGCGCGTTCATCGCTCATACTTAAAGAATCCGTGCTTTTGCCGCGTTGTATTGCTCTACCAGGGTGGCTATGTATTCGCCAGCTGTCTCGCGCGCCTTGACTGCACCAATGCCTTGACCAGAGCCCCAAATGTCTTTCCACGCTTTCGCATCGGTGTTGCCACCTGATCCAAAGTCCATCTTGGTGGGGTCACTCTCGGGCAGGTTGTCGGGGTCAAGTCCGGCATTTTCAATCGACGGCCTCAAGTAGTTGCCGTGAACGCCTGTAAATAAACTACTGTAGACAATGTCGTCAGCCCCGCAGTCAACAATGGCTTGCTTGTAGCCCTCGTCGGCGTTGGCTTCTTCGGTGGCAATGAAAGCAGAGCCAATGTAGCCCATATCAGCACCCATCGCTTGAGCCGCGAGGACAGAGTCACCCGTCGCCATAGAACCTGACAACAAAAGCGGTCCGTCGAACCACTCGCGGATTTCCTGAATTAGCGCGAACGGCGAGAGCTGTCCTGCGTGGCCACCAGCACCGGCGGCAACCGCGATCAGACCATCAGCGCCCTTGCTGATGGCACTTTTTGCAAATCGGTTGTTGATGATGTCGTGGAGGACAATGCCACCCCAACCATGAACCTGGTCGTTGACCCATTGTTTCGCACCCAGTGAAGTGATGATTATGGGCACCTTGTATTTTTCACACATATCCATGTCGTGCTTGAGTCGCGCGTTTGAGCCATGAACGATTTGGTTCACCGCAAAAGGTGCAGCTTTGTTATCGGGGTTGTTCCTGTCGTGATCTTTCAGCTCAGACGTGATGCGATCGAGCCACTCCTCGAGCACGGGTTCGGGTCTCGCGTTGAGTGCTGGGAACGAACCAATGACACCCGCCTTGCATTGCGCGATGACGAGATCCGGATTGGAAATGATGAAGAGGGGCGAACCAATGACCGGAATCGACAAGTTGTCTTTGAGAATTGATGGTACTGCCATGTGAGTCTCCTAATAACGCAGGACTGGGTGTCAGATAAAAATTCGGATTTGAACTTACAGTATGTTTTTTTTTCCAGCAAGCAAACACGACATGATTCCGCGTATTCATCGTGGTTTTGGCCGTGCATAATGTCGGCAAGGAATCTGTGACAGCCTCGTATGTATCACCAACACTTTGGACTCAACGAAGCGCCGTTCTCGATCGCAGTCAACCCGCGCTATCTATTCATGAGTCAGCGGCACCGCGACGCCCTTGCACATCTTCTTTACGGTGTGAGCGGGGGTGGTGGTTTTATCTTGCTGACCGGTGAGGTTGGTACAGGGAAGACAACGGTTAATCGTTGCTTACTCGAGCAGTTACCTGACACCACCGATTTGGCCATCATTTTGAATCCGGCGCTGAGTGCCGTTGAATTACTCGCCAGTGCCTGTGATGAGTTGGGTATCGGCTACCCAAGAGAGACGCATAGCCTAAAGGCGCTGACCGACGCGCTCCATCGTTACCTGCTTGAGAATTACGATCGAGGGCGCAAGACCGTTCTCATGATCGACGAGGCACAACATCTCGACTTTGATGTTCTCGAACAGATACGCCTGCTCACGAATCTTGAGACCAACGACGAGAAATTGCTCCAGATTATTCTCATTGGACAGCCAGAGTTGTCGGACAAGCTAGCTCGCCCCGAATTGCGACAGCTCAATCAACGGATAACGGCCCGCTATAACTTACAGCCATTGAATCTCGATGAGACGAGCGCCTACATCCGACATCGCCTGGAGGTGGCCGGGTTGAAGGGCGATCGACGCTTGTTTGATTCGTCGGGGGTAAAGCAGATTCACACCCTCACGCGGGGCATTCCGCGCTTGATTAATGTGGTGTGTGATCGAGCCTTGCTAGGCGCGTACGGCCAGAAGCGAGGGAGCGTTAACCGCACCCTAGTGCGCTCGGCTGCAAAAGAGGTTTTTGGCGACAGCCATAGTGAGCAGCCATCGTCTAGTCGTGTAAGCAGGTGGTGGCTTGCTTTTGTGATGCTTGTCCTCGTAGGTACAGCGCTTGCTTACATGGGTAAGCTGCCCACCGATGTTCTGAATGCTCAGGATACTGACAATCCGACATCGGCAGACACGCCAGTGGTAGCAGAGTCAGCAGAGCCTTTTGCACAGGCTACAATGGCGCCAGCCACTCCCCAATGGGAATTCAGCGAGTCGGATGGTTTGGCGAAACTTTGGTTGGCTGCAACGGACCTGCCATCACCCAGTTCTTTATGTCCACCGCCCGCCATCACGCGCCTTTCCTGTGGTGTTGGCTCTGCAAGAGTTTGGAATGAGTTAGCGTCGCTCAATCGACCGGTCCTGCTTGAAACCGTTACACAGGATAAATTTTTTGCCAGTGTCCTCGTATTTCAGATCGACGGATCTGAGGCCGTTGTATGGACGGATCAAGGTCTGCAGTGGGTGGCGTTAGCGGACATTGCCAATGCGTGGACAGGCACGTATCGATTCTTCTGGCAGGCACCCCCGGGCTGGGAGGGCTCTCTCTCTCTCGGTGATTCTGGTGTCGTGGTCACTCAGGTGGCCCAAATGTTTGCGACGCTAGATGGGATGGAGCTAAAAGAAGTGACCGAGTTCGGGCCGGCCCTGGAAACTCGCATTCGTCTCTTTCAGGAAGCTGAGGGTTTGCCTATTGATGGTGTGATGAACCAGCTTACCCTGTTGAGGCTCAATGAGCGCTTGGGTATTGGTCTGACAGTGAGTCGTGCCTTAACACGGGCTCAAAACTGGCAGGACGCGCACTGATGTCGATGATTCTTGATGCCATTAAGCGCTCCAAGGAAGCACCTGAGGGAGGAGGGTCTGTCCCGTCTCTCGATACCGAGCACTACGTGGCACCCGACGAGCCAATGTGGAAAAAGGCGGGATTCAAGCGTGCCTCACTGGCCGCTGTTGGCGTGATGGCTGTCGTTTTGGCTGCTTTGTATTCATTCGGTCGCGATGGGTCTGACACATCTGCCACTGAGGGCGGTGAGTCTGCGGAGCGGGCTGCGGAGGAGAAGACTGGTGATGCTGTTGCAGCAACACCCAAGGACATTGTCTCCAATACCCAGTCTCAGACGCTTCTTACATCTTCGACACCCGTTTCGGGGTCATCAACAGAAGACGAGAGTTCGCGGCTATCTAGCGGGGATATGAGAGGTACGCGACCGATCGTCATTCCGACTGAGACCCAGCCAGCGAAGAATAGCGGCCCTAACGCAGAGGCGTTGTCATCCCTTTACGCAGCGATGAACGAGGAGGTCGACGCTGCGCTCGACTCGTCCATGGCCTCTGAGGCTGAAACAGAGGCTGTTCCTGGCGCGGTAAATCAGGCGGCTGAGGTATCGGAATCATCAGAAGGCCTTGAAGATGGTGCGGCGGTTGATTTCGCGGAGATGCTCGCTCAAGCGCAGAAGGAACTGGGTGTTCAACCATTAGTCGAAAGCAGCGAGCCGCTGTTGGAGACATTGTCGCAGCAAACGAAAGATCAAATACCGTCTTTGATTTACAGCGAGCATATCTACTCCGCAAACGGGCGCTCGGAGGTGGTTCTAAACGGTGAGTCTCTTACAGAGCGGCAGCGTGTGGGTCCATTCACAGTTGTGGAGATTCTGCCCGATAGCGTCATCCTGCGATGGCGCGAGACCCAATTCAGGGTCCGCGCGCGCAATAGCTGGATCAATATGTAACGCCGTAAGACTCACGGAGCGGGGTTCGGGATGGCCTGTTGTATGGCTTCAATGCCCTTCAAGACGTCTTTACTCAGAACAACATCGAGACTGTCGATGTTCATTTTGAGCTGTTCCATGGTTGTGGCACCAATGATGTTGGACACGACGAATGGGCGCGCGTTCACAAAGGCCAACGCCATATGAGTCGGGTTGATACCGTGATCGTCCGCTAACTGTAAATAACGCTCGGCCGCCTCCCAGGTTTCCGCGCCTTCGTAGCGCGTAAAGCGCTCAAAGACCACCATCCGTGACCCTTCGGGCTTGGCCCCATTCCGATATTTACCGGTCAGTAAGCCCATGCCCAGTGGTGAATAGGCGAGCAAGCCAACATCTTCCCTATGCGACACCTCCGCCATGGCAATTTCGTAGGTGCGATTCAAAAGACTGTAAGGGTTCTGAATGCTGTCGACGCGCGGAAGTCCCTCACGATCGGCTAGCTCCAGAAACCTCATAGTGCCCCACGGCGTCTCATTCGAGAGACCGATGGCTCGTACTTTTCCTGACTGAACGATGTCCTCCAATGCTCGAAGTGTTTCTTCAATCGGGGTTTCGGGTTGTTCTCTGTGGAAGTATCCCCGCTGACCAAAAAAGTTAGTGTAGCGGTCTGGCCAATGCAGCTGATATAGATCAATGCAGTCAGTCTGTAGTCGGCGCAAAGAGCCGTTGACCGCTTCTATGAGCTGCTCTTTTGTGAACCTTGGGCCACCTCGTAAATAATGAAATTCCGGATTCGGTCCTGCCGCCTTAGTGGCCAGTACATAGCTATCTCGCAGTCCAGTTTTTTTGAACCAAGTGCCGATGTACTCTTCCGTACGACCCTGAGTCTCAGCACGTGGCGGAACCGGGTACATCTCTGCGGCATCCAGCATGTTGATACCTCGCTCAAGCGCATAGGAAATCTGCTCGTGGGCTTCGGCCTCGGTGTTTTGTTGGCCCCAGGTCATGGTGCCGAGGCAAATTTTAGAGATCTCGCGGGCAGCAATTGTTCGTAGTGTCATATTTACAGCTCCAAATAGCGCATCATCGCATCATAAATATCGCGTTGACGCATGAAAGGACTTAATACTGAACTAGTGGCGTGGGGCTAGTCGGTGTCTTTGACCAGCCTCACTTTCACTCCTAGTTTTTCAAATGCTGATTTTGACTCTGAAATTTCCCAAATGGTGAGCGGGTAGTTCGCTCGCCACTGCACTGGGAAATTCACCTTGAGCTTTTCGTCTTTGGCATGTGCCGAAAAGTCGGGTTGCATGGTGGATGGCCCTGCATGTTTTAGGATGACTGCCATCCGCAGCAGCACCAGCATTCGCGAAAATTTTTCGCGTTTTTTCCCCGATATATCTTCGAGTAAATAAGACGGTAGCTTTCCACGGTGACCTCGCAGTAACCGACTCATTGTGAGCTGATCGCCCTGAGAGAAGCCGGGCATGTCTGAGTTTTCAATGAGGTAAGCTGAGTGTCGGTTGTAATGCTTCTGGGAGATCGCGACACCCACCTCATGAAGCCTTGCGGTCCACACCAGGAGCTCGATATCGTCATCCAAGAGGTTCCAGCTGGAAGCCGTCTGTGATGCCAAGTGACGGGCGTAGTTACCGACGGTCTTCGCCGTGGGCTGATCGACTGAATAGCGCTGCAGCATCGCCTGAATGGTGCGCTCACGAACGTCTTCATGCCTCAACCGTCCCATCAAATCGTAAATCACGCCCTCTCGAAGTGCTCCTGAGGAGGTACGCATGACCTCGACACCCAAGCCGTCGAAAATAGCTTTGGTAATAGCTACGCCCGCCGCAATAACGCCACGCCGTCGGTCATTGAGACCCTCGAGGTTGATGTCATCCATGGATTCGAACTTTAAAAGCGCTTTGCGCAGTTTTTTAAGCGACTTCCAGTCTATACCCTCAGAGCGCCAACCTGCGGTGGTTATGAGGAGTTCAATGGCCTGCAAGGTACCGGAGGATCCCACGGCTTCGGTCCAGTGGGCGTGTTTGAAATTACGCCGAATATGCGAGATTTCCAGACTCGCTTGATCGTATGCTTTGCGGAACCTTTCTTTCGACAATCTCCCATCGGGAAAAAAGGTGTCCGAATAACTTACACAACCGAGTTGAAGACTCTCTAATCGCTTCGGTTCAAAGCGGTGTCCTAAAATAAACTCAGTGCTGCCACCACCAATATCGACTACCAGACGACTCTTTTCATCATCTGACAGTGTGTGCGCGACACCCAGATAAACGAGTCTGGCTTCTTCTCGGCCGTAAATGACATCAATCGGCGTGCCTAAGATAGCCTCGGCTGGCTCGGTGAAGTCAGCACGATTCCACGCCTGTCGCAGCGCATTTGTACCGACCGCCCTTAATTGTTGCGGCTTAACCGATAACAAAAGCTGTTGAAAGCGCTCCAAACAGGCAAGTCCGCGCTCGATGGCCTCGGGTGCAAGGCGATGATTTCTGAGATCTTTACCCAGCTGAACTTTTTCTGACAATACATGCAACGGCCGAACTTCACCGTGCTCTAGGCGCGCCACGATCAGGTGAAACGAATTGCTCCCGATATCGATCGCCGCAAATATGGGCTCTGCCGCAGTGTCTTTGTCATTTGGGAGCACGGAGAGTTCAGGCTTCATTGTAATACGTCAACTTGCAGGCTGTCATAGCGCGTTGTTCGAAGCATAATGCAATCTCACTGTGGGGTCAGTCTCGGTCGCTGGTTACGCGATGAAATCGGCGGGGTGTACGCTGAGTTATTCGAGTGCAAAGTTCGTAACCAATCGTGTCACAGTATCCAGCAACCTCGTCAATGCAAGGCGAATCCCCCCACAGCGTCACCGGACTCCCAATTTCCAGTGCTGGTAGGTCGGTGATATCAGCTGTGACCATATCCATAGAGACCTTACCGGCTAACAGAGCAGTGCCTTGCTGCGTACCAATCGGTGTTCCATCGCGTGCAGCGCGTGGATAGCCGTCGCCGTAACCCGCCGGGATGCTTGCGATACGCGAGCGCCTGTGCGCCACCCATCGCCCGCCATAGCCAACACTCTCACCCACGTCAATCCATCGAACACTGGCAATGCGGGACTCAAACTGCATGACGGGTTTAAGTGAGTACCCATTGGGCAAGGCAACCAAGGAGCCTCCGTACAGGGAATAGCCAAGTCGCATCCAGCTTTCCCACGTTTCAATTTGTCCGGCTGTTGCAGCTGAATTAGAGAAACTACCCGAGGATGACGCGTCGCTTACCTGAACCCATCGCCTCAGCTGTCGCTCGGTTAGAGATGAATCAGGCGCTTCAGCATCGGCAAAATGGCTCATCAGAACGATGTCGTTAACGCTGTGCGGTGTGAGGCGAGATCGAGCAGACGTAATTTCATGCGGCATCAAGCCCAGTCGATGCATGCCGGTATCGCATTTGACCCAAACCTGGTCGAACCTAGCACCCAATTGCTCAAGCCAGTCGATTTGATGCTCACTCGATATGGCAGGCCACAATGCGGCTGAGGACATGACTTGTGCGTCCTCCGGGGAATGGGGGCCTTGTAAAACAAGGATGGGTAACTCGATACCTGCTTCGCGAAGTGCTATCGCTTCTTCCGTGATAGCCACTGCAAACCCGTCAACGAGGTCTGATAAGGCCCTCGCGCACGCTACAGCGCCATGTCCATAGGCGTCGGCCTTGACGACCGCCATGGTGCCGCGCGGTCCTGCAAGGCCTTTTAGGGTCCTCGCGTTTTCGCAAAGCGCCTGCAGATCAATCGTGAGCTGTGTCGGTCGGCTCATTCGAAGTGATCGAAGCGATGCAGGTCAAATAAACTCTGGGCATGTGCCCAAACCGGACCGGGTTGGCCATTACCAACGGGCTCCCCATCGATACTCACGACAGGTTCTAATTCTTTAGTTGAACTGCTTAACCAGACTTCTTCAGCGGTGAGCACTTCATCTTTAGTGATGTGAGTTTCCTTTACCCTTAGCGAGCTGTGTGCCCGAAGTATGTGCAGTGCCATGTCACGTGTGACACCAGCCAGCTTGTGTTGGTCCAGGGGCGGGGTTTTGACCTCGTCGTTATGGACAACGAAGACGTTACAGGCCGCGGCTTCGGTCAGTTGATTATCCGCGTCAAAAAGTAAGATCTCACCTCCACCCTCAGTGACCCCTTCCATCATGTGCAAAACGTTTCCCAGCAGTGACGTACTCTTGATGTTACAGCGCTGCCAACGTAGGTCATGGCGCGTGGTGACCTTCCAATGTGTCACTTTATCGGGGTCGCCCGATACGGGTTCGGGAATATCAAATGTGTAGGCAAAGAGGGTGGGTGCAGTATTGGCCGGAAACGCATGATTACGTTTCATCGTGACACCCCGAGTAATCTGAAGGTAGATGCCGAGGTTCCCGTTTCCGCTTCGCTCCATGAGTTCCGTGAAAATATTGGTTAGGTGACCGCGACTCCACGATGTATTAATTCCAATCTCATTGAGTCCGTTCTCTAATCGTGCAAGGTGAAGATCGAGGCCAATCAGTTTTCCACCGTAAGAGGGAATCACCTCGTAGATGCCATCTCCGAATAAAAAACCTCGGTCCATCGGCGAGATTCTCGCTTCTTCCAGGGGAACGAACTCATCATTTAAAAAAGCGATTGTCATTGGCTTCCTATCCTTTGTAACCCCGTCTCTTGTCACATTCAAGGAACGTCTTATAGTACCGGAGCCGAGCAGTACATAAAAAGGATAAAGAGACATGCCGAATATCACAGATCACGCTATTGCGACCCCGGATAAACCCGCGTTTATCATGGGATCAACAGAGGAAACAGTGACCTTTGGCGAACTGAACGCCATTGCGAATCAAGTAGCTCAGCTACTGCGGGCATCGGGTGTTCAGCCGGGGCAGCACATCGCCATGATGATGAAAAACTGCCGCGAGTTCATGGAGATCATGTTTGGCTGTATGCGAGCCGGCGTGGTCTTCACACCGATAAGTACTCATCTGAAGAAAGATGAGACGGCCTACATCATCAACAACTGCCGAGCGCAATTATTCGTTGCATCGGCCTCGCTAGCGGAAGTTGCCGCTGAAGCCGCAGCACAAGCACCGGCACTGGAGCATTGTTTTATTGTCGGTGGCGAACGAGCAGGGTTTGTCGATTGGCATTCGACGTTGGCGGAGCAGCCATCAGAGCCCATTGCGGATCAAAGTCTCGGTGTCCCCATGTTGTATTCGTCCGGGACGACCGGGAAACCTAAGGGTGTCTTTCGAGCGCCTGAAAATATCGATTTGGATGCGCCACACCCGCTCAAACTAGCGGGTGCGTACTACGGCTTTAATACGGACACCATTTATTTATCGCCGGCACCGCTCTATCACGCTGCACCGCTGCACTACAACACGCTGAATCTGATTCAGGGTGGGACTTCGGTCATTATGGAGCGTTTTGATCCCGAGCAGGCGCTAGCCCTCATAGAGCGCCACAAGGCGACCCATAGCCAGTGGGTACCCGTGATGTTTATTCGAATGCTGAAGCTTCCGGAGGTGGTTCGATCGAAATACGACGTCTCGAGTATGCAACGCGCCATTCATGCGGCAGCGCCATGTCCTGTCGATATCAAACGCCAGATGATTGACTGGTGGGGGCCTGTTATTTGCGAATATTACTCGTCCAGCGAAGGTGTGGGTTTCACACTCATCGACTCTGAGGACTGGCTTAACCATCCGGGGTCGGTAGGCCGACCACTGACCGGTATTCCTAAAATTCTGGACGATAATCTCCAAGAGTTGCCTGTTGGTGAGGTGGGTCAAATCTATTTTGCCGAGGTGGCACGCTTCGAATATTTCGATGAACCCGGTAAGACTGAAGAGGCCTTTGACTCAAGAGGTTGGGGAACCGTTGGCGACATGGGTTATTTGGATGAAGAGGGTTATCTCTATCTTACCGATCGGAAGAACTTCATGATCATCACGGGTGGGGTCAACGTTTACCCCGCTGAAATAGAGGGACTGCTTGTAACGCACCCGAAAGTTGCGGACGTCGCCGTGTTCGGCATACCGAACGAAGAATTCGGTGAGGTAGTGAAGGCCGTTGTTCAGTTGATGGATCACAGCGACGCGTCGACTGAAACTGCAGAGGATTTGACCTTATGGATGAAGGAACGGTTAGCCTCACTCAAGGTACCGCGGTCGATTGATTTCATGGAGCAGTTACCGCGAATGGATAACGGAAAGCTCTACAAGCGCCATTTGATGGATGCCTATAAATAAATCTACAAAGTTAAAAAGGGCAGCTATGCCTGCCCTTTTTTATGTCCAAGGCGTTTATGGCCAAGCCGCTAGCGCAGTCCCAGGGTCGCTGCAGCAGAGGACAAGTACCGCGCCGCTGGCTCTTCACATTATCTAACCAAACCCATAACCCCCGTGTCCTTCGCAAGCGCTATAGCCGCTGTTTTGGCAGGTGAGGCGGTTTTAGTCCGTGTAGGCAGCGCCCATGGTGGATAAAGGAACCACCATTGCCGCTTTCGCCTCGGCTTCAGGGCTTGATGCTGTACCGATTAAGGCCCGCTTTCTGATGCCTTGGGTGATTGAGGCTAGTCGAAAGAAGCAGAAGGCCATATAAAAATTCCAGTCTTCGATGCCGGGCTGTCCTGTACGTTCGCAGTAACGCCGGATGTAAGTCTCATCATCTGGGATGTTCAAATCGGCGCGCGAGAGGCCTGCAAGACCGTTAATACCGGCTTCGCGCGGGAACTGCCACGCCATAAGCTGGTAGGCGAGATCGGCGAGCGGATGGCCCAGAGTCGACAGTTCCCAGTCAAGGATGCCAATGATACGCGGCTCAGTGGGATGAAAAATCATGTTGTCCAATCGATAGTCACCATGTACCAGTGAGACGCGACCGTCATCTGCTGGCATATTCCGAGGAAGCCAATCGATGAGCTTTTCCATCTCGGGAATCGTTTCTGTTTCTGCCGCCCGGTATTGTTTTGTCCAGCGTCCGATCTGACGCTCGAAGTAATTACCTGGCTTGCCGTAGTCGCTGAGGCCGACGTGGTGGATGTCCACATTGTGCATGGCTGCCATCACCTGATT
Source organism: Halieaceae bacterium (assembly GCA_902613175.1). Lineage (GTDB taxonomy): Bacteria > Pseudomonadota > Gammaproteobacteria > Pseudomonadales > Halieaceae > Luminiphilus. The sequence continues at coordinate 33,835 of CACMGJ010000009.1, read as the reverse complement.
CATTTGATCATAGATGGCGGCGCGATCCTCATCAGATACCTGGGGCAAAGCAGGATCCCAAAAAACACGCCCCTCGAGGTATTCCATGATGTAAAACATCGAACCGATGACGTTATCGTCGTCGCACAGGGCGACGGGGGTCGGCACTGGTACATCAGTTGGAGCCAGAGCAGATAAAACCTTGAACTCTCTGTCAACGGCGTGTGCCGACGCGAGCAGTGTTCCCATGGGCTTACGACGAAGAACGTAGCTATTTTCACCTGCTGTTAACTTGAACGTCGGGTTCGACTGCCCACCGGCGAATTTTTCAGCTTTGAGATCGCCCTCGAAGGCGGGTACATGGTCTCGTATCCATTGATCTAGATGCGTTAAGTCGAGTCCCTGTGCCATTTTTTGATCTCCGATGTAGCTAAGTGCTTGCCGATTCAGTATGGTTCTTGAGCGCGTTATACACGCTGGTATTGCTACTCGCAAACTAGGGTGAGGAAACGTATGTGACCGCCTTGGCGGCTAATAACGATAAGCACGAGTTGTACGGAGATGAATACGTTATGTCTGTTGTAGCCCAGTTTAAAGAAGCTCTTGAGATGACCACGGCGCATGGTGGCTTGCTCGAGTTAACCAGGATCGAGCGCGATGGTGTGCCCGTCAAAGCCTTTGCTTTGGCGCCAGGTTCAATGCGTGATCTCTGGGTTTTATCGACCGGTCACGGGGACGCGGAATACCTGATTTACAACGATGAGCGCTGGACCTACGCGCAAACTGCCAAAATCGTCGCGGAATTTGGTGGCTGGTTAATGGAGCAGGGAGTGGGCCCCGGAGATCATGTGGCGATTGCCATGCGCAACTATCCGGAGTGGATGATGGCGCATTGGGCGGTTAACAGTATTGGCGCTGCAATCGTTGGCATGAATGCTTGGTGGGTGGCGGATGAAATGGACTACGCCCTCAATGATTCGAAGCCCAAGGTATTGATTGCAGACGATCGTCGTTTAGAGGCTTTTGCACAAATTCGGGAGAAGCATCCTGATATCAAGGTCGTCTCGGTGCGGGAGCATAACTCGCCTGTCGAGGCTAAAGACTTTCACTCGGCCATGGTGGACGGTGCTGAGCTACCCGCGATTGACATCGACCCCGATAGTGTCGCCTGTATTTTTTACACCTCAGGTACGACCGGCCGGCCTAAAGGTGCGCAATTAACTAATCGCGGTTGCATCACCAATGTGTTGAACGTGGTGTCGATGGGACGAGCCTTCGCGACCGCCTCGGCGCTAGCTAAATCAGATGGCGATCGGGGGGTAGAGGTGCAATCACCGCCTGCGGCCACTGCCCTCATTGCAACCCCGTTATTCCACGTCACGGCGAATAACTGTGCGCTGCAAGCGGGGACGCTTGCGGGCAGTCGATTTGTCCTGATGTACAAATGGGACACGCTCGAGGCGCTCAAGCTAATCGAGGCAGAGGGCGTTAATACACTGAGCGCTGTACCTATGATGACGCGGGAGCTTTTGACGCACCCTGATTTTAACGATTACGACACTTCTAGCCTCGCAAGCATGGGAGGAGGTGGCGCGGCGGTTCAGCCAGATCTCGTAAAGAAGGTGGATGCGGTTACCAAGAAAGCGAGACCTGCGCAGGGCTATGGCATGACCGAAGTTTGCGGGATCATCACCTATATTGCTGGGGACGTATTCGTTGAGCGTCCATCCAGTTGCGGCTACCTGGCCCCCACCTTTGACGGCAAAGTGATTGACGAAAAAGGGAAGGAACTTCCTGTGGGCGAGATGGGAGAAGTTTGTGTCAAAGGCGCGGCCGTCATTAAAGGCTATTTGAACCGCCCCGAGGCCACCGCCGAGACCATTGTTGATGGTTGGTTGCACACGGGTGACATTGGCTACTTTGATGAAGAGGGATTCTTGTACTTGGTGGATCGCGCGAAAGATATGATCCTTAGAGGCGGCGAGAACATCTATGGTGCCGAAGTCGAATTTGCCGTCTTCGATCATCCGGCGGTCCTCGAGTGCGTTGCATTCGCTGTGCCGGACGAGCGATTCGGCGAGGAAGTGGGTGTGGCAATTCATCTGAAAGACGGCGCAATGTTGGATGCATCGGGTCTTCGCGAGCATCTGTCGACACGCCTAGCGGCGTTCAAGGTGCCCAAGTACATCTGGTTCTTGGCGGAGCCACTTCCGCGAAATGCAAACGGTAAGTTCTTGAAGCGGGAGCTTCGTGAAGTGCTCGATCCAGCATCTGCAGACTGAACGCCTGTGATTTAAATATCACTAGCCCGGAAAGGGCCATATCAAAACGGAGCATAATCATGAGTCAGTATGAGACGCTTGAGGTAACCCAAGACGGCAGTGTAATGATCATTGCCCTAAATCGCCCTGAGAAATTGAATACTTTCAATACCGCGCTGCGGCGGGAAATTGCACAGGCGGCCATTGCGGCCAATCTTGATGAAACCGTCAGGGCTGTGGTTCTGACAGGCAATGGGCGGGCCTTTAGCGCAGGCGCAGACCTGTCGGATGGCGACGGGATGGCTAATGGTAAGGCAGTAGAGAGTGATCTGAATTTCGAGTACAAGCCTGGTGTGCTCGCCATTAATAACAGCTCAAAGCCTTGGATAGCGGTGATTAATGGTCCCTGTGCTGGGATTGCCTACTCTTATGCGATGGCCTGTGACCTAGCTTGTATGGGGGAGAGCGCTTATTTATATCAACCCTTCTCGGCAATCGGTCTGGTCCCAGATGGTGGTGCAACGTGGTTGATTCCTCGCTTAGTGGGATCAAAGCGCGCGTATGAACTGATGGCGCTCGGCGAAAAGTTGAGCTCGGAGAAAGCCGTGGCGATGGGTATGGTCAACCGCGTGTTCCCCGACGAGTCGCTTCGTGAAGACGGTATTGCTTACGCCAAAGAGGTGGCTGATAGATCGCCGCTATCACTGAGTCACACCAAGGCAGCTGTCAGCTTTGGTCAGACGCATACTCTGGATGAGACAATTTCGAAAGAAGCAGAGCTCCAGGCCATTTGTATTGACAGTGAAGATGCCAAAAATGCCGTTATTTCTTTTTTCAATAAGCAAAAGCCCGAGTGGAAAGGTCGTTAGGTGAATCGACGTTTTTTTTAGGATGACAACAATGAAAATACCTATGATTGCTTGCGTTTTCTTATCACTTCTATCGACTCAAGCATGGGCTACGGAGAAGCAGATTTTGTGGGGTGATACTCACCTTCACACAAATTTATCCTTTGATGCATTCACAAATCAAAATTTCTCTGTAGGCCCTGATAGGGCATATCGCTTTGCTCGTGGGCTTCCAGTCGAGCACCCTGGGCACAAAGCTAGGGTGCAGATAGGAACGCCACTGGATTTTTTGGTTATATCCGATCATGCCGAATTCCTAGGAAGTGTTCGTGAACTTTATGAGTTTGGTTTACCAACGGACGGGATGAGTATTTGGCAAAAATTACAAGTGTGGTATGGCCAGTATTTGATCAGAGATGCGATCAGTAAAGGTGAGGGCCGGAATTTCTTCGTAAGTCAGCTGCCAGATCCATACGACACGCCTCAGGAGGCAATTGAGGCCTTTGATGCTGCCACTTCAGTATTTCCTCAAATACCCTCGGTAGAATTTAAGGCTTGGCATGACACTGCCGATGCTGCGGCTGCCAACAACATACCGGGGACCTTTTCCGCGATTTTGGGTTGGGAGTACAGTTTAATTCCTGGTGGTGCAAATTTACACAGAGTGGTGATGACTGACCTCGACAGTGAGGCAGTAAAGGCCTTTCAGCCATTTGGTTTCGATGATAGTCGCTACCCCGAAGATTTATGGCAGTGGCTAGAGAAAACAAGTGAGGCAACAGGTGGAAACTTTATTGCTATTCCTCACAACTCGAACATTTCCAAGGGCGCGATGTTCGACACGATCACGATGCGCAACGAGCCCATTGGTGCGGAGTATGCCGAGATAAGGCGCCGCTGGGAGCCAATTGTTGAAATAACTCAGTATAAAGGAGACTCCGAAACGCATCCCAAGCTTTCACCGAATGACGTATTTGCTGATTTTGAAGATTACCCTTATTACATTCAGCGCGATTGGACAGAGTACAAGCCCCAGGTTGGAGATTTTATCCGTTCCGCTCTGATTAGAGGGATGCAGATCGAGCAGGAAATTGGACTAAATCCTTATCAGTTTGGCGTCATCGGATCTACGGATTCTCATACTGGTCTGTCTGCGGCTGAGGAAAATAATTTTCACGGGAAGTTTGCTACCGATTCTCGACCGTCTCTGAAGCAACTGGGGTGGTCGGATAACGCAAATAGCTCGTTTGGCTGGGCGATGGGTGCTCAGGGTCTCGCGGCTGTATGGGCGGAGGAAAATACCCGTGAATCTATCATGCAGGCTATGAAGCGTCGCGAGACCTATGCAACGACAGGTTCGCGCATAGGTCTGCGGTTTTACGGCGGTTATGACCTTGATGCCTCAGCGCTTGAGTCTTCCGCTTTTCCCTATGAGAGCAGTGGTGCCGTGCCGATGGGAGGTGAACTCGATCCAATAGAGGGCAATGCTCCGGTTTTCCTAGTACATGCCATGGCCGATCCGAAATCAGGCACCCTGGATCGGATCCAGATCGTGAAAGGCTGGGTTGATGAGGCCGGTGAGGCAAACGAACAATTATTCGATGTTGCGTGGTCCTCGCCAGATCGAATGCAGGCAGACGGATCCTTGCGTCCAGTGCCGAATACGGTCGATCTGGAGACCGGTGGCTGGAGCAACGATGCCGGTGCTGCTACGTTGACAGCCGAGTGGCGCGATCCCGAGTTCGATCCTGCGGTGGCCGCTTTTTATTACGTGCGTGTCCTCGAAGTGCCGACGCCGCGACACTCACTACTCGACAAGCTAGCATTAGGCGGCGATGTAGATACCCGCAGGCCTGATACCGTGCAGGAGCGTGCCTACTCATCGCCTATTTGGTATCGCCCAAGTGAGTGACGGTTAGGTAGCAACGACTACCCGCACACCTTGGAGTTTCGCTTCTGCTCGAGTAACGGCTTCAAGGCTGTCTTTTTGAATCTGCTTGATCATCGCTACTTCCTCATCGCGCACCGAACCGTTGCGGCTACCCAACGCCTCTAGCCGAGTGGCCTCAGTGTTGAGTTCCTGACTGATCATGGACATTGCGGCATCGCGTAATGAGCTTACTCGTTCCGCGGCGCGACCCTCCAGATTAGTGAGCGCTGCCGAAATCTTGGTGCGGAGCTCTCGAACGACACCCGCGCTCTGGGTGATGCTTATTGGCTTAAGCAGTCGTGTAAATGCCTCGCAACCAATAGCCTCACTCAGATCTCTACCGTCGAGTGTTATCAGATAGCGAATGGGTTGCTGATCGAGGTAGCGACCGATCTGGAGACGCTTGGGCGCTGGGCAGTCCGCGTTAAACAGTGATTCGATGAGTACAGTCCCGGGCTTGATACTCTTTTGCTTGATGAGTGCGACTGCTGCATTTCCCAATTCGGAATTGTAAAGCACATCGATAGTCTCTCGAACGAGTGGGTGCTCCCATGTCAGGAAATGGAGATCATCCCGACTAAGGGCAAGTTCTCTCGAGAACGTACAGGTGATGCCATCGTCTTCCAGCAAGGGTAGCTCGCCGGTGACGAGATTTTCAGTTGGCTTCAAGATCAATGTATCGTCCGCGCCAGCTTCGGTATGGATCCCCAGGCGGTCAAACAGATGGTCAGTGAACTCCATCAAACTGTCTGTTCGCTCTCTCTGCTCGATGTTTGCGATCAGTTGCGCGGCTTTCTCGGGGTCATGGGAAGTAATTTCGAGTAAACGATCTCGTCCCCGATCCATTTGAGCAGTCAGCTGATCCTTTAGCGCGACTGTCTGTTCTAGCAAGGCGTCAGACAGTCGCCCACTCTCCTCGCATTGCAACAGCGCTGCTTCTAACTCTGAGTAGATTAGGTGGCCAATCGAGCAGCTGGTTTCGAAGGCGTCCAAGCCTTCATGGAACCATCTAAACCTCACGTCTTCTAAGGAACCTTCCGACACTGGCACATGGATATTCACAACACCCATTTGACCAATTCGATCTAGCCGACCAATGCGCTGTTCAAGGAGGTCCGGATGCGAGGGTAGGTCATAACAGACGAGGTGCTGTGCGAACTGGAAATTGCGTCCCTCACTGCCAATCTCGGAACAAATCAGCGCGCGCGCACCACTTTCTGCATCGGCAAAGTAAGCGGCGGCGCGATCTCGCTCTATCAGCGACAGGTCCTCATGAAATGACGCGCACCGTATCCCAACTTGAAGGTGAAGGTAGTGTTCAAGTGCCATCGCGGTGGACTTGTCACGACAGATCACCAGTACTTTTTCCTGTTTTAGGGACTTTAGGAGCTCAGCCAGCCACTTTGGCCGCTCTGAATCGCCAGGTTCAGTGCTGAAGTCTGCGGAGAGTGGGTAGTGATGCAGGCGTCGATCAGGGAAGCCTCGCACCGACTTTCTAGAATTTCGAAACAAGACCCGCCCTGTACCGTATTGGTCAACAAGCGCCTTTGCGATCTCATTTGCAGGCAATGAGGGGTCGATACCGTCAGGAAGGTCAGAAGTGGCTTCGCCGTTCCGCAGTGCCTCAATCAAGGTATGGGTGTCTTCGAACCGCTTCTGTTCTTCGATAAATTGATCAAAGCTGTTAAATCGATCTGAATCGAGTAATTTCAGTCGAGAAAAATGGCTATCGATTCCAGATTGCCCAGGTGTCGCTGTCAGTAGTAGCAAGCCGCGAGCCGACGCTGCCAATTCCGTCAATGCTCTATCGGCAGAAGTTTTGGCGTCGTCACCCAAGTTCAGATGATGCGCCTCATCAACAATGAGAAAATCCCACTCCGAAGCCAATAGCTGCTCGGTCACGCTCTCATTCTTCTGAATAAACGACCACGGGATTAGGACCAGCTGGTCATTTTCGAAGTCGAACTCCTCTGCCTCAGCGTCGAGTCTTGCCTCGTCGTAAATAGCGAACTGCAGGTTGAACCTTCTCAGCATTTCAACAAGCCACTGATGCAGCAATGGATCGGGAACTGCGATCAAACAGCGTTGCACCCTACCTCTCAAAATCTGCTGTGTGAGAATCAGGCCCGCTTCAATGGTTTTGCCCAGGCCTACTTCGTCGGCTAATAGGACGCGCGGTGCAAATCGATTACCCACCTCACTAGCAACGTAAAGTTGGTGAGAAAGGAGGGACGTTCTCGCACCGATGAGTCCACTGCTATTGCTTGAGAGTAAACGGGCTCGCTCCGAAAGCGTTTGATATCGTAGGTTGAAGTCACCGACCTTGTCTAACTGGTTATTCAGCAATCGGTCCTGTGGTGTATTAACCGATACCTCAGGGGCGATGAATTGCTCATGTACTGTAAAGGTCTCGCCCGACTCGCGCTCGATTGTCTCGTAGCTCAGTGTTCCAGCGACCTCATCAACCTCAGTGACTTCCAATACGCGACCATTGATATGCACTAGGCGATCACCGATCTTTAACTCGTAACGAGTGAGGGGCGCTCTATCCGTTGCATACGTGCGCTCTTCCTCAGCTGACGGGTACAGCAAAGTGACTCTTCTGCTGTCGGCCTCAACGCATATGCCAAGCCCAAGTTCTAGATCAGCGTGACTGATCCAGCGCTGCCCAATAGCAAAACTCATGACTGATCGGGAAAGAAGCAATCTAGACTGTTCTTGTGAACAGTCGCGAGTAGTTCGTCGGTTGAAACCCCTTTGAGATCCGCAATGGTTTCAGCGATAAAAGGGAGATAAAAAGGCGCGTTTGGCACGCCGCGGTAGGGTACTGGCGTCAGATACGGTGCGTCGGTTTCAAGCAGTATACGATCCATCGGTGTCTTGCGAATGACCTCACGAACGTTGTCAGCATTTTTAAATGTGGCAATGCCATTAAACCCAAGGTAGAAGCCCTCTGAGAGGCAGAACTCGGCTAGGTCTGCGCTACTTGTGAAGCTGTGTATCACACCTTTGGTATTAAGATTCTTCGCAGCATTCCCCAGCACGACTTTGGTGTCGCTTTCTGCTTCTCGGGTATGAATGACCACCGGCTTTCGAGTCTCGATGGCGACATCAAGCTGTCCTTCAAAAGCGGCGATTTGTGTCTTCGGATCTGAATGCTCGTAGTAGTAATCGAGGCCAATTTCGCCTATCGCTACGACTTTCTTATCGCGCGCACGCTGCCTTAGTTCATCGTTAAATTCGGCGTCCCAGGTTTCGGCCTCATGGGGATGAAGGCCTTGAGTACACCACACATCGTCGAACTGCGAGGCAATTTCCTGTACGACCTGCTGATTATCGCGCGACACCGCGATGGTAATGACACGATCAACGCCGACAGCTCGTGACTTGCTCATCGTAGACTCGAGTTCTGCCCCAGACAGGTAGTCGAGATGGCAATGCGTCTCGATAATTCTGCCGTTCAGCTGCGGGATCGGTGGCCGAGCTTTCTTGCTCATATCTGACTCCACGAAAAACGGCGCGGATTATGGCACAGGTAACGTGAAAAAGATTGCTGCTTTGACCTTAACCTCTGTGCACGGTCCGGACACGCAATGCCCGCACCGCGTCTATGACTTCATTCCAGAACCACTGATGAATAGGCGACCGCGCTGTTCGGTCGTGCGCTACAAGCGAGTACTCAATTGTCCGAGCATATTGTTCTGGGATAGGCAATGTCACCAGGTCGCGCGTTGCACCGTCATTTCTGGCCATGTAAGCGGGGCAGACCAAGGTGTAATTCGTGTTTCGCAGGATTTCAAATGCAGTGAGCAGGTGAGAGGTCTCTACTGTACCTTTTGCACCGCCGAGCACCTCTGATGGCGGTAGATCCACATCATCGATCTCGGCTCTGTCAGCGATATACAGGTTAATCTGTGGGAAGAGTCGCAAGTTTTCCTCGGTTGTGGGTTGTTGGGTGAGGGGATGATCTCGGCGCACGAACACCGCCAGCGGAGAACTTGCGAGCTCATGGTGTCTGAATTCTGATGGGTAGCTGTTTCGGCTTAGCTGAATAGCAAAGTCCAAGCGGCCGTCGGCCAGAAGGTCGAGTTGCTGCTCCGCGCGGGTGATAGTTCTTAATTTTAATTTAGGTGCACGCGTCTCGAGCCTGGCGGTAAGGGAGGGGAGTAGTGTGAAACCTACATACTCGGAAATCGCAATGACAATCTCGCCTCTAAAGGCCTGTGGGCTGAATTCACCCGCATCGAGCAAGCCCTCGATGTCTGAAAGTACGTGAATCAATTCGTTCGCAAGCGCCTCCGCACGTGGTGTTGGCTGGATACCACGTTTGCTTCGCGCAAAGAGTGGGTCGTCGAATGTCTCTCGTAGCCGATTCAAGGTCTTGGACATGGCAGGCTGTGTGACGTGCAGTCGGCTTGCGGCCTTTGACACACTGCGTTCTTCGATGAGTACATGCAGCGCAACAAGTAGGTTCAGATCGGCTTTTGCAAGCTTGCTAACGTCCATAATCATAACCTCAAGGAATGCATTTCATAATAATAATAAATTTGAATTAATTTGCACTATTTTTATACTTCAAAAGCGTCGCATTTAGTTATGCGATTCGCTCAGGATGTTTTTTGCCCGCACACGTGCGGGCTTTTTTTTGCCTACCATGTTTTGCGTTATATTGTGGTAATGCGCAAACTCAGGCTTCTTACCGTGTTCACGATTCTCAGCTTCTGCTTTTCTGCAGGGGTTCAAGCGGTATTGGTGCCTCAACCGGTCGGCATGTTTGTGTTGCCCATTGAGGGACAAATTCTCAATGAAGATGTCGTAGTCGATTCACGAGCGCTAATCGATCACGAACGGCGCGTGCGAGACGTGCTTGCATCACAAAGGGATCTGGGGGCTTATCACCCTGCGCTCGCGGAACGCTGGTTGTCACTCGCACACGAGGCGATGCGGTTAGGTCAATCAGAGTCAGCAGCCAACCTGTTTCAACAGGGTCTCCACAATCTGCGGCTGAATTCTGGTTTGACAACGGACTCTCAAATAGACACGCTCAACGATTGGATAACCGTTCTTCGCCGTCTCGGCGACAGCGAGGGCCTCTCGCAGCAGTTATCATATCGATATCGCATAACGGGTTTAGGCGCTGAGTCTTGGACAGATCGACGCCTGAAGTATGCGCTGGAGTACTACGATCATGAGCTGTCGGTACTTGCTGTCGCTCAGTGGTACGCAATCGAGCGTGAAGTCTTGAAGTTCGCTGAACACCTTGAAGATGTCGTCCACAGAGCCTGCCGAGGTGAGATGGTTGATGTAACGGCGTGTTCAGCATTGGTGAAGCGACGCCTGCAGCTTCTGTATCTGATTTCATTTGCGGTTGAGCCTTATGTCGATGACCGCCAGGCACTGCCACTGTATAAGCCTCGGATTTTGGAGGAACGTTCAGTGACTGACGAGCAGCTTGCGAACATAGAGTGGGGCGCTTTTCTTACTGGGGTGCGGATGATGAAAGAGGCGATAGAACTGGATTCAGACAATGATGATCTCGAGTTGGCCCTGGCAGATTGGCGTTGGTTTCACGGTAAAAGCGGTGATGCCGTCAGCACCTATGAGCGCTTGGCAGAGAAAACGCCTGAACTATTTGCGGAGCCACTGGAATTACCCCACGGGTTAACTACCGCGTCCCCAATTCTTGCGAGCGAGGTCGCTCAAGCGACATTCTCGTTTGAGGTCACGACGCGCGGAAGGGTACGAGAAATTAGCGAAATCTCTAGTACGAACGGTGCTCGAGACGCGATTAAAATTAAAAAGGGTCTACGCGAATTGCGGTTCAGACCGGCGCTCGATGATTCTGCCGAGCGCATTAAGGTGACAGTCACTAAAACCTATCGAGAGACGCGCTCTCGCTAGGCGTTTTCGATTACTAGGATGACGCCAGAATGCCTGCTAGTTCCTACGCGCCATTCCACAAGTTCCCCTCCATATTCCGATAAGATTGTATCGGCCACAGTAAAGAACGGCTCGCGTCGGGGGTCCGATATCATGATGCGTTTGGTTCCACTCTCTATGGCGCGTTCAATCATAGTGGTGACCGGGTCGACTAGTTCTTCCCAGAAGCAAACATCAGCGGCAATCAACCAGTCGGCGGCACCCAACAAAGGGGTGTCTAGCTGCTCAAATCGCGCGACAACGGCCGTTACCTCGACCTCATTTAGCTCGGCAATTAGTTCAAGGTAGGGCATGACAGAGGCATCGGCATCAACCGAGGCGACCGCCGACCCAAAGGTTTTGGCGCACCAGATACCAGCGAGGCCCCAGCCACAACCCGCATCAATCACGGATTGAGGAGCAGTTTCAGTGGTCGAAGCAATGTAATCAATGAGAACCCCACTGGAGTTCCACAACTTGGTCCCATGGATACTCGGGTGATGTCCCTGGTGCTTGATCGCTCGGACACGAGGATGCCGTGCGTAGGGAACCTGTAAGCCCGCAATTGTTTTTAATGAAGGGTAGTGGGTGGCCATGAGCTCGCCTATCAGTCGAGCATTTGGCGTGGGTGCTCGATTTTAACCCGTTTTTTTAACGGACTCGGCTTGTAAACCCTTGGGTCCTTCCGTCAACTCGAACTCGACTTCTTCGCCTTCAGCCAGACTTTTGAAGCCGTCTCCTTCAATGGCACGAAAGTGAACAAATACATCCTCAGAGCGATCTGGCATCGTAATGAAGCCAAACCCCTTAGCATTGTTGAACCACTTTACGGTGCCGACGCAGCGCTCTGCCATCTTTTGCTCCGCTTTTCATTATTATCATTTACGTAGCTATAACAGTGGTTGAGCGTTAACGCAACTCCTCCATCTTGCTTTTTTGGGCCGTGACTGACGAAATCGAGGTCTTAATATCGGCCAGTTTTGCTCTTTCCTTATCCACGACATCGGCGGGAGCACGCGCGACAAAATTGTCATTGGCTAGCTTGCCGGCAAGTCGACCTCGCTCTGATGTTAGCCGAGCAAGCTCTTTAGCGAGCCGCGCTAACTCTTTATCGACATCAATCACACCGGCCATCGGTACCATCACCTCGATGGTTCCCGCTAGCGCACTCAGCGTGGGAGGTTGCTCCTCGCCAGATTTCGCAATCGTAATGCTTGCCACTTTGGCAAGTTTTGCCAGCGCTTGCGTGTGTCGGGCTACACGGGCACTGTCTGCCGCAATCGTGTTGCCTAGAATTAGCGCTAATTCGTCTCCGGGTGGGATATTCGACTCACTGCGGATGGTTCGGACAGCCACAATGACGGACTTGAGCCACTCCATCTCAGCTTCAGCTTCATCGTTAATCAGTCTATGGTCGGCCTTCGGCCACTGTGCGAGCATGATCGTATTGCCGCTAATATCGAGTCTGGGCGCCACATTTTGCCAAATCTCTTCGGTAATAAACGGCATCAACGGGTGCATCAGCCGCAGGATCGTCTCGAGTACCTCCAAAAGTGTTCGCAGGGTGCCTTGCCTTACTTCATTCGGTGACGTGTCGTCCCATAAAACGGGTTTGGATAGCTCCAAATACCAATCACAATATTCGTTCCATACGAAGTCGTAGAGCGTTTGAGCTGCGTGATCGAATCGATATTGCTCAATACTGCTAGCGGTCTCTGTCATCGTTGTTTGCAAGCGACTCAATATCCATGTATCAGCTTCGCTACGCTGACTGGGAGCTGCCGAGTCAAAGCCCTCAGTGTTTATCAATACGTAGCGAGCAGCATTCCACAGCTTGTTGCAGAAGTTTCTGAATCCTTCCATTCGACCTAAGTCAAACTTAATGTCGCGGCCTGTCGATGCTAGTGAATAAAACGTATAGCGGAGTGCATCAGTACCGTATCCAGGGATGCCATCGGGAAATTGCTTTCGCGTTGCCTTTTCAATCTTGGCCGCCTGCTGAGGTTGCATCATGCTGGACGTTCGTTTGTTGACCAGCGTTTCCAGGTCTATCCCATCAATGAGATCGATTGGATCGAGCACATTGCCCTTGGATTTGGACATTTTTCGTCCTTCCCCATCTCTCACCAGTCCATGAACATATACCTGTTTGAACGGTACCTCGCGCTTCAAGTGAAGAGACATCATGATCATGCGTGCGACCCAGAAAAAGATGATGTCGAAGCCTGTTACCAGGACTGAGGCGGGATGAAACTTAGCCAGCTCTTCCGTTTCCTCGGGCCATCCTAAGGTTGAAAAGGTCCAGAGTGCAGACGAGAACCAGGTATCAAGAACGTCGTCGTCTTGAGTCAGTGCAAGGTGATCTGGAAGGCCGTGTTTCGACCGGATTGCCGCTTCGTCCTTGCCCACATAGACGTTGCCCTCTGTGTCGTACCATGCGGGTATTCGGTGTCCCCACCAGAGCTGCCGGCTGATACACCAGTCCTGAATGTCGCGCATCCACGCGAAATAGGTGTTTTCCCACTGCTTCGGCACGAATTCGATGGCCCCGCTTTCTACAGCTTCAATTGCGGGCCCCGCGAGTTTTTTCGCGTCGACATACCATTGAAGCGTTAACCACGGCTCAATCACTACACCCGAGCGATCGCCCCGCGGCACCTTCAGGCGGTGGTCTTCGACTTTCTCTAGCAGCCCAAGTGCGTCCATTGCCTCGACCACGGCCTGACGGCCTTCATAGCGGTCCATGCCCTTGAAGGGTTCCGGCACGTCATCATTTAAATGTGCATCCGCCGTTAGGATGTTGATCACGGGAAGCTGATGGCGCTCGCCCATAGCGTAGTCATTAAAGTCATGGGCTGGCGTAATTTTCACGCAGCCGGATCCGAACTCTGCATCAACGTAGTGATCGGCGATGATAGGTATCTCGCGATTTGTCAGAGGAAGGAGGATCGTCTTTCCAATCAGGTGTGCGTAGCGCTCATCTGCGGGATTTACCGCAACAGCCGTATCACCCAACATCGTTTCGGGTCGGGTCGTTGCGACTGTTACGGTCTCCTCGCTACCGGCAATGGGATAACACAAATGCCACAAGCTCCCAGCTTCTTCCTCTTGCACGACCTCAAGATCCGAGATGGCAGTGTGAAGCTTCGGATCCCAGTTAACGAGGCGCTGACCTCGGTAAATCAGGCCTTCGTCATAGAGGCGAACGAAGACTTCCTTTACGGCCTCAGACAACTCCTGGTCCATCGTAAAACGCTCGCGGGACCAATCGACTGAGGCGCCCAGGCGCCGCAGCTGTTGCGTAATTGAACCGCCAGACTCCTCTTTCCACTCCCACACTTTGTCAATGAATTGATCACGCCCCAGATCATGACGGCTGACGCCTTTCGCTTCGAGCTGACGTTCCACCAGCATTTGCGTTGCAATTCCTGCATGGTCTGTTCCGACCTGCCAAAGTGTGCTGCGGCCTTTCATTCGATTGTAACGAATGAGTGCGTCCATGATCGCTTGCTGAAATCCGTGCCCCATGTGCAGGGTGCCGGTGACGTTCGGTGGCGGGATAGGAATACAGTAACACTGTTCACCGGCACCCGGGGCGAAGTAATTTTTTGCTTCCCATTCTTCGTACCAGCGCGTTTCTATGTCAGCCGGAGAAAATGTCTTATCCATAGTTTAGGTAAACCTCATGCGCTGCCCGTATGTCATTCGTTAGGGCAGATCGTGTTTGGTCAGTGGATAGCCTCTATCCTTATAGTGGCGCCAGGCATCACGTAGCGCCTGCAGCGAATCCTCATCCTGTGTTACCACCTCGGCTACTCGCTCGAAGCGAGCAAAAAAGCTGGGTGGGGCCAGCGCGAGATTGATGAGAACGTCATTGTGCGAGCCCGGAGCATCCTCGAAGCCAAGTACCACTTGCTCGTCTGCATCGCTTGAAGCGGGGCAGTGCGGAACGAAACTCGAAGGTTTGAATCGCCAGAGATAGTCGTCCAGTGTATCTAACTGGTCCCGTGAGTCGCAGTTAATGAAGACGCTATGTCCCCTACCTAAGGCTTTTTCCGTCAGACGGGCGGCAACGCTAAGTCGTGCCTCCGCTCCCGATGACTTAACCACATAGAAATCGACTCGCGTCATTTCCGAATCATCAACTCGCTTTCTGGCGCAGGTACTCGACTAACAGTGGTACAGGTCTGCCCGTCGCTCCTTTTTGCATGCTCTGAAAGGCGGTTCCAGCGACATCGAGATGCGCCCACTTGTACTTTTCAGCGAAGCGAGCCAAGAAACACGCGGCAGTGATGCTGCCAGCTGTACCCGTACCGATGTTCTGCATGTCGGCGTATTTACTGTTCAATTGGCGGTCGTAGCGCTTATTGATGGGCAGCCTCCAAGCCTCATCGCCTGAGGCGAGGCCCGCAGCAGTCAGTGACTCGGCTAGTCCATCGTCATTGGCAAAAAGACCCGATGCCTCATGACCCAATGACACGATGATAGCGCCAGTGAGCGTCGCAATATCTACAACCTCCTCAGGTTTGAAGCGCTCGACGTAGGTCAGGGCATCGCAGAGGACGAGTCGGCCCTCGGCATCGGTGTTCAAAATTTCTATGGTTTTACCGGACATTGATGTAACGACATCACCTGGCTTGGTCGCGCAGCCACTGGGCATGTTCTCGGCCGCGGCGACAACACCAATGACATTGATTTTGAGTCCCAGCTCGGCGACTGTCTGCATGACGCCAAATACTGATCCCGCTCCACCCATATCGAACTTCATGGACTCCATGCCCTTGGACGGTTTGAGTGAAATACCACCCGTATCAAACGTAATACCTTTTCCAACGAGGCAGTAGGGGGCTTGCTTGGCAGGTCCGCCCTCATATTTCATGACAATGAGCTTGGATGGTTCATCACTCCCGTTGCCAACCGATAGTAGCGAGCCCATACCCATGCTGGCCATTTTCTTCTCATCAAGTACCGACACGGAGAGCTTGTCGTATTTGCGGCCAAGCGTACGCCCCTCTTTGGCGAGGTAGGACGGCGTGCAGACGTTGCCCGGTAAATTAACCAACTCGCGTGTCAAGTTAGCGCCATTGCCAATCGTTGCGCCTACGCTGAGTGATTGCTTTGCTTTTGCAGTGGAGATGCCGTCGACTGCGACGGTCAACTTCGAAAACGTGGGTCCCGGCTTTGGCGTACCCAAGGTTGCCGTATAGTGGTAACAGGCCATCGCCATGTCACGACCTAGAAATTCTAGGAATTGAGCTAGTGCGTCCTTGTCTTCAACAATTGGATCTCCAACGACAATCGCATTCTTCGCCTTCGATGATGCAAGCGCTCTCGAAACGGCACCTGTTACCGACAGTTGAGCCTCGAGATTGAAACTCGCGCGATCACCGCAACCTACCGAAATGATGCGCGCAATATTTCCGTTCCCCACCATGGTGGTTATTTTTCCTAGCTTTGCATCTGCATCACCAATGTTGATTGCTCGTTGCAACACATCCCCCGCGGCAACGTTGACCTCGGATGCGAAAGTGCTGAGGTCCTCATTTGTGAACAGCAGGACAACGACAATATCGCTCTTAGCTGTGGCTGCGCTCGCTGCTTTCGCGCCGCGTACGGTGAGTTTGCTCATGGTATTTCCTTACGTAAATCGGGCTGGTCAAACTGCGGCGTAGTGTATGATGATGATAGCCAGAACTAAACCTTGATGGCCAATTAAGCACCCCAAGCGTCGTAAAAAAATGCGTACACTTCGTTACCTTGCGCTCGATGTCATAACCCACACGCTAGCGGTATCGCTGGTATTGTTCTTAGTGGTGTTCAGTGGGCGGTTTATTAAATACCTAGCCGAGGCCGCCATAGGCGACTTATCTGCAGGCATTTTGCTCCCGGTGATGCTGTATAAGCTGCCCGCTTTTTTCGAACTTATTCTCCCCCTCGGCTTCTATATTGGTTTGCTATTGTCATTTGGCCGCCTGTACGCGGACAGCGAAATGGTCATTTTTAGAGTGAGCGGCACGAGTCAGGTGCAACTGTTTAAACACGTGGCCCCCGCAACATTGGCTGTCACCGCAAGCGTAGCGGTTATTGCACTGTTTGCTGGACCTTATGGCGCGCTCAAATCTAATGCGCTGCTATCGGAGCCTCGCTCAGCGGAAGGCATGCATGTCTTGGCAGAGGGGCGTTTCAAAAAGCAGCGTGGTGGTGATTACGTTACTTACGTGGCACGCATTGGTGATGACGGTCGCATGGACACGGTTTTTGTTGCAGAGCGTCAGCGCGCCGAATCGGGCATATCACTGTCGGCCACGCTTGCCGATGCCGGCTCGATCGAAATCGATCAAGCCTCAGGACGGCGATATTTAGCCTTGTCTGACGGAAAACGGTACGACATGACGCCCGGTAGTGCAGAGCTGACTGAGGCGCAATTCAGTGGCTATCGTTCGCTGATACCCGAGGTGGAAGGAGGATTGCGATCACAAGCCCGGATAGAAACCCTACCCACTTTGATGCTGCTTTCGTCCGATAACCCGGAGCATTTAGCGATCTTTGGCTGGCGGGTATCGCTGCCACTCATCGTTCCAATCATGGCATTGTTCGCGATTCCGCTTAGTCGCACAGACTCTCGTCGTGGTCGTTATGCGCGGTTGGGTCCCGCATTGCTCATATTCCTGCTTTATTTTGTCGCCCTGTCACAAGCGCGCACGATTTCCGAGGATTCGAGTTCGGCACTTATTTTCATTGCCGTACATGCGCTGTTTATGCTTAGCGGCCTGTATCTGCTCTTTAAGGAAGAGCTTCCACGATGGCTCAGGGGGCGCGCGTGAAACAGCTAGACCGCTACCTGCTCGAGACGTTGTTATGGTCAATTGTGGGTGTGCTGGGCGTATTAGTTATCTTGGATGGACTCAGTGATTTGATCGACGGATTAGGCGACCTCAGCGATACCTACGGTTTCTCGGATCTTTTGATCTACATTGCCCTGACACTACCTCGAAGAGTCGAGGAGTTTGTGCCATACGCAACCTTGATTGGCGCACTTTTCGGATTGGGACGTTTAGCCTCGAGTAGCGAACTAACGATCATCAGAAGCGCTGGAATATCGATGCCTCGGCTAGCGTGGATGGCCGTAAAGCCAGCACTCATTGTAGCTCTGGCGGGGTTCGGTGTTGGTGAGTATGTCGCACCGATATCGGAGCAAATTGCGGTCAGTCAACGTGCGCTGGCGCAGCGTGATGATCCTAATTTGGCCGGCCGATACGGCGCATGGAATAGGGATGGCGGTACATTTGTGCATGTCGACGCTGTTCAACGCGGAGGCCTGATTTTTGGCGTCACACTGATCGAGTTTGATGAGTCAGGTGCACTTACGCGCTCTGTTGCCGCCGACCGAGGCACATTTCAGGGAGATCGGTGGCTACTCGAGGGCGTTGCGACGACAGAGATGACCGCCTCCGGTACTCAAGTATCGCGCCAAACGACCCGTGAGTGGGTGTCCGGGATTACCCCTAATCTACTCACACTGGACACGGTAAAGCCAGAGAGCTTGCCGGCGAGCCAACTCTGGGGTTATGCCGACTACCTACGCAGCCAAGGCTTGCTGGCTAATGATATCGAGTTGGCCTTCTGGAATAAGGTGCTGCAACCGTTATCGTGTGCTGGGCTGGTGATTTTGGCTATGTCATTCATTTTTGGTCCACTCCGGGAGACCAATATGAGCTCACGTATTTTTGTGGGCGTTCTAGCGGGTGTCGTTTTCCGAATCAGCCAAGATTTTTTCGGTCCCGTAACGCTTCTTATGGGAATGAGCGGTGGCGTAGCCGCGTTGTTGACGGTGATACTTTGCTGGAGCGTTGGGTTGGTTTTGCTGCTCAGCAAGCAATAGCGAGAGGGGCTAGCTCTTCTTCCTCGGTGGGGTCAGCATAAGCTCGGTGCCGGTCACTAAATCGTGGAGGTACAATCGATCCTCATTAAAAAATCGCCATAAAAATCCGCAACTCGCAACCACAGCGGTAGTGATGTAGATCCAGAGTCCCGCGTTGTTCACATCGAATACCTGATAGGGCATCAAGCCCAACATAAATGGCATAGAAGCCGCAATGATTCGACCTGCCGCCTGACCCCAGGTAACTCTTATTGACGTCCCGCTGGGCACCAGCTTGACGCGCCACGCTTGCATACCCAGCGTCTGTCCTTTTTGCCGCCAAAACGTACCGTAGAAGCCAATAAGGGCTACATAAGCAAGACTCCATTGCTGCCAAGCTGGGACTGTCCTTACCGCTGCTGTTTCTGTTGGACCGTGTATGGCAACCAAAACTGCTGATGTAACCATCAACAGCGGGATGATAAGAAACAAGTCATACACCATGGCTAGGAGATGACGCCAAAAAGGCGCTCTCGGCAGGGACGTAAGGTCTTCAATGTCACTCACAACGAGTTCCTTGGGGCTAGTGAACCTCTAATTGTAAATGATCTGTTGAGACCCATGGTGGGGTCATGTCCCGGGGATGGGTGGGGGTAGTCTCACCGGCTGCCGCGATGCTGAGTGAACTGGTCGATGAAGCTGTATTAGATGATGCTATTTCATCGGATGTGCTGGATACGACGGCATGTTCAATCGCCTCGATACGTACTTTTGCGCCCCAAGAGGTAAATTGGTCTGATAATTTCTGCGCTTCATCAGCACTGCAACTGCGCTTAATGCGATGAGACTTGCTGTTGACCGGTAAAGCAGCTTGAGTGGCTGGCAGGTTAAAGGCTTCTTGAAGCTTCGTTTCGAGTTGCTGCATGACGATTGGTTCCACTGACTCGCCATCAAACCAAACATCGAACATGGTATTGCCTCCAGCACGTAGTTTCTAGGTAACAGTTCCCTGCTTAAAAAGGTATCTGATATCCTGTATCGACCTAGTGTGAGTCTAGCCTATGCCCGTTATCCAAGATCAAGTTGAGCAGCGCCTAACCGAGCATTTCTCGCCATTTTTTGCGGAAATTGTGAACGAGAGCCACATGCACAATGTTCCTCCGGGGTCAGAAAGTCACCTTAAGGTGACGCTTGTCTCAGATGTATTCGCAGGTCTTCGACTGGTGAAACGTCACCAAGAGGTGTATCGCATTCTGCAGCCACTCATGGGATCACCCATTCACGCACTTGCCCTCCATACCTACACTGAGAGCGAGTGGTCTGAGCGAAACGGCTCTCCCGATTCACCTAACTGTATGGGTGGTAGTAAAGCGTGAGCGCAGACCAGACGAGTGCACCCACCCAGGTGGTCGCACTCTACCGATTTGTGCGGCTGGATGACTTCGAGTCGCTGCGTGAGCCGTTATTAAATTTTTGTCTCGATAGGAACATCAAGGGAACGTTGCTGCTCGCACGGGAGGGCATTAACGGAACTGTGGCCGCCAGTAGCTCCGCCATTGAAGCGCTGCTCGGATACCTTACCGCCGACGAACGTTTGGCAGATCTGGACTATAAGTCTTCCTATCACGAGGAGCGTCCGTTCCTGCGAATGAAGGTTAAGCTCAAGCGCGAAATCGTTACCATGGGGCACGCTGATATTGATCCCAACGAATGTGTTGGACGCTATGCGTCTCCTCAAGAGTGGAATGCCCTGATTGATGATCCGGAAGTTTTGGTAATCGATACGCGCAATGAGTACGAGGTTGAAATCGGCACCTTTGAAGGCGCGGTAAACCCACATACCCGCAGTTTCAGAGAGTTTCCTGATTGGGTAGATCAGAACCTCGACCCCAGGAAACATAAAAAAGTGGCGATGTTTTGCACTGGAGGTATTCGGTGCGAGAAATCGACTTCGCTTCTGGTCTCCAAGGGATTCGAAGACGTCTGGCATCTGAAAGGTGGCATCCTAAATTACCTTGAGCAGACCCCGGAGGAAGATTCGCGCTGGGAAGGCGAGTGCTTTGTCTTTGATAGCCGGGTTGCGGTTAACCATGAACTGGAGAAGGGTAGTTACGACCAATGTTTTGCCTGCCGCTTTCCCATAGACGACGCTCAAAAGCAGTCACCACATTATGTGCCGGGGGTTTCCTGTCCGCGCTGCTATGACGCGCACACGGAAGAACAGAAAGGTCGATTCGCGGAGCGTCAGAAGCAGATCGGTTTGGCAAAGCGCCGAGGGGAGCCCCACATTGGGGCACCTTCGCCCGCTAGGCAAGGTCGTTAGTCAAAAATATTGGGCAGCCGCCATGAAGGAAAAGCGTAACTGAGCGAGATCGAATCTCCGCTCGAGATAATGCCAACTGCCTCGAGTTGACCGTTTTCAAGCTGTCTTGCCACGACGCCGCCTGAGTCACCTTTGGTCAGTCCACACCGGAGCGTAAGTGCAGAACTTGCGCTGATAACAGGGCAGTCAAGCGCGCTTGCTTCGATGTCAGTCCAATCAGTCTCGCGCCCCCAACCAATGGCAATAAGCGATTCATCGTTTGCCACAGGGCGCTCGCTAACTCTGATGGGTGTTAGTGAGGTAAACGCAGCACGCGGTGCTCTCATGACGAGCCAGTCCCGATCCATGGTTTTTCCGCTCTCACTGATGGTGACCTCGACAGTGTTGCCCCGCACCGATACCGTGGGTTGCCGCAAAGGCGACAGCTGACCATCGATGCAGTGCCATGCGGAGAGTAGGATAGCCTCTCGGTCATCGAAGCCCACGAAAAACGCACTGCATCGCTCGGAAAAGTAGCGCCGAGATTGCCCTTCCATTCGCTGCAGGCTGACCTCCAAAGGCAGCACTGAGGCGTGCTGAGCAAGGTACTGGGCACTTGCTCTAGTTGAAAACATCAATGCCCCAAAAAACGCTAGCGTGGCTGCTGCAACCCAGCGTGTGGTATACCGAGTCTCGCTTAGCACACTGGGTGTCTCTGACCGCTAATATGAGTCATGGCTTGCACCTCAGACGCGTGGGTGATTAAGTAGCGCGCCCGCGATTGGGCAGCAAAACGGAAGCATATCACTTGAGCAGTCATACCGAAGCGATACGAGGCATAGGACTCGCACTCATTGCTAACTTTATTTGGGGCTTGGCCGCGCTTTACTGGATGCAAACGAAGCCAGTCGAGGCAATCGATGTGATGGCACATCGCGGTCTTTGGACCTTACCCGTTACCCTATTCATCATCCTTTGTTACAGACGACTCCGAGAGACGTTAGCGCTTATATGTTCGGTTCGATTTCTCGGTTGGGTAGCGCTGGCAGCCTTCATGTTGACGATCAATTGGGGTGTCTACGTTTTTGCGGTGACCAACGAACGGGCGACTGAGGCAAGCCTTGGCTACTTCATGTTGCCTTTGCTTACTATCGCGCTGGGTGTCTTTGTGTTTGGAGAGAAACCTAAGCCGGTACAGATGCTGGCAATTTGCCTCGCGATTGCTGCCGTGCTTGTTCAGCTAGTGTCTCACGGGAGTCTTCCTTGGGTATCGCTAACACTGGCGCTGAGTTTTGCGCTTTACGCGGCCATTAGAAAGCAGATAGAAGCTGATTCGCTTCAAGGATTGTTTCTGGAATCCCTCTGCATGGCGCCATTTGCCATTGTATGGCTGTTGTTGACCAATGGTGCCGGTTTGGGTCTTCATGGGCCTCGAGTTGATCTCTTCCTGTTGTTCAGTGGCGTATTCACCGCAACCCCTCTGTTGACCTACGTGGCTGCCGCCAGATCGTTATCGCTCTCAACCATTGGGCTCCTGACCTACGTGGGCCCAACCTTACAGTTATTGGTGGCCATTTTTATTTTAAAAGAGCCCACAAATCTCATTACGGCACTGACCTTTGGATTGGTGTGGCTGGGTGTGATTGCGGTCAGTGTTGATGCCTGGCGTTCCTCACGCCTCGCTGAGTGACGCCTTTCCGAAATAGTGGCCGCTATTTCTGAAACGATCGTCTTTGAGGCGCTTTGCAGCACGAGAAACGCTTAGCAGCACTGATCCTGATTTTTTTGATCAAGTCTGGAGCTAGTGGAAAGCGCAAAGAGGTAGTCTGCTGTCTCTTCAATAACGAAGGAAAGGAAAGGCGTCAGTCGCTTTGCACTCAGAGCGTCCAACTCACTGACGATATTGTCGGTGGCTGCAGAAGTCCCCAAGTGTCCAGCCCATCCCACAAACGATTAATCAGAGTGTTACAGTTGGGGCACTGTTCATCAAGCTATGCGCCAAGCCCTCTGACCCTAATGACCCTTTTAGACATTTGCCCCGCTGATTGGCGGTCCGCGTTAAGCGACGTGTTGACCAGTGTCACCGCTCAAGGCATAGAGAACCAACTCGCTCAGGAGCTCGCGAGCGGTAATGGGTACTACCCTCGGTTTCACCGTCTTTTTGCAGCGCTCGAAGGTTTGAGCCCACGGGACGTGCGTGTGGTGATACTGGGACAGGATCCGTATCACGGTGAGCATCAGGCTACGGGGCGCGCGTTCGAGGTCTCCGAGTCGACGTCCGCGCCGCCCTCACTCGTAAATATTGGGAAGATGCTGGAGCGAGACTTAGGCGTGGCTGTGGGCAACCGTTTTCAGATCGGGCGTTGGTCGGAGCAGGGCGTTCTGCTGCTGAACACGACATTGAGTGTCCGTGCAGGTGAGCCGGAGTCACATAAAGGTCTGGGCTGGCAGACGATTACTGATCGAATTATCAGTGTCATTGCTGCCTCGGAAAAGCCAACAGTTTTTTTGCTTTGGGGTGCTCACGCGCAGAGAAAAAGTGTCTTGGTTAATGGCCCGCAGAATCTGGTATTAACAGCTCCGCATCCATCACCGCTTAGTGCCTATCGCGGGTTCTTCGATTGCGCCCACTTCAGTGCTACTAACCAATGGCTCACCTCGCAGGGGGAGCAGGCTATTCGATGGGAGTCTGCCTGCTAATCTTCTTACTCGGCGGTTTGTCCGGTAAAGGGTGCCGTTTTGGCCGAGTTGCCGCCCAGTTCAATATCCAAAGTGGCTACGTCGGTGACAACCTCGCAGAGGCAAAGGAAGGCATCTTCACTTTCGACTACCTCCACGACTGAGCCGATTGATTTTCCCGTTGCACTGTCGATGATTCGCTCATCGCTGGCTGGCTGAGTCGATGATCTAACCGTTAGCAGACTAAGGCGTCGCTTTGGTTGACCCCGATAGTGGAGGCGGGCAATGATTTCTTGCCCTGTGTAACACCCTTTGTCGAAATCAACGAATCCATTTAGGTCGTAGTTGAGATCTTGCGGCAGATACTTACAAACGCTGTGCTCGTGGATTCGAGCCAATCCGCGTTTAATTCGGAAAAGTAGCCACTTGGTTGCTGGCATTGCATGCGCTGGCGGGTTCGATGGCGACGACCATACCTCAGAGTGGCCATCCGGGCGCGGAACGCGTATGCCCAAGGTCGCATTCTCTGAACTATCGCTACACCCCCAACAATGCCAGTCAAGCGTTGTCATTTTTGTTTTTGAGAACATCAGATATTTGGCTAAGTGTTCTTGCAGTAATGCAGCAACACCCTTGCTAACGCGCATAAGTACGGTCGTCTCTGACGTGAGCACGGCTGTGAAGTCGGTAATCACACGACCTTTGAGGTCACAAAAGGCTCCGTCGATGGGGCGATGCAGATCGAGTGCCTTGAAATTTCGCGTCGTTTGACCATGAAGCACGTCGCGAACATCGGCTCCATCGAACGAAAATATATGATCGCTCAAGTTTTGACTCACGATTTTAGCCCCATATGTCACATCGTTATCGAATGGCTGTCTTGTTTCCGTTATGGTGCCGCCATGACGGATGACGACCATAACAGAATGCGCTGGGCAAGTCGGCGTGGATTACTCGAACTTGACCTATTTCTCGCTGATTTTGTGGCTGATGAGTATCCGCGTTTATCACCCGATCTCAAAGCGCTTTATCGAGAGCTAATGAGTTCGGCTGACCAAGATATGTTCGAGTGGCTAATGGGGCGCTCCGATCCTGATGACACTCTTGAACCTATCGTATCCGCAATCAGAGAGTACAAGCGAGTTGCGCCTATGCGGTAGGTGTCGCTTATTTGTACTTCGGCAGCTCCGTCGACGTGCTCTTTCCGTTCTTGGGGACCAGAACGGTGTCACGGCCCTCGCTAAGCATCGACGGGTAATCACTGTTGAAGTGCAGCCCCCGTGACTCTTTTCGGCTCTGAGCCGAGTCGATCATCAACTTTGAAACCAGCGTGAGATTTCTGAGTTCAAGCAACTCTTTGGTAATGGTGAAGCTCGCGTAATACTCGTCGACTTCTTGTTCGAGGACGGAAATGTGGTTCGCGGCTCGCTTCAGTCGTCTGTTGGTTCGCTCAATACCAACGTAATCCCACATAAGACGCCGCAGGGCATGCCAGCTGTGCTTAATAACAACGGCTTCGTCGGATATTCGGACCCTGCTGTCATCCCAGGTTGGCAGTCGACCAGGCACGGTATCGGGTAAATTGATGCTCATGTGCTTCGCAGCACTGGAGGCATAGACAAAGCATTCGAGTAATGAATTGCTCGCCATTCGGTTCGCACCATGGAGACCTGTGCAGGCAGTTTCGCCTATGACGTAAAGTCCCTGTACATCAGTGGCGCCATACTGGTCTACGACCACGCCGCCGCAGGTGTAGTGTGCTGCCGGAACAACGGGTATTCGCTCTTGAGCGATATCAAGGCCCAGCTCCGCACATCGGGCTTTCACCGTGGGAAAGTGCTCTTGGATTTGCTCGCTCGACTTATGTGTGATGTCTAGGTAGACGCACTCAAGACCCAATCGCTTCATTTCGTGATCAATCGCACGAGCAACAACGTCGCGCGGAGCCAGCTCCGCGCGATGGTCAAAGCGCGGCATGAACCGCTCACCGGATGGCAGATGTAGCGTCGCGCCCTCGCCCCTAAGCGCCTCGGTTAG
This sequence comes from Halieaceae bacterium, assembly GCA_902613175.1. GTDB lineage: Bacteria > Pseudomonadota > Gammaproteobacteria > Pseudomonadales > Halieaceae > Luminiphilus. The sequence goes on along the minus strand of CACMGJ010000009.1, from coordinate 8,019 downwards.
CAGAAATGTTCGCGCTTTCGAATGGTACAGACAGGTTGGATGAAATTGGTTGAATTCAAGATTCGCTACCCGACAACCTGCGCGCCACGCAAGAGCGATACCGTCGCCTGTCGCTCCGTCAGGATTACTCGTATACAAGTACGCTTTGCTGGCCCCGCCTGTGGCCAATGCAATCGCCCTCGCGCCCATGGTTTCCACCACGCCAGTGCTGGTATTTAACACGTAGGCGCCCGTAGTTTCGCCATTCGTAACGATGAGATCGACAACGCAACGGTCGGTTAGTATTTCTACATTGGGGCGTTCAGTGATGCGCGCATTGAGCGCTTTTGAGATCGCGCTGCCGGTTTGATCGGCCGCGTGGAGGATTCTGCGTATGGAATGCCCACCCTCCATTGTTAGGTGAAACTCTCTGAACTCATCGTCTGGTTGATCGTTCCTCAGATCAAAATCTACGCCCTGAGCGACGAGCCAGTCGACAACTGAGCGACTTTGCTCAATGGTAAATGTCACCGCATCCTTATGACAGAGGCCCGCCCCGGCTTGCAGGGTGTCGGCGACATGCGACTCAATCGTATCTCGCTCGTGTAATACCGCGGCCATTCCACCCTGAGCCCAGGAGGTGGAGCCGGAATTCAAATCCGACTTCGACAACAAGCCAATGGACAGAGTCTCCGGGAGCTGAAGCGCAAGGCTGAGACCTGCCGCGCCGCTTCCGACGATCAGAACATTAAAATGTGTATCTCGCACCATGGACTCCGTCTAATAGCTGCGGCACTCTGGAGGGGTAGAGCGACGTTTTAACATTGTGTCAAATAAATTGAACTTTTCGAAACATCAAACGTCATATGAAACAGAAAACAGATTGGGCGGAAGTGGTAGACGTCAGATCTGTTAAGTGGGAAGCGGTATTTTGGCACTCAGCGATGGTGACGACAAGCTCGTAAAGCGCGCAAAAAAAGGGGACTCGCGCGCCTTCGATCTTCTGGTCTTGAAGTATCAGGGGAGGGTGGCGCAACTTGTTGCTCGCTACCTGAACAACGCGGCTGAGGTTGAAGATGTAACTCAGGAGGCTTTTATCAAAGCCTATCGAGCACTCCCCAATTTTCGCGGCGACAGTGCGTTTTACACCTGGCTCTATCGCATTGCGGCCAATGCGGCGAAGAACCATCTCGTTGCAGTGGGGCGGAGGCCTTCGTCAGATATGGCGTTGGACGACTCGGAGGTGTTTGAGGTCCCGGGCCGATTGAAAGACCACGAGTCACCGGACGAGGTGATTATGGGTCAACAATTAGAGATGCTAATTTCTCGAACGATAGAGGAATTACCAGTAGAGTTGAGGGCTGCGCTGAGGCTGCGTGAGTTCGAAGGCTTGAGTTACGAGGAGATAGCGGACGTTTTAGAATGTCCGATTGGTACGGTCAGGTCCCGGATTTTTCGGGCGCGCGAAGCCATTGATATTAAGGTGGCTCAGCAACTTCAGGGGAACGAAGGTTGACAAAACAGGACGATAAGTTTGCGAGCGGTACAGCCTCATCGGCAGAACAGGAAAGCCTGTCCGCCCTCATAGACGGAGAGGCGAATGATCTTGATATGGCGCGAGCGCTGCGGGGTGTTGCTGGGTCTAATGAGTTACGTGCGTATTGGCGGCGACAACAGTTAATCCGCGAGTCGATGGCTGGGCAGCTGGCGTCGAACCTGGAGATCGATGTCAGTGAGGCTGTTCAGACGGCAATTTCGTCGGAGAAACGACGGTATGCAAATCCATTGATGTCAATGGCCGTTGCTGCGTCGGTTACTTTGGCTGTTGTTCTGGGTGGTCAGCAGGCCCTGTTGTTCAGCCAGACGCCCGCAAACTCAATCACAGCTCCGGGTGCAATTGTCCAAGTCCCTGGCACAGGCGCCGTACAAGCGAGTTTTGCAGAGTCTCAGGTAATGCAACCGCGCACTGTGGCTACACCGACATCGGTGAATACGGTTGACCCGTACAGTAACAGAGCAAGTTACAACCGGCTTGCCGACGAACGGTTCGAATCGTTGCTTAAAGTGCATAACACCACGGCCTCAGCGGCTTCGATTACGCCTTTTGTGTCCCGGTCAGTCGATCCAACAGACAGCCAATAGCAGCTGAGGTGGCGGTGACCCAGTTGAGACACGCGCTTTTCTCCATTGCCATCGCCGGAACGGCATTGCTGCCGTTGCTCGTAAACGCTCAGAATCAATGTGACATAGACCAGTCGATTGCGGGTGCTGTCGACCAGGTTCAAGAGTCGCATCAGAACTTTTCGTATTCCGGCACATTTCTTAAGGAGTCTTCCGGATCAAGGAACTTTATCGCCAAGTCGCATGCCGCCGGAGAGGAACTGGGTGAGCTTGATTACCTCAATGCGCCCGCGACTGAAGAGATGCAAAGTGTTTGGGCGCCACGTGGTCCCGCCATCACTGCCTGTGAGTTGAGCGCCGTTTACTCGTTGCATCTCGAGCCTGGCCCGAAAGTAGCGGGCAGATCCACGTCTGCGTTACATCTAAGGCCTCGAGACGGACTGCGTCTGGGGTATCGCCTTGCACTGGATAATGCGTCCGGATTGATCCTCAAGTCGGAGTCATTCAGTGAGGATGGAAAGCTTCTAGAGCGGCATGAATACGCTTCAATCACGGTGACTCCGAAAGAGGACGCGGCAGCGGAACAGAGCGCGGCAGCGCTAATGCAGCCCCTCGATATTGTCGGCTTACCGTTTGGTTATAAAGCTAGCCTTGCGCGAGGTTTCGAAGAAAAAGCATTGTTTGTCAGTGACGGTATTGCTGCTGCGACGGTTGTTTTCGAGCCGCTCCCAGATGATTTGTCACCGGGTGAGGGAGCTGTGCGCCACGGCGCTACCTTGACCTATTCCAGAGGTAGCGTGGTCTCGGGTACGCGCATTTTGGTGACAGTAATAGGCGAGGTCCCACTTGCCGCCGCTCGGTTGATAGCTGAAGCCGTGCGTGTCGCACCGAGTCGTTAACCAATGACGATTGTTGAAACGGGTAGAGTCGTGGCTCTAGAGGGTGCTGCCGTATGGATCGAGACCATTCGGAGCTCTGCTTGTGGCTCCTGTGCCGCTCGCTCTGGCTGTGGTCACAGAACACTGGCTGGTGTCTTGACTAGTGATAAAGGTCTTGTGCGAGCGCGCGAGTCTGATTCTCTTAAAGCCGCTGATTGTTCAGTAAATGACAGGGTTGAAATATCGATTCCCAGATCCACATTATCTTTAGGAGCGCTACTGTTATACGGACTACCGTTGGTGTCTGGTATTGCGCTAGCCATGATGATTGGAGCTGAGAGTGATGCTCGCGCAGCTGCGGGTTTTTTTGTTGGCTTATTGGGCGCATTTGCTGGGCTACGCTGGATGAGCAGCCGATCCCTCTTTGGCGCGGTTGAGCCGCAACTGGAGCGGATAGTTGAGTCCAAAGCGGATGAGGCGATAGTTCATATCCAGTCCTAGTGAATTTCAGACCGGTCATGCGCTAGTGCTGTTCGGATCTACATGTAAGGTTTTGGTTAAAAGGATGTATTAAATGATGGTTAGATTCACTTTGGCCGTGCTGCTCGTGTGTGTCAGTCAGGTCGCGACGGCGTCACTTCCGGATTTTGCGACCATTGTGGAAGAGAGATCGCCCGCTGTAGTGAAGATCATTGCGGAAGCAAAAGCGCCGTCACGGTTCTCGCGCGATGAAATGGAAGAGTTGGAGGAGCTGGAGCAGTTACCTGAGGCGCTTCGTCGATTTTTCCAGTATCGCAATCCACCGACACCCCGAGGTGGTGGTACAGGCTCTGGATTTGTCATCTCGAGTGATGGGTACATTGTCACCAATCACCACGTAGTGGATGGCGCCGACAGGGTGATTGTCAGATTTTCCGACCGGCGGGAGTTCGACGCAGAAGTCATCGGGACTGATCAGCGTTCAGATCTCGCTTTGCTCAGAGTCGACGCTAATGAATTACCCTTTTTAAGTTTGGGTAACTCCGAGAACTTGAAGGTGGGACAATGGGTTCTAGCGATTGGCTCGCCGTTTGGCCTCGACTACTCGGTGACGGCGGGCATTGTCAGTGCCATAGGCCGAAGTTTGCCAACAGAAAGGGGCGAAAACTACGTTCCCTTCATTCAGACAGACGTTGCAATTAACCCCGGTAACTCGGGAGGTCCACTCTTCAACTTGGCAGGGGAGGTTGTCGGGGTGAATTCGCAGATCTTTACCCGCTCGGGTGGCTCGATTGGCTTGTCCTTCGCCATTCCTGCACGCGTTGTCAGTAATATCGTGAAGCAATTGAGTGAAAATGGGGAAGTCGTTCGAGGTTGGTTGGGTGTCAGCATTCAAAATGTAGACCGAACGCTTGCCGACTCATTTGACTTGGATCGTCCGCGAGGCGCCTTAGTTGCGCAAGTAGGCGGTAACTCGCCAGCTGAACGTGCGGGTATCGAGTCCGGGGACATCATCATCGCAGTGGATGGTGCCCAAGTAGAGGTTTCTGCCGATCTCCCGCATATTGTGGGATTACTCGCGCCCGGAGATGTAGTGGATGTAACTATCATTAGGGATGGAGAGGAAACGCCGCTTGAGGTTGAAATTGGCGCTTTGGAGGCCGATGAGATTGCCAGAGTAGTGACAGCGACAAGTGAGCCGGGAACGGTCAGCGTTTTGGGCATGACCGTTAAGGAGTTAGAAGAGTCTGACGAATCTGGACCCGCAGTCCGTGGTGGTGTGGTCGTTAGCTCAGTCGAGCTAGGGTCACCCGCCTTCGAGGGTGGCGTGAGAGCTGGGGATATTCTGACCCGATTTGGGCGCTCAGCGATTAGCCGGCCAAGTGATATGGCAGCGGCGGCAGATGGCCTCGAACCAGGAGACTCTGTATCGGTGCGCCTTATCCGGCAGGGGGCGCCACAGTTCATTGGTATCAAAGTACCGGAAAATGACTGACCATTGAGTGGTCATTGCGCAGGACCCTGCGCTAAACTCCGCGCGCACGAGGGCTTACTAAAAGCCCTTATTTACTTTTAGGGAGCCGCCGTGACCGATCTGAGTCACATTCGCAACTTTTCCATCATTGCCCACATCGACCACGGTAAGTCGACCTTGGCTGATCGTTTTATTCAGCATTGCGGTGGTTTAACTGACAGAGAGATGGCCGAGCAAGTACTCGACTCTATGGATCTCGAGCGTGAGCGTGGCATTACGATCAAGGCGCAGAGCGTCACGCTGAATTACACGGCTCGCAATGGCGAGGTCTATCAGCTCAATTTCATCGATACGCCTGGACACGTGGACTTTTCCTACGAGGTCTCTCGCTCTCTCGCGGCGTGTGAAGGCGCTCTGTTAGTGGTAGATGCGGGACAGGGTGTTGAGGCGCAGTCGGTTGCGAACTGCTACACCGCGATAGAGCAGGGCCTCGAGGTGCTGCCAATACTGAACAAGATGGACTTGCCGCAGGCAGAGCCTGAGCGCGTTCAAAACGAAATCGAGGAAATCATTGGCATTGAGGCGAGCGAAGCTGTGCCTGTTAGCGCTAAGACTGGTCTCGGCATCGAAGATGCGCTCGAGTATCTAGTGGAGCATATTCCAGCGCCCGAGGGTAATCGAGACGAGCCGCTACAGGCGCTTATCATCGACTCCTGGTTTGATAACTATCTCGGGGTCGTCTCGTTGGTGCGTGTCAAGCAGGGACAAATTAAAAAGCGCGATAAGTTTGTGGTGAAGTCCACCGGTAAGGCCCATCAAGCTGACATGATCGGCGTCTTCACACCTCGGCGAACGGTCACTGATCAACTTCAAGCAGGTGAAGTCGGCTTTATTGTTGCCGGTATTAAAGACATTAAGGGTGCTCCGGTGGGCGATACGCTCATTGCATCAGGTGCACCTGATACGGCGGCATTGCCAGGCTTTAAAGAAGTAAAACCGCAAGTCTATGCAGGTATTTTTACCATTAATGCTGACGACTACGAAGACTTTAGAGATGCGCTGGGAAAGCTAACACTCAATGATGCGTCGCTTTTCTACGAACCCGAGACCTCCGATGCGCTTGGCTTCGGTTTTCGCTGCGGCTTCCTGGGAATGCTTCACATGGAGATCATTCAGGAGCGGCTCGAGCGTGAGTACGATTTAGATCTCATCACAACGGCTCCTACTGTTATTTACGAGGTCGTCAAAAAGTCAGGCGATGTTGTCAAAGTCGATAACCCGTCAAAGCTGCCCGATCTCGGTGATATCGAGAGCATGCGAGAGCCCATAGCTCGATGCACGATACTGACACCGCAGGATTATCTGGGGGCGGTTATCACTTTGTGTGTCGAGAAACGCGGTTCTCAAGTGGATTTGCAGTTCCTTGGCCAACAAGTTCAGGTTATCTACGATATTCCCATGGCCGAGGTCGTTCTGGATTTCTTCGATAGATTAAAGTCGGCGAGCCGCGGGTATGCATCACTTGACTATGGGTTTGAGCGATTCGAGACGGCACCGCTTTCCAAGCTCGATGTATTGATCAACGGCGATAGGGTTGATGCGCTCTCGGTTATTGTTCATCGAGACTATATTCAGAGCCGAGGTCGTGTTCTCACCGAAAAGATGAAAGAGCTGATTCCGCGTCAAATGTTCGATGTCGCTATCCAGGCCGCTGTTGGTGGGAAAATCGTGGCTCGCCAAACAGTGAAAGCGCTGCGCAAGAACGTGACGGCGAAATGTTATGGTGGGGACGTTACGCGAAAGAAAAAGCTTCTAGAGAAGCAGAAGGCAGGGAAAAAACGCATGAAGCAAGTGGGCAACGTTGAAATCCCACAGACCGCCTTCCTGGCAGTGCTTCAGGTAGACTAGCCAAAAGGCGAAGAGGATTTTTCATTGAATATTGACCTGCCTCTCATCCTGACAGTGATTGTTGGGGCTAGCGGTGCCATTTGGTTGATCGACAGTTTGCTGTTCGCGTCAGCGCGCTCAGCACGACTCGCTGAGCTACAAAAGCAATATCCGCGCTGGAATGAGACCGAGTCGGCCGACGCAAAATTGTTCATCGAGAGTGCATCGCGCGACGCGGCCGATCCTGTTGTGGTCGAGTATGCGAAGTCATTTTTTCCGGTCCTTGCGTTTGTGCTTGTGCTTCGCTCTTTCCTCTACGAGCCCTTTCAGATTCCTTCATCATCAATGGTGCCAACCCTTCAGATCGGTGATTTCATTTTGGTGAATAAGTATCGATACGGGCTCCGTCTACCCGTGACCCGAACTAAGGTGTGGGACGTCAGTTCGCCTAAGCGAGGTGATGTGATGGTGTTTTATCCACCCCACGCTAATGATCAGTACTACATTAAGCGCGTGATAGGTGTGCCCGGGGATCGTGTTCAATATAGAAACAAGCAGTTGACCGTTAATGGACAGGTGGTGCCACGAGAGTGGCTAACGAACGTCCCCGGTGCTCGCGGGATTCAAATCGGATTAGAAGAACCTCGCGAGGTTAGAAGCCACCTCGTACAGATTGACCAGCTAAGGCCAGTCCGAGATTTCTCTGTTGTGGTTAGACCCGGTCATTATTTCATGATGGGTGATAACCGCGACAACAGCAGCGACAGTCGCGCTTGGGGCCAGGTTCCAGAGCGCGATATTGTGGGTGAGGCAGTGGCCATTTGGATGCACTGGGAATCGCTGTTCAGTATTCCGAGCTTCGAGCGTGCTGGAGGCTTGCATTGAGTCGGCATCTAAACTTACAGGCTACTCGTGGCATGCGAGGCTCATCCAGCTTTTCCATTTTGTGCGTCATCGTTACGGCCTGGGTGGCTCTGACGGGGTTACTACGAGTATTGCCCTTGTTCATGGAGCACAGCACCATTGTCAGTGCTATGGAGCCTGTGGCGTCTGGCTGCGTGTCAGGACAGGGTTAAAGTGCGGATGTCAGAGAAGCGCTTCGGAAGGCGTGGTCGATTAACCGCATCTCGCAGGTTGACGCGTCTGAAGTGTCCATTGATCGGCGTCGCACAGGCGTCATTTTGACGCTCGAGTACCAGA
>CACMGJ010000008.1 GCA_902613175.1 Halieaceae bacterium | reverse complement strand
CTTCAATTTCCTGCGCTATGGCAATTTGCAGGTGGTGTCCGGGCACGCTCTCATGCACTGATAACACCTCCATCTCATACTTCGGTCGAACCTCGGGTTGGTATAAAAGACATGATTCAGATCTCCGGGCATGAGATCAGCAATCTTGGTGGCGAGCTCGAAGGCTTTAGGGTGTCCAAACTGAAACGGCGGGCAAAAATCGAGCTCTGCCATCTGTCGACTCACCGCTTCGGTAATCTCGGGACGCGCATGCCCCAATCCGCTCGTCCAAAGACCCGAGTGACCGTCTAATACGTGTCGCCCGTCTGAATCGGTGAACCATACCCCCCTTGCACTCTCGATCATTCGCGGATCGCCCTTGAACTGGCGATTACCCGTGTAGGGCATCCAATAGGCATCTAAATTCAGTGTCATAACCGTTCGTCCTGGCCCTGCTGAGCGACTTCGAGTTCATTGTATCTAAGACGCCTACTCAAAGGGTGATCCTCTATCCACCGCCGAATACCCTAAGAGGGATAGGGATCTATACCTACCTATTTGTCGTACTGTATCCAACAGGTAAGGAGCACGCTATGGTGTTCCTTTCACATTCTCGAGGAGGAATATTCATGCCAAGACTCAGTCGTCAGTTTCTTATTACCTCGGCTATCGCTGCCATCATTGCAATCCCGGCAATGGCTCATATTGAGCGATCCGAGCCCTTGCAATCGCTAAGGCAGTCTTACTTTGCCATCATTGGAATGACCTTTGGCCCCATGGGCGACATGGTGAAAGGAAAGATTGAGTGGAACGACGAGCAATTCGCCGCATGGGCCGACGATCTTGCGTCCGTATCAGAGGTAACAGTCGAGCGCGGATTTGTACCCGGAAGCGACAAAGGAAAAACCCGCGCCAAGCCTGCTATATGGGAGAACCCTGAAGACTTCGCCCAAAAACTAGCCAATTTCCGAAGCGAAGCCGCTGCACTTTCAGTAGCCGCTAAATCAGGTGATAAAGCCGCAGCCATCGAGCAATTCAAAAAGACCGGGGGCGCTTGCAAAGCCTGCCACGACAACTACAAAAGTCGTGACTATCTCTACTGAAACGTCAATCTGAAGCGGGATCTAATCAACGGTGCGCCAGGCCAGACACTGTCTGCCTGCGCCACCGACCGGTGCCGGTCAGATTCCTCGCCAGCAGAGGCCTTATCAATAGTAACTGGGAGCCTCCGGCGCGTAGGTAATTGCAAGCCATAGAGTCGCGGCGACAATCACTGCAATAGTAATGGTACGGCCTGTACTCACCGGCGCCTGCTCGCCCACGCGATCACCGGTCCGTCCATGCCACATCGCCTGAATAAGCGGCTGACGCTTTCGCCACTGGTACCACGCGATGGCAGCCAGATGCAGAAAAATTAGTGCGCGCAGGATGTCCCAATTAGTGTGATGCCACTCGCTCGCTACATCGATAAACTTACCGTCGAAGGCATAGGCTAGTGGCCCATCGAAGGCGATGTCATCCACACTAAAAAGCCCCGACACACCCTGCGCCAGCATCAGTGTGAGCAAGGCAACGGTCGAAAGCGCACCCAGTGGGTTATGCCCAACGTACTGCCCTCCTTCACGAACGTAAGCCACCACCTGAGCGGGACCAACGAGGAAGTTGCCGAAGCGGCTGTGATAACTACCAACAAAACCCAACGCCAATCGGGTGACGACCAAGGTCAACAAAACGTAGGCGATGTAGCTGTGTAGCTCCATACGCCCCGTTTCACCCGTCCACCACATGAGGCCGACGCCAACTGGAAAGCACCAATGGATGAACCGACTCGGCAGATCCCAGACGGCGTGATTGGTCATCGTGGTGCCATCACGTCCAGCAGGGCGCTCACGGAAGCCTCGACGCCCAAGGTGACAGAGCCCTCCGGTTCAATTTTGAACAGTGGTGAGTGATGTGAGGGAATCGGAGCACCGCCATTTGCGGCCGCCTCAAAGGCTTCGGCCGGCGTCCCACCCACCGCAAAATAGAGGCTGGGAATGTAAGGATCCGCCGTAAAGAATCCGAAGTCCTCGGCACCCATGCCGAGCCGCTCACCATCGTAAAAAATCGAAGGTCCAAAATACTCCCTCCAACCGCTCCGAACTTCTCTGGCAAACGCCGTATCATTGATCGTTGGCGGTGTACCTTCTTGTTCACTAACGATCACCTCTGGCAACATTTCATCGGGTAAACCCGCAACCCGACCCATATTGGTAGCGACCCGTTTTATACCATCCAACAACAACTGCCGGTCCTCTGGGCTCTCGCTGCGCACGGTAATCTGTAGTTTCGCCGCGTCAGAAATGATGTTGTGCTTGGTGCCGCTATGGAACGAGCCAACGGTGATCACTCCAGGTCGTCGTGGAGGCAGGTTTCGACTGACAACGGTTTGCAAAGCCGTAACGATTTGCGACCCGAGAACAATAGGATCGACACCTGTATGAGGGCTGGCACCGTGCGCTCCGACACCCTTAATCAGTATGTCGACCGTGTCAGCACCAGAGTACGCGGCGGACAACGGTGCCGATATGCTGCCAGTGGGTAACGCGCTTGTAACGTGAAACGCCATTGCAAAATCTGGTTTAACCACCCGGTCCCACAAGCCGTCCTCCATCATTGCTTGAGCTCCAGCAACGATTTCCTCGGCTGGCTGTCCAAGCAACATCAATGTCCCTGACCACAAATTTTTCCTTTCCGCCATTAACTTAGCCGTACCCACTAGACTTGTGATGTGCACGTCGTGCCCACAGGCATGCATGACATAAACCTCATTACCATCACCATCGACTTGCTTGGCTTTCGATGCGTAGGACAGACCGGATTTCTCTTGAACCGGCAGACCATCCATATCAGCGCGGAACATCACGGTCGGACCAGGACCATTTTCCAGCAGCGCAATCAAACCTGTGCCACCGATGCCTCGGTGAACGATGTACCCCAACGCCTCTAATTCATCACCCAGCCGCTTGGCTGTCTGATCTTCCTTAAACGACAGCTCCGGATTTTCGTGGAAATGCACAAATAGATCTTTCAATTGGTCGTCGTAGAGTGACTGCACGTCATCAGTGAGTGATCCAGCTAAGGCGCTCGATGCGCCGATCAAGTAACCCATGAGTGTAACCAGCGTGGTAAAAGTCTTGAGGTTTTTCATCTGCAATTTATCCTGAGGGAATCCTTTGGCAGTGAATATCCTGCCTTAAATTTTGTATCCAATCATCTTTTGAGACGCGTATGCATTTGCACATTAAGTTATTGGGCTTCATTCTTGCCGTCTTGGTAAATTCGAGCTGGGCGGAGGTCACACCCACATTGAACAGCGACGCCATCAAAACCACCTTTGGCAGTTACGGTGTAGAGGTTATAAAGCAGACCGACGCTACTCGGGTTGCCAATCTCTACAGCCTCAGCGGTAACGACAAAATCTGTCGAACACTTGCAGTGACCGAGTTCGTATTACCCATTGATTTAGCGCTTGTTGAAGCGCACCGGCTGATTAAAGCTGGCGGGAGCATTGGTGCCACATTGCGCGCGGCCAATTTCACCATTTATAAAAAGCTGCTTATCAAGACAGAGACCTTTGCGGGCGAGACCTTCGTCAGTCTGACACAGGGCTCTGTCGATATGGGCGCGTCGCTCTACACCAAGGTGTACGCGTTGTTTGCTCAGAAAGGCGATCTACACATACCGTATGCGGTCATCGCAGAGGCTTATCATCCGGAGCACTCGCCACCAGCGAATGAGGAGTTTTCGGACGAGCCGTCGCTGCAACAAGCGGCCGAGCGCGCGCTTTCAGCCTTGTATTCAACCATTGGCCACACACCCGTTAGGAGTAACCCAGCTGCATAACAAAGCTGAGCGGGAAACCAAACTGCTGCGCTCGCTCAGCCGCCGCCAATCGCTCGTCACCCGCGCGAGTTGCGACCCATAGATTGGTAGATCTGGCGCCCGATCGGCAGTAGGCCAACGCCTTGGCCTCACCATTCATTGCCTCATCCATTGCATCCAGATCATCGCCCGGGAATGACACAGCATTTACCGGATAACGAACAAACTGGACACCCGCGAGATTGCAGGCGGCTTCTATGGCGTCCATAGACGGTTGATTTGGCTCTTCCTCATCGGGTCGATTACAAATAATCATCGTGTACCCGTGCTCAGCTAATGCCTTCACATCCTCGGGCTGAATCTGTCCTGCGACGGACAGGGTATTGGTCAGTTCTGCAACGGGTGTCATGTGCGAATCCTCCGATCAGCGATCAGGTTAATGTGGGCGCATGCCCTAGGTAATAAGACCAAACGTCGAGTTCAAGACGGAGATAATATCGTCTCGGGGACTGTTGGAGATGACTAAGGGCGCGCCGGTAATCCTCTCAGCCAAGTTAACATAGGTTTTGGATACTTCGAGCATCATCTGCGCGGGTAACACGGTATCAAGGGCGAAGCGATAGCGTTCATCCATACGATCTTTATTAATGAGGATGTCAGGGTCGGGCGCAAAATTGAGCAATGCTTGGCGAAACCCCTCTTTGCTATTTTCGACGACGCGTCCAGCCTTGTAAGCGGACGCGTCCCAAAGGCGAGAAGAGTCGGGCGTGCCCACCTCATCCATATAGATCAGCTCGTTGATGCCATCGCGATTTTCGGCGTAACCGAACTCAAATTTCGTATCGACAAAAATTTGATTATGCGGCAGTAGTGCATTGGAAATCTGCTCAAACCCTGCGGTTAGTAGTGACGCATAGTGGTCGACATCCGATGGTTGACTGAATTTGAAGGCGCTCCAGTGCTCGCGAAGCGTCTCCTGACTCACATTCACATCGTCGACGGCTGGCACACCCGGAATACCCTCCATGACGCCTTTGGTAGAGGGCGTTATCAGCAGCTGGTCGAGTCGCTGATCTCGCGCTAAACCATCGGGTAGCTCGATACCGCAAAAATGCCGCTTGCCCTGCTCGTAAACACGCCACATTGAGCCCGTGATGTACTGGCGCGCGATCGCTTCAATGTAAACAGGCTTTGCGCGCTGGACGATCCACACCAGGGGGTTTGGCGTCTCTAGGATATGGCTACGGGCTAAGCCGCTTCGCCTGAACAACTCAAACCAGTGACCAGAAATGGCGTTTAGCGCGGCGCCCTTACCGGGTACTCCGTCCAAACCATCCTCGGCGCGCCACATACATTCGAACGCAGACAAACGATCGCTAATCACCATGACCGCCAATTTAGCTGTCTCTGGAACGTCGTAATCACGGGCGCGAATTAAGCGCTGACTGTCCTCAGCAGTGAGCCAATAAACAGACCGCACTTTCCCTGAGTGCACTGGCTGATCAGTGCGAATGGGGAGGTCATCATTTTTTGCGAGCACGCGCACGAGCACACCAGTCGTTTGGATGTCGAACAATACCCAATTGTCCGACAGACAGGTCACTTTGACCAGACGGCACCATCAGGTTTCTCGTCAGCAGTATGATGGAGCATACGCAGCTTTCGCTGTATGTGCGGGTATCTTCGGAGAAACTAGCCATTTACCGAAAAACCTTGCTAATATGTCGTCGCAATGAAGACCAAAGTGTCATTATCAATTGAGGAAGAGGACTCGTATGTGGATTAAGCCTAGCTATCAAAAGATTCGTCTTGGTTTTGAAGTCACAATGTACTTCAAGGCTGTCTGATTTAATAACGGATAGCTGATCGATCAGTTTCGTCAGTCGCCCGCGTGTCGTCTTGCGGAGCCTTGGACCCAAAGCAAAATAGCGCCAGACCACGTCTGGCGTTTTTTTTTGCACTGCCTGCACCAGCCGCACATAATCAATTGATGTTCAGTTAACTATGCATATCAGAATTCTAGGCTCCGCCGCTGGTGGGGGGTTTCCCCAGTGGAATTGCAATTGTCCAAATTGTCATGGTTTTCGCATGGGCCGCATTAAAGCAACGGCTCGCACGCAATCTTCAATAGCGGTCAGCTCGAATGCTGTAGATTGGGTCTTGTTCAACACATCCCCTGATCTGCTGGCACAATTGGCGGCGTTCCCAGAATTACAGCCCGCTCGAGCCACTCGCGATACAGCCATAAAGGCCATTATTTTCATGGACAGTCAAATCGATCACACCACTGGTTTGTTGATGCTTCGCGAGGGCTGCCCGCACGAAGTGTACTGTACTGACATGGTTTACGAGGACCTGAGTTCGGGATTTCCACTTTTCAAAATACTCACCCATTGGAATGGGGGAATTAATCGTCATGCAATACCGCTGGATGGCAATAGCTTCAGGATAGCCGGTATTGAGAATCTCTCTTTCACGGCAATTCCCGTAACAGGAAAAGCGCCACCCTACTCCCCCCATAGGAACAACGCCCACATTGGCGATAACATCGGTGTAAAAATCACTGATGAAATTAGCGGTAGAACCTTATTCTACGCGCCTGGGTTAGGCGACATCACTGACGAAACGCGTCTGTTAATGAGTGAAGTGGATTGCCTATTGGTCGATGGCACCTTCTGGGAAGAGGATGAAATGCGAATCGTGGGCCTTGGAGAAAAAAAGGCTGCTGACATGGGACATCTGCCTCAATCGGGAGCCGGCGGCATGCTAGATGTTTTGAGACCAATGGTTAAGCCTCGCAAGATACTCATCCATATCAATAATACAAACCCTATCTTGAACGAGGACTCCGAACAACGAAGACAAGTGCTTGAAGAGGGCGTTGAAGTATCATTTGACGGTATGGAATTGCAACTCTAAAGCGATTTTCTTTGTCCGAATTCAAATAATATCGATGACCTCACTATGAGCAGCTTAAATTTAGACATCGACTCGTTTGCCATTAACCCCCAGTACCGATTTCAGTGGGAGGCGGCACAGCAGTGTCATGTACTGCTCTTTCCCGAGGGCTTGGTTAAACTTAGCGATAGCGCGGCCGAAATTTTGCGGCTGTGCCAACAACCCACGACACTCGCAACTCTACTGTCGGCACTGGAAAAAATGTTTCCTGGAGTTGTGGGTTTAGAGGACGATGTAAGGGAATTTTTAAGCGATGCCCGAGAACAAGAGTGGATCACCCCAGCTTAGGGATGAGAACAACCACAACTTCATCCCAATGTGGTTGCTCGCCGAGCTGACCTACGCGTGTCCGGTGCAGTGTCCGTACTGTTCCAATCCTCTTCAAATATCTGCAAATAGAAAACAAGAATTGACCACTGAACAGTGGATCGATGTTCTTAGTCAGGCGCGTGAGCTGGGAGCAGTTCAACTCGGATTTTCCGGGGGAGAGCCTTTGGTTCGACCTGATTTAGCAGTGTTAATTCAGGAGGCTACAAGTCTTGGTTTCTACACCAACCTAATCACATCGGCTATTGGCTTGGATGCTGCGAAGATCGCCGCATTTAAGGCAGCTGGCCTGAATCACATTCAAATATCTTTCCAGGGCAGTAATCAGGAGTCCAACAAGAAATTTGGAGGCACCGACAGTTTTCGTCACAAGATGGAAATGACGAGTGAAGTGATCCGCCAAGAAATACCTCTTGGCCTAAATTTTGTATTGCACCGCCAGAACATACACCAAGTCGGCGAATTTCTCGAGACTGCTGAATTGCTCGGAGCAGAGTTCGTTGAGTTGGCGAACACACAATACTACGGATGGGCAAAACACAATCAGCAAGGTTTATTACCCAGCAGGAAGCAGGTGGAGGACGCCGAGAGGGTTACCAATGACTTCCGTAGCCGTCATAAGGGCAACATGGACGTATTTTTTGTGGCGCCAGATTACTACGACGATCGTCCAAAAAAGTGCAGCAATGGGTGGGCAACCACATTCATAACCCTCACACCCGAAGGAGACGTACTGCCCTGTCACGCCGCAAAAGTGATTCCTGGTCTGGACTTCCCCAACGTAAAGCAGCATAAGTTGAGTGACATATGGCGATACTCTGATCTTTTTAACAAATACCGCGGGACAAATTGGATGGTCGAACCCTGCGCCAGCTGTCCTGAAAGGATGATCGATCTAGGAGGGTGTCGCTGCCAAGCACTGATGCTCACAGGCGACGCCGCAAATGCTGATCCCGTATGCAGTCTCTCTCCATTTCACGACAGGGTAACCAAAATAACTGATCGAGCGAGCGGGGAACTCGATTCTAATGAGCCAGTTCCACTTTTGTTTCGCAATATGAAAAATGCGGAACAATTCAATCAGGATCAATCGTAGAGAGTAATCATGAGCGCCTGGACTAAAAAAGATTTTGAGCAGAAGCTGCGTGATAAGGGAAAGTACTATCACATACACCACCCGTTTCACGTGGCGATGAATAGAGGCAACTGTAGTCGCGAGCAAATTCAAGGTTGGGTAGCGAATCGGTTTTATTATCAGGTAACGATCCCCAACAAAGACGCGGCCATCATGTCGAACTGCACGGATCGCGATGTACGCCGGGAATGGGTACAGCGTATCCTTGACCATGATGGCGTAGATGGGGAAGATGGAGGAATTGAAGCTTGGCTGAGGTTGGGGGAAGCGGTAGGTATCTCACGCGCTCAAATTATATCGCATGAACAAGTACTGCCGGGCGTACGGTTTGCCTGCGAGGCCTATTTGAACTTCGCTCGACGCGCTACGTGGCAAGAGGCAGCTTGCTCGTCTCTTACTGAACTGTTTGCCCCCAAGATTCATCAGTCCCGGCTGGACTCTTGGCCAACCCATTACCCATGGATTGAAGCTGCGGGTTACCAATATTTTCGTAAGCGGCTCTCGGAAGCTCGTCGCGATGTACAACATGGTCTCAATATTACGTTGGAGTACTTTAAGACCCGGGAGCAACAAGAACACGCACTGAGTATCCTTCAATTCAAACTTGACGTACTTTGGACGATGCTCGACGCGATGCAGTTAGCTTACACACACCAAGAACCACCCTTCCATTCTTGTAGCTAGCGCACAGGCTCGCTTGAGCCTAAAGGGTTTGAGCGAACACTAATTTACCCAAGCAAATGCCCTGCAAGCCGCATATTGATAATGATTACAACTAATTAATGGCGCCTGAGTGAGGTTCCATAGCCCCTCTGACTAGCTAACCGACTACTGTGAATGGTCTCAAGCCAACAACACTTCGCACTTTATCGAGTAGAGCCATGCTCTCGGGACGAACGCGCTCTGCACCCTCGCGAAGGATGATTTCCACTTCGCCCGGGCTCGCCATGAGCCGATCGTATTCATCGCGCGCGGGCGCAATCTCATCATTGACCCGCTCGAACAGGCGCTTTTTCGCCTCACCCCACGCGAGACCCGCCTCGAAGGCAGTTCGCATCTCCTGGCGCTCAGCTTCATCCGCAAAGCCGCACCAGATTTGAAACACCGCAGACGTATCAGGGTCTTTGGGTTCACCAGGCTCCAGTAAGTTCGTCTTAATTTTGTTGATCGCCTTTTGCAACTGCTTCGGCGTGCCGAACAAGGGAATGGTGTTGCCGTAGCTCTTGCTCATCTTGCGGCCATCAAGTCCCTGCAGCACCGCTACATCGTCATCAACCACAGCTTTGGGTAACACAAAAGTCTCACCGTAGTGGTGATTGAAGCGCGCAGCGATGTCTCGGGCCATCTCGACATGTTGAATTTGATCACGCCCAACCGGTACGTCGTGCGCGCTAAATATAAGAATATCGGCGGCCATCAGGATCGGATAGGTAAAGAGCCCCATCGTTAAGGCATAGTCAGGATCTTCTCCTGCTTCTTCATTCCTCTGTACCGCCGCTTTGTAGGCATGAGCCCGGTTCATCAAGCCCTTGGCTGCGTTACACGTCAGAATCCAGGACAGCTCTGTTATCTCAGGTATGTCTGACTGGCGATAAAAGTGCGTCTGATTGGGGTCGAGACCCAAGGCAAGCCAGGTAGCAGCAATTTCGCGGCTCGACTGAGCCACAAGATTAGGGTCTTGAGATTTGATTAAAGCATGGTAGTCAGCGAGAAACAGGTAAGCATCGACGTCATCCCGCTTTGACGACTCAATGGCCGGTCGAATCGCACCCACGTAATTACCGAGATGCGGCGTTCCCGTCGTTGTTATACCTGTGAGGACACGATGTCGTGCCATAACGCTCTCCCCCGAAATCAAGCCACGCGATTGTAAAAGGCGGACAGCAGATCCACCAGCTTTGCTGGGTCGTCAGCGGCTGCGAGCTCACGAATAGAGTGCATGCCGAGCGTAGGAACGCCAATATCGGTTGTGGGAATACCTGTTTCGGTCGCTGTAATGGGACCAATCGTGCTTCCACAACCCATATCTGCTCGTACGACGAAAGACTGAACGGAAACACCCGCTCGCTCCGCCAGTAACCGCACTCGAGCCGCGCCCTCACCCGACGTCGCATAACGCTGGTTTCGGTTGATCTTGATAACCGGACCACTGCCGAGTAACGGTGCATGAAGCTCGTCGTGTTTCGTGGGGTAATTGGGGTGAATACCATGTGCGTTGTCGACGGACAGCATCCAACTCGCTTGGCGTAGCGCACGATCATCAATGGGATCTGGGGCGATGGCTCGCAATACATCGTTCAGCATGGGGCCCTGCGCACCAACGGCTGAAGCACTGCCGACTTCCTCATGATCATTGGCCACAAAGAGGTTCCACTCACCTCTGTCGGCACTGTTAATGATGGCCTGCAAACCACCAAAACAACTCAGCAAATTATCGAGACGCGCGGATGCGATGAAGTCATTGTTTAAGCCAACGAATCCTGGTGCCTGCGTGTCGTAAAGCGACAGCTCCCAGTCAAGAATCTTTTTGATATCGAGGTCAGGGTATTCTGCGGCAATCTGCGCTGTCAGCATGGCATGAATATCGAAGTCACCATCACCTGAGCTCAGCGACACAAGCGGTAACATATCGGTCTGCGGATTGACTGTGCGGCCTTTGTTGGCATCGTGGTCCAGATGGATCGCCAGCGATGGAATGACCGCAACTGGTGCCTTGAAATCGATCAGTCGAGAGACCAGCTCTCCCGTGCCCGTCTCAAAAGACACTTTTCCCGCCATCGAGAGATCACGGTCGAACCAGGGGTTAAGTAATGCGCCTCCGTAGACGTCGACGGCGAGGAGGTTGCAGCCAAAGCGATTCACGGACGGATTCGGGCGAACCGATAGATTGGGACTGTCGGTATGGGCACCCACGAGCCGCAGTCCCTGGGATAGATCTCTGCCTGCTGTGAACCCAATAAAACTGGAGTCATTGCGAACCGTGAAGTACTTACCGCCCGCCACTATCGGCTCTCGCCTTGCATCACTCCAAGGCGCGAAACCGGCGGCGAGCAGTCGCTCTGCCATGACACCCACCGCATGGAAAGGCGTGGTCGCATCCGTCAAGAAACTCAATAAATCAGTAGTTACACTGTCTTTTGTCATACAAACACCAAGATAGAAAACAGGATCAAAGCCAAGAGAACACGGTATATCACAAACGGCATCATCCCAACGCGAGTAACCAGTCCAACGAAGAACGCTATGGTTGCGTAGGCACTGACAGCAGCTACCAACATGGCAATCAACGTTAGGGTCAAATTGGCCGAGCTGAAGAAAAGCTCAAACTCTTTGACCAACATCAGCAGGAGCGCGCCCGCAATAACAGGAATCGACATCAGAAACGAAAACCGTGCCGCTGTCGCGAGGTTGTAGCCCAGAAACAAGGACGCTGTAATCGTCACACCAGAACGTGACGTGCCAGGAATTAATGCAAGCGCCTGTGCCAGACCAATGACTAGCGCATGATCGAGCCGGCTAATAGGCTGCTCATCGGCTCCTGCGGCACGATACGAGTAGGAGACACCCAGTAGCACACCGAAGAGTAAGGTGGTGGTCGCTATGACACCGATTCCTCTCAAGTACTGATCGATGACATCCGAGAAAGCGATGCCAATGCCTACCGCAGGCAAGGTGGCAATCAGCAGCGCTGAGACTTCTCGACGCCGCAAGCTGACGTTATCCCCGGAGCCCAAAAGGCATATCAGTAGCGAGGTTAACGACTCTCGGTAATACACCATGACAGCCACTAAGGTGCCGGCGTGAACCGCCACATCAAATGCCAAGCCTTGATCTGGCCAGCCCAAGAGCTGCGAGGGTAAAATAAGGTGCGCTGAGCTTGAGACCGGCAGAAACTCTGTTAGCCCCTGGATCAACGCAAGAAAGAGTGTCTGAAGACCATCCATTAGTGACGTTTCCCCTGCTCCGATAACTTCTTCCAGCCAATGTCTTGCTGCACGTAACGTGGCTCCAGTAGATGGGCCTGGGTTAACAATGAGTCATTGGGCACATCAAGGAGATGAAGTGCGGCGAGCGATGGCCTTGGGCGAGCCTCTGGGTCCACTCGAGCAAAAGCCCTATCGCTATACTCCGTCGCAATGAGCCCAGCACCGTCGCCAGCAATAACCACACTGGTGGCTTCCATTGAGTCAAAAGCCTCACCCGATGGCCCAGTCAGGTCAGCCACCCTCGATACCGCGGGCTCCGTCAGTGGACGAAGCATCGTCCCATCAGATCCAAACCAGGCCCAGTAAACCTGCCCAATCTGTGCATCAATGGCACTGAGGACGAGATCGCCTGCGCCATGCGCGGTCGCTCTCGCCTGCGCTTCTAGTGAGCAAAAGGGGTAAATAGGCAGATCGAGCGACCAGCCCAGTCCCTGAGCAACGCCAACAGCAACGCGTAGTCCCGTAAACGAGCCCGGACCCACGCCACAGGCAATGACGGACACCGCGTCTGACAGCGATTGCCCTTCCAAGAGTTCATCGATCATCGTCAAAATATGTTGGTTGTGCGCGCGAGGCAGATCGCGTTGAATCTCCTTGATATCGGTATCGTTAACGAGCGCGACAGAACACAAATTGGTTGCCGTATCGATAGCTAGGACTGAAGCGTGATTAGAGGTCGTACCCATGGCAGGCAATAGTCGCATACTGAGCGTCAGTACGCAGTGCATAGGACATCGCAAATGCGATAAATAACGCTTATGCGCCGGTAATGTGAAGCGCGATAAACAAGAGATGCGCAATGACCACGCCTGTGGTCAATCGAACTCGCATGCGGCGGTACCAAACCTCCAACTGAGAGATCCTTACCTCGTACCAGAGCAGCGCAATATAACCGAGCATCACAAATACAGACGCCATCATGGCCTGAGCAGTGAGGATGGACGCGACACCGAATAGTACCAAGCCATTGCTTACCAGAAGTGTGCTTACCGAGGACGCACTCTCTACACGCTGTTCCTGCCCCCACAGTGCCCCCGCCAGGAAGGCAAAAATAGCCAATGAGTAAATAATGAAGCCCTGAATGGAGAGCGATCTCGGCCAATCCTCCATTACGCTAAAGCCAATGCAAAAGCCGAAGAATGGCAGCAACCCCGAATAACCCAGAAGTTGAGTTGTTACTCGGCTGGACATACAACCGGCTTCTGAGGGTAACGAATGATGGTCAGTAGGATCCCGCCAACAGGCAGTCCGAACTTCTTCAACGTTGATTCGTTGATCAATACATTCTCACTCACGAGATACATACGGTCATCTACCGCGACGTCAATGCTCCCATCCGACAATTGGATGGTTAAAACGTAATCGAGGAACATCGTGTTGCCGGATACAGACGCCTGTCCTACACCGTTAACATCACCCGCCGTGGCCTCATAACGACCCCCTTCTGTTTGACTCAATGTCCAAATGCGCGTTTGTTTTTCACCATCATCAAAAACGAAACGCTCATCCAACGTCCCAACGCCGTTTTGCCAGCAAGCGGTGATATCGGCAACAAAGGACCGACTGGCATAGCCTTTGTAATCTTTAACGACGCCGTGGGCCGTTAGCGCACCGGCAAAGAAATGCTCCGGTGAAAACGTAGGCTGGCGATCACGGTAATCATCGACTGAAACCCTGGAACAGGCAGTCAGTCCGAGCATAAAGAGGACAGCAATGACGTGTCGCATAACGGCGCTCCTGACAGCAGGCAAAAAAAACCCCGGGCGAAACGACCGGGGAATCATAAAACCATCTGGGGGAAGATGGCTTGGAAACCAATTAGGTTGTGATGGTTACGAACCCTGAGAAAAGGTGGATCACCAATTTACATCTTGGTGGGTGAAAAGCTGAACAAAAAAAGGTCGCTATTAATTACCGCCACGAGTGAGCCTTAGCAGGAGCTGCCTCGGCAAATATGAAATCCGCGGTGTCTGGCCAAACAATGGGCTTTTCGCTCGCTTTGGGCTTTTATTCATACGTGAAGCCCAACACCGTTCCCCAAGGTGCGGGTGCTTCTGCACTGGGAGTTAGGCGCACAAAAGCGACCCAGGCTCATAGAACCCGGACCACTTGCTGTGATTTTGGTGTGGTGCTTAGATCAGAGTTTTGAACTCAGCAGGACAGGCCGCTGAACTTCTAACAGCTGCCACCTGGACTGAGAACGTGTCTGTTGAAAGGCGTATGTCACCGTTGAACCACGCGGGATCTCAAGACCGGACGTAGTCATGTCCGCCGCTACGCGGCCGCGCTTCGCTCGACGCTTCATCGTGCAATTAGCGAGTTCACCGTGTTCCAAATCGTAGAATTTAACGCGAATTGTGTCTTCCACTTGCCTGACACTGACCACTTCGCCAGTCAACACGCAATCCTGAATTACCTCGGCTGTTGCCGCTGAGGTATAGATACCCCCTAACATGCAGAGGCCTAATATTAGCTTCTTAGCTTTCATCGTTATCTCCTTACGCCTCACGGCGTGCTATCGCTTCACAGCGTTTAGCGGATTTTTCCGCAACTACACTAGGTAGTTTTTGTAACTTAAATGAAAATAAAATGAAATAAAAGTGTAATATCAACAGTCAACATAATTTTTAAAAATAAGAAAGACAATCACTTAGTAACCATATAAAAATTTGGCTTGTTTAGGCACAGAAAAACATCACCCCCAAACCGCGCAATAAAACCTGATTGGAGATAAACAAAATACATAAAAAAAGCGACCCGAAGGTCGCTTTAGTAGGTTCAACTTATCTCGCGGATCAGAGCGAGCCTGGAACAGTCCATCCTGCCCACCACAAGTTGCTCTGGTCAGGATCTACCGCACCAGCGAAGTCTGTGGAGTCAAGATAAGTGTCGTCAGCCACTGACTCTGGGAGTGATCCATTGATCGCTGTCCAGTCTAGTGGATCGAGGCCAGACGCTTCTGCTGAGAGAGACTCGTAGAATTGGCCCAAACTACCCTCGGCAGCGACTGCGTTAATCGTACCCGCCGAGGCATCAAAGCCATCCTGAACCAGAAGACCCTGTGCGTCGCTCGCGTTCGCGCAATCGTAGACCCAGTTGTTGAAGTACAAGGCATTGCCGACTTCACCTTGTGAATCACCGCCTGCAATTTCTGCACAGTGTGTGAACGTCGTCGCACTATCGTCTGCAATCGCAACCACAACGTTGTGGAAGAAGCCGGCAGAGCCTGCCTTAAAGCGCATGACATAAGACGCGTCATCCGCTCTCTTGCTAGCCACAATCGTCAGGTTAGCGACGGTAGGCTTCGAAAGTGGCTCAGCAGCACCTTGCGTATCCATTTCAAAGGCTTCACCACCACCGGCGTTAGACTGCTTCACAATGATGTACTGCAGGTTCCCTTGGTAGCCTTCATCCCAATCAACAGAATCGTCTAGGTTGTTGGTGAAGACACCGTACTTGACGTTAACATCACCGCCATAGAACTCGATTCCATCGTCAGAGTTACCTTCTACTTGAATGTACTCCATGGTCGTTCCTGAACCGACGCCCACCAGCGAGATACCGTTGATCTCATTGTCGGGAGCGAACTCATAGCCGCCCTCGGCGACCACGACATAGCGGAGGACGCCACTGTTGTCGTCGCGTACGAAGCCACCTGCGCGACCTGATTCACCCTCGGAATCGACGTTACAGACGTCAGCACCAGTACAAGTGTTGTGCAAGCCATAACCGTGGATGATCAAACCACCCCACTCACCTGCACCATCGTAACCTTCGTCGTCAGATGAGAAGATAATTGGCGCCGTTGCTGTGCCCTCGGCCATGATCTTCGAACCACGAGTGATCAACAGATTCGCGAAGGTTCCTGACTTTCCATACACCTTCACACCAGGCTCAATGGTGAGGGTAACGTTCTGAACGTCAGATCCACTTTCTAGCTTTCCGTCAGCACGGATGTTACCGTTACCGTTACCTACGGTTACCCGGCCTTCCATCAGGTAATCGACACCACCGTTCAAGGTCATGTTGGCACCAATCGTTGATGGCAGTACACACAGACCATCGGCATTAGCCGGAGCACCTGCTGGGCAAGTCGCTTCGGGTGCTGAAGGAGCGGTGCCCAACGAACCCTCGATGGTCCAACCAGCCCACCAAGGGAGGCTTGACGACAGAGGATTAACCGCGCCGATGTAACGTGTGGAGTCGAGGTAATCCACGTCGGCAACTGACTCCGGATAGGCTGCATTTATAGCGGTCCAATCTAGCGCCTCAGCAGTAACCGCTGCGGCGGCTTGCGCTGCGAAGTTGTTGTCGAGATCAGGATTGCCCGCCGTACCACTCAGACCAGCAAAACTTGCCAGACTTCCATTGTCGCCCGCCGCGTTAGCGCAATCATACAGCCAGTTATTGAACACTAGCGCTGAACCAACGATTCCTTGGGAGTCACCACCTGCAATTTCTGCGCAGGTATCGAACGTCGTCAAACTATCATCAGCCGTCGTAACCGCCACGTTGTGAAAGAAACCGCCCGATCCTGCCTTGAAGCGCATGACATAAGACGCGTCATCCGCTCTCTTGCTAGCCACAATCGTTAGGTTAGCAACGGTTGGCTTTGACAAGGGCTCAGCAGCGCCCTGCGTATCCATTTCGAAGGCTTCACCACCGCCTGCGTTGGATTGCTTGACGATGATGTGCTGGAGGTTACCTTGATAACCTTCGTCCCAGTCAACGGAGTCGTCGAGGTTGTTAGTAAATACACCGTACTTGAGGTTTACGTCACCGCCGTAGAACTCAATACCATCATCGGAGTTACCCTCGACCTGGATGTACTCCATAGTCGTACCCGATCCAACACCAACGAGCGAGATACCGTTGATCTCGTTATCGGGGGCGAATTCGTATCCGCCTTCAGCAACCACTACGTACTGCAGGGTTCCGCTGTTATCGTCGCGAACAAATCCGCCTGCCTTACCTGACTCGCCCTCTGCATCAACGTTACAAACGTCAGCACCAGTGCAAGTGTTGTGCAGGCCGTAACCGTGGATGATTAAGCCGCCCCACTCACCAGCGCCCTCGTAACCGGCGTCGTCAGAAGACATAATGATCGGGTCTTCCGCCGTACCCATCGCCATGATCTTGGAACCGCGGGTAATGAGCAGGTTGGCGAATGTGCCAGTTTTGCCGTAAATGTTTGTGCCCGCAGGAATCGTGAGCGTTACATTTTGCACTGCATCGCCACCCTCAAGCGTTCCGTCTGCCAGAATGTTGCCGTTACCGTTACCAACGGTTACGCGGCCTTCCATTAGATAATCAAAACTCGCATCAAGCGTGAGATCCGCCGACACAGTGCTTGGAAGCACACACAGACCGTCTGAGTTCTCACTGGTCCCCGTAGGACACTCCGCGTCTGGCTCAGGTTCGGGCTCAGGCTCGGGCTCTGGGGCGGGCTGGGGGTTGTTCGTGGTGTTACCACTATTATTCTGACTGTTGTCAGTTGTGGGCGCGTCAATAATGATTGTCGCCTCATCACCATCACTACACCCGCTGAGGCCTACCATGGCCCCTGAAGCTAAGAGTGCCATTACTAGCTGCTTGTTCATTGAGATGTTCTCCCTTTTGGAAAAAAGTCCCTTAGGACTTGGTTTTTGCTCATTACAGATCCCAGTCCACAGAAACTGAAAACTTAGTGCCCTTGTCGTAAAGCTGATAAGGCTGACCGCCCTGCGTGTACTCAACCTCAGCATTCAAAAAATTGTCCAGCTTAGCCTTAACGGATAGATCCTCTGAGAGGTCTATCTTGTAGACGAGATTCGCCTCCAACCTTGGCTCAAAAATGATGTCTGGTGCCCCGAACAGGCCCACATCGGCGATGGATTTACCGCTCTGGTTAAGAAGTAGTGTCAGCTGCTGACCAGAGACGATGTCGTCATACCCTAGTATGAGGTTTGCGGTGTACTCTGGTTGTCCCTGAAGTTCTCTTACCCTGCCTGAAGACAGAGCTACTTCGGACTCAATAGCAGCCACGTTGAAGCTGACAAATATCGTCTTTGAAAAACCCTCATCAAGTACAAACTCTTTCTTCCCCTCAAGCTCAATCCCGGCTAGCTCACCACTATCTGCATTCCGGAAGGTTCGGGAGTTGCCTGCCGTACCGGACGCAAGCTGCACAACACGCTCAATCGGCTTTTCCATGTCCTTGTAGAAAAGCGCCAGAGAAAGGTTGTCCTGATCGTTATCGCCATACCACTCCCAGCGCACATCGGCGTTCGTAATGGTCGACACTTCAAGGAATGGATTACCCAAGACCCGGAAGTTGAACTCATTGTCATAAAACGTCGCATTCGCCGCTTCTTTAAAGTCCGGTCTTGCAACTGTCTGTGATGCAGCAAACCTCAGTTGCTGATTGTCCGAGAAAAACCAATTTATGCTCAGACTAGGCAGGAAACTGTCTTTCTCGATGATTGACTGCACAGGAAGCTGCGCACCAGAGAGAGAGAACGTATCAGTAATCTGCTCGTACTCCTCGTAACGACCACCGGCAACGACCTGCCAGGTCGATCCAAACGCATGGTCATACATGAGATAAGCGCTATTGTAGGTTAGTTCGGCCTCGTAACTATCCGACGCGAGCGTTTTGTCCTGAAAAACAAAGCCGGTGTTGCGGCTGTTCGTAATGCCGCCGGAAGGGGGCACCGTGCTGCCGTCAGTATCAACCGAAGCCTGACATGACAGTGTCCCCGGCCCATCTCCGCAGACGTAGATCACGTCGGAAACGAGCAGATTATCTGTGAATAGCAGTTCAGATCGGGCCTGATTAATATTGAAACCATAACTTTCGCTATCAGAGTCCCGATCACGAACAATTCCTGAGGCCCCGAAGCGGAAGTTGGAAAAATGGTAGCCGTCATCGAGCGCATCCACTGTCACGTCAAATGACACATCGACATTGGTATCAAGAAGGTCGTCGTAGCGGCGGATGATGGCACCAGGCTCAATAAAGAAGTTGCGCAACTCGACGCTCTGCTGGTCGTTCGTCGTACCGAAATCAAACTCGCTTCGTAAAGCGTCGATGTCGGTCGGGTTCACGGCATCACGAGACGACGCCATCACAAAATCACGCCTGTCGGGCGCGTATCGGTATGCACTACTCGCCGTAATCTGCCACTCACCAAAAATACTGCCGTCGTCATTGAGGAAGTGAGACCCGGCAAGCTGCGTCGATGCGAAGGTACGTTCTGTCCACTGGATCGTTTGGAGATATAAGGCTTCGAATTCATCACCGCCCTGTCCAGCCGATCGCTCTACCTGCGAGCTCGTGTCTCTAGACAGCAGGGTATTCCACTCAAATGTGCTATCTCCGATATTCAGACCAACGGATAGCAGCCCACTCGCGATGACGTTGTTAGATGCTTGCTCGTAACGCAGATCATCCTGCCGCTCGCCGGTTGGGGTGTAGCTGTAACGACGCCCGTTCTCGCGCTGACTCCACTCGTTGGAATAATTCGCAGCCGCATAAAAACCAAGCTCGGCATCTCCAACATAAAACAAGTCACCATACTCAAGGCCAAAGCTAGCGTTTGGCTGGGCTCTAGCCGTATCTATATCGAAACCATCCTTTATGAGCACCGCTCCAGCACGTCGTAGCTCACCCTCAACCAGCCCACTGATTTCGTAACTGTTACCGTTTGAATCAGTGACCGTCCCCAAGCCGAGAGCCTGGGAAATCGCAAATACGCCCACATCTCTCTCTCGGGTGCCATCATCCCAACCAATAGCGTCGAACTCACCACTCAAAGGATCTGTCGCGACTTGAGTCGACGTAATGCCATTGACAAAGCCTGTCCCGAACGAAATATTTCGCACAGGTTCGTCGGGAAATGTTTTCGTATTAATGACCAGGTTGCCACCGGTAGACTCTCCCGGCATAAACGGCAAAAACGTTTTCTTGATGTCTAGCTGACTTACAAAGCTCGAGGGGAATAAGTCCAGCGGGACCGTGCGCTTCGACGGATTCGTCGAAGGCATCGTTGAATTGTTAAGTGTGGCCGCCACATAACGTCCACCCAAACCTCTGATGAATATGTACTTATTATCCTGCACCGATATTCCGGGCACACGCACTACCGACGAGGCCACATCTGAATCGGAATATCGAGACAGCAACTCAACACCGATGGTGTCAACAACGCCCGTCGTGTCGCGCTCGCTAATCTGGAAACCCGACGGGTCGAATGTGCCGGTTACAAAGACTTCTTCCAGTTGAGGCGACGGTGCCTCCATGCCGGTCTGCTGGCTCTCAAGTACCAGGGTGACCGCTCGTGTTGTGCCCGCTACTGCTCTTTCGCTTCGTGCCACGCCTTCCGCGGAGATAGTGTATAACCCGCGGGGAACCGTCTTTTGAATAATGCCATTCGCATCAGTAGCCGCAACGCCCTCTCCCGATACGTTTACGATTGTGCCCGCCTGTGGCTGCCCGTCCCGGATGACACGTACTGCGAGCGTGCCTTGCTTCGCGTCGCGGCGATCGACTGCAGCCTCTGTGACACTGTGCACCTCGACGAGGGCATCTCCACTCCCGAGATCGAAAATGACGTCCGCCAGCTGCCCTGAGTTTGAGCCAAACCGAACTATGCCGGTAACTCCAGACTGATCCTCAGCAGAAACTGCATGCCCGCCTGATGAAAGGTCAGCCGCGATTGAACCGTCTGACCGAGTGCGACCAACAACGTCTCCATCGACCGTAATTTCTGCACCTGCAACGGGGGTCCCGTTCGAAAACACGTAAACGACAAGCTCGTCTGCAGCGTTCACCGCCGAGCTAAATAATACAAACCCTGGAAGTAACACTCGAAACAACGCGCTTGGAACTAATTTCATTGCAGCCTCATCACCAAACCCTCGCAGTACGCGAACTCGTCATGCCGGCACATTAAAAATCTAAGGTTACAGACGGCTTGCCGAAAAGTTGCAAAATGATGACAATGGGCAGGCAAGTAAAAACTGGCGTTAGCTAGCGTCGATAAGTCTTTGTTTTCATTAACCACCCCAAAAACCACACTATTAAAAAAAAATAAAAAAACTTTTAATCCACTAGGTTTTTTGGTGAGCAGAATTTCAAGGCACTACTTAGTCGCATGCGGATGACAAGGCACTACTTAGTCGCATGCGGATGAATAGTCGCATGCGAATGAAGCTCATTCGGCCGCCCCTATCCCTTTTCCAGCTACATAATTCTTTAACACTTACCCTCTTTAATGCTGAGAGATAGGTTAGCGCTGTTCTTAAGCGACGAACGATTTTGAGTTTCCAGGGTGAAGAGTGAGTCAAGAGCGCTCTATGCAGGAGATTGATAGATGTTAGAGATCAAGCCGAATGACGTTTTGAAATGCCGCACCATTTGGATCTCGGACATACACCTCGGCAGTAAGTACTGCAAGGCAAAACAACTACTGGAATTTCTTGATCGAATCGAATTTGAGCAGCTTTACCTTGTGGGCGATATTGTCGACCTCTTAGCTATGAGGCGAAGGATGCACTGGCCAACAGCTCACAACAGAGTCATCAGCCGCTTTATGAAGCTGGCGCGCAGAAAACGCTCGAGTGTTATCTATATCCCTGGCAATCATGATTTTGCCTTTCGAAGTATGGTTAAGAACAATCTTGGAAAAATCGCTGTGCACCGTACCTTCGTGCACGAGACCTTCGACGGAAAAAGAATGTTAGTCACGCATGGCGATGAGTTGGACTACGCCGTCCGCTTCTCCAGAGTAAACCGCATTATCGGGGATATTGCCTACGACGTTATGATGTGGAGCAACACAAAAACGGATCAGCTCCGCGAGCGCTTGGGATTGCCCTACTGGTCTTTAGCAACATGGATCAAACGAAATTCAGCTAAGGCTGAGGAAGCGATAGATGCCTACCAACGCGCGGCCATTACCATGGCAAGGGACAAAGGTTTTGACGGCATCATCTGCGGACACCTTCACTACCCCACCATCCGTGAAGTTGATGGCGTTCGATATTTGAATGATGGTGACTGGGTCGAGAATTGCTCAGCATTGATCGAGCTCGAAGATGGTCAAATCCGCTTGTTCAGAGGGGTTTCCCACCCGACTTCTGTGAAAGAGATGATCTTCGTCGACGCAACGGATGAGTTCTCTAGGTAGCGGTTCGAACTACGAATCGACCCAACCCCTGGGGAGTTGAGTTTTGCCGGTGCTTCCAGCACGCAGCGGAGCGAGTACGGCACTGAGCTGCGGTTCCCAGTCGGCGCCCAGTTGCTGCAAGGATTGGGCGTGGCGTTTTTATTGGATGCCGGAGTTGACATGGCCGGGGAACCAACAAAGACTGGCGCCGCAAGCACCGTGATAGACAAGACAGCGAACTCCTTATCCAAGACGATGCTACCTTTTAAAGTCTGTCACACGTCTTAAATCTTTCGGTCAAAAATCCGACATTAACTAGAAATATTCTATCGCAACCAGGAGCGGCTAGAATGGAAATTATCGCGTTAAACGGCTTTGTATTTTTAGCGCTTGCCTGTGTCTTTGGTTTATTCATGGCCTGGGGCATCGGAGCAAACGACGTGGCCAATGCGATGGGTACTTCCGTTGGCGCCAGAGCGCTCACGCTCAAGCAGGCAATCATCATCGCAGCTATCTTCGAGTTTGCAGGCGCGTATCTAGCCGGGGGTGAAGTCACAGCAACTGTACGCAAAGGCATCATTGACCCTGCGGTGCTATCGGACTCGCCCGAACTTCTCGTATTCGGCATGCTTTCAGCACTACTAGCGGCAGCGACATGGCTGTTAATTGCGAGTATCGGGGGCTGGCCGGTATCAACAACGCACTCAATTGTCGGTGGTATCGTGGGCTTCGCAGCCGTCGGCATCTCGATCGATGCCGTTGACTGGGGTAAGGTCGGTGAGATCGCTGGAAGCTGGGTGGTCTCGCCCGTGCTGGCAGGCACGCTGGCTTTTTTACTGTTCATCTCGGTCAAAAAATTAATCTTTGATCACGACAACACCTTCGAGCGTGCGCGCCGCTACGTGCCCGTCTACATGTGGATGGTAGGGTTTATGATCAGTATGGTAACCCTGCTGAAGGGCCTAAAACATATTGGCCTTGATCTCACGCTAGGAATGGGCTCAGCATTTGCTGACGCCATGGTGATCTCGGCGGTCATCGGCCTCATTGTCGCGGCACTCGGTGCCCTGATTCTGGGCAAAATAACGCCTTCGGGTGATCTCAACAGCGATGCGAATATTGAACGGGTATTCGGCATTCTCATGATCTTCACAGCCTGTGGTATGGCCTTTGCCCACGGCTCCAATGACGTTGCCAACGCAGTAGGTCCGGTTGCGGCAGTAGTGAGTACGGTCCAATCGGGTGGCGTAATTGGCGCGGAAGCGATTATGCCGTGGTGGGTACTGGGTATTGGTGCTATTGGCATCGTCATCGGACTGGCCACCTATGGTTGGCGTGTCATTCAGACCATCGGGCAAAAGATTACGGAACTGACACCGAGTCGAGGATTCGCCGCAGAGCTCGCCGCCGCATCTACCGTTGTACTGGCCTCAGCCACGGGTTTGCCCATATCAACGACTCACACCTTGGTTGGTGCTGTACTGGGTGTCGGTTTGGCGAGAGGGGTTGAGGCAGTGTCTCTGCCAACAATAGGAAAGATTTTTGCATCCTGGTTAGTCACATTGCCCGCCGGTGCAGGCTTGGCGATTGTCTTCTTCTACCTATTATCATTTATGTTTGGAGCTTGATTCATCGAGGGCCCCAGTATTACGGGCGCCTATTAAGCCAATGCTTCGGGTAGGTTTTTATGTTGGACTTTCAACGCATCTTGAAACATTACCAACCCGCATTTACCTCGAAATGGCCAACCTCTGCGCGCCTGCTAGGGTCACTTTTAGGTTTCGTATTTGGCCAAAAAATCTTTGAGCAGTTCGAGCGGACGCACCCAGTGACAGAGGAGCTGCCATTTCCGGCGGCCGTGCTGACATTTTTTAATTTTAAACTTGAGATCAACCAAGCCGAGCTGTCACACATTCCACAGCAGGGTCAGGTCATCATTGTCGCCAATCACCCTTTGGGCTCACTCGATGGCATCGGCCTGCTAGATGCCGTTCTTTCGATCCGACCTGATGCCAAAATTGTGGTTAATGAACTGCTGATGCACATAGAACGGCTTCAACCCTGTGCCCTGCCCGTCAATAACATGAGCAACCAGACGTCACGACAGCAGTTGCGCGCCATACAATCTCACCTTGCTAGCGGCGGCGCCCTAATTATGTTTCCCGCCGGCGAGGTCTCCCGATGGCATTTTTCAGGCATTCAAGATGGGCAATGGAACAGTAGCTTTGTACGACTCGCCCTCCGCTACCGGGCACCCATCGTACCGGTCTTGGTTCGAGGCAGGAACTCTCGTTTTTTTTATGGCCTTAGTTTCTTAATAAAACCACTCTCGACGGCGTGGCTCATTCGGGAAATGTTTAAGCACCGTAATGCCCGTATTTCTGCGCATATCGGAAGCCCCATTTCTTACCCCGCCTTGGCTGAGAAGCAAAAGCCGGCTCAGGTCGTTGCAGGCGACATAAAAACGCAGGTTTATTCATTATCCGAATCCTGCGACCTGCCCTCGTCACATCCTCACCCCATTGCTGATCCGGAATCACGCGAAAGCCTGGAAGAAGATCTGAAGCGGTGTCAGTCGCTTGGAACGACCCTGGACGGCAAGGCACTGTTTTTGACTACAAAAACGCAGTCGCCCACGATCGTCCGGGAGATTGGGCGTCTGCGAGAAGCCACTTTCCGTCCGATCGGCGAGGGGTCGGGATACGAGCGCGACACCGATGAATTCGATGCCCACTATCATCACCTATTCATCTGGAGCTACGAGGACCGAGAGATTGTCGGAGCCTATCGTCTTGGGGATGCGGGAAAGCTCATTGAACAGGCGGGCTTAGATGGCCTGTACACACATACCCTTTTTCATTTTGCCCCAACGATGTGTTCATACTTTCAGCATGGGCTTGAGTTGGGTCGAAGCTTCGTTCAGCCCCAATATCAAAACCGATATGCACTGGACTACCTCTGGTACGGTATTGGAGCTTATGTGCGGGCACACCCCCACATTCGGTATCTCTTTGGTTCTGCCTCTATCTCATCTCGCTACGGAAACGAGGCCATTGCACGCATTGCCCATTTCTACAAAACACATGTGAACCAACTACCTGTGGATGTCTCACCAAGGACACCTTTTTGTGTTTCCGATTCATTAGAAATGCAGCTGACGAATGAAATGCCTGGCGAAGACTCTCAAACCGATCTCACGACACTGCAAGCTATGCTTAAGGCTCAGGACCTAACCATTCCCCTACTCTTTAAGCATTACTCGCAAGCCACCAGTATAGATGGAGTGTCGTTCTCTGCCTTTAACGTGGATCCCGCATTTGGCGATTGTGTGGATGCCTTTGTCATTGCTGATCTGACCCGGTTACTTCCCAAGAAAAAGAGACGCTACCTCGGCGAAGAGTGGCAGCACCGACCTATTAACCAGGCATCGTGGTACGAAAAGGTGTTGCCTACTCAACCTCATGGTTCGGCGGCGAATAGCTAACGTGATGTTGCGCCGCGAGGCGTTTGCACGGGCCATCGCAGACGCTAAAAAAAACTCAAACTGATCTTTGTCGACGTGACCAACGAATTTAACCGATAATCTTTGAAATTCGCTGTTGATTGAAACTTAGAACGCTTGAGTTTGTCTCAACAAAACCCCATGTCATTGGGTGACATCGCTGTAGGTAATTGATTCATGAACCAAACTGCAATCGCCGGTCTTGAAACCTGGCTGAGTCAGCAAATTATTGGCCAGGCTGATCTCGTTAAAAAACTCCTCGTTGCCATTCTTGCCGATGGTCATCTCCTGGTTGAGGGTGCCCCGGGTCTCGCTAAAACGCGCGCCATCAAAATGACGGCTGAAGGGGTTGAGGGTGATTTTCACAGAGTTCAGTTCACCCCTGATCTGCTGCCCGGCGATATCACCGGTACTGATGTTTTCCGACCTCAATTAGGCACATTCGAATTTCAGGCAGGTCCTATTTTTCACAATCTGATTCTGGCCGATGAAATCAACCGCGCACCTGCGAAAGTTCAGTCGGCGTTGCTGGAAGCCATGGCAGAGCGTCAGGTCAGTGTAGGTGGGA
The DNA here is from genome assembly GCA_902613175.1 of Halieaceae bacterium. Taxonomy (GTDB): domain Bacteria; phylum Pseudomonadota; class Gammaproteobacteria; order Pseudomonadales; family Halieaceae; genus Luminiphilus. Next base: position 43,210 of record CACMGJ010000008.1, on the reverse strand, counting down.
CAACCTATCCGCTCCCGGCGCTGTTCCTGGTGATGGCCACGCAAAACCCCATCGAGCAAGAAGGCACCTACCCTCTTCCCGAGGCACAGCTCGATCGTTTCCTGATGCACGTGAAGGTGGATTACCCTGACTCGGCAGCAGAGCGCGACATTCTCAAATTGGCTAGGCGCGAAGCCTCCATCGGAGAGCAATTGGACCAACCCGAAGTTTCCGAGGCTGTCATTTTCGCCGCGCGTGAAGAGGTGCTTAAGCTTCACATGTCCGATGCGGTCGAGGAGTACATCGTTCAACTGATTATGGCGACACGCCAGCCCGCGGCTTACAGCGAGGAGCTGGCTAGCTGGATTGAGTACGGTGCATCACCGCGAGCAACAATTGGTCTTGATCGCTGTGCGAGGGCGCATGCATGGTTGCTTGGCAAAGACTTTGTCAGCCCTGACGATGTGAAAGCCATGGCATACGACGTGTTACGTCATCGACTCGTTGTCAGCTATGACGGTGAAATAGCCGGTGTAACGACTGATGACGTCATTGATAAGTTGCTCGACCTCGTTCCTGTCGCCTAAAACTGCCGGATGACGGACTTTCTGCCAAAAGGCCACCAAGTATTGGCTGAGCGGTTAATCGAGGGGCGCCATGTGGCCCGGATGATTAATATAAACGCTCAGTCGAAGGCACTGGCACTCCTCGCCGGCCGCAGGCGTATTCGCCAGCGAGGCAGAGGCGTCGATTTTGAGGAAGTACGGCTATACGCACCCGGGGACGATATTCGAACCATCGATTGGCGAGTGACTGCCCGATCTGGCGACCCTCACACCAAACTGTTTCAGGAAGATCGTGAGCAACCCATCGTGTTGATGGTCGATCTCAGATCCCCCATGTGGTTTGGCTCAAAGAACTGTTTTAAATCCGTTCTCGCGTCGCACTTAGCATCCGTGCTTGCTTGGGCCGGCTTGGAGGCGGGTGAGCGCGTCGGTGGCATTGCCATGACCGATGCCGGCATTTTCGAAATTAAACCGCAGCGCTCAAAGCGTTCGGTCCTGCGACTGCTCCGCCTAATGGAGTCTGCGCCCTCCCCCGATGCTGCGGCTAACCACCAGAATCCCGCCATCTCGTGGTCTACCGCTCTGAATCAGTTAAAAAATCTGTCGCGACCCGGCGCCCGACTGATGCTAATCAGTGATTTCAGCGGTTTCCTGTCCGAGCCAAATGTTGAAAAAACATTGCGCGATATTGTGGGGCACTGCCAGGTCGTAGGCTTCAAGGTAACTGACCCCCTCGATGCAACCCTGCCACCGGCTGGACGCTACGCGATTTCGGATGGGAGTCGCCAGATTAAAATGGATACCTCGCAACAGGCGATCCGTCAGCGATACCAGGTAGATTTTGAGCGCTCCCAACAAGACGTGATCGACTACCTCCGCCGCTACCAAGTACCGCTGGTTACCGTCGATACCGACGAGAACCCCAACGAAATGTTGCAGCAGGTTTTCCCCAAGCGATGAATCCCGAAGACCTCATACAGCAACTGGCCCCTTTGCGAACACCAGACCCCATTGGGTTCTGGCCGCTCGCGCCGGTTTGGTGGGTGGTGATGGGTCTCCTAGTTATCGCCTTGGGCTTCCTGTGCTTTCAGTGGCTAAAGCGCTATCAGCGAAACACCTACCGGCGCGAAGCGCTAAAGTGGCTGTCTGAACTGCAGGAGGCGAACTCCGATGTGCACGCCCTAAGCGGCGCACTGAAGGCCACTGCGCTTAACGCGTACGAAGCGACATCGGTAGCGAGCTTATCCGACGAATCCTGGCCGAATTTCCTTCGCGACTCCTGCTCCAAGCTGAGCAGTGACGCCTTAGATGTCCTATCGCGGGCGCATGCACCCAACCCTGAATCGCTCAGTGCGCTGGATTGGCGCGATGCCGCGCTCTGGGTGAAACATCACGAGGTGCCACGTGCTTGATTTTCTATGGCCCTGGGCCTTCGCGCTGATTGCGGTGCCCCTATTGGTGCGCCTGTTACCACCGGCCTCCGAGTCACTAGGCGCCGCCATTCGAGCGCCCTTTAGTGCGCGCTGGCAGCGGCTCGAAAGTCAGGGACGGCTTGCCTCAAGCGTGAGCTTCGTACGTGTGTTAGGCCTGTTTTTCGCCTGGGTGCTGGTCGTAGTGGCCATTGCACGCCCGCAGTGGGTAGGTGAGCCCATCGAACTACCCAACACAGGTCGGGATTTGATGCTCAGTCTCGATTTATCGGGCAGCATGCAAATACGTGACATGCAGGTAGGCAACCGCACGATTTCTCGTGTTGAGGCGGTTAAAGCAATAGCGTCGGACTTCACCGAGCGCCGCGTGGGTGATCGCGTAGGACTCATCCTGTTTGGCTCCAAAGCCTACGTTCAGGCACCGCTCACCTTTGATACTACAACCGTGACACAGTTTATCCGCGAGGCTCAGCTGGGCTTTGCGGGTGAAGACACGGCTATCGGTGATTCTCTGGGTCTTGCCATCAAGCGACTTCGGGATCGACCCGCCGCCTCACGCGTGCTGATTCTACTGACCGACGGTCAGGACACTGCAAGTAGCGTCGATCCCATGGAGGCTGCGGCGCTGGCAGCGCAACAAAACGTCAAGGTGTACACCATCGGCATTAGCCGTAACTTAGGAACCGCCAGCGCCCGCGGTGGTGAAGTCGATGAAGCTTTACTCCGCGCCATCGCTAAGGCGACGGGCGGCGAGTACTTCCGTGCTCGCGATCCACGGGAGCTACAGGCCATTTACGGCATCATTGATCAGCTGGAGCCCGTTGAACAGGACGCCAGCACGTTCAGGCCTCGTCGGTCTCTGGGGTATTGGGCCATGCTGGGTGCTCTCGTCATTGGCAGCCTTGTACTGCTCACGGGTGGACTCATTCCGGGCTTATCCAGATCTCGTCAGGCGGTGAATGCATGATGGATCTGCATTTCATTCGCCCCGAACTATTGTGGCTGCTACCAGTGATCATTCCACTGTTACTGCTTGCGTGGCGCAAGCAAGTCCAGGGGGGTGACTGGGCAAAAGCGATCGACCCTAACTTGCTACCACACCTCATTACGAGCGAAGGTGGCGGTAGTAGTCGCCTGCGGCAATTGTGGTGGCTGACCCTCCCCCTCCTGTTAATCGGCGCCTCGGGCCCCTCGCTGGAACGGGCAGAACTACCCGTATTTGAGAAGTCGGATGCGCTGGTCATTGTGCTGGATCTCAGTCGATCAATGTGGGCGACCGATACGCAGCCAAGTCGCATCCGTCGAGCGCGACAGAAAGTGATGGATATTTTGGATGCACGTACTGAGGGCGTCACGGGCATGGTGGTGTTTGCCGGCGATGCACACGTGGTCACACCACTGACCGACGATACCCGCACCATTGAGAACCTACTGAGTGCCCTTGCACCCGACATCATGCCGTTACAAGGCTCTAATGCCACTGAGGCCATAGCACTCGCCTTAGGATTATTGGAAACCTCAGGTCTGACCAATGGCAGTCTGCTCCTGATTACCGACGGTTTACCCAAATTCGATACTTCCCGTGTCGAGGGTTTATTGGGCTCAGTAGGGGCCGATTTGGGTATTTTGGTCATGGGAACCGACACCGGCGCCCCGATTCCGCTGCCCGATGGCGGTTTTCTGAGGGACGACAACGACCAAATCGTCATACCGGCCGTAGATCGACAGGACATTCAACGAATTGCTACAGCACTGGGGGCCAAGCGCACCGATGTATCGGTTGATAACAGTGATATTCAATCGCTACTGTCGGGAGCTCAATCAAGCATTACCAGTGATGATTCGCTGGAACGCAAAACCGATACGTGGATCGATCTCGGCTACTGGCTCGCCATCGCAGCCGCGCTGCTCATGCTTCCCTTGTTCCGACGCGGTGCACTCAGCGCTCTCCTAGTCACGGTCCTGATGACCGATGCCGCGCCCAGTCACGCCAACACACTGGAAAACTTCTGGTCCACACCTGACCAGAAGGGAGCAAAGGCACTCCTCGAAGGCGATGCGGCGCGTGCCGCAACACTCTTTGAAGCACCCGACTGGCTAGGCACAGCCCACTACGAAGCGGGTGATTTCCGCTCATCATCGGCAGAGTTCGGTAAGCTTGATTCAGCCGATGCCCTCTACAACCGCGGCAACGCGCTCGCGCTCTCGGGTGATTTTCAGGGCGCCATCGATAGTTATAGCAAGTCCCTTGAGGTAGAACCTGACCAGCAAGACGCCATCGACAACCGAGAGCTGGTGAAGTCTTTACTGGAACAGCAACAGCAGGAACAGCAGGGTAACGATCAGGACAGCGACAGCGACCAATCAGATCAAGAAGGTGAATCACAGGACTCTGAAAGCGATTCGTCTCAACAGGAGCAGGACAGTAGCAGTGAATCCCAGGAAGGAAGCTCGGATCCTTCAGACCAACAGCCCAGCGACCAGGAATCCCAACCAGCCGCTGATGGTGAGATGAGCGAGGACATGAACCCGTCTGAGTTAGAGCAAGCAACAGAGGAACAGTTGGCACGCTTCAACGAGGCACTCGAGGAGCAACAGGCCCTCGAACAATGGTTGCGGCGTGTTCCAGACGATCCGGGTGGCCTTCTGCGCCGCAAATTCAGATATCAAACGATTCAACGCCTACGAAACGGAGAAGAACCCGATGAAGACGTTCGCTGGTAGCCTTATGCGAGTCTTAACATGGCTGAGCTTGATGGTCTTTTCCACCGTCACGTTGGCGGAAATACGCTCTGATGTTGATCGCGAGACCATTGGCATGGGGGAATCACTCCGGCTAACCATTATCGGTGACGCCAGCGAGCGACTCGACCAACTCGATCTCGCCGCGCTTCAATTTGACTGGGAAATCCTCAGCAGCAGTAGCTCAACCAATACCTCGTTCATCAACGGGGCGCGCTCGACCACGCGCACCCTCTCCTTGGACCTCCTGCCTCTACGCGACGGCATTCTCTCCATCCCCTCGCTCAGCACGGGCGGAAATCGAACAACGCCCATTGCGATTACAGTGAACCCGCAAACCGTCAGTGCTGGCGGCGATGATTCGGTTCGGTTCTCTATCGAGATCGACAAGCGCAATGTCTACATTCAGGAGCAGATGATTCTCACCGTCACGATTGAGCAGGCGATCAATCTTGATGGTGCCGAGGTCACTCAGCTCGAACTCACGGGCGCTATTGTCGAAGAACTAACTCGCCGGAATTTCCAACGCCAAATCAATGGCCGTTTGTGGCGTGTGACCCAACTCCGATACGCCATCTACCCGCAGCAGCGAGGGATTCTCGAGATACCTTCATTGTCGCTCACGGCGCGCGAGGTATTGCCGGGTCGATCGCTTTTGGGTGCACGCCTGGGCAAACGATTTAGGCTTTCCGAGGACGCCCTTACCATTAATGTGAAGCCGGTCCCTGAGGATTTTCCTGGCGACGTCTGGCTTCCAGCCACCTCACTTGAGCTTGGACAGTCATGGTCAACGCCGCCCGAGTCAATGGAAATTGGCGATTCCACTACCCGCACGCTGACACTGGCCGCGGAGGGGTTGCTGAGCAGCCAATTACCGTCGATTACAAGCATGTCGGATAGCAGAAAGATAACCGGGATTCGGGTTTATCCAGACCAGGAATCCAGTGACCAGATCGAACGTACGCAGGGCTTTCTGGGTCAACGAACGCGCAGTGAGGCTCTGGTAGCGAGCGGCAGTGGCTCATGGACTTTACCCGAGGTGAGGGTCCCGTGGTGGAATACTGAGACCGACTCCCTACAGTTTGCGGTACTGCCCTCGACAACTGTTTCGGTGGGCAGCCCGGTCGTACAAAGTCCGGTTCAACCCATCACTGACTCAGCAGAGCCACAAACGACAGCGGCACCGATTTGGCTCAATGCGGTGGCCGGTCTCGGGTGGCTTTTGGCATTGGTATTTGCCTACATGCTGTGGCGCTCGCGCAATCGAGCAGTCAGTGATGTCTTGGTCGACAATACTGAGGAAACCTTGCGATCCCTTCTGACAGCCATGAAAGCGAGCACGAGCCAGAATGACGCTCCAGCAACGCGACAGCTTTTATTGCGCTGGGCAACGCTCCACTACCAGCAGCCTGTGAGAACTCTGGATCAACTCAAAGGGGTCTGTCGCTCGTCGTTAGCAGGCGAGGTCAGCACCCTGGAAACATCCATCTACAGTCAGACGGATGAAGCCTGGACTCGCGGTGCGGCGCTCTATCGAGCGGTCCGAGACGAACCCAAGCGAGGGGCTACCGAACAGACCGATTACCGATCACTCTATCCAACCGCGTGAAACGATCTGAACTGATTTCGGACTCGCCGAGAACAGCTTCGCGCTGAGCTAGACATAGGATTTACCCGAAACGCTTTAACTGCCGCTTAGTGATCGGTTAACCACCTCGTAAACATCCTGCGACAGCCCATCTATAGCCGCAATAGACTCCAGTTCGCCACGCATAACAGCCTGCCCGTGATCGTATCGACGCCAGCGTGTCATAGGCGCAAGCATGCGCGCCGCAATTTGCGGGTTATCCGACTGAAGACGACGCACAGCATCCCCTAGGAGCCGGTAACCTCCGCCATCCAACGTATGGAACGCAGTGGGATTTGCACCAGCGAAAGCGCTGATGAGGGAGCGCACCTTATTCGGATTACGCCAGTCAAACGCCGCATGATGTGTCAGCGCCGTCACATCCGAAACACAATCAGCCGAGGGGCGTGTCGCCTGCATCACAAACCACTGATTGACGACGAGGTTCTCGGACTGCCATCGATTGAAGAAGTGCTCCAGCACTTCGGCTCGATGCACATCGTCGCCTTGATGAACGACCAAACGCGCAGCGCACAGGCGATCAGACAAGTTGGTCGCCGCGTAGTACATGTTTCTCGTCGTTAACAACCACTCGGGATCGCTTTCGACCAACAAGGACAATGCAGTATGTAACAGTGAACGTCGCCCAATTTGCTGAGCACTTGGTTGGTAGGCGTCAGTCACAGCCAGACTCGACATTACAATAACTTCCAGCTCGTTCGATAACGCGTGTCCTACGGCAGCAGCCATATTGATTTTGGCGTCGTGGATTTCATGCACGTTGACGAGGCCTGTTTGCGCAGCCCTATCGGCCAACGAGGCCTCTGTCGGCAGGCTGAGCAGCTGCGCCTTCATCGCATCTTCTATATCGCTGGACAGTACCTGCTTCAATGCGTCTACGTAGTCGCTCTCTAATGCTTGAGCGCCTCTGTCGATTGCGGCATATGCCAAGCGCTGAGACGCATCCCATTTTATAAACGGATCGTTATCAGCACCCATCAAGGCAATTAAATCGTCTTGGGATTGCTCCATTTGGAGTCGAACAGGCGCAGAAAATCCCCGCAACGCTGAGATAACGGGTTCGCTACTGAAACCCTCAAACGAGAACGTCTGTGTCGACTCTTTTAACTCCATCACGCGAGACGATGCGCCATTTCCCATGTCCGCATGCTGACCACTCTCCATCAACGCCAACGTCAACGGAATATGCAGTGGCGGCTTGTCATCTTGACCCGGCGTCGGTGGGTTTACCTGTGTGAAGGTTAGATCGAGTCTGCCGGAGGTCTCATCAAATGCTTTCTCAATCGAAACCACCGGTGTGCCAGCCTGCTCATACCACCGCCGGAACTGACTGAGGTCCTTACCCGAGGCTTCCTGCATGGCATCGACAAAGTCATCACAGGTCACCGCCATGCCGTCGAATCGATCGAAATAGAGTTTGGCGCCCGCGTAAAACGCATCATCACCCAATAAGGTGTTGAGCATCCTGACAACTTCGGCGCCCTTCTCGTACACGGTCATCGTGTAGAAGTTGGAAATTTCGATAAACGAATCGGGCCGGACCGGATGCGCCATAGGGCCCGAATCCTCGGCAAACTGATGTGTTCGCAGGAACGAGACATCTTCAATGCGCTTCACACCTCGCGAATTCATGTCAGCGGAGAACTCTGCATCCCTGAATACCGTGAAGCCTTCCTTGAGACTGAGCTGAAACCAGTCGCGGCAGGTCACGCGATTCCCGGAATAATTGTGAAAATACTCGTGAGCGACCACCGACTCAACGCGCTGATAACCAAGGTCAGTGGTGATATCAGGGTGCGCCAATACACAGGAGGTATTGAAGATATTCAGACTCTTGTTCTCCATCGCCCCCATGTTGAAGTCATCCACGGCAACAATATTGAAGAGGTCTAGGTCGTACTCAAGTCCGTAGCGCTCTTCATCCCAACGCATGGATGCTTTCAGCGAATCCATTGCATGATCGCAGTAGCCAGTGTCCTTGGCCTCAACCCAAATGCGCAGGTCTACCACTTTCCCTGATTGCGTGGTGAAGGTGTCAGAGACGAACTCAAGATCGCCGGCAACAATGGCAAATAGATAACTTGGCTTGGGATGAGGGTCGTGCCAAACGACCTGGTGGCGTCCATCAGCCAAGTCTCGTCGAGATACCTCGTTACCGTTACTCAGAAGGACTGGACAGCTATCATTATTCGCCGACAGGGTCACGGTGTAGGTTGATAACACGTCCGGGCGATCAAGACCGAAAGTGATCTTTCGATAGCCCTCTGCCTCGCACTGGGTGCAATATATGGTGCGGGAGCGGTAGAGCCCCTCGAGTGAGGTATTGGTTTCTGGCTGGATATTAACCACAGCACCAAATTCAAATTCATCGGGCACGGCATCAATCGTGAGTTTCCCGCCGACATATTTGAAGGCGTCCTCGTCGAGCTTACCGCCATCAACTGAAACACCAATCAATCCAAGACCCTCGCCATCGAGGACTAAAGCCCTCTCGTGTGAACCCTTGCGTTGGATGCGAAGTGAGCTCGTGACTCGGGTATTGCCCTCTGCAATCTCGAAGGCAAGTTCCACATGACTTATTAGGAAATCAGGCTCTGTATAGTCCTTCCGATAAATGGTTTTCGGTGCGCCCTCTCGCATCATCACCTTTTCTCCAGTTCAATATGGTAACCACCAAATTTACGGATATTCAACACGCCCGTATCGAGCAATAAATACTGTCCTTTAATGCCCATCAATTTGCCCTCAACCAGCGGATTCTTATCAAAATTATGCGCGCTGACTTTAGTGGGAAATTCGACCACTGGATAGTTGATACTGACCGTCGGCTCATTCTCGAGTAGTTGCAGTGCCTGCAGACCAAAACGGTCCTGCAGCGCCTGAATATCACCCTCACAGAGACTCATGAGCTCCTGGCGTTTCTCCTCAAGCGAGACGGCTTCACCATTCCCTTTCAGCATGATTTGCCAGGCGGTTTTATCCTTCACATGCTTTGCAAGTGCGGTTTCCAGCAAGCCTGACAGCTGACGATGCTGAACGCGTGCTATGGGTTGTGCTTGTGTCGCACCTTGGTCCATCCAGCGCGTCGGCACCTGAGAATGACGCGTAATACCCACCTTCACACCTGACGTATTAGCCAGGTAGACAATGTGGTCAACGAAGCAGTGAGACTGTGCCCAGTCGGGCTCACGACAGGTGCCCGCATCGTAGTGACACTTCTCCGGACTCACAATGCAGCTATCGCAGGCAGCGAGACGCCTGAAGCAGGGAAAACAGTATCCCTGACTAAAGCTCTTATTCGACTTACGGTCGCATTCAATACATTTAATCACGCCGGTAAAAGACAGCGTCAGATGGCTGCCTATCAAGGGGTTCAAGTGAACTCTTTCATCACCAATGGGAAGGTGGTACTTCACGTCACTCGAGAGCTCCGTGACCATTTTTCGTAGGTTTCCACTCATTGTCATGCAGATTTACAACTCCTCACTGCCACTTCAAGGGTACGGGGTCGTCACAGCTACTACCCGCTTTCGAACCCTTGTCAATAAATCCAATACGCTGATCTTCGGGCAGGTGTAATTTACCCCACAAGATGACAGCATCCATCGTTTGCTCGCGCTGCGCCGCGGTCAGCTCCCTGCCATCTGGCCACTTTCCCACGGACAGAGCATCAACCATTCGCTGGTAGAGGTCGACCGGCATAGCCTTTATCGCTTCTTCATAATTCTTGGACAACGTATCAACCTCCCCTTGGGAACACTCGGGTAATAATGACGCCCGTCACTATGCCCACCAACAACCCGCCGAGATGCGCGCCATTGGCGATCGATCCCAACCCTAGTATTTTTAGAATTCCGGTGAAGCCGATGAACAACCAAATCCACATAAACGTAAAAACCGCAGGCAAATCAATCGGCACCAACCCCGGTCGCAGTCGCCACATGACCCAAAGACAGCCCATATAGGCGTAGACGACGCCCGACAGACCACCAAAAATCGATGGACCGCTCCACCAACTTTGAAGCAAGTTGCCACCAATGGACCCGGCAAGAAATAAGTTGAGCGTGAAAATCGAGCCCAGTCTCAGCTCTAGGCGACTTCCGAACTCCCAAATCCACAGACCATTGAATAGGATATGAAGCAGGCCAAAGTGGATGAGTGCTGGGGTCACGTATCGCCAGTACTCATTGCCCGGACTCACCAGCTCAAAACGACGGCCATTGAACTCGACTTTATTAAACGCCAACCAATCCAAGATGATGGCATCGCCAAAGAGGTTCATCACGGCGAAAACCAATGTGGAAATGGCGAGAATCGAGATGGTTACGGGTGCCAGACGCCACTGCGTTGTTATGTCAAGACGTGAGTGCATCAGACCATCTGAGTTTATCTCGACAACTTGCGTAAAAACTGTACCCCGGTGGGTGAAGTAGACGCAGTGCCCTGGACTTTTTGCGCACCACCACAGAGTCACCGGGCTTCAACGTGAGCGATACCTGACCATCACAGGTCACCAACGGGTTGTTCTTATTTCGCTCAAGGGTATCAATCCGTATTTCGCTCTCGCCGTGAACCACCATCGGCCGACTGGTAAGCGAATGAGGGAACATCGGCACCAGCGCAATGGCGTCAAGCTTTGGATTCATAATAGGGCCGCCTGCGGACATGGAATAAGCGGTCGAGCCTGTCGGTGTGGCGATAATCAAGCCGTCAGCGTTCATTCGGTACACGAACTCGTCATCGACCTGTAGCTGAAATTCAATCATCTGTGCTGAGGTGCCAGAGTTGACTACCACGTCGTTGAGCGCCTCGGCCTGTCCGGTCTGCGCGCCATCACTGTAAACCGCCACATCCAGCAGAAAGCGCTTGTCAGTCGAGTAATTACCATCCAACACACTTGTCACGTGAGCAACCAGCTCGTCGTCCGGACTGACATCCGTTAAAAACCCAAGCCTTCCGCGATTAATGCCAATAACCGGGCAGTCGTGTCTAACCAGTGTCCTTGCGGCACTCAACAAACTACCGTCACCACCAATTACAACCGCCAAGTCAACATTTGCACCAATCGCATCGCGAGGCTGCATGGCTCGAGTTTCAAAGTGAGCCAAGGTCGCAAGACGATCCTCTAGGACCACATCAATGCCACGACTATCAAGCAGGTCTAATAATTCGGCTACGACGTGTGCTACCCCGGGGTGCTCACGACGACCCAATAACCCCACGCGTTTGAATTCGGTCACTGTTCTGTGTCTCTCTCAGCTGGCTTAATTAAGACTCAACATGCACCAACGAACGGCGCATTGAGTGCGCTACCTCATGATACGCCAAAAGCATCGATCCGATTCTTTGAGATCGATCACTCGAGGCCTGCCAGAGACTGAAGTGATGCACAGTATGCGTTTACTCACGCCAGCCCCTTAGGTTTCCTGCAAACCAACGTTATTAAACTCGAGAACGCGTTCTGCGCGATAACTCGATCGCACAAACACACCCGATACGACTTCTTTAAAGCCCTTCTCGAGGCCCCATTCACGGTAGCGCTCGAACTCCTCTGGCGTGACGAAGCGCTCGACAGGCAAATGATTCGAGGTGGGTTGCAAGTACTGACCTAGGGTTAACACGTCAACATCAGCCTCACGCAGGTCATCCATACAGGTAAGCAACTCATGATCCGTCTCTCCAAGACCCAGCATGAGTGATGTCTTTGTGATGACATCCGAATGTTTAGCCGCATACCTGAGTAGATTGATGGTTTGCTCGTAACCGGCTCGCGGGTCGCGAACCGGGTGCGTGAGACGCTCTACTGTCTCAACATTTTGCGCAAACACATCGAGGCCTGACTCGAGGAGAACATCAATGGCGGATTCCAGACCCAAAAAATCGGGGGTCAGAGCTTCTACACCCGTGTGAGGGTTCAGCTTCTTAACCTCGCGGACCGTATCGGCATAATGCCCAGCGCCGCCGTCGGCGAGATCGTCGCGATTCACTGACGTCAGAACGACGTAGGCTAGACCCATCAGTTGAACCGCCTTTGCGGTATTCAAGGGCTCTTCGAGATCCAACCAACCGCGCGGATTTCCTGTGTTCACAGAACAAAAACGACAGGCACGAGTGCAGACGTCGCCCATGAGCATGATGGTCGCCGTACCCGCCGACCAACACTCACTGATATTGGGACACTTTGCCTCTTCACACACAGTCGCAAGCCGATGCTGTTTTACGATGTCTTTGACCGATTCATATTTTGGCGAGTGCCGAACACGCATTCGCAAAAAGTCCGGTTTCTTGAGCCGTGGTGAGAATTCTTTCGCCGTTTTAATGCCGTCTTTAATCGCGTGCACCCCCGTGGGAGTCACGAACTTTTCACCGCTGGCAACCGTAACAGTCGGAATGAGATCGGCTTTTGCTTTGTCGTTCATCTGTTGGCGTTTCTCGTGACTCAATCGATACGTATCCACGACTACAGCGTAGTCATAGAGAGTTTACACCATCAACAGCCTCAAGACTGTGTGAAATGGGCGACAGAACGACCCAACGTAGTCAATCTGAATAGTCGAGAAACAGCTATATCGAGGAGATTACCCAGAGAAAAGCAGTGCGCAGACTGCAAGGCAAACTTTGCTAGTTTGTACCGAAGTAAAAGTAAGGCCCTCCCTGATTGGCGTTTTAGATGCGAGGCCTGTCTCAATGCATTGAAGACAGTGTCGGGCAGCGACTACCAGTAGGGTGGAACGTGGAAGTCACGGAGACGATAAAAGGTAAAAATTGCGTTAAAGCGGACTTTTATAGCGCCAAAAGTGTCAATTTAGTCGGTTCTATTGTTACTGTGGGCGAACTGTTTTCCTTGTAGCTTCCGATAACAACAACACAATCGGATATGGGGCAGGGTGAGTACAGTGACATACTTAGTAACAGTAAGGATAAGACTATGAACGTTAACCAAATCTTAACAGCCGTTGGTGTAGTGGTTGCGATTGCCGCCGTATTTGTCGGCCAGCTCGCTGCTTACTCCGCCCTGATCCTCGTCGTTTTGGGATTAGTCAGCGGTTTCATGAGCCCAACTGCTGAGATGGCAGGCCGAATGGCCTACACCATCGCGGCCGTTGCCATGCCCACGGTGGCCAACCAACTCGACGCTATACCTGCGATCGGTGCGCCATTGAACAGCATTATCGATAATATTGCGGTAATGATTGCTGGAATGGTGGTAGCGAACTTCCTGCTAGCTGTTAAAGACTCGGTTATGGCCTCTGGCGAGTAACATCACTGCGCGCCCGGGCACCGTCCGGGCGCTCTTCTATCCCCCGCGTGCCATCCAAACTGCCGTGCTAGAAATAACCAAGCACCCAGAGCACGAATAGTGTTGTCACCACGCCTTTGAGGTAAGCAAACCAAAGCGCCGCGTAAGACGTCATTCCAAGACGATCCAGCCACCGCTCCGTCTGTCTTTGATGCCAATCAAAAAATCTCATGGTTGTCCCCTTGGAACGTTTACATCCCACTCGTGCGATCGCTCTATTTACCGTAATGCCCGCGCGAAACAGAAGCCAGCTCTCAAGACACCAATGCCACAAAAAGGCCATGCCAATACGCGCCTAACACGGGCTTATCTCTCAGTCGCTGCTCAGGTTTCGCCTATCGCTTTTGCGTACCTGGCGCTGCCACCCAGATAGGCAATACCCCCCACTACACTCAAGCTCACACCAATCGCTAATGCATAACGAACAGAATCATCACCGTACGCAGAAAATCCACCGCTGAGCACACCGACAAGCAGTGGCCCAAGGCCCATCCCCAGCAGGTTAATGGCTAATAACATGAGTGCAGAGGCTTGAGTTCGCCAATGCTGGGGCACCAAATTCTGAACCGCCGCATAACTGGGTGCTATCCAAAAACTGGCAAAGACAGCCGACAAGCCCATGAACACGAGTGCAAAGGGCAGATCGACTGAGCCAATAAGTAAACGGTGCTCTACAGGCCACAGCAAAAATGCAAGCTGGGTAGGTAGGGCAAGGAAAATCCCGATGGCGGGTACCCACAGCTGCCAGCGGCGATCGCTACGCGCAAGGGCATCGACCATTAGGCCACTTGAGATAGTCCCCAACCCACCTCCGAATACACCAATAAGCCCCAGATACAAACCGGCATCAACCAAACTCATTCCATGTACTCGGACCAAAAAGCTGGGGGACCAGACACCCAGACCATATCCGACAATGCCAGTGAAACCGACGCCCAACATGATGTGGATGAAGGATGGAAGTCTGACAATGTGCCGCAACGCACTGAACAGGCCCTGATCGACCACGTCCGAAAGTGCCGTGAGCTTGGGTGGCTCTTTAACGGTTAGTTGAATAAGGACCGCTAACAAGACACCCGGAATACCGAACACCAAAAAGACCGTTCGCCAGCCATAGGCCTCAGCAATCAAAGCCCCCCAAATAGACCGACCAGGATGCCAATTTTAGGGGCGGTTGCCAGAATGCCCTGGGCGAATGCGCGCTTTTCAGGCGGGAAGTAGTCAGCGAGTAACGATTGCGAGGGTGGCGTTCCACCAGCCTCCCCTACCCCAACACCAATCCGCAAAAGTAGCAGATGCCAAAACCCCGTAGCCGTTGCGCATAAGGCGGTGACCGCACTCCAGGTGGTCATGGAGATGGTGAGTACATTGCGTCTCGACCATCGATCAGCCAATCGGGCAACCGGAATACCTAAGGTGGCATAGAACAGCCCGAACGCCAGACCTGATAAAAAGCCCATCTGCGTGTCGGTCGCGCCAAACTCGGCTTTGATCGGCTCTATCAGGATCGTCATCACCTGCCGATCGAGAAAATTAAACACGTAGCCCAGCGTCAGTAGCGCAAGGACGTAATAACGATAGCGATTCGAATATACGTGGTGGGGTGCAGAGCTTGTGACGCTCTGTGTTGAATCGTTCACAGTTTCGCGACCTTTTTAATCATCATTCTTTTAATGACAGACCTAACGCCAGTAAGAAGACACCAACGTCGTGCCAGACTATCCCGAAAATCCAGCGGGCCAAATAGTCCAAACCGACCGTCTAAAAAGATACTCACGGTGCTTTGAACGACTGTTATAGTGCTGAACCTAGCCCTCATTCAGATGTTGCCATGAACCCCGCTTCCCATTTGCCCAACCAACCAGTTTTCGCATCGCGCCGAATATTTCTTAACTTCGTGCTAATCACACTGTGCTCGCAATTCATGTTTGCGTTGTTGGCGATGAAGGGTGTGTTACTCCCGCAGATCCTGGAATTGTGGGACGTCTCGAAAACGCAGTTTGGTTTATTACTATCGATTTACGGACTGGCGAGTAACTTCATGTATGTCGCCCTTTCATGGGCTCAAGACCGATTTGCGCCGCAAAAGCTGATTGCAATCCCCATGATTATTGGCGGGATTACCACCTTCTTCTTGGGAAAAACCTCGGACTTTAATGTGCTACTGGGACTACTACTGGTGTTGGCCATCTGTTGCGAAGGCGCATTTTGGCCTGCCATTTTGTCTTCAGTCAGAAAATCGACGTCCGACGATCAGCAATCGAAGGTCTTCGGTTTCCTCGAGGGTGGACGAGGCCTGATCGAGTTTCTTCAAAATGCCATCACCTTGGGTCTTTACGCCCTCCTTGGATATAGCGTCCTCGGTTTGGAGGTGGCTTTCATGATTAACGGCGGAGTCATGGTGGCACTGGGCATTGCAAGCTGGTTTACCCTACCCGACAAGCCTCTTTTAAAATCCAGCGACTCATCCGGCACGATGATGCAAGAGGTTCGCGAGGGAATGAAGTTGACACTATCAATGCCAGAAATTTGGCTGACAGGCCTCGTCGGTTTCTTTGTTTATTTTGCCTACACCAGCCTTCCCTTCTACGTGACCTATCTCAACGAGAGCTTCACTTTACCCGCGATTGCAGCATCGATATTCGCTCTTTTCTCAACGTCCGCGGGACGGATCGGTTCGGCCTTCGTGGCTAGCTTTGTGACTAATCGCGTATTCGGGGGTGCGGTGGGTGGTATGCGAGCAGGCCTCATGGTCGTAGCGGTGTTGGGGGTAGCGCTCGCTCTACTTCCGAACTCGCAGGCCTTTGTTTGGATTGCAATGGCATTGCTCGTACCACTCTTTTTTATGATTTTCTTCATGCGTGCTCTGTATTTCGCACCTTATGGAGAAATGGCGCTACCACCGCGTTTTTCAGGCTCTGTGATTGCGGTCGCCTCATTCGTTGTATACGCACCCTCCTCTTTTGGTTACCTCTTTTTCGGCGTCATTTCTGACACCTTCCCCGGTCAAGAGGGCTATCGTTACCTCTTTGCCACGCTGGCCACACTCGGTGTACTGGGTGCTGTCGCTGCTTCGATTTTGCGCAGACGCATGGGAGATAGCCTGAAAGAGCGCATCGCTGAGAAAGTTGCCCTTCTCGATGAGAAGCTAGGTCTACAAGGTGAAGAAAAAACCTTCGCCAAGCGATAGGTCGTGCTAGCTCGGCGTAGTCGTCTCGGACACGCCTTATGTAACGACGACTCGGGCAGTTGGTTCTTACGGCGCTTCGGGCACTCGCGCCGCAGTCACCATGTCTCTTACATCCGACAACAGAGCCTTCGCGTCGTAAACCACACCATCTTTCACCGTATAGGACACGCCGCCTACTCGCTCGATAACGCCCGAATCGCGATTCAGTTTCATATGCCCGGTCCCGTAAAGCAGTTTGAAATTCGAAACAGGGTTACCCTCCACAAGCACGATATCGGCACGCATACCCGGTGATATTGAGCCAATTTCATCTTCCATGCCCAGAAGCTCGGCACCGTTGCGTGTCGCAGCTTGAACGACCTCAAATGGGTGGAAGCCGGCTTCCTGAAGCATCTCCAACTCTCGGATATACCCAAAGCCAAAGAGCTTATAGATGAACCCCGAGTCTGAGCCCGCGGCAACACGACCGCCGGCATTTTTGAAATCATTCACAAAACTCATCCAGCGCCTAAAGTTATCGCGCCAGGCGACCTCCATACCGGTGGTCCAATCAAAATGATACGAACCATGTAAACGCGGGTCGGGCTCAAAAAAGCGCATCAAGGCAGGCAAGGTGTAGTCATCGTGCCATTCTGCGTTGCGTTCCCGCATAACGTCTCGGTTCGCTTCGTAGATGGTAAAGGTGGGGACTAAGGTGAAGTTGAGGTCCAGTAATTCATCAATGGTTGCCTGCCATGTCTCGCTGCCCCGGTGCGCCGACTGCGCCCAGAGATTACCTGCCTCACCAAAGCGCCACTGCTCATCCGAATAATTGTAGTCCGCCGGATAATCCTGAATGGTGCGGTCGGTAAACATAGCCTCCGGCAAGCCATACCAATGCTCCATACTGTCGAGCCCCAGTCGCGCGCTATCGAGCACGTTCATGTGGTACACACCGTTTTGATCGTGATGGCTGGCCGTGCCCATGCCAAGCTTTTGTGCCTCATCATAGACAGCTGTAAGGGCTTCCTTCGTCCCACCCCGCAGCTTCACGCCTTTGGCACCGCGTTTCTTCACTGCTCGAACCCAGGCTCTGGCACCTTCATCGGAACTAATCTCCAATCGATCCGCAGCCGCTCCCGGAAAAATCGCATACGGGATAATATCGGGAGCCGTTATCTCATTTCGCAAGGCGCGCTCCGAATGTCCCACGGTCCATTCAAGCCCCATGACAGATCCGGTGTCGCGAACGGTGGTAATGCCATGCCCCAACCAGAGCTTGAAGACATACTCGGGTGGGGTAACGGGTCCAACTAAACCCTCATAGGGGTTTGCGATGTGGACATGTGCATCGATAAATCCGGGCAGTGCCGTCATTCCCTCAGCGTCGAGTCTGCGTTCACCAATCTCAGGCTTGGGTGGGTAACTCGAAATTTGATCGATGGTGTTTCCCGTCACCACAATAGAAACTGGGCCTCGAGGCGGTGCGCCTAACCCGTTTACCAACGTGACATTGTCAATGACCAGCCGGTCAAACGGCCCCTCGCCCTCAGTCGCGCTCCGATCGGGGGCTGGTGGTGGTATGACAACACCCATGGCTTTGAACGCAGATGGACCCTCTTCGCCAGGCTGAGCAACCGCCTGTAAGGCTGGCAACGAAACGCTGAGTAAGCATGACAGAGAAATGCGAGATAGCGCGCTTAGGGGTGTTTTGGAACGGCGGGTTTTCATGATGACCTCAACGAAAGCGATAAGTGGCAAGTGAAGCCTTGCCTGTTGTTTTTTGTTTTAACGACGAAAGTAATACCGTTGCTCATTCAGAGGCAAGGTCGAAGCTGTACTTTCTAAATTCGGTATCGAGCTCGTAACCCACTGCCTCGTAAATGGATTGTGCCGTCGTGTTGCTATGTGCTGTTTCCAAATCCACACGAAACGCGCCCTTGGCTCTCGCCCACGTATGCGCATGGCGCAATAACGCGGTTCCAATGCCGTGCGCTCGAGCCTCTGGCACGACGTATAAATCGTAGAGGACATAGAACGGTTTCATCGCGACGGAACATACAGCGGGATACAGCTGAGTAAATCCAACGACATATCCATTTTCCTCAAAGAGGAAAACCGAGCTTCGTTCTTGCAACAGATTTTCTTCGAGAAAGGCCTGCGCAGCGTCCAAATCGCTGCGCTCTTCGTAAAACACTCGGTATGCATCAAACAAAGGGGAAATGGCGTCTAAATCGCCAACCGTTGCTTGCCGTATGCTCATTTGAACCTCCGACGCTCAGTTAAACTCAGGACACTGTCGAGCGTATACCGGGAGGTGTCAAACGAACTCCTGTTTAAAACAGTCGTTTTCCCAGTGCTTTGAGGGGGCACCCAATGTCAGGAGGTCCAGCTAAAACCAAGAGAGTCGTGATTATTGGCATGGGTGACACCGGTGTATTGGTCGCCTCCCGTCTCAGCCGCGACTTCCAGGTGACTGGTATCAGCACAAAACCCAACCTCGTCAGTGGGCAAGAGCTAGGTAAGCGGCTAGCTGACTTAAACTGGTGGCAGCGTTTCTACAACACACCGCTTCATCGCTTCAAAGCCCTATCGAGTGTCGAGATCCGTCATGCGAAAGCGACCTCTGTTGATCTCGACAACCAGACCGTTACCGTACTCGATCAGAGAAAGCTTGAAACGCGCATTCCCTATGACTTCCTGATCATCGCCTCAGGTACCTCCAATGGTTTCTGGCGCGATGACAGCTTGCGCTCCGAAGCCGACATTGACGCGCAGTTACAGTCCGACGCGCGCGCCATCAGTGAAGCGCGTAGCATTGCCATCGTTGGCGGTGGACCCTGTGGCGTTAGCTCAGCCTTAAATATTCAGCGGGCATACCCCGACAAGACGGTATCGCTTTTCATCTCAGCCGATCTCCCCCTCCCTGGTTACCACGCCAGCGCTCGGCAGTATTACCATCAGGAGTTGATCAATGTCGGGGTGCGGCTTTTCACCGGACATCGGGCGATTACACCCACGCCGGCGCCCCGTGCAGGGACCATTCATTTCGAGTCAGGTCAGTCAGCCATCGCCGATACCATCATATGGTCCACGGGAGACCGGAAGCCCCATACGGACTTCTTACCGAACGAGTTACTGGATGATGAAGGGTTTGTAAAAACACGCAGCACGCTAGAAGTCGGGGGGCGCGACAACGTGTTTGCGATTGGCGATGTCGCATCGACTGATCCTGCTCGATCATCGGCCCGAAACTGGGCCTATGGGGTTTTGGTTCACAACCTCAAACGGAGAGCCGCCGGTAGAGCCGCTAACAAGCGATACACCCCTCCCGCGAACCGGTGGGGGTCAATTGTTGGACCGCAGGACACTGGACTCACTTTGCATCAGGACTCTGGTAAAACAACACGGCTGTCCCGCTGGCTGGTGGATAAGGTACTACTGCCAACGGTCGTCCAACGAGTGATTTATCGCGGTGTTAAGCGCCTTGAACGTTGAAAATGGTTCTACGCAACCTCAGCTGCGGGAAAGCGAATAAACTCGTTGACCAGTGCTTGTGCAAACGCCGTAGGATCGGGCCGCTCACCCTGTAGCACGCCCCGTGACCTCAACTCAGACTCCAAGGTGTCCAAAATAAAATCCAAGGTTAGGTCATCGGTTTTGTTCGCCCATTTTGCTTTTTCCGCTTCATCAGCGAAGCAGTAGGCTTTCCACGAAATCGAGTACCGCAAATCCTCCCACTGGTAGCGTGCCACCACTTCTTGATTAGGCTTAGCCAGTGACCAACCGGCACTACCCTCAAAGGTCAGTGTTGCTCCTTTGTCGATTTCCGGGAAAAACGACTTGGGTGTGACGCGTTCGACCCCATGAAACACTTTGTCAGTGTCAATGAGAATTGCGGTGTTATGACTTGCTGGCATGGACTCACGGCGGCCATGCGGGCCTTCTGGGTAATACGCAAAGGCGCCTCCCGGATTGGCACCGAACCATGATACGCAAGTGGCGATGGGAATTCGGTAGTCATCAAACAGCCCCGAGTGAAGCATGGTAACCAGAAGCCATTGAGGCATTCGCTTTCGGTCGGCACCTCGAAACTCCGGAACGTCTGTATGAATCGCGAGTTCCTGGCCGGGCGTTAAAATATTGGCATAGACAATAGCGGGAACAACCAGCGAACGACCTGTCACCTCGCCGGCAACCGCCAACAAGTCCGGGTGGTTAAAGAAAGCCTCTACGCCAGCTGCCTTAATGTCGTTACCGTAGGCGTAAGTCTCTCGAAAATAGTTCGTCCGCTGCGCTGCCGTGCTGACGTCATCGCTATTACCGTGCCCGTCAATGCCTTGTTGAATGTAGTTGAACGCGGCATCGAAGCGCTGTGGTAATGACTCGCCAATACCATCATTTAGCGCTTCCTCCGCATAGGTACGAAACACGCGCCGCTCCTCGGCAATGCGAAGCATGGTTGCCGCTTCCTCGCGCGTCATAAAAGGACTCATCGCCTTGTAACTGGCCCGCATAAGCTGGCTCTCCTCAGTCATTATTGTTGTGTTTACCCGACTGTTTTATCGCGTATCCGACCGGGCCTCAACGGTGTTGAGCCTGTAAGGTCGAAGTCGAACCCAGAAGCCTTAGCGAAAAGCATCAGGGAATGAGTACCGAGCTACCCGTTGTACGGCGTCCTTCAAGGTCCTGGTGGGCGCTAACAACATCACTTAGGGCATAGCGCTGGTTAACATCCACAGACAGATGCCCCCTCTCGATAAGGTTGAAAATGCGATCAGCTGATGCCTGCATCCAGCCCGGTCGCGCCATATGTGTGGCTAGGGTTGGACGAGTGAAATACAGCGAACCTGACAGCGCCAGCTCTCCTGGAACAACAGCATCAATGGGGCCCGACGCGTTACCATAACTGACAAATGTACCGAGGGGAGCGAGCACGCCAAGACTGAGCCGATAGGTCGAGCGACCCACGCTGTCATAAACAACCGGGAATCCACCGGGAGATTGCGCACGCAGCTTCTCAGATAAATCGGGATCATCGGTGAGCAAACAGGATTCAGCACCATGTCTCACGGCCAGCTCACACTTTGCTTGTGTGCTTGCCGTACCTATTAGCTTAACCCCCTTGTGCTTCGCCCACTGACAGGCAATGAGGCCAACCCCACCCGCAGCCGCATGGAAGAGTACGGTCTCACCACCCTGTAGCGGGAACGTGTCATTGAACAGGTAATCAACCGTCATTGCTTTGAGCAGCACGGCAGCTGCCTCTTCGTCGCTGACGCCCGCAGGAATTTTCACCAAGGCTCCTCGAGGCAAAACAATCGCTTCCGCATAGGCACCCAGTCCCATAGCGAAGCCGACGCGGTCACCCTCTGTCAGGTCATCAACGCCCTCTCCAAGAGCACCAACCAGACCTGCCCCCTCGCATCCCAATCCCGTTGGCAACGCCAGGGGGTAAAGACCCGATCGGTGGTAGGTATCGATGAGGTTGATACCGCAGGCTGTAAGCTTAACCCGCACCTCGCCCGCACCTGGCTTAGGCAACGGTACCTCCTTGACCGACATCTGTTCTGCCGCCCCACAGACCTCCACTCGAACCGCTTTCATGGTATCCATCGACTTACTCCAACCTATCCTCGTCGCCGCACTCAGCACCTGGCTTTTTTTCAAACGAACCCTGCGCACAAAACGCGCTATCAATCACAGGCCACAATCACAGGCCACAATTACACGCCCTACACCCCATGCTGAAACCTACATGCAGTATCGCTGAATCAACGACCGCAGCGTGTCGATGGTCGGCTGAATCTGATCGAGCGGCATGTATTCATTGGGTTGATGAGCCACGTCTATCGAGCCAGGACCCATGACAATGGTTTCCAGTCCAAGCGACTTTAAGAATGGCGCTTCGGTCGCAAAGTTGACGGCATCCGCTGTTTGGCCCGACGCATGCTCGCAGGCAACCACCAACTCACTGCCTTCAGCCTGCTCAAAGGCGGGCACAGGCTCAACCAAGCGGCGCATCTCAATATCGATATCATGGAGCGCCGCGATCTCGACGAGCCTCGCATTCAAGTCACGCTCTACATCGGCATACTCGAGACCCGGCAGCATTCGCACATCAAAACTGAAATCCAGCTCACCACAGATTCTATTCGGACTGTCACCACCGTGGACGCAACCAAAATTGATTGTCGGTACAGGAACAGCCATCAGTTCACAGCGAAACGTCTTAGCCAATTCATCACGATACTGAGACATTACAGCCAACAGCGTTGGCAAGGCCTCGATAACATTGTTTCCTAACTCAGGGTCTGACGAGTGACCGCTTTGGCCGCGCAAAGTCACGCCTTGCATCATGATGCCCTTGTGCATACGCTTGGGGCGAAGATCGGTAGGCTCGCCAACAATGGCGGCTCTCGCCAATGGTAACTGCGCTTTTGTGAGTGAACGAGCACCTCGCATCGTGCTCTCTTCATCAGCAGTCGCAAGTAAGTACAACGGTGCTTTAAATTTAGGGGGATCAAATACTGATGCGGCCTCCAGCGCCACAGCAAAAAAGCCTTTCATGTCCGTGCTGCCCAGACCGTAGAGCTTGCCATCTCGCTCGGTGAGCTTCAGGGGATCAGACGCCCAACCGCCGGCATCAAAAGGTACTGTGTCCGTATGACCTGAGAGAACCAAACCGGCTGGCTCGGCTCCTAGGTTATCTGTGTTGCCTAAGGTCGCAATGAGGTTCGCTTTTCCATCCGCTGCCGACTCTAGCTCACGTATGTCGACGGCCCAGCCATCGCGCTCTGCATAGTCAGAGAGGTGATTTATCACTCTGCGATTGCTGCTGTCCCACGACGGATCAGGGGAGCTGACAGAGTCTGCCGCCACCAATTCTGTGATACGTTTGACAATGGTTTGCTCGCTCGTTGGCATCCTGTTCTCTTCGTTTACTGCACGCTTATATTAATTAACGCTGGTAAGAGTATCGGTAAACGTCCTGATCGTCATCACGCAGGACCTCGACGAGTATCGGTTATGCTGAGTTATGAACGACAGCCACACCATTTTCCGCAAGACCGCAGACGAAAAACGACAGATTGGTGTCCATCTGCTCAATAAAGGCGCAACGATTGCGGGCATCTCACTGAATGGCTTTGGTGTCCACTCACAATCAGATGTCGTACTGAGTTATCCCTCAGCCACCGAGTTTGATTCAGACCCCTATTACCTTGGCGCCACCGTGGGTCCGGTTGCGAACAGACTAAAAGATGGCTGTTTCCACCTACCTAATGGCACGCACGCATTGGAGATTAACGAGCCTGCCCGATCGAATGTACTGCATGGCGGAATCAATGGGCTTCATCAACAAACTTTTCAGGCGTCACCTACTCGTGCTGACATCGCGGTCGTGTTCTCACTAGCACTACCCCACCTTACAGACGGTTTCCCGGGAGACCGACTGATTACGGTCCGTTACGAACTCTTGGAGGACCTGAGTCTTCAGTTTGACTTCGCCGCGTCGACAGATCGTACGACCGTCATGAATCTGGCGAACCACGCCTATTTCAACCTCGGCGGCCCTCTTTACGAGCACGAGCTGACACTGAATGCAAGGCACTACACGCCCGTGAATGACCGACTCATCCCCACGGGCGAGATTGCACCGCTCAAAGGCTCCACGCTCGATTACTCTGACTGGAAGGCACTGGGTGACAACGCGCTTGATCATAATTTTGTGTTACCCGAAGGCGGAAAACTTCGCCACGCAGCGAGTCTTAGGCTCCGCGCGACACAGCTTCAGCTCGACGTCCTAACGACACAACCGGCGCTCCAGGTATATACAGGCGATGGCTTGAATACGCCCTTTGCACCCAGATCGGGTATTTGTCTTGAAGCCCAAGGCTTTTCCAATGCGCCCAACCAGCCCAATTTCCCAAACATCGCGCTCGAGCCCGGCGCTACCTACCGGCAGCGCACCATCTATCAGTTCAAAGAAATAGCGACAGCCTGAAAGAGTTGCTGGCCTAGCCGGTGCGAGGTCTCGAGCTACTTGAACTCGCGCTCTTCCCACCAAGGGAAAAACTCGGGCATGTCACTGCTTACCTGGCCCGGATAGTTGGCCGGCCGCTTTTCGAGGAATGACTTAACCCCCTCCTGCGCGTCAGCTGACTTACCGGTGAAGTAGACACCTCGCGAGTCGATTTGGTGGGCTTCCATCGGATGATCCGCACCCAGCATCTTCCACATCATTTGACGTGCCATAGCGACCGAGACCGCTGAGGTTTCGTTGCAGAACTCTTTGGCAAGTGCACGAGCCGCGGGGAGAAGTTCATCCGCAGGATAAACCGTTGTTACAAACCCACGCTCGAGTGCCTCATCGGCCTTGAATACGCGGCCTGAAAAGGTCCACTCTAACGCAGTGCTTATACCCACAACGCGAGGCAAGAACCAGCTTGAAGCTGCTTCTGGGACGATGCCTCGCTTGGAAAATACGAAACCATACTTAGCGTTTTCGGAGGCAAGGCGGATATCCATAGCACATTGCATCGTGGCGCCGATTCCAACCGCCGGGCCATTACACGCAGAGATAACGGGCTTTAGGCACTCAAAAATACGTAAGGTCAGCATGCCACCACCATCTCGCGGAATACCCGGTTTTTTGGGCTTGTAATTAAACGTGTCGCCACCCCCAGCGAGATCAGCGCCCGCACAGAACGCACGACCCGAGCCCGTAAAAATAATGGCTTTGACGTCATCATCCGCGTCGGCCATGTCGAGCGCCGTGAGAACCTCGTCGCGCATTTCGTTATTGAATGCATTCAAGCGGTCAGGACGGTTGAGCGTAATGGTCAGGATGCCGTCATCGACATCGTAAAGAATCGTTTCGAAAGTCATCGTTGTTATCTCCTGAGTGTTCAGACGAAATCGCCTTAAAGCCGCGCTGCCGATCGATCTTAAATTTAATCAGGTAGATGACTGCAGCATTTCCTCAAGGCGGGCAATGCAGCCCTCCATGCTGCCCTTAATAAAGGGCTCTATGACGTCAGGCTTCACGTGAGCCTGCCAATGCAAACGACAGCCAGCATCGGTGGCCGTGATTTCCATTTTTGCCCGGTGCGACTCCAACGCGCCAGGACTCTCGAAGCAGGAATATTCCAAGATGCGAGCGTCGTCATCGTGGTTCAGTATGCGCTCCTTGATCGCGCCTGCGCCCGGCAAATCGAGCGAGCGAACCTCGCCATCAAAGGTACAGCTTGTAACGCCCGGCACCCAGTCGATACGATCTGGCGTGCCTAAGATTTCCCAAAGCGCTTCCGCTGAGGCTTTAAATTCGTTATCGATAACAACTGCCACGATACGTCCCTCTGATTTGTTCACATTATTGTGTTGTCACAGTACCCAAAAACACCCAACGGGAGCAACGCGCTCTGGGGTAAGGAATGCGTTGATTTTCTGCGGCAAAGCTCGCAACCTTTTCGTCGAATTTCGTACTTGTTTTATACACGACATCTATCCCGATTCTCGCGCCACTAAGGACAGCACATGACAACAATCACAATTTGGCACAATCCGCGCTGTTCAAAGTCTCGAACAGCCTTGGCATTACTCGAAGAGCGTGAGGTTGAGCCCACGCAGGTTAAATATTTAGAGACACCGCCAACCGAGAGCGAAATCAGACATGTATTGAGCTTGCTGGGCGTATCAGCGATCGACCTAATGCGACGCGGCGAGGCGACGTTCAAAGAACTCAATCTGTCATCCGACACGTCTGAAGATGAGCTAGTCAGTGCAATGGCAAGCCACCCCATTCTCATAGAGAGGCCCGTCATCATTTCTGCCACACAGGCAGTCATCGGAAGACCACCTGAAAACACATTGACGCTGTTGTAGACAGTATTTTGAGAGTCGACGGGGCGCTGAGCCTGTGCCTATGATGAGGTCAAGATGCCCCGAAAGAAGGAGCGTATTATGATTAGACAGCGAGAGGGACAACCAATAAGTCATTGGCAGCGCACGCTCGCCCTTCCACCTATTACCGCTGTGAGTCTGGTTTTGTGCGCAACCACGGCAATCGGTACTGAAAGGGATTACACGGCGGCATTTGAAGATGCCTTCAATATGACCATGCCGCCCGCGTGGAGTCAGAACTACCCAGCCACGCAAATTATCGGGAACCTTTACGACGTGGGTGGCTATGATCTCAGCTCGTTCCTGATTACATCCGACGCCGGTCACATTCTCATCAATACAGGACTTGAAGGCTCTGCTGCAATGATCGAGAACAACCTGAAAAGCCTTGGCTTGCGCATGGCCGATATCAAAATCTTGTTGACCACTCAGGCGCATTTTGACCACACAGCGGACCTTGCGCTGATCAAGGAGCAAACGGGTGCTCGCCTGCTTGCCACGGAGGCTGATAAATCGTTTTTAGAGGATGGTGGTTTGAGTGACCCGCTGATTGGCGGCATCGAGTCCTTCCGTCCCGTGTCGGTGGATGGTGTGATTGCTGATGGTGACGTCATCGAGTTGGGAGATATTCGCTTGGGAGTCCTGGAGCACCCGGGGCACACCGAGGGAAGCGCCTCCTATGCAATGACTATTACCGAATCGGGCGACAGCTACGATGTGTTAGTGGTGAACATGGCCTATATCAACGACGGGGTAAACGTTGCTATTAAACCCACCTATCACGGCATAGCAACAGACTTCAAGAAGACGTTTGAGTCGCAGCGAGAGCTCAGCCCCGATATCTGGGTGTCATCACATAAAAGCACCTACGGATTTCACGGGAAGCACGCGCCAGGTCAGACATACGATCCTCGAGCCTTTTACGATCCAGCCGGCTATATAGAAGCGGTCCGACTTCACGAGGTGACTTTCGTTAACAAGGTCTATGACGAGTTGCTCGGAAAAATCGCAGATGAAAGCAAAACCGATGATAATAGCGACGTAAAGTAGCCCATTATCAGTCAATTAGAATGATTGGGCGGTGACCCGATGAAAGCTTCGAACTGATTTGAAAGAGGTGCAGACATGTCCAAACTCAAACTAAAAGCAATCGCCCATGGTCTATTTGTAACCCTCACTTTAAGCCTTTCATCACCCCCCGCCGCGCTCGCTCACAAAGGTGCGACAGGTATTGTCAAGGAGCGGATGGATAAGTTTAAGGCCAGCGAAAAGGCAACCAAACGAATTAAGAAGGCTCTTTCGCAGGGTGACACTGCGATGGTCGTGGCTGAAGCCAAGTTCCTTCTTTCATGGGCACGTGAAATGGAAAGCTTCTTCCCAAAAAGCAGCAATCAGCCTCCGTCTGAGGCAAAGGATGAGATCTGGCTTCAATGGGATGACTTTGTAGGTGCGATTCAATCCTTTGATAACGCCGCGCAAGCTCTCATCGACGATGCGGCAAGGCAAGATCCCCGCACTGTCAGTTGGGCGTTTAAAGAAATGGCGCGGTCGTGTAAATCGTGCCACCAGCAATTCAGAGAGGACTAATTTGTCCTAGAAAGATTGTCAGACATTAGGGGAAAGTGGCCTGCCCATGAAACGTGCCAAGCCATTAATTGCTATTGATAGACCATTTCTAGATTCAATGATTTGAAAGATGAACTCTTGTTCATTAGTCTACACTGACGTGGGGGTATTCATGTGCTTTTCACTATTACGTCTCGTTTGGACGTCACCTAACACCCCTTTGATCTAGCCCTGGAGCGCCGCTATGAAGAGATATACTGTTGCCGGACTGTTAATTTATTTTGTCATTTTTCCTATGAGGACATTTGCATGCCCAGAGTTTCTCGATGTTGAAATGAGAAAGCTGGGTAGTAGGGACCAAATTAATTTCTGTGAAGCTTATTCAGGTAAGACACTCCTAATTGTAAATACAGCCAGCAACTGTGGATATGCACATCAGTTTACTGAACTGGAAAGGCTTCATCAGAGATATAAAGAAGACGAGTTGGCTGTCATAGGTTTCTCTAGTGATGATTTTTTCCAGGAGGAGGATGACGAGGGTGATGCGGCTACAGTTTGTTACGACAAATACAAAGTAACTTTCCCCGTAATGGCCACTACATCTGTACGAGGTGAGAACGCCAACCAAGTATTTCGGGCTCTAGGGGAGGCAAGGGGTTATCCCACCTGGAATTTTAATAAGTATCTGGTAGGGGCGGATGGTGACATCCATAGACGGTTTAAAGCCAACATTAGTCCAGACCATCCTAAATTGAGACGCTCACTACAGGCCCTTTTACCCACAGGCGACCAATAGGTGCTGAGGCCTCCGACAAGGTAAAGAAATAAAAGCCAATCGGCCTGGCACCCGAAAGTAAAAGCTTTTGGCTTACATCAACTCGGCTGGCTATTATTATGTGGATCAGTAGCGTAGCGTTTAATGGACATTAAATTGAAACAGGTTATTGAAGGTTGTGGAGATAGGTTACGACTCGAGCTTCAGGCGCTGCCTGAATCTATGACAAGTATTCTCGATACTCTCAAAGAGGAACTTCATTCCTCGCTCGACTATCATAACGTTGAGCACACATTAGACGTGTTAGAGCAAGTACTTTGTCTAGCCGACTTGGCACAACTTTCAGAAAGGGAGAGAGAGCTGCTCATCATTGCCGCCATTTATCATGATGCTGGATTCCTACATCAGAAAGCGCTCAATGAGCCAATCGGTGCTGAGCTTGCTGCGAAAGCGATGTCCACTACAGGTGGGTACACCAAGCGTGAAATTAAGATTGTGAAACATATGATTCTCGATACCACGCTGTTGATGGATGATTGCGCACAAATAAGTAACACAGAACTGTCGCCTTATCTTTTGGATGCTGATCTGTCAAATTTAGGCAGGCAGTGCTTTTGGGAGCAGACTGAAGCCGTTGCCAGCGAGGCCGGGATACCCTTCTACGATTTCCTACCAATATCGCTTGGGTTAATGCATCGTCACTCTTGGCAAAGTGATGTTGGGTGCCAATTGTATGAGCAACAAAAGCAACAAAACATAGCCGACTTAAAATTAAGGCTAAATCAATGACTACTCGGAGATCCGGCGAGTAACCCTCGGATATCTATAAAGTTTTTAAAGCTAAGCAAGCGATATACATAGAAAAAAACACATTATCTAGCCCATAGCGACGGCCATAAGTTAAGGACGGAGAATCCTATTAATGTCAAATGATATCTTTATCCAGGAAACCAAGATTTTAGAGCAGTCCAAGGAATTAAGTTCAACTGGTTCACCGTCAGCGACTGACTACTCCGAACTCGTATCCAACTATGGGAAATTACTTCGCACGACTCGTAAGATAATCAAACTCAGTGATAAAAACGAGCGACGCCTAAATGAACTCAAGGAAGAAGCCCAAGAGACCAACGCTCAACTAGAAGGGATGTCGGCACAGCTATCAAAGTTTCTCTCTCCACAGCTCTACAATTCAATCTTTTCGGGTTCCCAAGAAACAGCCGCTCGCGTAAGCAAACGTAAAAAGCTCACTGTCTTTTTTTCTGATCTTTGCGGCTTCACTGATTTTGTCGAAAATATGGAGTCAGAGGACGTTACAGATCTACTGAACTTATATCTCGAGACCATGACTAACATCGCTCTCAAATATGGAGCAACCATCGACAAATACATTGGAGATGGAATTATGCTGTTCTTTGGTGATCCAGAGTCTGATGGCATAAAAGAAGACGCCTCCAAATGTGTACGAATGGCTTTAGAAATGATTCATGAGTTGGATAACCTCTCTGATCAGTGGATAAAGTATGGCCTCAAGGATCAATTGCAAATGCGCATAGGAATAGACACGGGTTTTGCAACCGTAGGTAACTTCGGATGTGAATCACGACTTGACTACACCGCAATTGGAGCGGCGGTAAATAGAGCATCTCGCCTAGAGTCTGCTGCTGAAAATGGTTCGATATTAATTTCTGAAGATACCTATAACTTAGTAAAGGAGGACATTGAAGCAGACGAACTACCCCCCATACATTTGAAAGGCATCGGTGAATATAGAGCTCGGCGAGTGATTCGTGTCATTGAGTCAAGGTCGGTCAACCTAACGCTCGGAGACCGATCCTTCACAATGAATTTGGAGTCGATGACAGATGAGCAAATGGAAGCTACAAAACGAAGCGCCGAATTTCTACTCGACGAACTCACAAAAAGCTCGCCACCAAGCTCGGGCCGCTTGTTGTGATTTATAAAATGACAAACGAATTTATGGGCTTCGCGACTCGCCTCACTCAACCCATCCTCTGTAGACAAACATAGGATTAGAGTTCGAATCGTTAAAGTCAAATTCAAACCGCTTAACTCTTCGAGCCATTTCGATGAACCCAAGACCCGCACCTTGAGAATCCTCAGGGGGACCATCCTTAAGTCTTTGTCGGTACAATTTACGCAAGTCTTTCTGATCTTTCAGACTCAGTTCGAGCAATGTTTTCTCTAGCGCACTTTTCTGTGTTGAGTCAATTTGGTTAACAGCTTCAATCAAGAAAGTCTCGTCTATGTAACTTATGGCGATAGTGCCAACACTATCACCCGCCGCCTTAGTTTTTTGCGACGAATACCTAATTATATTCTGGGCTTGTTCAATAAAAACTCCAAACACCCGGTTAGCGATGGCTTCAGGAGTTTCGTTCTCTGTGAGCTGATGCCTGACCGGGTTCGATATGGTGGTGAGCAATTCTTCAGTGAGTGGCCCTGAATAGCAAAATAGCGTCTTTCGCCGTTGCATGAAGTCATGAAGGCCCACAGTGTCAAGATTTGTCATGTTTATTACCTTTTCCTCTCGTCCGAGGAATTTTGTGTTGAATCAGGATCAGTTAGTTTCCTGGTTTATGCGTCTGCAGACTCCGCCTCCACAAGGTTATAGGTGCAGTTTTCAATGTCTTCCTCAAAATCCTCGCCAGCCTCTTGCATCGTGTCGTCCTCTGCCCTGTAGCGCCAATTAATCACGATACTGACCCCCTCATCTGCTTTGTCATCAAGGAATTCAAAGAAATCAAAAAGGAACTTTGCGGACGAGCTGTTGAAGTAGTAAAGCTCGATATCAACATCAAATGAGTCTTGTGTTCCAACACAATCCTCGAGCGCCGCAAATACGGGTTGCGACCACTCGGAAATATTTTCTGGATAGCACTCTCCAACAATAAGGCAGTGAGAGTTGCTCATTTCCACTAGGGGGGTGCGTTGCGTTTTTTCAAACCTCATCCTTTCGATTCTCCACTAATCGCTAAGTTTTCAGTCGCTGGGGTGGGGTCCTCCAGAGAGAAGGCGAGTAAAGTTAAATCATCCCGCAAGGGCGCGTTGCCTCGATACAAATCAACACTAGAAATGATTTCTTTTACAATATTACTCGGCGTTGCATTCTTTGAATCTCGGAGTATGCGAAGAACCCTACGTCTCCCGAAGGCCACAGGCCTTTCTTCGGGACTCATCACATCCGTAATCCCATCTGTGAGCATTACAAAAGCACCGCTCGGGCTGTTCACGTAATGCGTAGAGTATTGGAATCCGTCTGGAATTCTACTCGAACCCACTGACTTCCTGTCACCTCCAACCTCACTGGCGTCTTGACCATCAACGTTAAACAAAGATGCTTTTGCTCCTGCAAACTCAAGGGTTCTGGATTCTCGTCTGTAAATACAAACTCCTCCATCGAAGCCTTCTTCATTTGTGTTGCTCTGATCGGCCCTGCTCAGCGTCGCACGGAGAAGCGCATTTACTTCAGATAGATACTCTCCTGCTGTTTGATCCCCGTCCTCGCGAATAGCTTTATCCAAGTGACTGCGAGCTATGATTGAAAGAAAAGCACCCGGCACACCATGACCAGTGCAATCAACAACAGCAATGTAGACTCTATCAGGAAAATCTTTGATGAAATAAATATCGCCACCAACCAAGTCACGGGGTCTCCACTCGACCTCTATTTCGATATCACCCGGATATGACTTTGGTAGGAGGGTTTTCTGAAGCTTAGCTGCGTAGCGGATCGAGCTACTTATCTCATCACGCGCCACCACCAGCTCCTGAGTTCTGGCGTCGATCAATGTAGAAACTTCCTCAGACATTTTTGAGAACGCTCGCGACATCATTTCAATCGATGCCTGTTCTTTATCCTCGTCGTTGCCAGATGACAGCTTATCTCTCATTTCCATTATTTCTTGGACGAGCATATCTCGCGCATTACCTTCAAGCTGCTGCGACAGCACAGACATCTTCTCAAACATAATGCTATCTCGCTCATCCCGGCGTCGCGAACGCTCTTTTCTTTGAGACTCAGCCTCAATTCGATGCTCTCGGTACTCTTCTATCGACCGCTGCAGCCTACTCACTTCGTCATTGTCAGACGTGAATAATGTGTAGTCGTTGTCGTCGGTTTTCTCTAGCTCTCCCCTTTCAATTTTTTCCAGCGCTAAGATCGAGCTATTGATTCGATTGAACGAGACTGTCGTTATGGAAAAAACCACCAACAGGATTGCCCCACCAACCAGAGCAAATGAAAGCTGATTTTGAAAACTGGACTGTTCAAGGGCCTCGATCAGTTCCGTCTGATCATCAAATATCAGAAGCCGAACCTCGCTTGCCCTGGTCTCACGACTAAAGGGTATTGAGGTAGCTCTATGCTTCAACTCGGGCACAATGGTGCTGTAGGTATATCCCTCGGCCCGAGAGGCACTGAGATCAGATTCGATTAATCCACTCAAACCCTCAGGCAATTCTTCTTCGTAATAGTCATAAACCGTGATCACATCGTCTTGTATCGCGATCGCTGTCTCAATCTCAAAATTCTCTGCAAACATTTCGAGACCGTCGACGATGTTGATTCCTAAGATAATCATACCAACGGTTTGTGACTCCCCAGATGCGTCTTCTGCTGGCATTTCAAGGCCAAAAGCCATCGTGTCATTGACAGACACTGGAAGCTCCCCCGTCGTATCTGTTATCAGGGAAATCCTTCGCGTTGAGCCTCGTCCTACAGCGGAAAACAAACCGTCAAAATCATCTAAATAATCCGGACTCGCATCCTCTGAGCACGGATCTGCACCGACCAAATACAAGCTCGAGTTGCAGTAGTAACGCTGCCCATTGGCTGCATAAGCGGTCACGAACGTTATCGCCTCGTTGTCGATTGCATCCAGGAACACTTCATCCAAAAAATCACTTACCGACTGCTCATTCCCGTCCCTAAATGCAGCGTGAAGTGGGTTCGTGTCTCCATCCGTGTAAGGGTCTTTTTCAAAGTCCCAGAAATCGATATTTGAGAAAGAGCCGTCAGTGGGATCGTAGACTTCAAGGTTGTTTACATAACCGCCATCAAGACTTCCGAACCACGCCGAAGTGTATGAAGTTATAGATGCCTCTGCGTTGTAGCTAGCATTTGCCTCACTTAATTGTTGGTCGGAGTAAAAACTGGCGCCGAAAAGCAGCAGAATACCGCCAACTAATATTAAGAGTAAGCGTGCCTTAATCGTCACCGGCTCGTCTCCTTAGAGGATTTCTTTTGCATATTTGACTATCTCGAGATACATCACAGTGCGAAACTTATCGTCATTGACACTCCGGTCAATCCCACCACCTCACCATTTTCTTCTGGAACCTCAAATCGAATGCCTTTGACCAATTTGGTAGCCGACTTGTCAAACATACGCTTGGGCTGACTATCCTCAACCACGATATTCCAAGGCCTGCCGTTCTCTGAGATATCAAACCCAACCTTTACAAACCCCTCAACGCCCAGGCGCATTGCTCTGCGTGGATATTCCAGAGCAGGCGTACGTTTTATTGAGACCTTCACTTCCGCGCCTGAAGGAGACGTACCGGTCACGTACTGTTGCGCCCATGAGGATGGTGCCACTAGCACCGTCATCGCCACCGCCATACCGAGAACTGAATTCACAAGTTTTCTTTTCATAAAAGCTGACCCCTAAGCAGCTGTTTGCTTGAAGCTATCGATTGTTCTTTACATTTTTATGATGCTCGCGCCACACAATGACAACCTAGTAAATAAAGTCAAGGGCCGCGGGCACCATAATTGATCTATTAACGCTATTCACCCATGCGCTTGATGTTACTTTAGTGAAATAAAGCGGTAAGCGGCAAAACCTTTAATCTAGCAGTTTTCACTAGTCGAGACTCATGAGTAGGCCGTGTCGCTGTAAATAAATACTGCTCTTTATTTCGAGACAAAAAAGCTTGCATCAATGTCGTGTCGTGCTTTACTCCTTGGAGCTCTCTTGCAAGTAACGTAGGAGCCTACATTTTGATGTCTGCCGAACCCACAAAAAGGATTTCTTGTGTCAAGCATTACCTCAGCACCATCCGCCAACAACCCAAAACTAAATGAATTAACTATTCCCGCTGGGGCTACTTTGTTTGAACAGGGAGACCGAGCGAGCTCAGTATTCGTCATTCTTGAAGGTGAAATGGGTATCTACGTCTCAGACGGATCGACGTTGATTGCAAGCTTGTCCAAGGGGACATCTTTCGGGGAGCAGGCAGTGGTTGGGACTAAGCATCGCATGGCAACTGCGAAGGCAATACAGGACTCCAAGTGCCTTGAAATACCAGCAAATATGTTGGCCAGTGAGATTGACAGCGCCTCTCCCAGGCTCAAGAGCGCTTTTGATGCGCTCACTTTGCAGCTACTCCAAAAGAATTTTGTAACAGAGATGATCGAAAACTCTATAAGTCAGGCCGAGTTTAATCTTGAGCCAAATTCTCCGGGAGCACTTGCACTTCAGGCCCTAGAGGGTAACAGAGCATTGAACTCAGTTTATGTATCAGATAACGGAACCCTGAGTGACATCCTAAAAACTGGTAGGGGCATAGTGATCACCGATGGAGAGGTAGCAATAAGGAAGAGTGGGTCTACCGTCATACTGCGACGCGGCGGCATCTTGGGCTTGGCCGAGGCTATTGCTGATGTCCCTTCAAACGACGCCTTTGAGCTCCATGGTTCGGCCAACGCCCTATCAATCGATGGTGATGCCGCATATCAAGCATTTTCGCAGTTGAGTCCTGGTCTCAAAGGAGTCGTAAAGGGCCTGATAAAAAGGGCGTTGGGTGACGGTCATCAAACATCAGGTAGAGTAAGTTAAGTCACTCTATTTTTCGGCCTATTTGAAGGATCTACCGTCCTCATAATTTTGTGGCTTCTTATCACTAGCCAGCGTTTTTTCGCAAGCCAGAAAGAAAGCAAGCAGACCTGAAAAAGACAACTCCTAACTTCACTCGTTGAGGGTAGCCTGCGGCGCCAACTAACTTATTCTGGCACCTTAATTTGTTGGGCGTAGTGGCGGGCCAAGTGAATAGCATCATACATTGCAAAATCGCTCCAATCTTGGACGTTATTTGCTATGTATATTAGATCCGTTTTAGAGCACCGCAGCATGTTTTTCCTGAGCCATTCCGTCGCAATAAATTCCCGGCCAGTGCCACGAGCTAATATTCCTTTCAACTCTCGTGGCTGACAGCCTTTCCTGAAATCAGACCACTGACGTTGAGTTGGCGAGATCATTATTTCGTCTTGAATTCGCGAATATGTACTCCCTCCGCTTGGTGACGAGACTCCGAAAACAGTAACATTTTCAGCGTTACTTCTATCCGATAGAGACTCCGGCTCATAAGCCAAAACGCCCCAGCTTTGTATGAAAAGAGATGTAGCCAGTATTAGTACTCTCATGTCGCCACCTGCTATCCACCGAGGTAGCCCAAGCATAATTCGTAGAACTAAATACAACAATTGAACCAGGACGCTCAATCACGAAGAGGCAAGGGTTCGAATAGCGATTCTGTTTAAAAGGTTTCGTATGCCAATCTATAGTAAGCAGCAAAAAAGTTGTTTATGGCTACTTCTCTACCCCCAAGTGAGGATAGTCCCCCTCTCGCAAATGATAGCTGTCAGGCTCCGATCACATTCTGTCTACAGAAAGCCCCATACGGGGGCTATAGACGTCTT
Source organism: Halieaceae bacterium (assembly GCA_902613175.1). GTDB lineage: Bacteria > Pseudomonadota > Gammaproteobacteria > Pseudomonadales > Halieaceae > Luminiphilus. Next base: position 6,412 of record CACMGJ010000008.1, on the reverse strand, counting down.
ACCTATCTGCATCATTTCCGCATTTTTTCTAAGGTCCAAAGCTCACGACCGTGGCAATCGACGATAGTCTGATATCTAGCGAACAGTGCCCCAGTCTCTTTTCCACCAAAAAATTCCATCATTGACTGTCCCATCGATTCGAGGCTTGGAAACGCAGTAGCCACAACAACGTCAGCGGCCGTAAGGTCGCTTACAAAAAATGGTGTCCATAACCAGGATCGAAATTTTCCATTCTTCATTTGATCGGAAAGTATGTTGACGTCTTTATACCAATCACGAAGATCGTCAATCGTTTTACCATCCTGGTAATTGCATACCCAAAGTTCTACGGTGGAGGAACTTGGTGGCTCATGTTGATCTGCTTTAGCGAGGGGTGCCACTACTAGAATCGTCAAAGCCAAAACAGTATCTCTAATCTTTTTCACTGTGCGGCTCCTTTAATTAGGTTATCGGGCTGGGCCCCCTACCGCGCCATGCAGTAAGTCCTGCTCCACAGACAAACATAAGCCACGCAGATCAAAAGCAAACAAAAAAATTCCTACTAGATTATGTGAAGCTCTGAGCCTAGTGCCCAAGGCTCACTTTTCGGGGAGTTGTTTGCCTCCACGCCCCTCGAATGAAACCCTTTACATGATAGTCAAGTGGCGGGCTTCCAGGGTAAAAATCGGAAGGTTCCAGTGAGTACGTAGTTAAGCAACCAGCAGCCGGGGGCGAAACCGAGGATTACCCAGCCCCGCATTTGAAACACACCAAAAGCGTAGGCATCGTAAAGCCACTCAAACATAGCTTGCAAAGGATTGTCGTCGGATATGACGAGCACGCCAAAAAGCAAAAAGGTCGATGCCATCCAAACCAAATGTAGGAAAGCCCACCAAGCCAGAACCCCTGAAAGTAATCGCTTCATATACGCTCCAACGAACCAACTAAACAAAAGGTACAGTAACTAACGCATTTAAGTTAATGCCAGCTGAGAACTCATCTTAGCAATCACACTTTAAAATCTCTCTACACCACACCAGGATTTACCCCACAGAAATTCCATTTGTGCAGGCTAGGGAAAAAACATTCACCCCCGTAAATTTAGCATCTCGAGTGAGCAAGCCAAAAATGTAAATATTTACAAAAAAAGTATTGACAGTGTTTTAGAGATGTTCTTTACTGGGGGTGCTGGCGGCGACTGACGAGTGACCAACTGCAGACGGGAGCGAGAGGGAAGCCGACAGAAGAGTACTCAGGTAGAAAGCGTGACAGAGGGCCGGCATAGAAAGCGCTTTGTTGCCCACCGAGGACGGAGGGATAGCGTCCGAGGAGCTGAAGAAAAGTCCCACTTCAGACGCCTGAGGAACTCGAATAAAAGCAGAGCATCCGCTCTGTTTTTTTTCAACTTATCTGGCGATCGGCCGCCAGGACGTCGGCGATATCAGTGAGACCGCTATAGACCCGCTTTACTTGTAATCCGGGGGGTCCATCGTATTGATCCGATAGCAGTAGTTACCTGCCAGATACATGAGACGGTGATAATTAAAAACGACTTTCGCATCTCACTTTATTTCCTCCTGTTCTTGGTCTCTCAGCCTACTTCTTCCTCAGAACTCAGATGCTCTCGGGAACTACCATAACTGATTAACAAGGGTTTAAGTCGTAATACCGCGATTGCCCTAGACATACAATCATAGTTCGCTGGTTTATAAATTGACCCGCGAAGAGTGACACTTACAGGCGCCACAAACATCACTTTCGGCACATGGCTAAAAAGTCATAATAATTCGACTGCCGCCACGAGAAACTGGATATAACACTGACTGGGCTGACGGGCTTACTTAGAGCTCGTAGGTTATTAGGATGCGGACCGTCTCGCCCTCAGTGAATACAGGATTCGCAAAACCGAAATTAATAACGCCATCGTCTTCCGTGTAGGTGCTTTGGCCCAAAAACTCTGTCGAATCAGCAACTAGATTGTTATTTTCATCTAGGTGCACCTTCACCAACCCAATATCTCTTACATCATCGAGTTCGCCTGTCGCCATGATTGATATCCCATCAAGTCGCCCGTCGATATCACCGAACAAATCAAAAGCGAGCACTACACTATCGCCATCACCCTCGCGGAAATTTACTGTGTCGAGATCCACTGGAACCGCTTCCATAGAGGGGGATGAACTTGTTGAGTCGGAGAACAATTCCCAAATGATTTGATTCGGAGTTCTACCCTCGATCTCGGCAGAAAACCAAGAGTGACCTGCCGGCTTATCGAATTCGGCGTTGATCACATACAGGTTGACCTCCGTGCCCTCTCTTCCTCCAACATGACGCTCCAAGGTCACGTCACCACCATTTAATACTGATGAAATTTGTGAGCCCTCCGGTATCTGATTTTGCTCGACCCAAAAATCTATGGAGCTGTAAACAGACGGAAAGTCGCCACTCCCATCAAGCGGGATTACGGAGTCGTCGCTTCCATGAAAATGAAGGATCGACTTCGATATCGAGTCATCGCATGCACCATCGAGCCTAACTCCAGACATGATCGCCACAGAGTCAAAAACATCTGCCGCTGTGCACGCCAAGTCGTATGCCATCATTCCCCCATTTGAGAATCCAACAGCAAACGTTTTTTCAATATCCATTTGTATCTTATTGGCAACATCAGAAACGAGGCGCCGAACAAACATAACATCGTTGATTGCTATATCCGGTCCAACGTCGCCTGGCTCCCAGTAAGGATCACCTTTCTCTCGAATCATCGCTTGGGGATAGGCGACTAAAAAGCCCTCGTCATCAGCTAGATTATTCAGCCCGTAAAAGTTTCCTATGTCCTCGGCATAAGTGTTGGCACAGTCACCATAGCCATGGAAATTAATTACCAGCGCTGACGGGGTGTCCGGCGATTCGAGGGTCGGAGGGTATAGGATGTATTCTCTTCCCACTCCATTCTCGTCGATCCTTTGATACCCCTCGGTGTTTTGATTATTGCAAAACGTTGGCTCAGCAACCTGCGCAGACGTTACCTGCATGTTTATGAGGAATGCACTGAACGAAAAAAAAAGCGCTGTTAGATACCTGTCAAGAAACAATTTCATTCGCAACACTCTTGTTCAAATCGCTTGTATTTGACAAGTATAGACGGTCAGGCCGCCTCACGGATTCTGTCGATAAATTTTTACGTTGTAGTAAATTGCAGGCTATCGCATTTATCCGTCGGCTGCAGTTACCTGCCAAATACATTAGAGGGTGACGAAAAAAAAGACGAGTCTCCCCGTCTTAGTTCCTTTCTTCCTGCTGTAGATCTTTAAGCCTACTTCTTCCCCAAACTTAAATATCCGCGTTCACTACACAGTAACGCTTTTACAAGAGTTTCAACACACTGATAGGGGCTGTCTCGTTTATCTAGTAAAGCGCGGCGAAGCACTTTTCGGGTTTTTGTTGTGGTAGCCTTGAACTGGCAACATTCCCTTTGTCTTACTGGAGAAGTCACAATGAAAGCGTTTTTGATTGCAGTAGTTTTGATTTTTGGCACGAGCCACGTACTTGCCGACGACCATGCCCAGAACCTGTCATTTGAGCCACGTCAGGATAGCGCACCTATGACAATTACATCCATCAACCTTACCAAAGGCGGTGGTGTGATTACTGCTACGGGGAACATGGGAAAGTATGGTCGGGTTTACACCACCTATACGCTCACCGCTGATGCCGATGGGATGCAAGGTACTGTACTTGGAGAAGGCCGAGGCGCTTTGCAGGATGGAACACTTGCATCAGGGTCTGGCACGGGAGCTTACTATCGAGACGGGACGCGCTTCACAATGCACATCTTCTTCAAAATCAATGATGGCACACAAAATCTAGATAAAATTGTTTTCGATGCCGCTACCGGAGAATTAACTCATGATGCATATATCGTGAAGTAAGCATCTTTATATATCCTTGGTTCCGCCTCCCCGGGGGGGCCATCGCACTGATCCGAAAGCAGTAGTTACCTGGCAGATACGTTAGAGGGTAATTTAAATCCGCAAAGGTTCTCCGGTACACTCGGGGCATGGTGTCAATTTTTATACTTTTCGGTTTGTTACTTTTAGCAAATGTCTATTTCTTTATGAAGGTAAGAAAGAAGCGGGCGAAACAATCTGACGAAAGCAAATAGGTGGCACGGCAGTTGCCTCACAGTCAAAGTTATTTGCCAGCTCTAATAAATAGCGAATCATGAAAGCGCAAGATCCTCACGCATTGCGTCAAGCGACTTCAATAGCGCCAATTGATCTAAGCTGACCATGCCTCTTTTGTAGTCAGCTCCATCGCCGTAGATCCGCCAACGGGATAATGACCAAATAATGTGCTTTTCCAGGCTAACCCGTTCCGCCTTCAGTAATCGGTAACCAAGCTCTGAGTGCATCATCGTTATACCCTACCGCTTGATTAAAATTGAACGTTCACGATAGCAGTTCTCATCAACAAAAACATAGTTAATGACACCCGTGTCACATTAGCTTCAGATTTTACGCAGTCAGTCCGGAGAAATAAGTAGAAAAAACTAGAACGGCGATATCCTCAAGACCCGCACAAAACCTACGTTTCAGCGAAGAAAAGACGACAAAAAATAAATAAAATCAGGGGCTTATGATTGGTGGTGTGAGCTCCTGCATGGGCACACATATCTTCAGATTTGCCAGTTTCTGGTCTTTGAGCTTCAATGACGAAAAGAGCCCCTTTAATTAGAAGAAAGATTTTGAAATCAGTTTGGAATTTCACCATCAAGTACGAGTTCTGGTTCTCTATTCTCGTGACAGTAGGTTTGTATGTCGGTGAATACCGAACAGGTGAGATGTGGATGGGGAATCTCGCGCTTTTATTATTTTTGCTTGCCACTACCCGTCTCGCAATGCACCCGATGTGGAAGAAAAACGAAGAGTGAGAGGTGTGTCGATGAGAGATAACCTATGAACCATATCGCTAAAACACTCCTTAACGTCATGCGTATTGAAGTCTTGTTGGGCATTGGTCTGGTGGCGTGGGTGTTTAGTCTCGAAGCTAGAGCGGAATACATAACTGGTAGCTTTCTCGCTGGTCTGTGCGCTTCAGTCAGCGAGGACACCGCTGATGCCGGTGAGGCGTGGGAGTCTGGTGGATGTGTTGGCTATATCGTGGGCGTGGCAGATGCCCTCGATCATCAACACTGGGAAGCCTCTGGCGGCCTGAATGGCGGTGAGTACTGCATGCCGAGTGAGGCATCGAGAAAAGAGATCCTAGAGGTGGTCATTTCCTCTTTGCATGAAAATCCAGATAACGCAGAGAGCCTTGCGGTTGCTTTGGACTGCAACGCCCTGATAGATACTTTTGATTGTAGTGTGGGCTTAAAGTACCCCCTCGGGGTGGTAACAAACTCACTATTTAACTGCTCTTAGTTGATTAGTAGGTCAGGTACAACGCATCGAAACCCAATAAAATGAAGTAATGGCGGAGCAAACGGAATCCGTTGATCGTTATAAATATTTGATTATACGTAACATTGGTCAACACTTTGCCCTACACTGCACGCGCATTGAGAAATCGATAAATTTATCAATCATTGATTTTATTGATATTTTTAATTTGCAAAGATTTGTGCGGTTTATCATCCCGAACTCTAGCAATACCCTGCCCGTTTCCTTAAAAGTCACTTAACCCAGCACCCCCCGGGGGGCTATCGTATCTATCCGATAGCAGTAGTTACCCGCCAAATACAGAATAAGTCTGTAGCTTGAATGTCACTTTTGTCCAGTAACGTGTCGTTAGCTGTTGCTTTATCGCGGCCTTCAAACTACAAAAAAAGGGGAAAAAAATGAAAATAAGTAGTCTATCTTCGTTGGTTAGCGGCTTGATATCGATAGCGGCGATGACTGCAATAGCTCAGGATATGGGAGAAATGCGATCTGAGTTTTTTTATTGCTCTCTAAATGAGGGCAAAACCATGGCTGATGTCAAAGCGCAAAGCAAAGCATATGGTGAATTCTCAAAGAAAGAGGGCACTCACTACACGCAAGCAATCATGACTCCCATGCATGCGGGTGATGCTGAATACGACTACATTACCTGGGGAACCTGGCCTAACGGCAAAGCCATGTATGACGAGTGGGGCTCGTTTGCCAAAAACTACGAAAATGCCGCAGAAGTAGTCACTGGAGGCGCCGCTGGCACATGCCGCAACACCATCTCCACGTTTTTTAATCTAGTTGCCCGTATTCCAATGGAGGCGGATCTGCGTGATGCGAAACGACCAACCCAATTCTCTAGATGCACTCTCAATGAGGATGTGACGCTTGAACAAGTTGCGGCGCAAGAGAGAGAAAACGTGGCAAAAATGAAGGATGCTGGGTTTCAGGGACTAGCTATTGCTTACCATGTACCGTATGTGGGCTTCACAGGCGCAGAAGAT
>CACMGJ010000007.1 GCA_902613175.1 Halieaceae bacterium | reverse complement strand
TGTAGCGCTGATAAAGACAGATCCTGAAAGGCTTCATCTCGTTTGACCGATAAGGCGGCAGCCGTGCCCGCCGCCTGACCCGTCACTGCGCAACACATCATATTGCGGGTGGCGGCATGGCTGACGCGATCACCACCGGTAATGCGACCTGCGCATATGAGGTTCTCGACATTTTTCGGGATCAAGGTCCGGTAGGGCAGGTGGAAGTACCGACCCGTTGTCGGCAGTACAAGGATGCCGTAGCCATCGATGAACTCGGGGAAGATACCTACTGAGTCATCAAATCGTCCCTGCTCACGAACGTCGTGTTCGGTCATGTTGTAGGCAGAATTAATCTTCCGGGTATCGCGAATGCCCAGTGTCATTCCGAAGTTTCGTAGCTTGGCATTCTCGCAGCCAGGCTGGAATGCTTGGAGTGCTTTGACGGCCATCATCGCCTGCTTGCGACCTTCCATCTCGCCGCGAGTGAGATCGGTGGGATCGGTGCCGTCATAGCCGAGGAGGTGGACAAGGTTCATGTAGGTGAGGTCGCCCGTATCGTAAAGCGCGCCCCAGGTGCCTGAAATTGTATCGAGGTTGGGTGGGATCAGCCCCTCGGCCCGCGCACGCTCAAATGGCTTGCGCAGGAAGGGCGAGAACATCTCATCTTCCTTCCCCGTCGTTTCGATTGTCCATTGTCCGTAGGCCCAGTCCGCGTAGGTGTGAGGCGCTGCTTTGACGTGCTCGATGAACTTTGTCTTGTCGACACCCGTGAGCGAGAACATCACCGAGGCACCAATCATCTCCTCCTTGGCTTGCTTAATAGTTGGCGCACCGGCCCTGTACGCAACATCTGCATCGCCCGTCGCGTCAATGACACGCTCCGCGAGAATAGCTTCTCGCCCAGCCTTACTCTCGACAATGGCGCCTGTTATTCGACTGCCGTCCATGATGGGAGCGACAAATAAGCGGTGAAGCATGGGCGTGATTCCCGCTTCGAGGACCAGGTCATCCGCCACTGCTTTGAAGGCCTCACCATCGATGGCATGGCTCTGGGATTGCGGTTCAGCGACTGACGCACCCGCGGCCTTTGCACGCTCTTCAAACTCAATACCAATCCCCTCACTATCGACAGTCTGCTCGTGTCGATACCATGCGAAACCCTCGACACCCACCGCGGTGATGTTGCCGCCGAAACAGCCAAAACGCTCGAGCAAGGTGACGCTGACATCTGCTCTAGCGGCCGCAATGGCAGCGGCCAGCCCCGCTGGTCCGCTGCCAATAACCAGGACATCGGTGGAGTGAATGACATCCAGCTCTCTGGCAGGTTCGATTACTTTCATTTTGACTCCGAGCACTCTTATCGCGAGCTTCTTATTTTTAAGCGGTTTTTGTTTGATGTTCTTTAATTTTAGAGGTATACCACGATCAGCACCTTAAGTAATGCTGTCGATGTTCTGTAACAAAAAGCCGTTTACTTTCGGCGGGGGGTTAGATAGGAAGTCGGTGTAGGTGCACTACCCCCGGGAAAAAAGCAGTATAACAACGAAAACGATGCGAAGTCATTGAGGGAGTAAACTATGAAAAGTCTTAACTCATCCCAAAAGACCTCATTTTTCAGACGGCCTTTAGCGCTGGCGGTCTCGACTGCTTGCGGGTTGGTTGGCGCAACAACGATTGCCATGCCAACACAGGCGCAGGTTGAAATTGAAGAGATTTTGGTTACCGCGACACGACGTTCTGAGAGTGTTCAAGACATTCCAATGAGCGTTAGCGTGTTGGGTGAAATACAACTGGAGGACCTCAATATCACCGATATGGAGGATTACATCATGATGCTGCCGAACGTCAGCTTCGTGACGTTGGGCCCCAGTAGTGGTGATATCTATATTCGAGGTATCTCGAGTGGTGGTGAAAGCAGCCTAGGCGCTAACCCATCGGTAGCGGTATACCTTGATGAGCAACCTGTTACGGCTGTGGGTCAGTATCTGAACCCGCACGTCTACGATGTGGCTCGGATCGAGGTCCTCGCAGGTCCTCAGGGTACAACCTACGGTGCGAATGCTCAGTCAGGCGCAATCCGGATCATCACAAACCAGCCGAGTACGGAAGGGTTTGAGGGTGGCATTAGCTTCGGCATGGAGCAGCCCAAGAGCGGTGATATTAGTCACCTCACTGAAGGTTTTGTGAACATCCCACTGAGCGACAGCATGGCGCTGCGTCTCGTTGGTTATAACAAGGTCCAAGGCGGCTTTATTGATAACGTTCCCGGCACGCATACCTTCAGCCGTGGCTACATCCGTGCAGGATTGGATCCAGCTAGCCCGTTGAATGATGTTGCGGCGGATATCACTGTCGATAACAGTGAAGTAGCTGAAAAGAACTTCAACGATGCGACGACGCGTGGCGCTCGAGCCGCATTGGCTGTAGACCTCAATGATAGTTGGACACTGACTGCTGCTCTCATGATGCAGGATGTTGAGTCCAATGGTGTCTGGGATCACGATCCAACCGTTGGTGACCTGAAGGTTATGCGCCTGATGCCCGACTGGAATGACGACGAGTGGACGCAAACTTCGTTGAAACTCGAGGGCGAACTATTTGGTGGCACACTCACCGCAACTTACGGTGACCTTGAGCGTGACACTGAAACCTATGCTGATTACTCGCTCTACAGCGATTACTACGTGTCTTATGGTTTCGTTGAGCCCTACTACAACTGCTACGTGTCATACACAGGCTTCTGTGGTGATCCCAGAGAGCAGTACACCAATACAACCGAGATCGATCGAAGCACGTACGAGATTCGGTTCGTATCTGATCAAGAGGCGCGTTTGCGATATATGGTTGGTTACTACGGGGTCGAGGTCGACACGGCATCAGACAGTGACTGGCATGTGATGGGTCTAAATGGCCAGCCAACGGCGGTAGACGCGCCTGATATCTATTGGACCACTGACTTTGTGCGTTCCTATGAGGAAACCGCTTATTTCGGTGAGGTGTCGTTTGATGTAACCGAAGCCCTGACGGTTGCAGCGAGTGCTCGAGAGTTTGACTACGAAGGTGGTCTCAATGGCTTCTCTGGCACCGTATTCTGGCCCTGTGGTGGTTGGGGTCCTCAGGGCGATCGTCCCGCCAGTAACTATGGTGAAGACTGTGCACCTGTGCCGCGTATCACCGAAGCTAAAGACTCTGTGTATCGCTTAACGGCCGAATGGCAGGTCAACGATGACGTGATGGCGTACGCCACATGGGGTGAGGGTTACAGACCTGGCGGTTTGAACCGTTTCTGTGCAACACGCCTGCAAGATGGTCTTGGCAACCAGGGTGCATCGAACATTGGTTGTGAGTTCTTGCCGGACTTCCTGACAGCACAGGAGATTGGTTTCAAAGCCTCTCTCATGGATGGCACGTTGCGTCTGAATGGCGCGGCGTTCTGGCAGAAGTGGGATGATTTCCAGTTCTCAAGACTGGATACCTCGATCTCGCCCATTACGTTAACTTACAACGTGGGTAACGCCGAGAGCAATGGTTTCGAGTTTGATTTCACTGCCATGCTGGCGGCCAACTGGACGTTGAGCGGTGCGGCGAGCTTTGTCGATTCGAACTTGACGTCTGATTATGCTCGAAATGGTGTAGATGTAGATGCTGCATCAGGTACAGCGTTACCGCGCGTACCTGAAACGAAGTGGAACTTATCGACTCGCTACGGGTTCGGTGATGATTTCTTCCTTCAAGCCGCGTACATGTACACAGGCGATTCGTACAACACACTGTTTGACGGCGGAACGATCTCTACGCAGCGACGCACGCAGAAAGCTTACACTGTGGTGAACACCGCAGTTGGTATGGAGCGTGAAAACTGGTCAGCTCAGGTCTATGTAAACAACCTGACCGACGAGCGCGGCTCTGTTTGGATCAATGCTGTGACTTGGGATCAGCGAGTCACCATCAACCAGCCACGAAGCTTGGGTGTATCGTTCACGCGATCGTTCTAAGCTTGTTTGAAGTAGTAGAAAGGGGCACCTTTAGAGTGCCCCTTTTTTATGCGGGCCTTTATGAGGGGTTTATGAGAGGCATCGTCACCTCTCGATGAATGAATCTTGTGATGTAAAAGCAGAAGACTATGCGATCGGCCGAAGACTTGTATGAAAAAATAAAAGCTGCCTTGCAAAATGGCGACTCGGAAACCGCGTGTCAGTTGGCGGCAGAAGCGAGAGAGCTCGCTCGCGATGATTCACGGTTTGTCTTGATGCACGGTGTTGCGCTTCGACGAAACGGTCAGAATAACGCGGCGGAGCCTTTACTGAGACAAATCCTTACAGAGGCTGAAAATCTGGTGCTCGCCCACCACGAGCTTGGCCTTGCGCTGAAAGGACAGGGTAGGTTGTCAGAGGCCATTATCTCTCTGGAGACCGCTGTCCGTTTGCAGCCAAATTTGAGGACAGCGTGGCGAGACCTTTATGAGCTGCGCGCCTCAGAGGGTAACGACATCGCTGCTGCCGATGCCTATCGCCGATCCTTAGGCAGCCAGCAGGGCCTCGATCCACTCCTGACTCAGGTACTTGACTTGATGCAAGCGGGTCGTTTGGGGGTTGCTGAAGGGATTTGCCGCGAGTATCTGAAACGCCGACCTCACGATGTTGACGCTATTCGCCTATTGGCTGAAATCGGCATTACCCTAGGAATGTTGGATGAGGCCATCGTATTGCTCGAACGCTGTTTGGAGCTCGCGCCAAACTTCAATATCGCTCAGGCGAACTACGCGACCGCGCTGGCACGTCGACAGCGATTTGATGAAGCGCTGGATAGGACGGGGCAGCTTCAACACGAGCAACCGGACAACCTCTCCCATAAGGTACAGCACGCATCAATCCTCGCGATGGCAGGCCGCTTCGAGCAGGCGCACGAAAAATTCGAAGAGGTGCTGACATATATACCGGATAACGCACGCATTTTGACCAGTTATGGCCACTCTCTGCGTTACGGTGGACGCGGTGAGGACGCTGCGGCCGCCTATCAGAGAGCCATTGCCGCAGAACCTGATGCAGGTGAGGCGTATTGGAGTCTCGCGAATCTCAAAACCTTTAAGTTTGACGATGTACAACTCGACGGTATGCGCGAGCGCTATGCGTCCATGCAAAAGTTGAGCGCCGATCGCTATCACGTTGCCTTCGCATTGGGTAAGGCCCTGGAAGATAGGGGGGACTACGCCAATTCATTCGCCGCGTATGCGGATGGCAACAGCATCAAAAACACCTTTAGCTCCTACACCACCGAGCGTACCTCAGGTGAGGTAGCCAGCATGATCGAGCATTGCCCAGAGGGGTTCTTGGAGCCCGGGGGACATAGCTCGAATGAACCGATTTTCATTTTGGGTTTGCCGCGAGCAGGGTCAACGCTCCTTGAGCAGGTATTGGCAAGTCACTCGGCGGTTGAGGCCACCGCTGAGCTTCCGCTGATCAGTCAGATTGCGGGCGAATTGGGTGGTGGGCGTCGACGATCCGAGCAAAATCTCTACCCACAGTGCTTAGAGTCGATGAGCCAAGATCAGCGCGAGGCGCTAGGTCAACGGTATCTAGATGGCGCGAGTACCTATCGAACGGACAAGCCTTTCTTTATCGACAAGATGCCGAACAATTGGGTCCACATTGGCCTCATCAAGACCATCCTCCCGAACGCGACCATCATTGATGCGCGGCGGCACCCCATGGCGGCCTGCTTTGCGAACTTCAAACAGCTGTTTGCACGGGGGCAGGAATTTACCTACGGACTCGAGGAGATTGGCCACTACTACGCAGACTATCTGCATCTGATGGACCACTGGCACTCCGTGCTCCCTCAAGGGTTGATGACAGTGCAATACGAAACCGTGGTGGAGGATCTCGAAACACAGGTAAGGGCCCTGTTGGAGCACTGTCATCTCCCCTTCGAGGAGCAGTGTCTGCGCTATTACGAAAAGGACCGGGCGGTGCGCACGGCCAGTTCAGAGCAGGTTCGACAGCCCATTTACCGCGATGCCTTGTCGGTGTGGCAGCGATATGAGGCGCACCTTGACCCATTGAAAGCAGTGCTTGATGAGCGAGGGATCGTCTATTAGAGGGGGAACCTAATAGAGGGAAGGTCCTAGAGTCGCTCTAAAAAAAACCATCCTACAACGGTTGCAAGAAATCAGGCGTGAAAACAGCGTTCAAAGTAGGCTACCCTGTGGTAACACCAAAACAATAACTCTGGGATGCTTTATGACGCAGGCTGTAGATCGCGTTAACTTCATTTTGACTCTTTCTGTCATGCTAGCCATGGCCGTACCGCTCCTGCTCTTCCCCGAGGCCAGTGCTCTGGCACTGCAAACAGCCTACAACTTTCTCGCCACTGAGCTTGGCTGGCTATACATACTGACAGCGATATCCGCGTTTGGTGCTGTCCTTTTCATCGCCTTTGGTCCATATGGTCGAGTGCGACTCGGTGACAATACACCCGAGTTCAGCACTGCTAGCTGGATTGCTATGCTGTTCGCTGCCGGCATTGGTGCCGGCATGATGTACTGGGCGTCCATCGAGTGGGCGTTTTATGTCGATGCGCCGCCGTTTGGCGCTGAACCGCGATCGCCCGAAGCTTATTTATGGGCGTCTTCCTTTGGTCTGCACCACTGGGGGCTGGTTGCTTGGTCGTTTTACTGCCTGCCGACGCTCGCCATTGCCTATCCCTACTATGTGCGTGGGGTGTCCAAGCTCAAGTACAGTATCTCGGCCCCACACTTCATCAAGGGTGGTGAATCGTCCATGGGCGCACGCCTCATGGATAGTTTTTTCATGATTGCCTTGGTGGGTGGCATTGGTAGCTCATTAGGGTTCTCCACGCCCATGATTGCTGCGCTCATCTCGAGATTAACGGGGATACCGGTAAGCTTTGAGATGGAGCTTTTTGTCGTGGCTGCGTGTGTTGCGATGTTTGGCACCAGCGTGTGGCTGGGCCTGAAGCGTGGCATTAAACGGCTCAGCGACTTCAACATGGTACTGGCATTTTTGATTTTGGTTTGCGTTCTTCTCGCCAGCGATACGGTCTTCCTGCTGAAAATGGCTATCAACACGATTGGCCATACATTGCAAAACACCGTAGCCATGATGTTCTGGACCGATCCCATTAACGACACAGGATTCATCGAAGACTGGACCATTTTCTACTGGGCCTGGTGGCTGGCCTACGGCCCCTTTATTGGTATTTTTGTGACGCGCATCTCGAAGGGCCGCTCTTTACGCGAGGTGGTGCTAGGTATGTTGGGCATGGGCTCGATGGGCGTTTGGTTATTCTATCTGATCATCGGTAACCACAGCCTAGGACTTCAATTGAGTGGCGAGCTCGATGTGCTTGGCGTCATGGCCGAGTCCGATGGTAGTCAGGCTATTATCGCTGGACTGGACGTCCTGCCGGGCGCAACGTTGTTCATCATTGCCTTCATTTTCCTGATCAGTATTTTCACAGCAACGACCTATGACAGCGCGTCTTACGTGTTGTCAGCGAGTGCGACGAAGTCGCTCAAGCCCTCGGAAGATCCGGCTCGATGGCATCGTGTATTCTGGGCCTGTGCCATAGCGATCTTGCCGATAGGTCTAATGTACGCGGGCGGCCTTAAAACCGCGCAGACGGTGGTTCTGGTGGTGTCACTACCTCTGGTATTGACCTTCTGGTTGTCGGGCATCTCGTTATTCAAATCACTCAAGGAGGATCACGATGCAGTTCGGGATCCTTCCGCCACCTAGGGGTGTGGGCTCGGCACTCGTCGCAGGGTACGCTGTGGCGCAGGTGAGGCCATGAGTGATCAGCCAGTTGCCATTGTTACCGGTGGCGCATCTGGCATTGGGCTTGGCATTGCTACGATGTTGATCACTGACGGTTACGACGTCTTTGTGCTCGATAATGATTTGCTCCACGTCGATGACTACAACGCCAGCCATCCGCTATCGCGTGCTCGAGTCTGTGATGTATCTGATGCCTCGGCAGTCGCCACCGAGATCGATGGCGTACTTCATGTGGCGGGCAGGATTGATCTGCTGGTAAACAACGCCGGAATCTCCGGCCCAACGGCGCCCGTCGAGGTGGTCGATCCATCGGAGTGGCAGAGGTCCTTAGACGTTAGCCTGACTGGTGCCTTTAATGTGACAAGGTCAGTCGCGCCAGTCATGAAGGCGCAGTCATCCGGTGTCATTATCAATATTGCCTCAAATGCAGGTCTCATGGGTTGTCCTAATCGATCGCCCTACGTGGCGGTTAAGTGGGGCTTGGTTGGTCTTACGAAAACCTGGGCGATGGAATTGGGGCCTTACAAGGTGCGTGTGAATGCGCTCTGCCCCGCCAGTGTTGATGGCGAACGCATTGAGGCGGTCATGGCACGTGATGCAGAGGAGCGTGGTGTTTCCGTCGGTGAGATTCGTCAGAGTTACGAGCGTCAAAGCTCGCTTCAGAGCTTTACGCGCGTCGAGGATATCGCCTCAATGGTCTGTTACCTCGCGAGTGATGCGGGTGTGAGAATCTCCGGTCAGGCCATTGGGCTCGACGGTCATACTGAAACCTTAGGTAACTCCCTTGGTGAACCATAATTTTCCCCATGCGCTGCTGCCTGAGCAGGGTCTTTCGTCACTCTGTAGACGCCTGCTTCGACCGTTAATCATCCTATGGGTTGCCCTTCTTATTAGTTGTGACTCTGCAACGGAACAGCCCTTGGTTGAGGCATCGGGGACCCGTTACCTCGGCATTGAGCAGGACTGGGGTGTGCAGGCATTTTTGGGGATTCCATTTGCCGAGCCACCGGTGAATGAGCGGCGCTGGGAGCGGCCGGTTCCGATCGAGGGCTCTCTTGGCTACGTCAATGCAACTCAGTTCATGCCTGCGTGTATGCAAACCGGGAGTGGGCTCGCCTGGTATCACGGCATGATGTCGCGCGTTGGCGTTGATCCCAGTCTGATGAGGGGACCGGAATATTCTGAGGACTGCCTTTATTTGAATGTGTGGACTAACGGTGACCATGCCGAGCCAAAACCTGTGCTTGTCTTTATTCACGGCGGCTCGAATACCGGGGGTTGGAGCTACGAGCCCAACTACTATGGACATGCGCTTGCCGAGAAAGGGGTGGTGGTCGTCACGGTAGCCTATCGGCTGGGTGTTTTTGGCTGGCTGAGTCATCCGGATATGGCCATCCGTAATCCAGGTTTGCACGACCTGATCGTTGCGCTTGACTGGGTTAATACGAACATTGGCGCTTTCGGGGGCGACCCCAATCGTGTCGTCGTTTCGGGTGAATCCGCCGGTGCGGACAATGCACTTCATCTCGCGCTCGCACCGGCCATGGCTGGCAAGCTTGCTGGGGTAATACATCAGAGCGCAGGCTGGTCGGTGACGAGTACCCTAAAACCCGAGGATGGGTTTGCTTTGGGTGAAGCCTTGGTCGCGCATCATCTGGGCGCGGACGGGACTTTTGCTGACTTGAAACGGATACCGGCGGCTGAACTGCTCAACTCGCAGATTGATGTGTTCAGTGGACATTATTTTAGTCCTATCCCAGACCCCGAGACCTTGCCTGTGTCACTTGAAGAAACTGTCGCGGATGACTTATTTCCAGAGATGAATCTCGTTATCGGATCCAATCGCAATGAGTCGTTGATGTATATCGCCGATGGAGCGGTGCTGACGGATTATCTTGAGGGCTATTTCCCGCCTGAAACCTGGGACGACATCAAGACCATCCTTGGCCCTGAACTATCAGAGTTGGCGCAAATGGATCGATTGCGATCGGCCGTTCAATACACCTGTCCGAGTCTTATGCTTGCCAGAGCAGTTAAGGAGGCAGGAGGTGCCGCCTACGTCTATCGGTTTGATCGGGTGCGTGAGGGCTTTGATGCCATCGGTGCCTACCATGGTGCAGAGTTGCCCTATGTCTTTGACACCCACGACCCATGGATGCCTACCAACGCGATTGATCAACAGGTTACCGATGCGTTGGTCGATTATTGGATAGCGTTTTTGAAGACTGGCTCTCCCAATGAATCCCAGTCTGGTCGTACAGAAACGGGTGACTCAGAAATGGGTGGTTTAGAAATTATTAGTGCGGAAAAAGGCCGCGCGATGTGGTCTGCTTGGAGTCAGCAGCAACAGGCGCTTGTCATCGCAGATGAGATCTCGTCTAAGACCCACCCTGATGCGGCACTCTGTGAGTTTCTCAATACGGCACAAGTCGCGAGTGCACGTCACTGACTCGAGGTAATGAACTCCACCAGTGCCGTGACCTCTTGGTCGGTTAGTTGCTCCGCATAGGCAGGCATTGCCCCAACCCCCTGAGCGATAGCCGTTCGAATTCGACGTGCGTCGGGCTTGAGCGCATCGAGGTTGGGACCAATAACCGCTTTGGCGCCGGCGGCTTCGAGGCTGTGACAGACGCCGCAAGGCGGACTGGCAGTCTCCACGAACAAGCGCTTTCCTAAACTGTCTTCGTCGCTGGTCCTATCGATTCGCGTGCCATAAACACCAGTTGTCGCTGCGATGCCAATGTGCGTTTTAGAAATGACAGTAGCTTGCTCGCTCATCCCTTGTGTGCTGACTTCGACGGCTAATCCATGATCACGCCAGCCGTTATGGCCATAGCCGCGGTGATTGGCGGCGAAGTGCTCAGGTTGGCTCTCACCCACCGTATCGGTGGCCTTGCTAACGAGCAAATAGTCGCCTTCTGCAAGGTTGGCCTCGAGCGAAAATGTCCGCCAGGCATTGGGCCCCAGGTCAGGACCGTAGAGGTTGGCGCGCTGCCAGCTTGTGCCACCGTCGAGCGAGACATCGACGTAGTCGATTCCGCGTTCACCCGAGAACGCCACACCAAAGAGCTTATGCCTGCCACGAGGCAGTGCCTTACCATCGGCGCCCGGTCCGTTGAGCCAAGACTTTACAGGCATTCGGTACATCGATGGGTGGCTCGCGTTTCCGCTCTCGCCGATAGCGCGCATTCGGTATCCAGACTGTTGAATCTTATTACCTGACTCATTGACTGAGGCAGCGAGCCGCTTCACCCACTTAACGTTATTCACACCGAAATAGCCGGGTACAAGTAGCCGTAGAGGGCCGCCATGCACGAGGGGTAAGGGCTCGCCGTTCATTTCCCATACCAGCAAACAGTCGTCGAGCCCCTTATCAATGGGCACCGATCGTTCGACAGCCACTGAGCTTGGCTCGATTCCATCGGGTAACAGCTCGCCGCCGGTAGCGGTAATGAAGCGTGCTTCAGTGTGCGCGCCACCTATGTGTTCAAAAACGGTCGAGAGTTTGACGCCAGTCCACAGCGCGCACCCCGCAGCGCCAACACCCCAGGGAGAGCCTGACGGTGAATGGTCAAAAAAGGCGCGTCCGTTACCTGAGCACTGGAGCACGCTTGCGATGGTAGTAGTCGGCAGGGCTTTGAGCTCAGCGAGGCTTAGGCTGATTGTATGGTCAGCTGTCTGTTCAGCCCCTTCAATGGCGACTGTCCATAGGTCTCGGTCAGCGACAATCCGTGATTCTGGCATGGTCAGATTATTGCGCACGAAAAACTGCGAAATAGCGGTTATGGGCCCCTGTCCGTAGGCGCTGCGAAGCGTCTCTAGCGCCAGTGGTAGGTCGTTGTGTTCAATGAAGTCACTCGATGCTTTGTTGGCGGGTAGTAGCCGTTTCACTGCAGATAGCGACAGCTGCGGTAGCAGAAAAGCGGTAGCCGCCAGTACCTTGAGGAGTCGTCGCCGTGACGGAGTTTTCCAAGTCGAGGACATTTTATCTGCTCGCAGCCTTTTTTTATTTATAAGTCTGTTTTATCAGTGAGCCTGTTTTTATTAGTCAGTACGTGAAGGGCTAAATGCTATGTGCTCATACGTTACTGCAATAGAGCCAAAACGATGACGCCCAACGTCAATAAAATCAATGCTCGGTGCATAACAATACTTTGCTCAAAAGCGCGACTCATCACGACACCCAGGCCACACCAGACAACGGCAAAAAATACCTGCGCAACTAGAAAACTGAGAGGAACGACCAATAGGCGTTCCGCGGCTGACTCAAAGCTATCAGCAAATTGTGTGATCGCGAGCGTGGCCATCATCCAGGTCTTCGGGCTGAGCGGGTGGACAATGCTACCCGAGAGAAACGTGAAGCTTGCATTAGCACTCCCAGGCTTGGGCGGCGTCCAATTGCGCAGTGCCAAATAGGCCATGTAGGCCGCGGAGCAATAGACAAATATTGTGGCGATGGTGGGATTGGCCTGAAGTAAACCCATCAGACCCAATCCCAAAGCGACATTCAGCGCCAGTTTTCCTGCCGTCAGGCCCGCAATAAAGGGCAAGGTGCGAGTCAAACCCTGCTGCGCACCAGCCGTCATAAGCAGCATATTGGCGGGTCCGGGTGTGGACACCATCAGGATGATAAACATCCACAGCGGCAGGTATTGATTGATTAGGTCCACGGCGATGACTGACTCGTTGGCTAGAGGGGCGCAGGATACGACAGATCACTCACTCGCGTTAATAAACGGGGCACGCCTGCAGACTTGAGGATGTGCTACTGTCGAAGAAAAACACTAGAGGTACGATAATGGACCTGTCATACGGTAGTGAATACGACGCGTTCCGTGAGGAGGTGAAGTCGTTCTTACGTTCCCATAAGCACAAGCAGCCAAAGCCAGGTGACGGCATCAAGAGCCAAGCCATTCGTGATTGGCAAAGTCTTCTCATCGAGCATGGTTACCATAGCCGAACGATACCGAGTGAATACGGTGGTTACGGGGCGGAGCCCGATATCATCAAGTCGCGCATCATTGCAGAGGAATTTGGCGCTGAGCGAGTGCATCGCGGTTTCAATGGACAGGGTGTCACCATGCTTACCCCAGTCCTACTCGAGATGGGTACAGAGGAGCAAAAGAAGGCCTTTGTCGAGCCCACTATCAAAGCCGACATGATTTGGTGTCAGGGGTACTCGGAACCCGGTGCAGGCAGTGACTTGGCCAGTCTCACCACGAAGGCGGAGCTCGATGGCGACGAGTGGGTGATTAATGGTCAGAAGATTTGGACCAGCACCGCTCACCACGCCGACTGGATTTTCTGTCTCGTTAGAACCGAACCCGATGCGCCGAAACACCTGGGTATTTCGTTTCTGCTCTTCCGCATGGACACTCCCGGGATTGAAATTAGGCCGCTGGTGGATATGACAGGAGACGCTAACTTCAATGAAGTTTTCTTCACCGATGTGAGGGTGCCCAAGCACCAGATCGTCGGCCAGCGCGGTCAGGGATGGCAGGTCGCGAATGCCATCCTCGGGCACGAGCGTGGTTCACTGGCCACACCCGATGCGGCGATGAACCGACTCAGTGGTGTAAAGCGACTGATGCGTGAGGAAAGCATCAATGGCGAGCCCATTATGTCCAATCCGGTATTTCGCGACCGCCTAATGAAGCTCGAGGGCCGCGTACTCGCGATGCAATACAACGATATGCGCTTGCTGTCTGCCAAGATTAATAAGAATCAGGACGTCCGCCTCGCCGGCATGATTGTGAAGCTCATAGGCACAGAGCTTCGCCATGAAATCGAATGCTTGGGCATCGATGTCATGGGTGAAATTGGTCTGAGTTACGGTGACAACCCTCACCTGCGTGGCCACGGAAGCTGGCAGTATCAGTACATGTTCTACCTTGGCCTGATCATCGGCGGCGGAACGTCGCAAATTCAGAAAAACATCATCAGTGAACGCGGCTTGGGCATGCCAAAAGAACCCAAGATCCGGTCAGAAAAATCAGCTGAAAAATTAGCTAAGGAGGCCTGAGATGGAGTTTGGACTATCACAGGACCAACTAATGCTCGGCGACAGTGTCCATAAGTTTCTGGCCTCAGAAGTACCTCTAGACACAGTACGACAGCTCGCCGCAGGTGAGGTTGATGATTCGTCAGTTTGGCAAGGGCTGGCCGACATGGGGCTTGCGGGGCTGATTATCCCCGAGGCCCACGGTGGTGCCGAGCTGGGTATGCTGGACGCTGTAGCAATCGCCGAGGCTTTAGGCTACGCCGCTTGCCCGGGCCCGTTTTTAAGCACGGCGATCATGTCGGCTTATTTGCTGAACGCGGCTGGAGCCACTGACCCCCTGACTCGCATGGCCTCAGGTGAGTATCGGGTGGGTATCGCGTTCAGCGATGTTATTGGCTCGCGAAAAGGGCAAGTTACCGAGGCTGATTCCAAGCTGACAGGGCAGTCACTATTCGCGCTCGACGCCAGTGCTGATGCCTATCTAATTGGTTTATCTGATGGCCGGGTCTTTATGATCGAGGCCTCTGAACTAACGAGGTCTTCGTTGTCGACCATTGACGTCACGCACAGTGTTTGTGAGCTGTCCTTTGATCAGTCGCCGGCCTGCCTTGTATCGAGTAGCTCAGAGCTTGTGTGGCAAACGATCTACCGAGGGCGCGCTATCCAAGCGGCTGATACTTTGGGTGCCGCACAATACATGTTGGATCAGGCTGTTGCTTATTCACTTGATCGTAAGCAGTTCAATCGGGTGATTGGGTCATTCCAAGCGGTGAAACACATGTGCGCTGAGATGGCATCGCAACTCGAGCCTTGCCGAGCCTTCGCATGGTATGCGGGGCATGCGTTTGATGAGTCGACAGACGATGCGGCACTTACCGCCTGTCACGCGAAGGCGCATATGGCCGAAGTAGGGCAGTTTGTTGCTAAGACCAGCACCGAGGTGCATGGCGGTATGGGCTTTACTGATCTGGTTGGCCTGCACTACTGGTTCAAGCGGATAGGCTTTAACCGGCAGCTACTGGGTTCGCCTGAAGCCGTTAGGCACGAGGCCGCTGAGCTAGAGGGGCTGTGCTAGGAGCCATCGGTAGTGGTTGAAACTGAATAATAAAAAAAACGGACGTTTTATGAGTATCAAACGTGTTGTCGTAGCTGTCTTCATTTCGGGACTGGCTGCTTGCAGTACCGAAACGCCTGGTCATGACCTGAAAGCGGGCGCACCGCGGTCTCTTGCTCAGGGAGAGGTGATAGGTGTTCCCTCGCCGTATGATGACGAGATTACGGTCTACCGAGGCCTACCTTACGCCGCGGCCCCAATCGGTGATTTGCGTTGGCAACCACCACAGCCCGCTCCGTCTTGGGAAGGTATTCGGATCGCGAATACCTTTTCAGATAGTTGTTATCAGCCTCGCCACTGGGACTATTTTGTTTGGCGTCGGGAAGATTTTACGGTCTCAGAAGATTGTTTGTACTTGAATGTCTGGACGCCAGTAAACGCGCAGGGGCTTCCTGTCATGGTGTGGTTCCACGGCGGTACTCATCTAAGCGGTCAAGGTCATTCCCTAATCTTTGACGGCACATCGCTGGCTCAGCGCGGAGTGCTAGTCATTACAGTGAATTACCGATTGGGGCCCTTTGGTTTCTTGGCACACCCCGTGCTTAGCGAAGCTGCCCAGTCAGGTGCTTCAGGAAATTATGGATTGATGGACAAAGTCGCTGCTCTGTCTTGGATTAGAGACAACGTGCACTCTCTCGGCGGCAATCCTGAAAATGTGACTGTTTTCGGTCAGTCAGCAGGATCACAAAGCATCTGCTCGCTGCTGACCTCGCCCTATGGGAAGGGGCTTTTCCACAAAGCTATCGGGCAGTCAGCCTCTTGTGTAACTCCAGCGTCTACTGAGGATGCCAATGGCCATGAGCGCGGTATTGCGCTAGTCGAGGAGCTGGGTTTGGACTCACTCCAAGAACTTAGATCAGCTGATGCTGATGCCTTGATTTCCGCCATGATCGCGTCGGACTGGGCGTCTGAAAGCCGTATTGTTATTGATGGTGATGTTCTGGAACAGTGGCCCAGCGAAACGTTTGCAGATCAGCGACAGGCTAAAATCCCTCTGATGCTAGGCTTTTTAGCTGATGAGGATGAGCAGTTATTTCCCATCAATAAGTCCCTCACAAGATCGGAACTCGATGGATTTTTAGAGTACGTGGCAGGCGATCTGGCCGGGGAGCTTAAGGGCGAGTACGACGCCGATAGCCTCACACCAGGTCAGCTTCAACATGCGGTATCGACCGATATCTTCATAGCCTTTGGCATGCAGCGATGGGCTGAGTATCACGCGCTTGCCGGTCAACCCACCTACCTCTACTTCATGGACCACGTGCCACCTGCCTTTCATCTCTACATGCCTGAGCAGCCCTATCTGGCGCTGGAGGGCGGTTCGCGAAGTGGTGGCGCCTACCACTCGGGTGATCTGGCCTTGGTGTTTGGATCGTTAGACAAAGTGGGGTATGACTGGACTGCTGAGGACAAGTTTGTCTCTGAGCAGATGGTTACGTATTGGACAAACTTTGCTAAAACAGGCAATCCAAACCGACCCGGTGAGAATACATGGACACCGTTTGATCGCGAGCGCCTGAGTACCCGTGTTATTAACTCGGAGCCCGCCACCGTTGGCGGCGTTAGAAAACGTATTTTGGAGATATTAGCGAGTCGTCAGCCTCTCTAGGGTGACTGTTTCTAGGTAAGTCAGAGTTGAGAAAGGAGCCCCACACATGAGTCCCAGCAGAAAATATCCCCTGGTAGCCATCGTGTTATCTGCCGCGATGAGTCTTCAGGTTTCGGCCCACAATCATGCAGGTGAGAAGCCTACGAAAGACCCTATCAATGTGGTGGCAATGACCCTTCCGGAAATTATCAGCGGGTTGAAGACCGGTCAGTTCAGCTCGCAAGATCTGACGCGCGCTTACCTCAACCGTATCGACATGATCGACCGGTCAGGACCCACGCTAAACGCGATTATTTCGCTGAACGCCAGCGCAATGAAGCTCGCAAAAAAGAGCGACATGCGACGCGCACAAGGCAAGGAAAAAAGTCCACTGGATGGTGTGCCTTTTCTACTCAAAGACAACATTGAGTCGAGAGATCTCATGGCGACGACGGCAGGCTCGACGGCACTCCTAGATAACGTAACCGATCGGGATAGTCCGCTGGTGGCACGCCTTCGTGACTCTGGCGCCATTATTTTGGGCAAGGCGAATCTAAGTCAGTGGGCAAACTTTCGTTCATCGCACTCGGTATCGGGCTGGTCAGCCGTGGGTGGACTCGTAAAAAACCCGCATGTACTCGATCGGCAAGCCTGCGGTTCGAGCTCAGGCTCTGCCGCCGCGACGGCAGCAAGTCTTGCCGCCGGTACGGTAGGGACGGAGACCAATGGCTCGATCATTTGTCCCTCTCAGGTGAATGGTGTGGTGGGTCTGAAGCCCACGCACGGGCTGTTGCCCATTGACCATATTGTTCCCATCGCTGCGACGCAGGACACAGCGGGACCCATCACTAAGTCGGTTGCAGGTGCTGCCCTCATGCTCGACGGGATGACCGGCTGGCAGAACGATTACGCTGGGTCGTTGGATGCGAGCGTCGTGAAGGGAATGCGGGTGGGTGTGCTCGATTTTGCCCGTAATGACAGCCCCCGCTTGAATGCAGAGTTCGACGCAGCGATTGCCCGAATGGAGGCCGCTGGTGCAACGATTATTCGCATCGAGAGCAACGATACGCCTCCTGAGTTCTGGAGGGCTTCGCGCCTGGTGCTGGGTTCAGAATTCAAAGTGTTCCTCGATGCATACCTGAGTGGATCGCCTGCAGATATTCCCGTTCGAAGTCTGGCTGATCTGGTTGCGTTTAATAACGCGAACGCCGAGGTTGAGCAGGCAATCTTTGGACAGGACATCTTTGAGTCATCGCTCGAAGCGCCCGCAATGGATAGCGATACCTATCAGGATGCATTGGCGCTGATACGTAAGACGACTCGCGACGATGGCATCGACGCTTTGCTTCGCGATTATGATGTTCAGGTCCTTATGGGGCCCAGTGGTCCTGTGTCTCCAAGAGCCGACGTCGTCAATGGTGATGTTTGGCCGGCTTGGGCGGGCGCCGGATCTATGGCCGCTATTAGCGGCTACCCTAACCTTACGGTTCCTATGGGTACCATTGCTGGGGTGCCGGTGGGTGTCTCGTTTATGAGTGGTCGCGGCGCAGATGCGCTGCTGCTGTCAGTTGGGCTGGCGTTTGAGGACACAGGCGCTGGATCCCCAGTGCCTCAGTATAAGCTATCGGTTAATGCGGAGGATATGCGGGGGCTTTAACACTTATTGAATTCAGTGCTCGCTCTTTTCTTCGGATAGGTCAAATGTGGGGAGGCAGGCGCTTCATTAGCAAAAAAATTGGGTGAATTTCTCATTAGCTACTAGTTTGTAGGTTGGAAGCCACGTTCGCGTTTGCAGCTCGCGGGGGTGTAGAGGGTAAAAATCAATAAGACCGGAGCAACACAATGAGAAGAATAAGTCAGGCAGTACTCGGTTCAATCCTTACCTTTGGCAGTGCGGGTGTTGTAGCCGACGATCACGAAGTGTTTGCGGGCGATATGGACCCAGCAGAGCCCATGTCGATTCAGGCAAATATTTGCACTCTTAATGATGGCGTATCACTTGATGACTATGCGGCTTTTTTCAAAAGGTATCAGAAATGGGCATCAAAAAATGATGCTGAGGTGGCCTCGGTACGGCAGTTTCCATTTGCGACTCACAACAATGCGAACAACCCGTATCCGGCAGATTTTGTCGAATTTCTGATAACCGACTTCGAGAATGCTGGAACCTCTTGGGATAAGTGGATGTCTGGTAAGTCTGGCCAAAAACTTAATGCCGAGTGGCAAGAGATGGCGTCGTGTAGCGTGAAATTTGCCGCTATGTTCACGCAATGGGCGGATGTAGATGCCATCAATAGTGACGATGCCAGAGTTGTAACATGGAACTGGTGCACTCGTAGAGAGGGCGTGTCTCATGATGATTTAAACACGGCACACACTGCCTTTGTAGAGGAGAATCCCGAGGGCTTAGGCAACATCGGTTGGTTCACGCTTTACCCCAATATTGGCGGAGCCGATGCTGCGGGTGAGTTCGCGCATATCGTTGTTTACCCCAATATGGAAGGTCTCATGGAGCATCAGGAGTGGTTCGCCAAGGGCGGATGGCGTGGTCGCATGGATTACTACCAGATGGCCGATTGCACGGGTGAAGCCCTGATGACTGAGCAGGTACTTGGTCGACCGGGCGCCTAAAGAGAGAGTGATGGAAATATAGGCCGCCTACGGCCGGCTTTTTTCTCTTTGAAAAGCGACTACGCTTACACCATATGACAGAATGACGCTGTTCCATTATTAAAAAAACAAATAGGAAGGACAACAAGGAGACGTGTTATGAGCTACGAGTGTTTCGAGTTAACGCTGTCAGAGGGCATTGCCCACATCCGCTTTAATCGCCCTGAAAAAGCCAACTCGATGGTTCCATCGTTCTGGACAGAGTTGCCAAATGTTGTTAACGAGTTATCGCGTGATGCATCAGCGCGCGTCATTGTCCTGTCGGCTGAAGGGCGTCACTTCTCCTCGGGTATGGATACATCGGTCTTCACCGAAGGCGGTCTCGATGGATCTGCCAGTGGCAGTCGCTTTGTTCGCGCTGAGGCATTCCGCCATCACTGCATGGCGTTGCAAGATGCGTTCACTTGCCTAGAAGAAGCCCGCATGCCTGTTCTGGTGGCAATACAGGGCGCGGCTGTTGGTGGGGCAATGGACCTCATCACCGCTTGCGACTGTCGGTACGCGACCCGTGATGCGTTTTTCTCAGTACATGAGACCGCAATTGGCATGACAGCCGATGTGGGCACTTACCCACGACTGGTTAAGCTCATTCCCGAGGGTTGGGCAAGGCAAATGTCCTATACCGCAGAGCGGGTGAGTGCCGAGAAAGCGCGAGACATTGGACTGGTCAACGAAGTGTATGACTCGGCTGAAGAAATGTTAGAGGCGGTGATGAACATCGCGCGTCAAATTGCGGCACATGCACCACTCGCCGTTTCTGGCGCTAAGCGCATGGTGAATTACGCGCGCGATCACAGCACAGCTGACGGTCTTGACTACATTGCGACGTGGAACGCGTCCATGCTTGACGGTGAGGCTATTCGCAATACCTTTGTGGCGCAGGCTAAAGGCGAAAAGCCTGAATATGAGGACTTACTGGCAGTCAAAAAAGCAGCGGGTGAGTAATAGTTGGCGCACGGCCAAAAGCCGCCATAGGGACTGTCTAGGGACGCTGGCTTGGTTGTGCTCAATGGGTCTTGTGGCGCATGCGGGTACCGTCGATGATCAGTCGCGGGACAAGGCGGCCACCGGGGTACATCGATGCAAGTGACGAGCTGAATGTCACCTTGGAGTTGCTGCAACGTGGCTATCCCGAGTTCCAGATCAGGAAAGTTTTGGGAGGAGGTTTTCTGCGAGTTTGGCGTGAGGTTGAGCGCGCGGGATCTGGCTCAACATCACAGTAACTTCTAAAGCTTGCTTCGCATCTCTACTCGCAACGCAACTTCTTTGGACTCATAAAGCTACGCCTGCCGGAGGCCATAGCTCTCCAGTATTCGCGAGTGTCACGGTTGAAGCAATTATCGTCGCTAGGCGTGTAATGCCGTGTAACTTGCACAACTTGAGTGCCATGATCTTTGGTGTCGCTCTCATTTGGTGCAGTTTTTATGTCAAATTCAGCTCCGATAGTTAGCCGTTTTCTTCACAAACAGCCTAGCTATCTGTGAGTCATAAATTTTGTGTATTTGGCATCTAATGTGCTTGGCATCCGTACAATTCTAAGACGATGTATTCGACATCAATTCGTAACTATTTTTTATTCAGAAAAGGACCTATTCCGGTGAAGCCTCATTTCCCTAAAGCACTTTTAAGTGCATCGATTGTTTCGTCCATGTTCGCCACGAGTGCGCTCGCGCAGTCGGGCCCCGTTTTTGAGGAAGTCATCGTGACTGCTGAAAAACGATCGGAGAGCCTGCAGGACCTATCGCAGGCCGTTACGGCGTTGACGGCCGCTGACGTCGAAGATCGACAGCTGACTTCCTTCGTTGATCTAAGCGCTATCGCTCCCGGTGTGAACGTGGCGAAGAACGAAGGTTTCAAGACAGTGATTACCATCCGTGGTATCGGTAACGAGGCAAACCAGAATGCGATTGCCAACCCGTCGGTCTCGTATCACCTCGACGGTGTTTACATTGCATCACCCTTCGCCTTACAGACAGATTTTCTTGATCTCGAACAGATCGAAGTACTGCGAGGACCGCAGGGTACGTTGTTCGGACAGAACTCAACCGGCGGTGCAATCAACGTCATCACTATGGATCCTGACTTTGAAGAGTTCAGTGGCACGGCCGATCTCAGCCTCGGTCAGTATAAGGGTGTTCGTGCTCGCGCAAGCATGAACATTCCACTGTCTGACACGCTGGCGGCACGTGTTTCGCTACTTCGTAACAACCGCGAGGGATTTACCGAGAACGTATCCAACGGCCAGGATCTTGACGACGCAGACAGCCTCTCTGCTCGCGTTAAGCTGCTGTGGCAAGCCAGCGACGACGTAACAGTGAAGCTAGGTGCGCAGCTGTTTGATGAGAGCGTTAACGGACAAGCTCAGAAGGGCATTTATGACCCAACACCAGGTGCGCGCCGCTTGGCTCAGGACTCTCGATCGGTGTACGAGCTGACTTCAGAGATGTATAGCGCGACGGTTGAGTGGGATCTCCCTGCCTTCACTGTCAAGTCGATCACCAGCTACCAGAGCGATGACATCAGAGTACTGCGTGACAACGACCGGCACGACCCGACGACATTGCCACCGTTCTTCCTACTGCAGGCCTACTTTGATCCTGAAACTAATGATCAAAGCACTACGACACAGGAGTTCAACTTGATTTCCTCGGAACCTGCGTTTGGTAAGCTAGATTGGGTGGCCGGTGTTTTCTATCTCGATACTGAGGTAGATATTGCGATTACTGAGCGTAAGGACTTTGGCTTTGACGGCACGTTCGATCCCTTCACGGTCGAGCAAATCCTCTCTTACGACCCGACTGCCGAGGCTGGCTTTATCTCAAACTCGAAGCCAGAGCGCGAGTCGATGTCGGTATACGGTCAGGGCACCCTCGCGCTTACCGATACAACGCGCCTTATTGGTGGACTGCGTTACACCCGTGACGAAGTCTATAGCGAAGTCACCAACTTCTACGGTCGTGGGGGTACTGACATCCTCGAGATCGACAGTAACGAAGTCACAGGTCGTATCACCTACGAGAAAAACTTCGACGACGTGACCCTGGGATACGTTTCATACACCCGTGGTTTTAAACCAGGCGGTTCAAATCTGACTTACGGTCGCGAGAGCGTAGTATCGCCCATCGTTGTGCTTCCTACCTTCGAGCAAGAGACTATCGATGCGTATGAGGTAGGCCTGAAGACAGACCTCGACGAGGGACGCGTGCGAGTGAACGCGGCAGCATTCCTTTATAACTACGAGAATCTGCAGTACCAGGCCACTGACCCGGAAGTCTTCCAGGGCGGTGTGGGTAACATTCCGGAGTCTGAAATTTTCGGTGCGGAGCTGGAGCTCGGTGCGTTCTTGAGCGAGTCTGTGTTGTTTGACGCGCGTGTCGCTTGGCTGAGCACTGAGATTACCAAGAGCCATCTTGCGCTGGACAATGTCGCGTCCGAGGCAGCAACCAATGCGTTGCTAGCCCAAGGCGTGAATCTGTTCAGCCCAGACGTTGAAGTGGCCCGTGCAGGTCAGATTGCTGATGTCCGCGGCAACGCTCTGCCCAAGACACCTAAAGTGACAGCTAATATAGCTCTGACGCATACCGCGCCCATTGATGGTTGGGGTGACGTTAAGTCGAGCTTGAGCTATACCTACCGAGGTGATTTCAAGCACCGCGTGTTTAACAACACAGAGACGGATAACGTTGCGTCATACCAGACCCTTGATGTCATGGTGAAACTATCACCTAACGATGCGTCATGGCGGGTTGAATTGATCGGTAAGAACATCACTGACCAGGCAGGCATCAACGCGCGGTTTACTGATGTGTTTGGTGTGGGCGCCACAGGTGACCAGTTCATCCAGCCACGTCAAATCATGATTCGTGCCGGTATCGACTTTTAAGAAGCAATTGTCGGCACGTCTCATGGTTCTATGTTCGTATGGGGCTTTGGTACGTCACTGAGTTCATTGAAAATGGCAGCCCTTGGCTGCCTTTTTTTTCGCTGCGTGAAAAGCCGCCGGTGGGTGGCAATCGATCGCGCTCATCGGCAGACTGAGATGCGACAATAATTAACTAGGGTAGGGCGCATGAGCGATTTTTTTAAGCTGCACGAGCACGGTACATCGGTTGGACGCGAGATTATGGCCGGTGCGACCACGTTCGCTGCCATGGCCTACATCCTTGTCGTCAATCCGCAGATCATGGCCATCGCCGGGATCGATCAGGGCGCGAGCTTTGTCGCGACCTGTCTGGGTGCAGCGCTGAGCTGTCTTCTGATGGGGCTCTACGCCAATTGGCCAGTGGGTTTGGCGCCTGGCATGGGCCTGAATGCGCTCTTCGCCTATACCATCGTCGGTGATATGGGCAACCCATGGCAGACGGCCTTGGGTGCCGTATTTATTGCGGGCGTTCTCTTCGTGATCATCAGTACAACGAGAATCCGTGCGTGGATCATCATGAGTATTCCTGACGATTTAAAGATCGGTATGACCGCGGGTGTTGGACTGTTCATTGGCATCATTGGTCTTCAGAACGGCGGGATCATCGCTGATCATCCGGCCACGCTCGTCACCATGGGTGACTTCAGTCAAATATCCACAGCGCTTGCCGCCCTTAGCTTCTTGCTCGTTGCGATTTTGTCGGCGCGATTGGCAGCCGGCGGCCTGATTCTGGGTATCATCGCCGTTACCGTGCTCGGTATTTTACTGGGCGAGGTGACCTATCAGGGCATTGTCTCTGCTCCCCCATCTATTGCACCTTTGGTCGGTCAAATCGACATTATGGCGGCGCTTAACGTCTCCCTGGTTAGCGTTATCTTTTCGATCCTAATCGTGAACTTATTCGACACGACCGGCACTTTGGTGGGTGTTGCTTCCAATGCGGGCCTTGTCGACGAAGACGGTAATTACAAGAACTTCAGCAAAGCCTTAAAAGCGGACAGTACGTCGAGTGTGCTCGGTGCTTTACTCGGCAACTCGCCGGTGACTTCATACGTGGAGAGCGCGGCGGGTGTTGCCGCGGGTGGTCGAACAGGCCTAACCGCTTGTGCGGTCGGCGCTTTCTTCCTGTTGGCTATCTTCTTTGCGCCACTGGCAATGATGATTCCTAGCTTTGCAGTCTCGGGTGCACTCATTTATGTGGCGCTGCTCATGTGCTCAGGGCTCGGACGCTTAAGCTGGGATAACCCAGTCGTCCTGATCCCTGCTTTGCTCATTATGATCATGATCCCTCTGACGTTCTCGATTGCAGATGGCATCGGCATTGGGTTCATCAGCTATGTCGCACTCGGCTTGCTCGCATCCGAGGAGCGTAAAGTGAGTTGGGGTGCGCTTGTGATAGCCGGATTATTCGCCATCAAATTTGCGCTGCTCTAAAGCGACTTACAGCGGGACCACAACACTACGTTTTGATGTGGTCCTTGAGGATCTCAAAGAGCGCAGGCTTGTTTTCTCTAAGTTCATCGGCGGTCAAACCGTGTATCTCGTAGGGATACACCAGCCAGTCCTCATTCTCATAGAGGTAATAGTCTGGGGTTAGGTCTACCTTTCGCCGGCTTGGCTTGTAATAGGGAGTGGCAATGCGAATATCGCGGGGAATGTTCTGCCGCAGTAGTTTGTGCAACCGGTCAATGACCGCGTCAATGGTGCGGCCGGTGTCGAAGACATCATCGACAATCAGGAGTTTATCTTCGTGCGTGAGGCGCTTCACGAGATAGCTTAAGCCGTAAACTTCAACATGGCCTTTCTGTTGATCGATGCCCTGTTTGTAGGAAGACGTCCTGATGGCGATGTTGTCGGTCTGAATGCCGGCGTAGGCGAGGATTTCCTGAACTGCGATGCCTACAGGTGCGCCGCCGCGCCAAATACCCACAATAAAGGTGGGCTTGAAGCCGCTGTTGATGATTTGGGTACCCAACTGAAACGAATCGTTCAATAATTGATTAGCGGACAGGTATGTTTTCGTGGCGCTCATGAATGTGATCTTGGTAACCGCTAAAACCCTATGATATCAGCAAGCAACTTTCAGGAAATCAGCCCTTGGATCAAATGATCAAAAAAACCTTTGTTGAGGAAGAGACCTTACTCAATGATGCCCTCCGCATGGCCGTATCCGTCTATGAAAGCGGATTTGCACCCACGTTTATTGTGGGCATTTGGCGCGGTGGCTCCTCCGTAGGCATATACGTGCAGGAATGCCTGCAGTTCCTGGGTGTCGAAAGCGACCACATCTCCATTCGCACGTCCTATGCGGGGTTGCCCGAGTACCAAAAGTCGGTGGATGACCCCTCGAGTATTCGTGTGCACGGACTGCAGTATTTACTCGAGAACCTGAATGCAGATGATCGCTTATTGTTGGTTGATGATGTCTTTAATTCGGGATATAGCATCGAGGCCGTCATTACTGAGCTTCAGCAAAAGCTTCGATTGAATATGCCGTCTGAGGTCAAAGTCGCAACCCCGTATTTTAAGCCCTCGAAAAACAAAACTGGCCGGTCTCCTGACTACTATGTTCACGAGGTCGATGAGTGGCTGGTACTGCCCTATGAGCTGCAGGGCTTGAGTCATGATGAGATTGTCAATAACAAACCATCGATGGCCGGCATTTTGGAGCAACTATAGGGTTAGGTTGGGAGTAGCGCAGTTTAATCACCCAAGCGCAGTGATTAGGTAAAAAATCTAGGTAGACGATGCGGTATTTACTAATAGAGCGACGATGCTGCTAATTGTGGGCTCTCGGCATCCTATCTAGCTTGAGTTCATCCCAAACCTTCTCACTAAATGTTCGCTGGGGACTGTCGAGGGGAATGCCTGTACTATCTGCGATTCTTACCATCCTTTGAAAGTTGGCAGCCACCGCAGCGGCGTCGACCACCGCTTCTTGGCCGGCAGCGGCGGCGAGAGATTCTCTAAAGACACTGAGCACATCTTCTTCATCCCGTTTAGCGATTGACTCAGCAAAGGCAGCCAGCTCCGCTGACAAAGGGACGTATTTCAGTCCGTCACGAGACTCCCCAGTGATAAGGTCCATATCAGATGACGTTTCGTCGTGATTGACACTCAACCTGAGCATCATGGCGTGTGAGACTGTTCAGTAAAAGCAATCGTTATATGAAGACACTCTTGCGGCGACAATTTCCATCTGAGCCCTGTTGAGTGAACGGTCAAACTCTTGCTGCATGGCAGCGATGTCGGTCATGGACATATATTGGGCTTTCATGACGGCTACCCACTCTCTGACTGCGTTTGGCACGAGACTAAGAGCTCTGTGTACATTGGCCGTTTTATTACTCCAAAGATCTTCCTCGTGCCCGACCGCGCCATCGGAAGGAAGCATGGCGACGAAGCCAGTTCCATGCATGGCTTGCGGTGGCGAATACCTACTCGGTGGCAAAGTGTCAGATGGCTCGGGGAGGGCTTCCAACGGCAGTCCCATTGCCCGATGAAACTCATCAATACTGAAGACCGTCACTGTGATACCAACGAGTTCTACATAGGCTGCCTCTGATAAGCCGTTCTCCCGAAGCTCGGTGACGAAGGACTCCGTGATCCGCGCCTGATCGGTAACGACTTTATGAATTGCCTCGACCATAACGGGCGGTAAATCCGTCACCGCCGTGTGCGTTCCGGCGATGGAGTTTGGAGACAGCGCATTTTTTCGCCGCAGACAAAGAGCGCAATCAAACGCAGCTCTTGATTCTGCTGCTATTGCGATTCGTTCGCTCGCCGTAAACCAGGTTCCAGCAGCTGAAAGCTGACGCCAGTAAACATTAAAGCTATCGGCCAGGTCCGAGCGTATTTCGATATCGCTCGTTGCGTAGTCAAAAAATGTACGGCTCACCACTACCTCTCTTATGAATAACGGTTATTGTCCCGGACCCTGAACAGCTTACTTATCATGTAGCAGTATTGTTGAGAAATTACCGATTTTCAAAAAAAGTTGCGGAAGTTTGAACGCATGCCACGCATCAGATTAAGTTATAGCGCGCTTGGAGCTCGTCCAGTGACTCATCCCAATGGTTTTCCCAGTGAACAGGTAATAATGGCTTAGCCGTGCGACCTCTCATCCACCCTTCAGTAATAGCGTCCATTACGAAAGGAAGTAGTTCAGGCTGATAAAGAACCATTTGCAGTGGGCGGCTCGCAATAATCATGGCCGGATAGGGCGCCGGTGCTTGAGCGACTGTAAAGCTGACGACCTTTACTTCGCCCAGCGGCGTCGTATCGTAACCGGTCAAGACATGAAATAAGTCATGAAGTTGAAAACCGCGCTCAGCAAGATGCCCCTCGTCCGTGCCACGCGCCTTGTGAGCGGGTATGAAATCGGACTCGCGGAGTAAATTCGCGTCCAATTCGTTGTCTTCTAAATACTGCCAATACGCCTGTCCTAAGCTGCCACTTGGACATCCTTTTAACATGTCAATGTCGGGTGACTCGCTCAAAAACCGATCGGAAAGCATGGAGTCAGCGCCGGGACTAGATGCCATCAGACGAGAAAATCCGTCGAGTGCAGCAGGGTCAGCATACTCCATAAAAGTCAGTGTTAATGGGACTGAGGCACGTGGATCCCAACTCGCTAAGCTCTCGAGAAGCGCCTCTATCAACTCAGGCTTAAGATCAGGAGATTTCTGCATTGTTTATCTCATTGAGCTAGACAAATGGCTACTGGCGTTTACCAATCCTTGTTTTCATAGGTTGCCCACACCAATGGTGGCATGCAAGAGGAGATTTTTTACCTATGGTTGTGGAATATAGGCATAACTGATTCCTTTGAGCGCCGATCTCGACCGGCGTCTTTTGTATGTGAGGATAATGCTTTGCTCTGGGATGCTATAAATGACCAGTGTGGTCGGTTTAGTTTTAGAAGGGTTAAGTGCAGCAAAGAAATTCTCAACAAACATCGATATGCTCGAGATAATGATTTCAGCTGGCATTATCTCGTTGTATGAGTTTGATATCGGCAAAAAGTTGTCTTGCTGATTCACGGGGCGATATATAGTGTTGGGCAATTTGATTGATATCGGAGTGCTCTTGGCGTTGGGCGCTTTTTCTCGGGAATTCAGTTGATGTTGCTGCTTACGTGAGCGCGGTGTCAGAAATCATCAATGAACGGGCGATCGCGCACGTGCGCGCTTGGATCGAGCTGTTTGTAGTCGATCTCAACTTATGCCCCTTTGCACGCCCTGTGGTCTCAGCAGATGCACTGCGCATCGTTGCCTGCGAATCGGCATCACCCGAGGCCATTGCCACACTGCTCTTCACCGAGCTTGATCTGCTCAGCTACTCATCAGAGTCGGATATCGCCACTTCGGTGCTTGTATTCCCCAAGGGTTTAGAGGCGTTTGATGATTATCTAGGTTTTCTCGATGACGCACAGACTGTTCTTGAGCAGATGGGACTGGATGGCAAGGTTCAGCTCGCAAGTTTTCACCCTGACTATCGCTTTGAGGGGGAGCCTGTAGGCGCGGCAAGTCACTTTACTAACCGTGCGCCATACCCACTTATTCATTTGCTCCGCGAGACTATGGTGACGAACGTGCTGGACACCTACCCGAACCCGGAGCGGATTTCTGAGCGCAATATTCAGACGCTAGAGCGACTGGGGTTAGCGGGCATTGAGCGCTTACTGTACTCACTCGACAGCTAAAAAATTGCTACTGTCAGGCTGCCTGCGCCGGGTTGCGATCGACCATGTCTTTATCGAGACGCCGCCACGTTAAGACGAAGAAAAAGGCACAGCCCGCATAGAGACTCGCGGTAATGAGCATGGCTGACCTTAGGCTATCCGCATAAACCGCGCCGCAGACGTTTTGCAACGGCTCACTGAGCTCTGCAATCACCCGCGGATGACACTGGTTCCTCGCTAGCTCATCGGCGGCGACGCCCAATTCGACAATCCCGTTGACGAAGAAGACGTCGGAGATGGCGCCAATGAAAAGCGGTCCGAAACCATAACCGATGAGGTTAACGACGAAGAGCAGCACAGCGGTCGCCGTTGCGCGCACGCGCATCGTGACCACGCCCTGACCGATGGTGTATTGGGCCGCTAGATAGCCGTACTTCACAAAGCCACCGATGCCCAAGCAAATGCCTGCGTAAAGCAGGCTCTCGGTTGTGAAAGCAAACAGATAGAAGGGGACTGAGAGCGCCAAGCCGATTGCAGGCACCCAGGCAATGGCGCCGGGGTATTTCTTGTAGAGTCGGGTTGCCATCCAACCGGTAGCGAATGTGCCACTCGCGGCGACCAGTGAGACGGGTGTGTTAATCCATATCGCCGCCTCACCGGTGGTAATGCTATGAGCACGCACGAGGAAGATCGATTGGAAAGACGAGATACCGTAGCCGCAAAAGGCCGCAATAGTGGCGCCTGCTGTCATCAGCCAGAAGGCAGGTTTTGTCATTAACTCCCGAATCGCCTCACGGAGCTCTACACGCTCTTTAGGCTCTGTGCCAACGGGGTCGGTATGGCCGCGAGGTGGTTCCTTTACCGTCATCTTAAAGATAAGGGCAATTAGCAGGCCGGGTAAGCCAACGACAAAGAAAGCAGTACGCCAATCAAAGGCATCGGTGACCCAGCCGCCAATCAGGTTGGCAAACATGCTGCCGAGTGTTACGCCCATGGCGTAAACACCGAGTGCCTGAGAGCGCTCACGCGGTGTGAAGTAGTCGGCGATTAGCGAGTTTGCGGGGGGCGTACACCCGGCCTCACCAACACCAACCCCGACGCGACACATCAACAAGACCCAGAACGCTCCGATAGTTATCGAGCCAATGGTGATTTCGGTGGAAAGACCGCAAAGTGCGGTCATCAGCGACCATAGCGCGATGCAGATGGTCATGATCCACACACGGTGTCCGGTGTCAGCGAGTCGAGCCAACGGGATGCCGACAATGGTGTATAGCAGGGCAAAACCAAAGCCTGTTAGCAAGCCAAACTGAGTGTCAGAAATCCCAAGCTCCGGCACCAGGTCAGGACCTACCACCGCAAGAAGTCCGCGATCGACGAAGTTTAAGATGTAGATAAGCGTTAGGGCGGAGAGAACGTAGGTTCGGTAGGACTTTGTGCCGAACCCGGCGTTTTCGACTGGTGATTGCTGACCTTCGGTTTTGGATGTTGCTGTCATTAAAAAATTTCCCTAGAGAAATTAGCGTTCATTATTGTTTTTGGAGACGGTGATTCGCATTAAAGAATGATGCGGCCACCCATCGAACGATAAACGATGTTGACCTGAGTATGCGTGTTCAATACCTGAGAAGTCACGACTTGTATTTGCCATATCAGGCAAAAATCAAATCAACGCCTCTCGACATGCGGTATCTTGGATGCGCTACACAAAAATAGGCTTAATTAATCGAGCGGTGCGACGATATGCGCCACATTGTTCTCCCGCGCCCACTCATTTATTCGCTGTAGCTCATTTTCTGTGATGGCCAACAACTGAGCCTTTGCAACACGCCATTGCTCCCTGAGGTCCGCTAGGCGTTGCAGCGACCCTTCGGAGACAGGTGCGCCCGCGCGATCGATCACGTCAAACACGTGTCGGATATGCACATCTAACATGGGCGGCATACTGTCTTCGTCCTCATAGGTTTTATAGCCCGTTTGCGTCACGAGATCTTCCCACGCATTCAGCTTACTGATGGCCTGTGCAGAGAGCGCTTTGAGCGATTCATTATCACCGCTGTCCGGGACAAGGGCCTCGATGCGGTCTCGCGCTGTTCGCGCATTATTCAGTGCCTCCAGCAGCTCATTGAGCATTGCCGCCGCCTCGGATCGTTTGGTATCTAAAAACGCATAGTCGTCTGAGCTCGCGTCTACCCGGGGATCGGCGGATAAGATGAAGTCTGTTGAGTCTGAGTGATCGCCAATACGCACCGATACCGAATACTGCCCGGGCGTTACCGTTGGTCCACTGAAGCCTGCGAAGAGACGGATATCGTCAATGCAGGTCAGGCCATTTTTACGCATATCCCAGGACCAGTTATTGATACCTTGCTTCATGGTCGGGTAGCTCATTGTGTAGGCCAATCGAGGCGTCAGATTACCCATGACACACCGGTCAAAATCGCGCTCGTCACTCGAGTACGTTCTTACTAAATCGCCATCTTTGTCACGAATCTGGATGGATAGCGGACCCTCGATCTCTTCCCCGATGAAGTAGGAGAGAACCACGCCCGATGATGGGTTTTTCCCTTTGTTGGCACCGCCGCGCCCACTCCAGCGCATCAGCGTCGTCGGTTTTGGTTCGAAGACATGTACTTTTTTCTCTGACAGCGACGCAGAGAGTTGGCGGATGACCGTGAGCTCATCCAACGCCCAAAACCCTCGGCCTTGGGTCGCCGCAACCAGTGTGTTTTGCCGAACCCTCAAGTCTGTGATTGGCACAGTGGGGAAATTCATGTCCAAGGACTGCCAGTGATCGCCGTCGTCAAAAGATACACATAGTCCGCCTTCGGAGCCCGCGTACAGAAGCCCCTCTCTCTCGGGATCGGCGCGGACCACGCGTACAAAATTGTCGTCGGGGAGGTCGCCATCGAGTCTCGTCCAGCGCTTCCCGTAGTCGGTCAACTTGTAAATGTAGGGCCGGAAATCATTCATCTTGTAGCCCGCCACCGCAATGTAGGCAACGCCCGGTTCGTGTGGACTAACTTCGATGGCGTTAATTTGAGCGCCTTTCAAATTCCTCGGTGTTACATCTACCCATGACTCGCCGCCGTTCAGCGTGATTTGCAGCCGACCGTCGTCTGTTCCCACCCATATGACCCCGGCTTGATGGGTCGATTCGGCAATGTAGAAAATCGTGCCGTAGAACTCAGCACCGACATTTTCTGGCGTCAGCGGACCACCGTTTAAGCCCTGTTTGGATTTATCGTTGAAGGTTAGGTCGGGACTGATTTCCGTCCAGGTCACACCGCGATTATCACTGCGCAGTAATTTCTGGGTGCCATAGTAGAGAATTTCAGGGTTGTGGGGCGATGCCACCACCGGGGCATTCCAGTTTGTGCGGTATTTGAGATCTTTCGATTGTTCGCCAAAAACGTATTCGGGATACGGCTTGATCGGGCGAGTACGCTTATTCACGTGGTCATACTCGGTCAGGGTGCCGTTAATCGTGGTCGCGTAAATAAGCCGCGGGTTTTCGGGGTCAAAAGCGATGTGTGCGCTCTCGCCTCCACCCACCGGGAAGTAGTCCTCGTGCCCAATACCGCCGCCGAACGTCCTGCTAGGAATGGATACCGTGGAGTTGTCTTGCTGCCCAGCGTAAAGTCGGAAGGGTGTTTGGTTGTCGG
Source organism: Halieaceae bacterium (assembly GCA_902613175.1). GTDB lineage: Bacteria > Pseudomonadota > Gammaproteobacteria > Pseudomonadales > Halieaceae > Luminiphilus. The sequence goes on along the minus strand of CACMGJ010000007.1, from coordinate 40,634 downwards.
TAATGACCCGATAAAACTGAGCGGTCGGCTGATTCATGATGCTGGACCATGATGCGCCACCGTCAAAGGTGACAGTGGCTCCTCCATCATTACCGTTAATGAAGTTTGCGCTGTTCTTCGGGTTGAACCACATATCGTGGTGATCACCGTGAGGCGCCGATCGCGTTTCAAAGGTTTTCCCGCCATCGATCGACTTCATGAGGGGTGCGTTAAGGACCCAAACGGTATCCGCGTTTTGTGGATCGGCTTTTATGTGAATGTAATACCAAGCACGGGACCAAATGATTCGTTCGTTATTCAGCAGAGACCAGGTTTCGCCATAGTCGTCACTGCGCCACAAACCACCTTGATCGATCTCGGCTTCGACAATCGCATAAATGCGATTGGGACTGCTGGCAGATACATCAACCCCTGTTTTGCCAATGAGCTCGGGAAGGCCGCCACCCAGCTTCTTCCAGCTATCACCGCCGTCCGTAGTTTTATAAAGCCCACCTGCTGTACCGCCTGACTTGATGAACCAGGGGGTTCGACCGTGCTCCCACATTGATGCGTACATAATTCGTGGGTTGCTAGGATCCATTGAGAGGTCTGTTGCGCCTGTCTCATCGTCAATCTGAAGCACCGGCTCCCAAGTGTCCCCGCCGTTAATCGATCGATATACACCACGCTCTTCACTTGGCCCCCAAATTTGCCCCTGGACGGCCACATAGACGAGGTCGGGATTAGATGGATGGACAATAACCCGGGCAATTTGACCTGCGTTTTTGAGTCCGATGTGCCTCCAAGTTTTCCCAGCATTGGTCGACTTGTACATGCCGTCGCCGTGGCTGGTCGTTACACCACGAATCGGAGCCTCACCTGTGCCAACGTAGACAATGTTTTCATCTGATTCGGCCACCGCAATGGCGCCAATGGTACCGACACCAAAGTAGCCATCTGATACGTTACTCCAGGAGTTTCCCGCGTTATCGGTCTTCCATACGCCCCCGCCCGTTGCACCCATGTAGTAGGTTCGGTCGTCACTGAGCACACCTGTCACCGCAGTGACACGTCCGCCTCGCCAGGGTCCAATCTCTCGCCATTCAAGACCCTCATAAAGTGCAGTGTCGATGACATCTTTGGCCTGAAGGGTTGCTGCTAGCGTTGTGCCCAGGAGTAGCATGAAAAACAGCTGGAGTTTTAACGTTGCCACGATGACTCCTCATCACTTTAAGTAATGGTTGATGAATTGTGCGCCTCGTTAAATCTAACGCATCAATGGCTAATGACAAGGACGTTCGTCGACACTTGCTCGAGTCCCGATAATTGGTTAGAAAAAAGCAAATTGTCAGACCTTTCCTATGCTGACAAGGCGCGTCTGCGCGTTTCATAACAATAAGGGGAGAACGAACCATGAAAAGCATCACTAAACTTCTGTCATCGACGATAATTTTTGCTTGTGCCAGTGTTCAAGCTGAGCCCGTCATGAACCTCATCACCATTAATACAAACGATCCCGCGGGTTATTCGGCTTGGGCTAAAGGCAGTGCTAAAGCACTGGTTAAAGCAAATAACGCGATGGCAATGGGGCTGTGTTCGCCAACATCGGGGGCTCAGGAAATGGGTGATCACTATCTTTGGACTTTCTTTGATTCCCAGGCCATGGTATGGGCTAACGACCCAATGAATCCCGGAGTTGCTGCTGAAGTCGCCAAGATGGATGTCGATCGCGAAGTGCGCATGTGGGACAACTGGCGCATTGTGCGAGCTGCGGAGGTCTCGGAAAAAGGGTATTACTACAATCTGCATGTGAAGACCGATAACCCTGGCGGTTACATGGCGGCTTTAGACAACCTCTATTCGGAAATGCAGGAGCGCGGCCACAACGTCTCCATGCAGGTATTCATGGGCGATACCGGTGAAACCGCTGGCTTGCTTATGGTGTCGTTGGGGTCATCCGATCGGGCAGCGATGGGGCGAATGATGGATGCTCGTGCCGAAGGCTGGTTCCAAAAGGCGGTCTCCAATCTCGATGGCAAGCGCGAGATCGTTCACGGCTTCTCTTTGGTCTGCGAAACCTACGCAGTGGCTGATATGTAACTCCGAGGAAGTTCTGGGTGTGAAGCCCCGACGTATCGGGGCTTCTGTATTTTTTGGCGCGGGTTCAGCTCTTACAGCCCTTTAAAACAAATAAGAGCGAACTAAAGGTGGTGCTGTTCTCTTTATGCTGGAAGTGGCGGCAGTTTGATGGAGTGTGTCCCCATAAATACCCCTCCTTGCCCCCCAAATGTGACGATAGGCATATCGACTTGGGTTGATGACAAGTGCATAAGAAGCCCCGTTGATAAGGGGCTTTGTAGAGCCAGCCGAACATCGCCGGACTTTAGTTTGGCCAAGGCACGGAATCATCCTTTATTGCTAAGCGCCGCTATTACGTCATCGACGATCGCATCAGCTTTCTCACGAATCTGGTCACCTGTCGCGTCCTGAATGGGATGCGGCACTAGTAGGTACCTCGCATCAGCCATACCCAGAGCCTTTGCCTGAGTTTTAGCGGCGTCCCCAAATTCTGTCGACGCAATGGCCACAGTAGGCTTTTGCTCGATTTCAAAATAAACGGTGTCATGCAAACTGCACGACGTACAAGAACCTCAGTCGGCAAGACCTATGACAACAAAGTCATTGATTTTTTTGATCTCCCTGCGCAGATCAGCCGGCGCCGGTTTTGAAAAGGTGGGTTTGTGATACCGATTAACTTCAACTTGAGGAAGTCGCCGTTCCATCGCTTCCTGAAGACGGTCTAAAAACTCATCGCTCCGCCTTTTAGCAATATCCAGCAGGGCAACCTTGCCTACGATCGCCTTCGGTCTTGGCGTTATCTGCCGAGCAACCGGTGCCTCTTCGTTGGTTGGATCTAGCAATGTCACTGACATATCAGTCTCCTTTACCTTTCTTACATATAGTCGTCTATTTTTCTGGAAACCGGAATAGAGCCCATGCTTCTGGGGATCCAGCCGTGAAAAAATGCGGTGCATTTACCAGCCTCGCTGCCTGCCACAACAATTTCAATATGATCTTCCGCACCGAATTTCCCGATTCGCCTATCGGCTGGTAGCTGAGCCAAGCTGGCAAGCTGTTCCGGTGATGCACTCGGACCGTGAATAAGCTCTTGCACGGACTTTTCACTGGCTCTCTGAATATCTCTGCGCAAGGCAGATTTGCTAACCTTGCCCCGTTTAAAAACATCGTTGTGTTCTGGAGAAACAACCATCAGGCAGTTTGAGGAATCGTACCAGTTGGCATTGAGCATACCCTTGGTTGCTTCACCAATGGCTGCGGCCAGCACAGGCGCTTCGGTGGTGGTTTCATCAAGAATCAAAGTTGGACCTGCCGACATGGCAAGGGTTGTTACCACCGAATCGTCGGCGTCAAACCCGCGATCAACATGAAATGGATCCCAGCAGGACCTCTCTTCCCACTCGGCAAAACACATGGTGAATTTCATGGGGTTTGAAAATGTCGAACGCTCCGTGCCGCCTGGCTTTGCGCCACCAACGTTGCGGATGACCAGTCTAAGTGCGCGGCCGATCGTCGCATTGGCGCGATTTCCCTGGCCGAGCGCGCCTAGCCCCATGTTCATCTTTAGGAGATGGCGAATTGGCCCGTTGACAATCATGACTGGACTAGCACCCATAGTTGTTGCCATGACGCCATGGATATTAAATTCATCGGTGCAGACGGCATCGACTGCCGCCATGACGACTGGCAGGTACTCGGGTCTGCATCCGGCCATGACAGCGTTGATGGCAATTTTCTCGACGGTGACGTTCGCCATGTTCGGCGGCATGGTCGCGATGATGTCCTGCGAATCTAGACTCGTACCCTGCAACATGCGGAGCACTCTCTCAGGCGTTGGTGGAATAACCGGCAGGCCGTCAGTGAATCCTTGGTCGAACATGAATTCGAATTCGTCGTCCTGGCTTCCCATTTCTATCCGTCGCGCCCTTATCGGACTATTTTCGGCTTCAGCCTGAAGCCGCTCTGCATGCAGCGGATCGACTGAAAGTGAACCGCAACCTGGGCGCCAGCTGGGGAGAGAGTCCCATTCAACTTTACGTTCAGCTCTGGGGTGCTTTTCGAACAGTTCAGCGACCATCTTTTGCCATTCCTCACGGACAAAACCGGTTCGTTCGGCCAGTACATGCCCCTCGGAGTCGGTCAGAAATACCTGAGGTACGATTTCAATGTCATTTGTAAACGATACTTTTAACGCGCTGTCATCGAGAAGATTGAAGGGGGGTGTGAACTCACTCATTAATTGGGAGTTACCGCTACGGGTCTGACCGATAATAAAAAAGTCGAGTTCACTGGCTAGCGATTCGTGTATGGCCGCTAGTAGAGGTAAGACGAGCCTGCAAGTAGGGCAGTCCTCTTTGATAAAGCAGACAAGAGCTCGGCGCGTGCTGGGGAAGCTGATTTTTTTGCCCGCTGAGTTTTCCAGAGTGAATGGGGTGATAACCGACACGGGCTATAAGTCCCTTGGGATTGTGACGTAGGTTTGCTCAGTACGGACGTGATATTCGATCGGAATCGGGTCTGGGGCTTGCTCAAGGTTATTGAGTCCCTCGTACTCCCTCATAGCTTTTGCTGGCTGCCCCCACATACTGGGATAACCTCGTCTCAGGCTATTGCGTAACCCAACGAATTGTTTAATCTCCTGTCTTGCTACGTAGTGCATCATCTGCCTCATTTCCCGGCACTAAACCTCCCGGCCAATGTTCCACTAGATATTACCGGCCAAAATTGTCTCGGATTGAGGGTAGTGGATAGGCCTTCAGTAGACCAAATGCTATTCCTGTTATTCAGGATCATTTGGAATGTACCAGACAGGGGACGACCAGGCGCGCTCCTGTATCGTTGCGGTGACCCCCTTGCGTGGACTGACACCACGACGAAGAGCGTCCCATGTGGACCAGCGACAGGTTGGATTTTCCAGAACCCTAAGATAATAAAACGCCTGATGCTTCGAATCGAAATCCGGATCGTGCCAGATCGTCTTCAACTCGGCGCTACCTTTGCTTGCTGAGATTGAGCAGTCAGCAGTATTTACCATTGCATTGTTATTCGGGCAACGGTTATTAATTGGGTCGACTTCAAGGTTATCAGAGCAGGCAACGTCGTAAACATGTTCATGTTCGCCATCTGCATCTATCCACCCCTTTATGATCTGCAAGCGTTGCAATGGAGCTGAATTTGGATCCCGGATAGCCCAGGCGATAAAGGCCGGCTCGCCCCCTGAGTTACCGGGAAGATTTGAACCCATGGTGATCCCGCTACCGTATGCCTTGGTCAGGAGATCGGGGTCCTCTATGCCGAGGTTGGTAAAATCGAAGCTCGCGAAAAACCGCAATGTGATTCGCGTGCCGGAAGTAGCGAATGTTTCCTTGCGGCGGAAAGCATCATAGATTGAGGTTCGATCGTTGCGGGCCGCCCATACACCAGCAAGACCAGATGCTCCCCAGTGAATCTGTGGTCCGTTGGTGTAAATTTCACCATCGACGTCGATAAAGCGTTGCCACTGTTGGCCTTCTTGCATCTCATCCATCAAATTTCTTGCTTTCTCGAGTGACTCTCCGGTGAGCGGCACTGAACCTCGCAACTCAGGAGTCGAATCCCTTAATCCCATCTTCATGAAGTAACTCGACTCGTCGTCTGATGTTGCCGCATTATGTGTATCGGATGAGCCGATCAGGCCAAATCGGTAGGGGTTGACCTTGATGTCTTGTTGGAATTTCAGTCCCGAAAGCATGGCATCCCTGACGTACGAACCTTTGGCTTTGCTGTCTGGGGTTTGATCGATAGAAACCATAAAAGGCATGATCTCGAAATCGGCCCATTCGTCATAGGGCGATATGGCTGGGTGAGTCTCTGACGTCCCTTTGATTTGTGTGATTTCGACTAGGGGTTCATTGCGAAGCCTTTGACTCACGTAGTCGTCATCTACGGGGTCGCCAGCCCAGTCGACTAGGCTGAACATTTGCCCATTGGAGCCGTTAGAGTTATGCGGTATCGCCATTGCTTCAATACCTTGTGACCTTAGATCATCCATCCAATTCCAGAGATCTTCAGGGTTCCTACTGTTAAATCTCGAAAATGGCATGACCGGTAATTTGTCAGTACTTCGAAAGATGACATTACGATGCAGATTGCCGCCATCGAGAGCAGTCGTGGTGTATTCAAACCCGGCGAAGGTTGTGAAGGAGCCCGGATCATTATGTTGATCTGCTGCCGCTACAGTGTTTGACCATGTGGTCCTCGCTATCGTATTGAAAGTCTCGATATTTAGCTCGTCATTGGCAATACCACTAAGTGCCGGAAGGATCAGATCTGCCATTACGGTGCTACGTAGGCCTAGAGATTCGAGGCTCATATTCTCGGGAGTGTTGATACCGTTAAGCCTCGAGTAGGGTTCGTAGGACGCTAGTTCACTGGAGCCATCACTGATAGCGTTGAGCGTACCAAGAAACATTGCATGATCTGTCACCGCATAAAAGTCGAGAGGCTGACGCAGTTGCACATCAAAACCACCAGGATGCCTGATTTTTTCACCTTTCGCATAGCGATAGGCATCGCTTGGTATTGCTAGGGTGCCGTAAGCTAATGCATCAAGGGAATAGGCGGTGTGAACGTGCAGATCTCCGAAGTAGGCCTTTCGCGAAGTCTGTTTGTCCGGTTGGAGAGTCAATGAGTCTCCGGGGATTTCATAGCGGGGGTCGAATGCTGCTGATGCGGGATTTACCGGGGTAGGGGCAGTTGATGAAGATTGATTCGGCGGTACTTCAGAACAACCAACGGACAGGCAGAGTAAAACTAAAAGCAACTCAACTCTCGTAAGCCGAGATTTGGTTTTATCTAATGTAACCGGCGAAAGTTTTTTCGATATCATCTATGACGCTCAGACTTTCCTTGACAATTGTGGCTGCATCGTCGAGACCATCTTCACCGGTATCCAAGCCCGCGCAGCGTTTCAAGGCTATTTCATTACCAGCCCACAAAAAGGACGCTACGAGCCTCGGCAAGTGATTTGTTTTCGGATCCATCTGAAAGTCCACTGCTAGGTGCTCTGTCAAAACATCTTCGTAGCCCGAATAAACAATCAGAAGGAAATTGTCATTCACCGGGAAGGCAGCGCGCAGTTGCTGTCGCTTGTGCTCGCCGATACCCATGGGCAGTAATCCAGCCATTGAGTCAATCATAAATGCCCGCCATACATCAAAGGTTGATTGTCCATCGCTGGCTGCATCGAAGTGTTCCTTTAGATGAGCAATGGCAGTCGCTGCGGCCGCAATTGCCAGTTCCTCTTTGTTCTTGAAGTGTTTGTAAAGAGTCTGGACATGCAAGCCCGCCAATTCAGCAACGTCATTTAGGGTTGTGTGCTGGTAGCCCTTGGTCGCAAACAGCCGATCAGCAGCGTCAACAAGCTGTTCTCGATTCTTAATTTTTGTCTCTGTGCGCTTGGGGTATGAGATAGCCAATGTAAGATCCCTAAAAAGTCGGGCACCATAATCGAACTTCGCGATTTGAACAAGGCAGCGTTTGTCGCGAGATTACCACATATGTATAGTTAGATATATTAAAGTTATTTGATCTCGCTAGGAGTGCATCTATGACCCGTACCGTTCAAGGCGAGGTCGCATCAGTTCGAGGTCGGGATGTCGGGTTCTTGTTGTTTCTGACGTTCCTCAACGTCATCAATTATATTGACCGTCAGCTGCTGGCGGCCTTTGCCAACTGGATTGTGCCCGAGCTGGAACTGAGTAATACGCAATTTGGTCTGCTTACAGGGCTTATCTTCATATTTTTCTACGCGATCATGGGGCTGTTTATGGGGGCCTTGGCGGATCGCGTCAATCGTACCCGTCTGATTGCGTTTGGTTTAGGGTTTTGGAGCATATTGACTGCGGTATCTGGCGCGGCCCGCGGTTTCGTTTCCCTTGCTATTCCGCGTATGTTCATCGGCGTTGGCGAATCGATTCTGACGCCGGCCAGCGTCTCCCTGATTGGTGATCGATTTCCAGAGCGCTGGCGTGGACTGGCAGTGGGGGTTTTCGGGACCGGTGTGCCGATTGGCATCGCGGGTAGTATGTTTATTGTGGCTTACCTCGAACCTTATCTCGGGTGGCGCGGCTGTTTTTATGCGCTTGGCGGACTTGGTGTTGTTTTGGCAATGATGATGTTGCTGATCAAGGAGACACCTCGTCATCAGGTCATAACGCACACATTGGAAACAGGGATATCGCTGCCAGCAATCATTAAGACATTGAAGACTTTGATTGCGGCCTCACCCGCGCTCGGCTACACGGTGCTCGGGTCTATTATTTTCGCCTTTGTGCTCGGTGCTGGCACCTTCGAACAGCTTTGGTTCGTGGAGGAGCGAGGCTTCGACCGTACCGAGGTGGCTCGGATCACAGCATGGATGGCGATTTCAGGAGGTGTGATCGGCAACTTTATCGGCGGTGTCGGCGGCGATCTTTTTCTGCGCTGGACTGGCATTGGTCGACCCACTTTTTTGGCGTTGGTTATGATTATTCTTGCGCCAATTAATATTGCCTATCGACTTGTTGATGGCGATAGCATCTGGTTTCTCATTGGAATTTTCAGTGTATTCTTCCAGTTGGGCTGTTTCTACGGTCCAGCGTTCGCCACCATTCAGGATCTTGTTCCTGCCAATGCACGTGGAATGATGACGGGTTTTCTTGTCCTCATGATTCAACTAGCAGGAGTCGGGATAGGTGTGACCAGCGGCGGGGTGCTCATCGACTGGCTGCAGTCCTCAGGCAATGATTCTCCTTACTCAACAGCGCTCTTCATCTTTACGCTGATTTCGCTAATTTCAATTCCCCTTTTCTTAATGGCCGGCCACCGCTTTGAGCGCGACAGACAGGCCGTCCAGGCACAGTATTCTGAAAAAGCTTGATTTAGATATAGTTAGCTATAATATAAAAAATATAGATAACTATAACTATGTGCTGCTGAGCTTTAGACCTGAGCTCGAAAGGAGATGTTTAATGAAAAATTTCAAGAATGTTGTTTTTGCGTCAATATTTGCATCAGTATTTTCCATACCTTTAGTTAGTGCGGCCGAAGAAAGTGCCGCAGCGATTGAGGAGGTTGTTGTTACGGGTCTCCGGCGCTCTGAAACTGTGCTCGAAACACCTGCCTCTATCACAGCACTCGGTATGGAAGAGCTGAGTGATAAGGGCATTACAGATATAAGGGATATTCAGTACCTTGTGCCCAGTCTGCAGTTTGGCGAGTTCCTTGGTTTACGACAGGTTGCTATCAGAGGTATTGGTCAGTTCCAAGATGCGCCGGGAGTGATGGTAAGTGTTGATGGAGTCGTTCAATCGGTCGGCTCCAGCGCCGGATTGTCACAACTTGACCTGGAGAGAGTCGAAGTTCTTCGGGGCCCGCAGGGCACCTTGTATGGAAGGAACTCAACGGGCGGGGCCGTGAACTACATCACGGCGAAGCCGACCGATGAACTCGAGGGTTATGTTAGAGCAGGTTTTGCCGAGTTCGATCATTCAACGGTCGAGGGTGTAATCAGTGGCCCCATAGGAGACAGCGTTAGGTTCCGCCTTGCTGCCAATCATCTTGACGCTGGAGAAGGTTGGATTGAGAACCTTCAGCCAGGTGAAGATGACCTTATGCAAGGTGAAAAATCGAACCTGCGCCTAACGGTTGAAGCTGACCTGACAGACGATCTTTCTGCAATTCTCACTCACGGACGAAGTAAACAAGATGGTGTTTGGGACCACCACGCCATGGCGGTTTCGCACTTCGACTTGGGTGTTGCCAGCGGTCTGGCAGCCCTAGATACTCGAACTGACCCGCCATCTACCCCCCTCTTTACGACCGAGCCCTGGAAAATGTATAGCCGTGGCCCCGTCGCAACCGATCGGGAGTATGAAAGCACCAGCCTAACGCTTGAGTGGGACGTCGGTGACATTTCTATCAAGTCGATCACAGCACAACAGGATTTCGATAACTACTTCTACACTTCGGCAGATGCGACCAGTATCGGACTGTTCCAGCGAAGGGCTGACCAGAAAACCGAGACCTTTACCCAGGAGATTACGGTTTCGGGTACTAGCGGGGATTTGGATTGGGTTTCTGGCCTCTACTACATGGACGACGATCGGGCGAACTTCATGTTTTTTGACTTTCCGATACCAGCGCTTTTTCCACTACCAGTTCCAATCCAGCTCGATTTCCAGTCGCCATACTACGACACCGAATCGCGCTCGGCTTTCTTTGACTTTACCTGGGCAGTGTCAGATCGTTTGCGCCTGGGTGCAGGTATCCGCCGTACAGAAGAGGAAAAAAAGGAGGGACACGCCTTTACGATACTAGCGCAATTTCCAGGTGGTCCGGTCCCGATTGCTCAAGTGTGCGGACCAGAGTTATTTGAACAAGAGTTTGATGAGTCTGAAAACACAATCAGAACTTCAGTTGAATATGACTTGAGCGATACCAGTATGGGGTATGTCACTTATTCGGAGGGTTTCAAAGTTGGCGGTGTAAATGGCTCAGACTGTAATCCTCCCTGGAATCCTGAAACTGTTGACGCTTATGAAATCGGATACAAAGCTAGCTTTGGCGACGGATCAAGCAATCTACGAATGGCCTTATTCCATTATGACTACAGCGACTTCCAGGTCGCACAGGTCATCGGTATTCAGGGGGTTATTACCAATGCCGGTGATGCCGAGATCGATGGCCTCGAGCTTGAGTACGCTAGCGCGTTGAATGAAAACTGGAGTTTAAACGCTGCAGTGACACTACTTGACCATCAGTACGGAACGTTCCTGAATACCGATACATTGAACGCAGCTCTTGGTGTGCAGGACAACAAAGGTAATCCGCTCAGTTATGCGCCCGATACCAGCACTAATCTGGGTATTTCTTACAGTACAGTGTTGAGTGGCGGTAGTAGCGTTGCCGCAAGCCTGGACGCCAGCTATCGCTCTCGGGTCTATTACCGAGAGTTTGGCAACAAGGACGACTCTACTGATCCGTATACGATCATGAATCTGAATGTGAACTGGAATAGTGCGGATGACATGTGGGGTGTTCGGCTCTTCGTGCGCAATCTGACCGACGAGGATTACATCACGAATCTTCAAGGGTCTAACACGACCTATGGCCGCCAAGGATCCTGGAATATGCCAAGACAGGCGGGCTTTGAAGTCACTCGTTTCTTTGGAAACCGATAGTGACATGCCGGGTCGCCGTAAGTTCTTCAAGCGTTCCGGCCAAACCCTGCTGGGAGCAGTAGCGGCGTTACATTTGGCGCCTGTCTTCGGGCGGGCGATGGCGGATTCAAAGTCTGACCCGCATCTCAACGTGTCCCGTCCCGGCAGGCTCGGCAATCCAGGCATGACCATGCTTGACGACAAGAGGCTTGATCCTCGGGTTCGAAAGGCGATGTCCGGAATGCCTGCTGGAGGTCCGGCGGCCATGTTGCCGCAAGTGACCCTGTCGTCGTCTTATGAAGAGTGCCTGCGATGGGTGGCGGCGATGGAAGAGCTGCTGAACATGCAGGATCCAGCAATGCTGGGGTCCATGCCGGATTTCAGGGATGTTGTAAGGGAAAAGAAGACCATCATCGGTGGCGACGATAACGAGATTGATCTTTATATAGAAAAACCAAAAGGTGCTGACGGAATTTTACCTTGTGTTGTTCATATACACGGTGGTGGGATGGCCTTCACGACGACACAGGCAGCAGGTGCAACGCGATGGCGAAAAACTCTGGCTCAGCAGGGACTCATGGTTATTGCGGTTGAATTCAGAAATTCCGGTGGCGAGCTTGGCAATCATCCATTTCCCGCTGGCCTGAACGATTGCGCTGCCGCCGTTAAATGGGTTGACAAGAATAGATCTGGTCTAAACATTTCGTCACTTGTTTTAGCCGGGGAGTCCGGGGGCGGTAACCTGGCCGTTGCAACAGCTGTCAAGGCGAACATCGAGGGCTGGGTTAATGCCATCGATGGTGTTTACGCGATGGCACCTATGATCCTTGGCTTTTACCAATCTGTCCCCGATGAACTTTTATCCTGGCGAGAAAACGAGGGTTACCAGGGTACGCGTGAGGTAATGCGTGCCATGACACGGGTTTACGATCCGGAGAACGAACATGAAAATAATCCAATGGCTTGGCCGTTTCACGCCAGACAAGACGTGCTGAAAGGATTACCGCCGCACATCATTATCAACTACGAAATGGATCTGATTCGCGATGACGGTGCGGTTTTCGCCAGGAATCTGCAAGCGGCTGGTGTTGCTGCGATTTCACGTACGGTGACCGGCTCACCTCATGTGGCTGAGATAGCGTTGCCGGACCTAATGCCTGAGCTGGTTGATGACACGGTCGGTTCTATCGTTGGTTTTGCGGAAAAATTAGCGCGTAGTTCAGTCAGAAGATCTGCATGATTAAATTTGTCGATCTAGTGGGGTCGACCTCTACCGGGGTAATTTCCTATGGACTATCGAAATACAAGGTGGCCATCCCAGCCTACGGGTAGCTACGCAGGTTGATTGGTCATGACGGTGTTGAGTTCGGCAGTGCGCTTAAAGATGATCCGGAAGGTGAGTATCTGACGGTCAATTAATTGTCAGCAACGGTCATACCGAACTGGGGTGGCGCGGCTAACCGGTATGCGGCTATCAGCATCGAATTAGATACCGACTTCTTCCGCGCGATAGTAGGCATGTCTGACAAGGAATATTTATCCCAAGAAATAGCAAAGGACATTTGATGCAACCTATCACATTGTATGGTGGCCCATTTTCTCTCTGGACCGGCAGGGCGCGCAGCTACCTTATTAAGGCAGGTATCGACTACCGGGAAGAGCCTCATGCCTCGCAACATTTTTTTGACACGGTTTTGCCCAAGGCGGGTGGGCGTCGTGGTATTCCGACCATCGAGTTTCCAAACGGCGATGTCATTCGCGACGGCGTTGCCATTGTTGATCACTTTGAGGCCCTAAATGGTGAAGCCTTCTCGCCGATGACTCCTCGCCAGCAGATTGCGAGTCTGCTCTTAGACGCGGTGGGGGCCGAAGGATTCCTCAGACCCTGCATGCATTACCGCTGGAATTTTGATCAGGAAAACCTCGACTTCCTCCTATTCCACTTCCAGACTATTTTTCAGGAGGAGGATGCGGAACAGCTGGCATTAGAGCGAATGGAGAACATCAGAAGGAACGTCAATCCGGGGTGGGGTGTGACGCCAGAGACGCATGCTTTCATTGAGACTCACCACATGGGAACCTTAAAGAAGCTCAACGCGCACTTCTCCGACCACCCTTACTTTCTAGGCAACAAACCATGCCGTGGTGATTTTGCCATGATTGCACCGTTATACGGGCATCTGGGTAGAGACCCCGCTCCCTTGAACTTGATGCAGACGCATGCGGTTCGTTTGTTCCGGTGGGTCGAGAGAATGAATCGTCCAGAGCCGGATGTCGGTGAGTTTAAAAAGCTAGTCGCCCTAAAAAACGAAGAACTCGATTACCTACCGAATGATGAGGTGCCGCAGACATTGATCGATGCGTTGAAACATTTTGCGATTGATTTTGTCCCTGAATCAGGTGCCGCCTGCGATACGATCAATGAGTGGCTAGGCCAGAATAAAGCGATGCCAGCGGGTACTGAAGCCGAGCGAACAGTGGGTTCTTGTCATTTTGAGGTTGAAGGAGTGACTTACAATACGTGGGCCCAGCCGTTTCGCTTTTACGTTCTGAAGCGAATGCAGGATGTCTATGATGGGTTGTCTGCAACGGATCAATCAAATGTAAAAGACATGCTGGATGCGTGTGACATGACAGCATTACTTGATATGCGTTTAACCCGAGAAATGGGACGCGCCAATAATCTCGAGGTATGGCTCTGATCCGCGATCAATTGGCGTTATCGCGCACATCTATGCCAAACACGTTTTAGGCGATAACAACGATAGATTTACACCTAAGATTTACTTCAATATTTTTGGCTCAGCCAAATAGAAAGTCATGATGTCACTCTCAGCCATGACTGTGTCCACACAGTCGGATCGTAAAATCTCGTCTTGCACATGTAACCGGGCTTTTTCCAAACGTTTCATGGAACGAGCAACGAAGGGACCATGGCCAAGATCTAATTCGAAAAATTTTTGACCTTGGCTTGCGGCGGTAATGCTGGCTTCAGCAAAAAGATGGTAGCGGTTGACGACGTAGTCGAATAGCGACCACAGGGTTGCCGGTAGCTCATCATTTTCCTTCCATTTCATATCTCCTTGAGCACCGGCCCAAACCCGCTCAACGTAATTCTCGAAAAGCGTTAGGTGATCTCCGAGCCAGCTTCTGGGCTCCGGATCGAGTAGAAAATGTGCTGCGAACGGACCCACGAGAGCGAAGTCGGCAATACAAGCACGCTCACCCAATAAAAAGTCATGATCGTTGAAATGAGCGACTAAAAGTTCCAGTAGATCAGCAAAGTCGGCCTTTATGGCATCACTTTGGTCAGGTCCTGCGCCCTGAACTTCACACGCCTTGGCACCAAACTCATTGAGCATGATTTCGCCAAATCCAGCAATTTGGCGCTCTTCCTCATGGGTCAGCTTAGTTTCAATCTGTTTGCCAAGCAGCACATTCGCACCAAACCTCCGACCGGTTACGGTCACATTGTCTGGGTAACACCACCGAGAGTGAAGGGCGTGTCTCGGGTACCAGTGATTGAAGAAGTCTTCCAAAATAAAGCAGCTACCTCGTTGCATGGAGCTGTCTGGAATGACAGGACAGTCTCTAAAACGATCATGCAATAAAGGTCCAATGCTTATGGTGTCGTTAATGAGCCAGCCATCAGGTGTTTTCAGGACTGGTATGAAGTGCGTACCAGCGCGGGTATTGATACCGTCAGTATTTTGTTGGGACTTTATCTCCCATTGGAAGGGGATGTGCTGATAGCGCAATTGACCCTCGAGCTTTCGTGTGAACATGCTCATCTCTTGGCCGATTAAAGTGTAAGTGCCTTGATACATGACGTGCGTTACCTTGCTGATGTCGCTGTTTTTTGCTCGCGGAACAACTCAAAACCTTAACATCAATCTTCGCTCCGTCCTGACCATCATTAATAGAATTGCCTTATCACTTAATACCGAAATGTAGTTAGACCTGAATTTCTAAATGAAGCTCAATTGACCGCTCGTATCTGGTTTTAACGGTAAAGATTTCGTCTTATGACTGCCCATACACTTAATCAGCGCGACATAGATTTTCTTTTGTATGAATTTCTCGATACCGAGGGGCTTCTTGAGCGACCGCGTTATTCTGATCACTCCCGGGAGAGCTTTGACGCCACCATTTCGGGTGTGAGAGACATCGCAACGAACTTCTATGCAAACCATTATCAGGAGGGCGATAAACACGAGCCACTTTTCGAAAATGGCGTAGTGAAACTTATACCTCCAATTAAAGCGGCGTGGGATGCCACCGTTGAGTTTGGGCTCCTGGGTGCGAACTATGACTATGACGAGGGGGGTGTTCAACTTCCAGACGTCATTTGCAAGGTGGCGGGTGGTCTCATTCAGGCCGCGAATTCAGGAAGTAGTGGCTATTATTTTGTCACCAACGCAGCAAGTAATCTGATCAGAACATTTGGAAGTGAGCAGCAAAAATCGCAGTTTCTCGCATCCATGATCGATGGCAGAAGCACAGGCACTATGGCCTTGACTGAGCCAGGTCAGGGGTCAACGCTTGCCGATATTACAACGTCGGCTCATGTGAATGAAGGCAGCAGCTACCTTATTCGAGGGCAAAAGATTTACATTAGTAATGGCGATCACGGTCTCTCCGAAAATATTGTTCACCTCGTCCTTGCCAGAATTGAGGGTGCACCTAGCGGAACTCGTGGTATTTCATTGTTCATCGTGCCGAAGTTTCTAGTCAATACGGATGGCACGACGGGAGCACGAAATGACGTTGCTTTGGCTGGCCTGTTACACAAAATGGGAAATAAGAGTGCGACGTCGACAGTTTTAAATTTTGGGGAAAACCGCGGAGCCATTGGTTATCTCGTGGGGGAGCCTAATCACGGTCTGCGTTACATGTTTAAGATGATGAATGACTTAAGGATCGGTGTGGGATTGGGAGCCTCTGCACTTGCTTACCGAGGCTTCCTCGAGTCGCTAGACTATGCGCGGGAACGACCTCAAGGTCGTTTGCCGTCGACCAGAGACCCGCAGGCTCCCCAAGTCAATATTATTGAGCATGCGGACGTGCGCCGAATGCTGCTAGCACAGAAATCTTATGCCGAGGGGAGTTTAGCGCTCTGCCTGTACGCTACCTCGCTTTCTGAAGATAGTAAGACAGCAGATTCGCCTTTTGATCGCAGAGACGCTGCTATATTGCTAGATTTCCTAACCCCAATTGTAAAAAGCTATCCGTCAAAATATGGGTGCGTCAGCAACGATCTCGCGATTCAAGTACTCGGCGGAGCCGGCTACGTCAGAGATTATCCCGTGGAGCAGTTATATCGTGACCAGCGTTTGAACCCGATTCATGAGGGGACGGAAGGTATCCATGGATTAGATCTTCTGGGCCGTAAAGTTTTACTTAATAACGGCGAAAGCTATCAAATGTTTTTGGCGAAGGTTGACAAGACCGTTGCCGATGCTGAGAACCTTCCGCAGATAGCTCATTTGGCGCCTCCAGTCAGAGCGGCCATTGAGAGAACCAATAGAGTCACTGAGTCACTCTTGCCTAGGGTTGTGGAAGATCCTGACAGTGGTTTGGCTAATGCGACGATCTATCTTGATATGTTTGGGCAGGTTGTAATGGCTTGGATTTGGTTGCAGCAGGCGGTAGTAGCTGCGCGAAAACTCAGTACTAGCGACCTGGGCCCTAATGAGCCTGAACACGACTTTTATCAGGGCAAGGTTTCTGCCGCGCAATATTTTATTTACCGAGAGCTTCCTCAGACGGTTCAGAAAGCAGCTTTATTAGAAATAAATGAGAGCACGTGTTTCGATATGCCTGCAGCCTATTTTTGAACATCGGACCCCGTTGCCAGTTGAGCACGTCGAAAACTGTTTCAAAGTTAAATTTTTACCAGAAAGGGGCCTACATGAACTTTTCAACATTCGCCCGCTCTAGAAAGAGCACGAGGGGTTTCAAATCAGATCCCATACCAGTGGAGATAATCGATAAGATTATCGATACGGCTAAATGGGCCCCATCCTCCTACAATACCCAGACTTGGCATATTCATGCAGTGGCCGGTGAGGTGCTGGACAGAATCCGCGAGGGGAACACTAAAAATACGCTTGAGGGTAAACCTCATGTTCGTGATTTTCCTTACAAAGAAGAATACGAAGGAGAGCATCGGCAAAATCAAGTTGATGTGGCAATCCAGCTCTTCGAGGCGATGGGCATTGAGAGGCACGACAAGGAAAGGCGCATGGATTGGATGTTGCGAGGCTTTCGACAATTTGATGCCCCCGTATCACTGGTTCTTACCTACGACAAATATCTTGATCCAGCTGCAATTACCCACTTTGGTTTGGGCGCGCTCGCCTACGGAATCGTGCTCGCGGCCTGGGAGCGTGGCATAGGTTGTGTCATCAACGGGCAAGGAATCATGCAGTCAGATGTAGTTCGAGAGCATGCGCGGATACCTGACGATCAGAATATTATGATCTGCATTGCCATGGGGTATCCCGAAGCAAATTTCCCGGCCAATGATGTCAGGTCTACTCGCGCTCCAAACTCTTCATTTGTGAGCTATAAGGGATTCGATTGACGGCCTCAACGCAACAAAATTCAGTTTCGCAATCGTGGTCCTTTATGTAGGCTACGGTAACGTGCCCCTCGCTCATAACCCTTCGGTCCAATGGGTTCATCCGGACTCCACTAGCCCCAGACGCTCTTGATCTTGCTTATAGCGCAGACCAGCAAAAAGAAAACACGGCATGGCGAGGAACAACGAGCAGACCGTGAACCACAAAAGTGTCACTGAATAAGGTTCCTCCACTCCGTAAGCGGTCATAAAATCAATAGCCACCCCGGTCAGGGTTATGCCAATCCCTAGGCCTATAACGTTCATCAACAATATTGAGAATGCTATGACTGTTGAACGGACTTCTGGCGGGATGAGTCCTTGAACGCTAGCGAAAAAAGGACCGAAGAACGCCCCAATTTGAAACATTCCCAAGAAAAGGCCGATCGGGATCCAAATGGAATCGCCTGATGCTAATCTAAACGCTATCATACAGGGGGCGCAGGCCAGCAGTAGCAGGAATAAGAATGCCAAGCGGCCGTACCCCGTCTTCTGAGTAAACAAATCGCTTCCCAAGCCGCCTACGAATGTGCCGATCACGCCTCCGGTTAAACCCATAAAGCCTGTTAGCTTGGCAATCTCATCTCGTTGGAAACCACGCTCTTGAACAAACCAAAGTTGATCGAAGTAACCCGCTCCAATGAAGACGTGCATTATCATAGCGCCTGCCATCGCGGCCATGAGTGCGGGGGATTTTGGGATGGCAGCCATCGCAATTTTTGCAATCTCTCTGATTCTGGGCTGTTCCTTCGTTGTTTCGGAATTGACTAAGTGGCGCCTCGGTGTTTCCTTGGTCACAAGTACCAACACCGCGAGCGCGATGCCAATCGCCCCGAGTATGTAGAAGCAATTGCGCCAACCAATAATTGGACCCAGGTAGCCCGCAAGTAAAAAACTGGCGCCAGCACCCACAGGCGCACCTAAGTAATAAAAGCCAGCTGCAAAGCCCAAGCGGGACTGGGGAAAACGATCGGCCAAAAGAGACATTGCACTCGGGGTTAAGATCGACTCGCCCACGCCGATAAACATCCTTGGAATAGCCATACTTAAAAAATTCCAGGCCAATCCCGATGCCGCCGTTAATGCGCTCCATAAACCTACCCCAAAGCTAATCAGGTGCATTCGGTTAACAGTGTCGGCTAGCATGCCCATGTATAGGCCCGCGATTGAGTAAAATATGAGGAATACCAAGCCTGTAAGTAGAGCGTATTCGGTATTACTGAGGCCGAGGTCGGGCACAATGTAGTTTGCGAACGCCGATAGCAAATTCCGGTCGAGCATATTTAATACATTGAGGGCAGTCATTAGACATAGGAAGCCCATATCCGAAGACGAAATTTTTTGGGTATCTTGAGTCTTGTCAGACATATGGCTTTTCCGTGTCGGATTCTAGGTTTTATATGTGGGATCGATCTTTTCGATCAGTCTTGTAAATGCATCAAATTCAAGCTGCCCGGCGGGCTCTCCCATCGACTGTATGGCTGCTAATTGCTCCGACTTCGCTAGTATCGCATCGCTAATTCGAATGCCTGGTCGGCCGGTGGAGTCGGCAAGTGTTTGAACTTCACAGGCCCGTTCCATGCCCCATAGATTGACGAAGGCTTCTGCAATACTGCGACCAGTCGATAACAGACCATGATTTTCTAAAATCATCAGACTTTTATCCCCTAAGTTTGACACCAAACGCTCTTTCTCGTCGTCCATTACTGTGATGCCCTCAAATGCGTGGTAGGCAATATGATTGTTCAGAAGCGCGGAATAAAAATTGTCGGCACGCAGACCCTCCTGTGAGCAGGCCACTGCCATGCCAGCAGTTGTATGGGTGTGGGCGATACAGTGCACGTCAGGGCGCGCCGCGTGAATAGCGGTGTGAATCACGATGCCTGCCCTGTTAACAGGGTAAAGCGCGCTACCAATTACGTTACCTTCAAGGTCGACTTTGACGAGTTTGGAGGCTGTGACTTCACTGTAATGAAGACCGTACGGGTTGATTAAAAAATGTTTCTCTGGCCCAGGCAGTTTTGCAGTAATGTGGTTGTAGATCAGTTCGCTCCAGCCGAGGTAGTCAAAAATTCTATAGCAAGCCGCTAACTGGACTCGTAGCCTCTGTTCCTCATTTGACATTGGGTACCCCTTTTTAAAACGTTTGATGTGAGAGAATATTTCTGCCCTGATTTTTCTAATTAGTAGGCATGTTTCTATTGTGCTGGCGAAGCTTAGCGTTAGATCACTTGTGTGCTTGCGATATTGAGTTGTCCCTTAAGCCCAGCAATGCGGTGGTGGTAAGCACTCAGGTATTCGGTCGAAGAGACCATGTCGATAAACGACTGCAGCGTTGGATATTTGGCAATTGCCATCACGTCCCAAAGTTCCTCTACCTCTCCGACCACCATCCCTTTAAGCACACTAGTGAAAACAATTTCTCCCCCCAACTTCTTTATAAGTGGCCCGGTGGCCGCGCCGTAGATTTGATATGCCTCCGCGCCAGACAGATTGGTCTCACGACCATCTTCATACTCAGCTTTTTCATTAAATTTCAGTAAGTTAACCATACAGATTGGGCCGCCATCATCGACTGCAAGTAATGCCTCTATTTGCGCCTCGGTTTTCGTGGTCGCGTTTATATAATTCATTTGAGTCTCCGCAGCTAAATTTGATGTTTGAGAAGTATCGTCAACAATTCAATCGTGCTCAATACGATGAAAAACGACGCACAAACAATTAAAAAAAGCGCATAGCCAGCGTCTACAACGCTTTTTTAAGCGCGCGCATACCTGAATATTGATTACTTGAACTTGCGTGTCTATATGTAGTTTGGTGTCGAATAATAACGAAGTCCTATTTTGCAATAACTTTTGCCTTAGCGCTGCGGTACTCTCTTCGTGCTTAACTGTGACACAACAAGAGTGCACCATTCTCGGGGTCGATTTGAGAGCAATATTCGAAATTATCAGAGGGTTTTGGATCCTTTTTTTGAGTTTCTTCGGCTTTGCGTATGGGTCAAATGTGTTAGCGGACTGGGTGGTGCCCGAAAAAAAAATATCGGTCGCTAAGGGCTTGAGTAAAGAAACACACCAAATCGTCTCGTCATTGGGATCTCCTTTACTTGATACGAGAAGAGCGCTACCGCCAGGCGATCTGCGTCAAAATCTTCTTCGCTTTGCTGAACAAACGATGATGCAGTACCAAAACGTCACCCTTGAAACTCACGAAAGCTTATTTGATGTTGAGATCGAAGCCATTGAGATCGCTGGAGTCAGGGCATTTAGAATTAGGCCCTCCCGCATCGCCGAGTCCATGGAGGGGCGCATTTTTTTGCATGCGCACGGCGGGGGACATTTTATGGGTGGAGGTGTTATGGCAACTCGGGAGGGTGCTATGATCGCTGCCAGTTCCGGGATCGAGGTGGTTTCCGTTGACTATACGCTGTCAACAGTCAGCCCCTTCCCAGCCGCTCTAAACGACCTGGTCACAGTTTATCAGGAGTTGCTCGGTAGCTTGCCCGCCGAACTTATTGCTGTAGGTGGTAGTTCTGCTGGTGGCAATCTTACATTGGCCATGGTTTTACGATTAAAAGAACTCTCAGAAAGCCTGCCTGGGGCATTATTTGTGGGCACTCCTAATGCCGATCTTTTGTACACGGGTGACACCATCATTACCAATGAATATGTTGACAATACCTTGCCGACGGTCGAGGGGGTGATTCGCGCGGCCGCCAAACTATACGCTGGTGACTTCGATCTTAAAAATCCACTGATCTCGCCGCTCTACGGGGAATACGAGGGGTTCCCTCCCACCTATTTGGTATCGGGCACCAGGGATTTATTGCTGAGCGATACGGTCAAAGTTCATCGAAAATTGCGTGATGCGGGTGCGGTGGCCGATCTGAATGTCTTTGAAGGTATCCCTCATGGAGCTTATCTGGCTGCCCCCGGCTCGTCTGAATTCGAGGCGGCACTGGGCGATCTCAAAAAGTTTTTGGAGGCCCATCTTCGAGAGTGAAGCGGTGAATGCGGTTTACTGATCGATATCTCTTTGTTAATGGAATTCGTTGGACCACCGTTGTGTCATGGTGAAACTCAGTAGGGTAGGCTCCGTTCTGTCGAGCCCGAAATATGTGCAGAACTCTGTGCAGAAGATGCATGGCCCGTAATGGTGGCAAACCTTTTTTTGTTTGGGAATCGATGGTCAAACTGGCGTCGTGGTTGACCATTGCGGGTATTAAATTTTCTTGAGAAAAATAGTGGTATCACAGGCTCAGAGAGTGGGAAAAACGTTTGAGGGAAAATTACTTCACAAGTACGGAGGTAGATAAAATGGACAAAGAGAATAGTAATCAAGATTCGTTTGCTCAAAAGGTGGTTTGGATAACTGGCGCCTCTGCGGGCATTGGCGAGGCGTTGGCCGTCGCCTTCGCTGCGAGTGGCGCAAAACTGGTGCTTTCTGCGCGGAATACTTTGGAGCTTGAGCGGGTAAAAGCGCGCTGCCTTGAGGCTGGAGCGCATCAGCAAGACGTGCTCGTTGTTACACTGGATGTTGTTGACGTGGATGCTATGCCTCGTACAGTCGACGCAGTGATGCAAGCATTCTCTCGGATAGACTTGCTGATTAATAATGCGGGTGTTGGAGTCCGTGACTTTTGTACTGACACTAACCTCGAAGTATATCGTAGAGCACTGGAGGTAGATCTTATTGGCCCAATCGCATTAACAAAACAGGTTTTACCAATCATGATTAGCCAGGGATCTGGTCATATCGCGGGGACCTCAAGTGTCGCCGGTAAGGTGGGAGTGCCTTTGCGAACGGCTTATTGTGCAGCGAAGTTTGGCCTCATCGGATTCCTAGATGCGTTAAGGGCAGAGGTTGCATATCACGGCATAAAGGTTAGTACCATAATCCCTGGGTTAGTTAAAACGGGCGCAGTCGCTAATGCTATGACGGGTGATGGATCTGTCATAGGCGCCAAGGACGGTGTAATGACTGAGGGCCTGACTGCTGAGGAGGCAGCGGCTGCCATTTTGCCAGAATTGGCAAAGTATGCGGACGAATTCGTGATTGGAAATTGCGATTCTTCAAAAATGGTCGAAATGAAGCGAAATAATCAGACTCAGATTTTTCGAGGCCTCGAGCAAATGGCGGCTAGTCTATACGAATAATCTCGCATAGAAATTTTCCGTCAGGCTCGGTCTGGTTTGTGACCATTTCGATAAGGCTTCATAATCGCATTTCCGGCCCGAGCGAGGCGAGATAGCTTAGCAATAAAGCATCGGTAGATTTGCTCTATCGCGCCTATTTTTTAATAACATCTAATTATTTATCAATAGGCCATTATGTATGGAACCCAGTGGTTGGAATCAACATACTTGAAGGGTCGGGGTTGCGCGAAAGCGTTATTTAAAGACCCGAAAGGTCCATAAAATATAAAAAAAAGGGTTGTCCAATGAAAAAGTCTCCAACAAAACAATTTTATCAAACCGCCGCCCTCAGTTTGTTTGCGATTGGGGCGTCGGGAACGACAACATCGATCGCGCAAGCTCAGTCGGTAATAGAAGAAGTGGTCGTAACAGCGACTAAGCGCGAGGAAAGCCTTCGCGATGTCCCCATGTCAATATCTGTTTTGGGT
The DNA here is from genome assembly GCA_902613175.1 of Halieaceae bacterium. Lineage (GTDB taxonomy): Bacteria > Pseudomonadota > Gammaproteobacteria > Pseudomonadales > Halieaceae > Luminiphilus. The sequence goes on along the minus strand of CACMGJ010000007.1, from coordinate 17,152 downwards.
AGCGATACGATTGACGCGAAAGGTATTTCGCAATTCAGCGGTATCGCAGAAGCTGTACCTGGGCTCACCTACAACGAGGCATCGAGCAACTTAAACCCCACATTTGTCATGCGGGGGATTTCGGTTGGCCAAAATACAGAGGGCCTCCAGAAAGCAGTGGCGATATATTTAGATGAAATGCCGATGCAAGACGGTAAAAGTACCGTCAACATGGATTTTGGTTTGTTTGATACTGCTAGAGTTGAGGTGCTGAAAGGACCGCAGGGGACTTTATTCGGAGCTGGCACGCTGGCTGGTGCGGTCAGGATTATTTCGAACAAACCTGATCCGAGCGGCGTCGATTATAAATTTGCAACAGATCTTGGCTCCACGAGTGGGGAGTTGAGACAGCGTTACAAGGCTATGTTTAATGTGCCACTGAGTGACTCAGTGGCCTTTAGGATGTCGGCGTCGATCTCTGATGAGGAGGGGTGGGTCTCAAACACGGGTATTGGCATGAGTCCGTCGAACAACTACTCCTCAACTGCACTTAAGGCAGCCATCGGCTGGCAGGTCAATGACCGGTTGACAGCAGACTTTACCTATCTCTATCAGGACAATGAGTCTGATGACGGTGGAACCATAAATCCTGACCTAGGAGAGAATACGAGAAGCAATTTTAAGCAAGAACAGGTTGGAGTGGAGCTTAACAAGTACAATGTGACGCTAACCTATAATACTGATTTTGCAACGATTACCTCATCCACCAACTTTTCAGAAACCGATCCACTGCAAGAGACGGACTTAAGCGCGATTGTAGGCGGTGCGTTCCCGTGGGGCCTAGTGCGAGAACAGAAAAGTGAGTTTTTTATGCAGGAGGTCAGGATGGTCTCCACAGGTGACTCGAAGGTGGATTGGGTTATTGGTGCATTTTTACAAGACCGCGAGGTCGTATTTAATCAAGTCTTCCACGTCACTCAAGAGTTTGTCGATGCCCGCGGTGGCTCTATTGGCGGGTTGAGCAATGACTATATGGGTGTAGACAATGCGTTTGTCTACGGAAGTCCTGTAACGGATAACTTGGAAGAGAGCGCTTTATTCGCCGAGTTGGGTTACCGGCTGAGTGACACTCTCAAGGCCACTGTAGGATTTCGATCAGCTGAAATCGAAATCAAAAATAAGCGCACTGCTGGTGGTAGCGGTTCAGCTGGTGGTTTCATAGTCCCCGTCGTCTTCATGGGAGCCGATTCCTTTACACCAACCCCCTATGTGGCGGGGCAGTACGCGCCGGGCAAGGTTGCTCCCAGCACGATGAAGCTGAGCTTGGCTTGGGAAGCGAGTGACGAGGTCAATTGGTATGCGACGGCCTCCGAGGGATTCCGGGCCAATGATGTCAATCGCTCGGCCTTTAGCGTTGGTATCAATGGTCAGCTCGGTACTAGCAGTCTTGATCCCGACGACCCCCTTGTAATCCCAGAATTGTCGAAGTCAGATAGCATGTGGAATTATGAAGTTGGCATGAAAGGGCAGTGGGATACCGTCAGCGTTAATTTGGCCGTCTACCAGATGGTTTGGGATGACATCCAACTCTTTGCTCAACGCGTCAGTGACAGTGCTGTTTTCTATGCTAATGCGGGCGAGGCGGAGTCAGAGGGAATTGAATTGGACATTTTAGGTCGGCCTAACGACTATTTTGAGTATGGTTTGGCGGTCGCCCATCAGAGTGCTGAAATAACATCAATTACGTCGGAAGAGTCAGCAATGGTGGGAGCGGTGGTGGGATCCTCGTTAAGTTCCCCAGACCTTCAAGCTTCAGGTCATCTCCAATATACTAATTCCGTGGGAGGTGGTAATGAAATGTTCGGTCGGATGGATTTCTCCTACACCGATTCTATGCCAAATGGCTTCCCTTTTAGTCCCGGGACTGGAGCGCCTTCGCCGAATTTTGCAAACACCGACTCGATCACCAAGGTTGATTTGAGCGTCGGTTATGTCACCGACAAGTGGTCTGCTGTTTTGTATGCAGAAAACGCGCTTGATGAGGACGGATACACCTTTATTATGCCTCAAACATTTTTTGACGATCGTCACATGACATTGCGACCTAGAACGATCGGAATCAGATTTACCTACAACAACTAAGACGCAGTAGCTGGAAAAGCCGCCTAAAAGGGCGGCTTTTTTTTGCATGTAGTTCTTTCTTATAGATAAAAATAGACCATTGTTGACTCAAGTTTTCCCCCGATGTGGAGTTTTGGCTAAATCTGGATCGACTTGAAAATGGTAGGCATCTGAGTTGGCAGACTATAGAGTTAAGCCGTCGTAATAATGCTCAGCTACATACCCAATAAGGAGCGATGACCATATGGATGTTAGACAGTTGAAGCACTTTGTGGCGCTCGTTGAGACGGGCACGGCCCATGCAGCGGCTGACGACCAGCATATATCTCAGCCAGGGTTGAGCGGAAGTATCAAAAGACTGGAAAATCAGCTGGGTGTCTCGCTCTTTGAGCGGCGGGGCCGAGGAATGGTTCTGAATGCGAGGGGCAGAGATTTCTATCCTCACGCTAAAAGGACCCTCGAATATTTAAGACTTGCGCAAGCGGAGCTAAAGGTCAGTGATGCCAGAATTCGAATAGCGTTGGGTGACATACGTTCGAGCGATTTCGTTGGGAAATTGACTTCTGCACTGAGTGAGGAGTATCCGTCACTGATGGTCGAGTTTTCTGAATCCCATTTTGAGAGCATGTTTTCTGATTTAGAGAGCGGGACTATCGACATAGCATTCGGCAGTGTCCCTAGTGATGGGAAAATACCCGCGTCGCTTATCTCTAAACTGATGACTCGTAGCGATTTTGGAGTTTTCTGTTCCGCAGATCACCCTCTTACCGGAATTGATCGCTGCATAACGGGTAAAGATCTTCAGGCTTATCCCTGGATGCTAAACACCAACGCACCCGACATCACGCCTCATTACCCGCGGATGACCGAGGGTCCGAGTTTAGTGAGAAACAAACTTAGAATTGTGGCGATTGACTCACTGCATATGGGTAAAGAGTTAGTTATCAATTCCGATTGTTTGTGCCACACGCCGCAACTTGCTATGGCGGTCGAGTTGGCAAAAGGAAAGGTGAAACAGCTGGATGCTCCTATCAAACGATTTACTACTGACATCATGGGTCTTCGGCACAGGGATATAAGGTCTCCGTTGCTCGATCGCGCGTTCGCACTCGCTGCAAAATGCTTTGATTGAAATTCTTGGAAGCTTGCGAGGTTAAGGAAGATCTCGCGAGGTTAAGGATCGTAATTGTCACAAGACAACCTTACCGAAGATTGTACTTACAAGCATGACTTAGCGACTGTCGCTGACGCTTTTTTTAACGCTCACTACACTAAGGTTTGGCGACTGGAAAAATCGTCACCGGAGCGCCTCGCTATTTCCGAGGCCTACCAAGTCCAAAATCAGGTGTGCGAGAAACGTATCGCGCGCGGTGAGAGCGTTGTTGGGTACAAGGTCGGATGCACTAGCCGCGCGATACGTTCGCAATTGGGTCTTGCTACGCCCATTTCAGCGAGATTGTTTGCTCCCTATGTGACTGGGGCGCGAATAGGGATTGACTGGACGGCCTATGGTCATTGCGCTATTGAACCAGAGATGGTGCTGATGATAGGTCACGATCTGTGTGGCGCAGACCTCTCTGATGAGGAACTTATTCAATCCATAAGCTACGTCAGCCCGGGAATAGAACTCCACGATTATACGTTTTGGCATCAACCTCCGAGTGCGCAGGAGCTTATCTGTTCTGGTGGTATTCACGCGGGCCTCATCGTTGGCGACACGAAAGTATCACCCCGGGCGCTGACCTTCGGGCGCGAAAATTTTTTCGTGTATCAGAACAACGAGTTAGTTGCGTCCTCTAGAGCCGACGAGATTATGGGAGGCCCCCTCGAATCTTTACGCTGGTTGGTTAACTTTTTGTCTAGCAATGACGAGGTTTTGAAAAAAGGTATGATAGTGATTCCCGGATGTCCCACAGAGTTAATTTCGATCACCTGCGATTCCCTGGTGCGCGTCAAAATCGATAAGTTGGGTCAGGTAGAGACTACATTTCGTTCCCAGTCCCCATCTCCACGATAAGTTAAGGACTGGTCTGCGCTAACGAATCTAAAAAATCAACTCAGAATAATGAGTAATGCTGACCGCCGTCGATGACAATATTTTGGCCAACGATATAGCGTGATAAGGGGCTGCAAAGAAGAGCGGCCATAGGCGCCATATCGTCAGCAATCGCCGCAAAGCCAGCCGGAATTTTGTTGTGTTGTTGAAAGTGCTCTGCAATAACCTCGTGGTCGTGCTCTAGGCCAAAGGCATCGGCATAGGCCATAGCATTTTCTTCCGACCCTTCTGTTGCAAACATCCCGGGCAATATGTTGTTGATGTTGACGCCATACTGAGCAATTTCTCGAGAGACGCTCGCTGTGTAATTAATTAAAGCAGATCTGGCGGGTCCCGACATGAGGCGCCAGATCATTGGGTTCTTTGCAGAAAACGTGCCTATGTTTAAAAGCCTACCCCAGCCCTGATCTTTCATGTGAGGAATGTAGTGGCGCATAATCTCGATGGGGCCCAGTAATGTCGTCTCAATTGACTCTCGCCACATTTCAGGCGTGACCTGCAAAAAGTCTCCATTGGGCGCTGGAGGCTTGATCGTAATTGCAACAATATCGGGGTCCGGACAGGCTTCAAACAAGGTGGCCCGGCCTGCGTCAGTTGATGAGTCTGCAACAATGGGTATTACCGTCGCGCCGTAGGTTTCAGCAATTTCCTTTGCGGCCCTAACCAGTCGTTCCTCGCGACGTGCAGATATATAAAGCTCAACACCGGCCTCGGCTAATCGTTCAGCCGTTGCGCGCCCCATACCTGCACTGCCACCTGCCATCAGCGCCTTTTTTCCTGCAATTTGTAGGTCCAATGTTCTCTCCTTTTCCCAACAGGGTGATCAAAGCAGCGACGATTAAGAAAGACTGTGAGTGCCGCGTAGCTGACACTAACGCTAGGCGACGTCACGGGTCGTTCCTGCGATCCATCTCAAAGTCTTTTGCTCACTAATCTGCGAACAAATCTTTATAGTCAGAATGAGCAATAGGCAGATAATTATCACTCAGCATAGCTGATGACGTATGCCCCTGCTCCCGCTTGCACGTTCTAATCCAAGTTCCGTCAACTACGAAACTGTTTCTCCAGCCATTAGAGCCAAATTTTGAGAGTGACCTGACTTTGAAGGTTGTTCTCCAGGCGTTTTCTGCCTTCTTTGTAAGCGGTCATAGCCAGTGTAGTCTCGAGCTCCTTCCAAGTTTGAACGTGTTTGTAAAAGGTCCCTATCCGCGGGCCTGCTACACAAGCTGACGTTGGTTAACGTCTGGCTCGAACACGCGATACCACGTATGAGGCCAGACTATGTTCGACCCAACACTAAAACTTCTTTACTCAATAACCACATCTAAATATAGTTAACTATATTGAAATAACGAGAGATAGAAAAGTGATTGAATTTGTTGATCCTCGAGGCGAGGCTTCGGCCGAAGAACAGGCGTACGTCCTTTCTTGCGATTTGCGCTCTAATGCTGGTGAGAGCATTACTGTTGCGCTAATTGCAAATGGCTTCCCTGATTCTGAGCTTTTCGTGAAGAAGGTGGGTCTTGCTCTAAAGCAGCGCCTGCCGAATGTGAAGACCCTTTTCTGGAATAAAAACAACGCGGGAGTCGCAGCGACCGAGGGGATGCTCGACGATATCTTTGCAACCTGTGATGCCGCGATCGCCGCTTACGGGCACTGAGGCAGCTGCACTACCGGCACCGTGCGTGACGGATACAACATTGCTCAGCGAGGGTTTCCCGTGGTGACCTTGATCACTGAAGATTTTTGGGATCAGGGGTCGTTTGTAGCCACTTCATTAGGGATGCCCGACATTCCACGAGTTAGATTGCCACACCCGATCGCAGGCTTGGGGGAGGAAAAAATTGGGCTGATCGCTGAGGAAGTTATTGAGGATATTCTGGATAGTTTTGAAAATGTTTGACTTTTTGACGGCTGAAAACGAGGAGTCGGCGTTAGAGCAACTTCACGACTTGGGTTGCACTGATGGTCTCCCGGTAATCATTCCTACGGTGGAAAGGGTGACCAAAAGTATCCTGGCTACTGGGTTAGATGGCGACATGGTGCTCGGTGTATTGGGGCCCTTGATGGGCGTTGCAACTGTAGAAAAGGTTGCGGCTGCCGCCGTGATGGCAGGGTGCAAGCCGGACTACATGCCCCTTCTCGTGGCGGCGGTTAAAGCCGTGGCACAACCCGAATTTGACCTATCAGAATTGCAAGCGACCACACACTGCACGGCCCCGTTAATTATCGTTAATGGGGCGGCTCGCAACACCTGCGGTCCAGTGGCGTCCGGTTACGGCGCACTTGGCCCCGGCCATCGAGCCAACGCCAGTATTGGACGGGCTCTACGTCTTTGCTTGATCAATATCGGCGGTGGGCGCCCCGGTATATCTGACATGGCCCTTCATGGCCACCCCGGGAAGTTTACGTATTGCCTCGCGGAAGCGGAGGAGGAGTCGCCCTTCCCGCCCATGCATACGAGCCTGGGCTTCGATGAGTCTGACAGCGTCGTCACAGTCTTAGGCTGCGAGGCACCACATTCGTGTCTTTATAGCGATAACGCTGACGACCCCGAGGATGCGGAGAAGCTTTTGCACATTTTGTCCGTTGGACTGACCAATATCGCCACTAATAATGCCATTTTTGCATCAGGGATGGCGCTGGTTTGTTTAGGGCCTAAGCACGCAAATGTACTGGCGCGATCGGGGCACACGAGAGAATCGATACAAAAAAGACTGTGGGAGCTCACACATCTATCAAAAGCAGACCATATTCGGTTTGGAGGGGAATTTGGGAAACATTTTATAGACGACCCTGATGGCGAATATCCCGCGTTCAAGGCTCAGGAGCACATTCTAGTCATGGTTGCTGGAGGAGTCGGGTTGTATTCGATGGTGATGCCAAATTGGGGTGGTGCGGGCCATCAAAACTCTGCCGTCAGTATGAAAGTTGAGGCTGATTTTTTTTGCGAGATTCCGGGACTCGGAGGCGCCTAGCATCACATGGATCTGCAGACTATACGAAGGGCGTTCAAATTAAAGCGTTGCTATCAAGGAAGTGGCCATGAAGCCAGTCTACGTGCACAAGGGTGCGCGCCTCAATCTAGGATTGCCTCGAGAGATTGTTAGCGCTAACAGTCTGGAGGTTTGGACCTGATGTCTAATCCAATCACGGCCGGAGGCAAACGACTCGAGCACAAGACTGCGCTGATCACGGGTGCTAGTCGGGGCATCGGGTTTGCAATTGCAAAGGCTTACGCCAGTCAGGGAGCAAACTTAGTGCTCACTGCGTCTAATGAAGCGGGGCTGAAGAAGGCTCAGGCAGCCCTAGACGGCTATGGTGTCGACGTCTCTTTTTTCCCAACTGATATCAGTTCGATGGATTCAATAGAGGCCCTATTTTGTTTTTCAATAGAGCGGCACCCAGACCTTGATGTGCTTGTTAACAATGCGGGCATTCATATTGGAAAACCCTTCGTTGATCATGGCATGGATGAGTTTGATCAGCTTATGAGGACCAACGTTTACTCGGTCTTTTATCTAACCCAGTACGCAATTAGGCACATGCAAAGTTTGGGTCGAGGTAAAGTTATTAATGTTGCCTCAGTTGCCGGATTGCGAGGCAGTATTAACTCTGCCGCTTACAACACTTCAAAGCATGCAATCGTGGGTCTAACTCGCTGTATCGCGCTGGAGAATGCGAAAAACGGTATCAACGTCAATGCCATTTGCCCCGGCATTGTGGAGACCGATCTTATTAAGGGTGTAGAGCAACGCATGGAGGCGCAGGGCATGCCGTCAGCAGAATTTCGTGAGCGCATCCTTGCACAAATTCCAATGGGCCGATTTTTACAGCCAGAGGAGATCGCGCACATTGCCGTATTTCTTGCTAGCAGTGAATCCGATGGTATGAACGGTGAGGCCATTGCCATTTAAGTGCGCCATCAAGCATCAAAGAAGACACTGGGGTTAGAGTGACTGCGCGCGCACCTATTGATTCATCACCGTTTCAGGATCTCCTGATTGTCGATATTGGAGGCACCGTTGCCAGTGGCTACGCGGGAAAGCTGTATGCTGATTATGGGGCGAGGGTAGTCAATTTAGAGCCGCCTGAAGGTTTTTCCACCCGCCATATTGCGCCGTTACTAGATAACGGCACCAGCGCAATTCATGCTTATCTTCATGCTAATAAACAGAGTGTGTGCTGGACTGACAGCGCACTGACACATCCGGCTATTCTTGCGGCTGATCTTGTAATCCTCGATGTATCAACCTTGCCAACATCGTTGGCGGTAGATGACTTTGATACTAATGTCTGCGCTATTAGCTGGTATGGCTTGAACGGTCCCTATGCTAGCTTTCGCGGCTCTGATGCGTCGATCCATGCGCTTACCGGATTGATGCACGGCATTGGCGATACCGATGGTCCCCCCATTATTCCTACGGGCTATCAGGCGCAGGTCATAGCTGGTTTAAGCGCATTTAATGGGTCGGTTGGCTTCTTGTTGGGGCATGTGCTCTCGGGACTAGAGAGGTCTGGCGCATTTTGTCTCGACGCTTCAATTTTGGAAGCAAACATGTGTCTGACCGATATTGGCGCAGCCATGAGCTTTAATGACCAGCCAATGCCAAAAAGACTGGGTATCAATCGGTTCGCCCCTACCTATCCACTGGGTATATGGCCTTGCAAGGATGGTTGGTTGGGGGTCACCGTACTCAACCCTTCGCAGTGGGCAGCTTTTTGTGAGTTGCTAGGGCTCGATGATCTTGCCATGGAATCTAAGTATCAAAACAGTATGGCCAGGTTAGATGACGTGGGAATCATAGAACCCAGAATCTTGAAAGCGCTCTCAGAGCACAGTGCCAAGGATTTGTTCTATCGAGGCCAGTGTATGCGCATTCCGCTTGCGCGCGTGCCGACTATGGAAGAGTTATTCACGGTTGATCAATATGTAGAGCGCAGTGCTTTCAGTGAATACAGCTCCGAGGGCGAGACCTTTCAAGCGCCTTCCTGCCCATTCAGATTAGTTGACACGCCACCACACTTTGGTGGTGATGCGGTCCCTCTCGGAGCTCACAACCGATCGTGGGCTAGGGAAACTTCAACAGCCTATGATGCTAGAGGTGTCAATGGATCTCACAGTGGCGAGGTTGATTGGAGCACCACACAGGGCCCACTGCAGGGGGTTGTGATTGTCGATCTCTCCATGGGTTGGGCCGGACCACTGGCCACGCGAAACCTTGCTGACATGGGTGCTACTGTCATTAAGATTGAGGGTTGTACTCGGTTTGATTGGTTTCGAAGCTGGGAGGCCACTGAGGAGTGGATTAATTCCAATGGCGCCGAAAAAGAGGTCCGATTTATCAATCTCAACCGCAACAAACTTGACGTCACTTTGGATTTCGAGTCGAAAGAAGGTAGGGAGCTATTGCTGCGTCTCGTCGGGCAAGCAGATGCTGTGATTGAAAATTTTTCAGGTGGCGTACTCCCGAAGTTACGGCTGAACTATCCGGTGCTGTGTCGAGAAAACCCTCAACTTGTGATGGTTTCAATGCCCGCCTTTGGTGGTACTGGGCCGTGGGCCGCATTTCGAGCCTATGGTTCTACCGTTGAGCAGTCGTCAGGGCTGCCACATTTGCAGGGCAGCGAACATCAACCGCCGACCATGTTACACGTTGCATTTGGTGATGCGATTGCGGGCCTTTATGGGACTGCAGCGCTCCTCACCGCGCTGTTTTATAAAAAGAAAACCGGTAAGGGGCAAGCTGTAGATCTTAGTCAAGTCGAGTGTCTGCTGCCCAACGCCATGCACGGTGTGGTTCATCAGTCGATTAAAGGTGAGCCCCCTGCTAGGCGAGGGAATTTTAGCCCTGACTATTTCATTCACGGAGTCTTTGCATGCATCGATGAAGATGACTGGATAATGATCCAGGTGGAGACAGAGGCGCAGTGGCGTTCAGCCGTCACACATATACCGACACTTGGGCCTTATGCTGCGCTGAGTCTAGACCACCGGCGGAACAAAGCTGAGGAGATAGCTTGTTCTGTTAAGGAGTGGACTGCCATTGGTAGTGCGCCACAAATGATGCACGATCTACAGTCGATCGGTATCACGGCAATCGCCCTGAACAGTGCATCGGACTTGATGGACGACCCACATTTGCTTGCTCGTGGCTACATGCAATTTGTGTCGCATCCGTTTATGGGTGAGCAACCCCATCCGAGCGCGCCCTGGAGACCTGGGGAGTCAGCGATTCCAGTTGGGACATCAGCACCGACGTTGGGACAGCATAATCGAGAAATACTGGGTGGTCTTCTAGGACTATCCGACAGTCAACTAGAAAAACTAAATAAGGACGGTGTGATTGGTAATAGGCCACGAATTAAGTTGCCGTAGCGACTAATCCTGATAGCAATAACCATCACAGGAACGTTCGATAGAAACTTAACCATACCAGCAGGGGAAGTTTATGCTGTCTCAAGGAATTTTAATCGCGAACCGTGGCGAGATAGCCATCCGCATTGCTCGCGCCGCAGCGGATATGGGTATTCGGACCGTCGCTATTTACTCGAGCGACGATCAAGCCAGCCTGCATACCAAAATGAGTGACGAGGCCGTTTTAATTCCCGGACAAGGTCCGGAGGCCTACCTCGATATTCAGCAGATAGTGCTCGCGGCTCAAGCAAGTAACTGCAATGCGATCCACCCGGGCTACGGTTTCCTGTCTGAGCGTGCCGATTTGGCCGCCGCCTGTCTGGCCGCGGAGCTCACCTTCATCGGACCCAGTGTTGACCACCTAACCCTGTTCGGAGATAAAGGAGCCGCAAGACGGGCAGCCAGTCAAGCGGGCGTCCCTGTGCTTGCCGGGACTGATTACGCCGTCTCTCTAGCGCAGGCAAACGAATTTTTTGACCGTGTTGATGGGCCGATCATTATTAAGGCCATCGGCGGTGGAGGGGGTCGCGGTACCCGTGTTGTTCACGACAAACACGATCTCGAGGAGGCGTTTGAGCGATGCCAATCTGAAGCACTTGCGTTCTTTGGTCTTGGTGATGTTTACGTAGAAGAGTTTTTATCGCGTGCCAGGCATATCGAGGTTCAAATACTTGGCGATGCCAGCGGTAGCATCGTCCATTTTGGTGACCGAGACTGTTCTGTGCAGCGCCGCAATCAGAAGGTGGTTGAGATTGCGCCGGCGCCGAACTTAGCACCCAGTCTACGAGAAAAAATGACGAGCGCGGCTGTGAGCTTTGCGCAACAAGAAAAATACATGAGCCTTGGTACGTTCGAGTTTTTAGTTTTGGACAAAGGTGTGGAGGACGACAGATCAGCCGGTAGCGCCACAGAGGATCATTTTGTTTTCATTGAGGCCAATGCTCGTCTGCAAGTTGAGCATACGGTGACCGAGGAAGTCACAGGCTTTGATTTGGTTCGCGGTCAGATCGCAGTGGCCTTCGGATCCTCACTCACCGATTTAGGTCTCGATGCTCAGGCGCCACCGACGCTGTCTGGATTTGCGATTCAGGCTCGGGTCAATTTAGAGACCATCACCGCTGATGGCGGTGTCAGGCCAGGTTCAGGACGATTGGTGCGATATGAACCACCCAACGGACCCGGAGTTCGAACCGATGGGTTTGGTTATGTTGGTTACAAGACGAGCATTGCCTACGATTCTCTGCTCGCCAAGGTCATAGTGCACGAGCGCTCATCCAATTTTTCCGATGTGGCCAGAAAATCGATCAGGGCACTATCAGAGTTTCATCTGGAAGGTGCGCGAAACAACATTTCTTTTCTTAAAAACATACTGTCCCATGAGGATTTTATTAACGGCGCTACGCATACGCGGTGGATCGAAGAGAGGGTCGATCAGTTGACCAACGAGTGGCAGGGCCCAGCCTATTTCATGGTCGCCGAGGCTGACGGAGGAGCCGAGGGGGTTAGCCAGGGCTCATCAAAACGAGAGGACCCCCTTGCGGTTTTCACCCAGCAAGATGTGATTGGCCAGACAGCCCCCGCGGAGCCCCAAGAGATTGATGTACCTGAAGGCATGGTCTCTAGACGTGCACCCATGCCCGGTACCATAGTCGCGGTCGAAGCTAAAGCCGGAGCGCAGGTGAAAGCGGGTGATGCCATTCTGGTCATTGAATCAATGAAAATGGAACATGAAATTATTGCGGAATGCGATGCGATCGTTCACCGGATGCTTGTGCAGGTAGGTGACATTGTTACGGAGGCAGCGACCCTCTTCGTTCTCGAAGAAGCGGAGGTTGAAAGAGAGCAGGACGAAACCTCTCAAATCCAGGTAGACCTTGATCACGTTCGTGCCGACTTGCAAGAAAACATTGATCGGCACGCGTACACGCTAGACGAGAATAGACTAGAGGCAGTGGCAAAAAGACGAGCACGTGGTGGTCGCATGCCCAGGGAAAATATTGCTGACTTGGTAGATCAAAACTCATTCAAAGAATACTGGCCTCTTATCGTTGCGCGTCAGCATCAGCGCCATGATATGGACACACTACGCAAACGCACGCCCGGAGATGGTTTAATCGGTGGTACCGCCACCATCAATGCTGACTTATTTGGTGATAAATCATCGTCCGCCATGGTGGTTCATTACGATTACACCGTATTAGCCGGTACGCAGGGCAGCCGAAATCATTACAAAACTGATCGGTTGTTTGAGTTGGCTCTCCGATTTCGCATGCCGCTAGTGCTATTTAGTGAGGGAGGCGGCGGTCGCCCGGGCGATGATGATTTGGGCCCTGGCGTGTCATTTGATACCCATACCTTTACGCAGTTTGCCAAGCTGTCTGGGGCCGTCCCAATGATCGGCATTAACCATGGACGCTGTTTCGCTGGGAACACTGTTTTGCTGGCCTGTTGTGATGTGATTATTGCGACAAAAGATTCTACGATAGGCATGGGTGGGCCAGCCATGATCGAAGGCGGGGGACTTGGCGTGTACACACCTGAAGAGGTTGGCCCCATGTCATTTCAGGTGCCGAATGGCGTTGTGGATATTCTGGTTGACGATGAGGCCGAAGCCGTAACAGTGGCAAAAAAATACTTATCATATTTCCAAGGCATACTCAGCGAGTGGGAGGCTGCAGATCAGCGAAGTCTCCGGCAAGTCATCCCTGAAAATCGACTGCGACTCTACGATATGCGGCAGGTAATCGAGACGCTCGCCGACGTCGGTTCGGTGCTAGAGGTTAGAGAAAAGTTTGGGATTGGAGTGATCACGGCGTTCATCCGCATTGAGGGACAACCAATGGGGGTGCTTGCCAACAATCCTCATCACCTGTCCGGCGCTATTGATTCTGAGGCCGCAGATAAGAGCGCCAGATTTTTGAAATTATGCGACGCGTTTGACATCCCCATACTGAGCCTGATGGACTGCCCTGGACTGATGGTGGGACCCGAAGCTGAGGCCACAGCACTTGTTCGTCATTCTGCACGAATGTTTAATATCGGCGCGAATACCACGACACCGAAGTTCGGTGTGGTTATCCGCAAGGCCTATGGTCTAGGTATCCAAGCCATGTGCGGGGGCAGTTCGTCCCTTGGTCTTCTTACCGTGGGCTGGCCGACAGCAGAATTTGCGGCGATGAACATCGAAGGTAGCATCAAGCTCGGATTCCGAGACGAGCTGATGGCCATAGAAGATGCGGAGGAGAGACTAAAAGTCTTTAACGCGAAGGTCGCCGAAGGGTATGAGCAAGCTAAGGCCGTTAATGCGGCGGCAGGGGGTGGATTAGACGATGTTATTGACCCTGCCGAGACAAGATCATGGATTGTAGAAGGCTTAAAAAAGGTACCCCCGATACCGCAAAGAAGCGAGAAAAAGCACGCGTTCATTGATACCTGGTAATGCAGAGTGCCTAGAAAAGGATGAGCGACCCGAATGAGATCGCTCTCGGCAGTTCATGGCCTCAGCGATCGCCAACCTCGTATCGGCCACCCGCGCGGTGCTGGCGCGTGCTCAGTCTTTCACCAGTTCCATTAAATGCAAAAGGGGCGACTCCTTCGAAACACCCCTTTTACATTTGGTGGAGGCGGCGGGAGTAAGAGTCCTCGCCCGAACTTGGTGACGATGACCTGGACCTTCAAACCACTCTCAGCGCATTGTTAATTCAGAATCCTGCGGTGCTTATTTTTTGCGAATAGGCGCTTGCTTAAGCGGCACTGCAACGGCAAGAAATGCTACTCCTTAATGAAAGGGATGACAGGTCAGACAAGGTCTTCAGGCACTGGATATACCAAAGTGCTGAGCGGCAGGTAATTTCTGTGTTGATTGCCGCGACTTCGAAGCCGGCGATTACGACACCGTATATCGGTCATAAAAATCAGCGAACTGCGTAAAAGTGTAATCCAGGGCTGCGTTGCTGATATTGGTGCCAGCCGCAATGGTATCGAACCCATGAAAGCAGTTTTCAAACTCCTCGAACGCTACTTTGACGCCCGCCGCTCGCAGGGCAGCAACGTAAGATTTGGTTTCCCAATAGAACGGCTCTAACGAGCCAACGAAAGTGATGGTAGGTGGCAGCCCACTAAAATCGATGCACCGAGCCGGAGCCGCGTATGCAGGGATGACGTCGCCTCGCGAATGAAGGTGCGCAAGATAAGCGCTCCACGCCAGCCCGTTAGTTTTCGTATTCCAGACACAAACGTCTATCTGACGATCAAGATCTGAAGGCTGGAGATCATCAATCATGGGGTAAATAGGCATTTGAAATGCTACTTCGACGTCGCCGCAGTCGCGTGCTTTCATTGTTACCGCGGCGGTCAAGCCGCCACCCGCACTATGACCCGCGACGATAACTGCATCCGCTCGACCTCCGAATGAGTGGGCGTGATTCGCAGCCCAGACGAGAGTGTCATAACAGTCGTTAAAACCCTCAGGGAAAGGTGCGGTATACGCCTTGCAGTAGTCTGGAGCAACCACGATGCATGGACGGCTCTCGATAAATCGATGAATAACAGCGGCGGACATTTCGGGATTGCCCAACACATATCCGCCGCCATGAAGGTAAACCAAAATTGGTAGAGGGCCCTTTTGTTCTCTCGGCTTAAATATACGGACTCTTATTTCACTGCCTCCATCAGCACTTGGCACAAAACGTTCTTCACAATCAAGCCCATCAATGTTTTTGCCTGCAGCAAAGTGCTTCAACAAAAAATTGATCAAAAGAGCTAACCAACGGAACCGCACCATCACGCCAATATGACGAAAGCGCCAGTAAAAAGGCTGCAAATCCGAGTGCAGCATGGATCGAGTAACCTTCATTGTGCTGATGCTACGGAATCAGTCGGCGATTCAGACTCAGGGCGTTGCTCGCCGGCATAAATCGACCGTAAGGTTTTCTCAAACGACACCATAGTGTGCGCATCGTCAGAGCCCTCCCATGTGATGTAGTGTCCATCAAACATGTCGCCTCCTGTTGCTCGTCTTAAAGCCCCACCAGTCAGGTAGCAGCCAACAAGCTTGCCACAAAACTTGAGTTTCACCGCGATAACATTGGCCAATGTATCTCGCCTCAGCTGCCGCTAAGGATTGTCAGCAATAAATGCCAGCACTACCTCGGCAAATTCTTCCGCAACATCGTCTTGGGTGTAGTGCATAGCGTTTTTAAACCGAACATGCTTTTGCCCTGCAGCTCCTGGGACTTCAGCTTGGAACTGCTGATCCATATTCCCCGGATCTTCCTCACTGAAGGCCGTTAAAAATGGCTTTTCGAACTGACGGAGCGCCTCCCACGCTTTGCGATTTGCTGGCACTTCCACATCGTCAGGAAACAGCGGAATGATGCTAGGAAATCTGCGCGCGCCCTGTTTAGCCGTTTCGACCGGAAACGGCGCGGCGTAGCCCGCCTGCTGCTCATCAGTACAGCGCATTAGCCAGCGCCGCATCATCGCTCCAGGGTTAAAATCCTCTGACTTGGCGGAGTGTTGTATCCAATACATGAATGGAGGACGCTTATCGTTGCCAGCTGCTGCATTCCTGGCTTGGTCTTGAAAGCCACCGCGTTCCCCCAGCCCTTCCCGCATCGCGTTATCGCAATCTTCAGTGTTAAGGACCGGAGTCTGCGCCAGCAGTTGTCGCAATTTGGGCGCCATTGCCGACGAGATGCCGCGCCCATCGGCCAGCCCGGTGTTCGAAACCACCACCCGCGCAAAACGATCTGGATCAGCTGCAACGAGACGCAGGGTAATCGGACCGCCCCAATCTTGGCAAACTAAGTTAATACCTTTAAGTGACAGCCGACGAACAAAATCGTGCATCCACTCCACATGGGTCGCGAACGTGTAGTCCAGCGGATTAATGGGCTTATCAGATCGGCCAAAGCCGATAATGTCAGGCGCAATTACGCGATAACCTGCAGCCACCAGGGTCGGGATCATCTTGCGAAATGAATAGGACCATACCGGTTGGCCATGGACGCAGAGAATGGTAGGTGCATTCTTGGGCCCTTCATCGACATAGTGCATGCGCAGCTCTCCGCCATGCCCATCGTCAATCTGTACGTAATGGGGTTCGAATGGAAACTCGACAAGATTGTGAAAACACTCACCTGGCGTTCGATAAAACTGCATAGATCACTCCCACATCTGTTGCAGCGTGCCACCACATAGTACTATATATATAGTAAACTATATTTAAAGATCT
Source organism: Halieaceae bacterium (assembly GCA_902613175.1). Lineage (GTDB taxonomy): Bacteria > Pseudomonadota > Gammaproteobacteria > Pseudomonadales > Halieaceae > Luminiphilus. The sequence goes on along the minus strand of CACMGJ010000007.1, from coordinate 343 downwards.
CAGACCAGAGATATATCCACCAGAGTGCGGGCCATCGATCTAAAGCCCGGACGAGGGAGGCCATCTGCTCATCCGAGTAGCCCAGGACTGCATTTAAGGTGGCTCTGTCTGTAGTTTTAGATCTGTGAGCACTCGAGAGGTTGCTCCCGACCCTCCTCGACCTGTCAACATCGTGGTGGCCACCCTCGCCGTACCGGCGCGTGTTCAGTCTTTCACCAGTTCCACTAAATGCAAAAGGGGCGACCCCTTCGGGTCACCCTTTTTGCGTTTGGTGGAGGCGGCGGGAGTCTATAAATAGTTTTAAGCTGTTGATTTAAAGAAATAAAAAATTTAATAATTTTTA